>NZ_JBHTUY010000004.1:34547-343023 GCF_042793335.1 Isoptericola sp. NPDC056573
GGGGGGGGGGGGGGGGGGGGGGGCCGGGGGCCCCCCCCGCGCCCCCGGCGCGCCCCCCGCCGCCTCAGGCCCGCGGACCGCCGGTGGGCTCGTCGGTGGGCCCGTCGGTGGACGTCGCCTCGACGTCGCCCTCGTGCTCGGTGGCGTGATCGGCCGGGTGGTCGGCCGAGTGGTCGGCCGAGTGCTCCTCACCGTGCTTCTTCCCGAACGGCAGCACGTGCATGACGGCGACGACGACGGCTCCCACGACCACGCCGACGAGGGCCGAGAAGAACGTGTTGACCAGCCAGCCGAGGAACCCGCCGATGCCCGGCACGGCGTGCGCGACGGCCTCCTCGAGGTGGTGCACGAACGCGTAGGGCGCGTGCCAGCCGAGCTCGTCGGTGCCGGTCAGCAGGATGTGACCGCCCACCCACAGCATCGCGACGGTGCCCACGACGGAGATCACGGCGAGCACCTTGGGCATCCCGGTCACGAGGGCGCGCCCCACGCGCTGGCTGGTCCGGGAGTCACGGCCCGCGAGGGCCAGGCCCATGTCGTCCATCCGCACGATGAGGCCGACGACGCCGTAGACGATCACGGTGATGGCGAGCGCGACGACCAGCAGGATGACCAGCCGCGAGAAGAACGGCTCGTGCGCCACCTCGTTGAGGGCGATGACCATGATCTCCGCGGACAGGATGAGGTCGGTGCGCACGGCGCCGGCGACGAGGCTCTTCTCGGCCTCGGGGCCCACCGTCGCGGCGGGCTTGTCGTGCCCCTCGTGCCCGCGCAGGCGACCCCAGATCTTCTCGGCACCCTCGAAGGCCAGGTACGTGCCGCCCACCATGAGGATCGGCGTGAGCAGCCACGGCGCCCACTGGCTGAGGATCAGGGCCACCGGGAGGATGTAGAACACCTTGTTCCGGATCGAGCCCCAGGCGATCTTCTTGACGATGGGGATCTCGCGGTTCGCGGCGACGCCGTGCACGTACTGCGGCGTCACGGCGGTGTCGTCGACGACGACGCCCGCCGCCTTCGCCGTCGCCTTCGCGGCGGCGGCCCCGACGTCGTCGAGCGAGGCGGCGGCGAGCTTGGCGATCGCCGCGACGTCGTCGAGCAGGCCGAGCAGGCCGGCGCTCACGCGACCGCTCCCGAGGGTCGTCGGCGAGCGGTCGGCGCGCCCGCGGGCGACGGCATGGGCTGATGCATGCCCCAGATTCTGCCGTACCCGCGGGGGCGTCCGGGAGGGGTCTCAGGGGAAGCCCGGCTCCGCGGCCCGACGCCGCGCCGAGGTCACTCCTCGCCGTAGAAGACGCGCTCCACGACCGCGCGGGCGCGGCGGGCCGTGCGCAGGTAGAGCTCCTCGAGCTCTCCCCCGGTGCCCACGTCGCCGAGCAGGGCGGCGACGCCGGACAGGTCGCGCGAGTCGTGCGGCAACCGGTCGGTCTGCGCCCCCGTGGTGCGCCCGGACCAGAGCACGACGGCGGAGCGCAGGCGCGAGGCGAGCACCCACGCGTCGCGCAGCTGGGCGGCGTCCTCGGGGTCCAGGAGCCCCGCCGACGTCGCGGCGTCGAGCGCCGCGACCGTGCCGGTGGTGCGCAGGCCCGGCACCTCGCCCGCGTGCTGCAGCTGGAGCAGCTGCGCCGTCCACTCGACGTCGGCGACGCCGCCCCGGCCGAGCTTGAGGTGGCGCGAGGGGTCCGCACCGCGGGGCAGCCGCTCGGCCTCGACGCGGGCCTTGATCCGGCGCACCTCGCGCAGGTGCGCGTCGTCCAGCCCGCCGGCCGGGTAGCGCAACGGGTCCACCAGCGCCCCGAACCGGGTGCCCAGCGAGTCCTCTCCGCCGACGTCTCCCGCCACGGGCCGCGCGCGCAGCAGCGCCTGGGCCTCCCACACGCTCGACCACCGCCCGTAGTACTCGGCGTACGAGTCGAGCGTGCGCACGAGCGGTCCCTGCCGGCCCTCCGGCCGCAGGTCCGCGTCCACCGGCAGGGTCGGCTCCGGGCCCACCTCCGACAGCAGCGCCCGCAGGCGCGTCGCGGCGCGGGTGGCGAAGTCCTGCGCGAGCTGCGGCTCGGCATCCGGCACGGGCTCGTGCACGAACATCACGTCGGCGTCGGAGCCGTACCCCATCTCACGGCCGCCGAGCCGCCCCATCGCGACGACGAGCAGCCGTGTGGGGTTCGCCTCGCGCGACTCCCCCAGCCCGAGCTCCGTGCGCGCGACGTGCTCGGCCACGCGCAGTCCGCCCGCCAGGACGACGTCGGCCGCGTCCGAGACCGCGGCCGCGGCGCCCACGGGGGGCAGCAGCCCGAGGACCTCGGCCGCGCCGGTGCGGGCCAGCTCCCGCCGGCGCAGGGCCCGCAGCCGCTGCGCGGCGGACCTCGGTTCGTCGGCCCGCGTGAGGATGGCGTCCGCCTCCGCGGCCAGCCGCTGCGGGCCACGGGGGTCGAGCCCGGACGTGTCGGCCAGCCAGCGCACCGACTCGGGCGAGCGCGCCAGGGCCTCGGCGAGGTACGTCGACGACGCCAGGAGCCGGCTCAGGTGGTACGCCGCGTTCTCCGAGTCGCGCAGCAGGCGCAGGTACCAGGGCGTGGCGCCCAGCTCGTCGGACAGCTTGCGGAACGCCAGCAGCCCGCCGTCCGGGTCGGCGCCCTCGGCGAACCAGCCGAGCAGCACCGGCAGCAGCTGCCGCTGCAGCGCCGCCCGGCGCGACGTGCCCGCCGTCAGGGCCACGACGTGCCGCATCGCGCCGTCGGGGTCGCGGTACCCGACGGCGGCGAACCGCTCGCGTGCGACGTCCGGGGACAGCGACAGCTCGGCGTCCGAGAGCTGCGCCGAGGCGGGCAGCAGCGGCCGGTAGAAGACCTCCTCGTGCAGGGCGCGGACCTCGCGCCGCGTCGCGCGCCAGCGCTCGAGGAGGCCTGAGGCGCCCTCCGCGCGCATGCCGAGCGACCGTGCGAGACGGCGCAGGTCCTCCTCCGCGGTGGGCAGCAGGTGCGTCCGGCGCAGCCGGTACAGCTGCACCCGGTGCTCCAGCGCCCGCAGGAACCGGTAGCAGACCGCCATCCGCGCGGCGTGCTCGCGCCCGACGTACCCGCCGGCGGCGAGGGCGGCGAGCGCGGACAGCGTGTGCGGCGAGCGGATCTGCGGGTCGGCGCGACCGTGCACCAGCTGCAGCAGCTGGACCGTGAACTCGACGTCGCGCAGGCCGCCCTTGCCCAGCTTGATCTGCCGGTCCGCCTCGGCGGCGGGGACGTGCTGCTCGACCCGGCGGCGCATCGCGCGGGCGTCCTCGACGAAGTGCTCGCGGTGCACGGCCGACCAGATGAACGGGTCGACGGCCGCGCGGTAGTCGCGCCCCAGCGCCGCGTCGCCGGCCACGGGGCGCGCCTTGAGCAGGGCCTGGAACTCCCATGTCGCGGCCCAGCGCTCGTAGTACGCGACGTGGCTCGCGAGGGTGCGCACCAGGGGCCCCTGCGCGCCCTCGGGCCGCAGCGCGGCGTCGACCGGCCACAGGGCCGGCTCCGCGGAGGCGGCCGAGCACACCCGCTGCAGCCCGGTCGCGAGGCGGGTGCCGACCGCGAGCGCGGCCTCCTCGTCGAGGACGCCGCCGTCCGGCAGCTCGCCGGGCTCGCACACGTACACGACGTCGACGTCGGAGACGTAGTTCAGCTCTCGTCCGCCGGTCTTGCCCATGCCCAGGACGGCGAGCCGCACGCCGGCACCGTGGTCGTCCAGGTCGGCCCGCGCGACGGCGAGCGCGGCCTCCAGCGCGGCCGACGCCAGGTCGGCGAGGGCCGCCCCGACGACGGGCATGCGGGTCAGCGGCTCGCTGGCGGTGAGGTCGTCGGCGGCCAGCGCCAGCAGCCGGGCGCGATACGCCCGGCGCAGCGCGTCCGTGGTGGTCGCCGCATCCGCGTCCGGCCAGCCGACGCCCGGTCCGGAGCCCGGGTCGGCGGCCACCGGCACCGCGGCGTCCGGGTCGGCGCCGACGGCGCGCAGCAGCGCGGCGCGCACCTCGGCCGGGCCCTTCAGGGTGCGCGGGCCGGGGTCGCCGCCGTCCTCCCCCTCCCCCTCGTCGTCGGCGTCGTCGAGCTCGTCGGCGTCGTCGGCGTCGAGCGCCGCGCCGTCGGGCACCGCGAGGACGTCGAGCAGCTCGGGCCGGCGCACCACCTCGTCCCCCAGGGCGGACGACGCCCCGAGCACCGCCAGCAGCCGGGTGCGCGCCCGCGGCGAGGCACCCTCGTCGAGCAGCGCTCCGAGCCGCTCGCGCGCATCGGGGTGCTCCGCGAGGCGCACCAGCTGCAGGAGCGCCAGGTCCGGGTCGGCGCAGGCCCCCACCGCTCCCAGGAGCGCGTCCGCGCGCCCGGGCGCCGCGAGGGCGTCCTGCAGCGCCTCGTCGGACCAGAGCGACGCCGACCGGGTGAGGTCCGCGAAGCCGGCGTGCAGCAACCGGCTCGTGAGGGTCGGCGGACGGGCGGTCACAGGTTCTGCAGGAACCGGCGCAGCTCGTAGGGCGTCACCTGCGCGCGGTACGCGTCCCACTCCTGCCGCTTGTTGCGCAGGACGAAGTCGTAGACGTGCTCCCCGAGCGTCTCGGCCACCAGCTCGGAACGCTCCATGAGCTCGATCGCCTCGTCGAGCGACTGCGGCAGCGGGGCGATGCCGAGCGCGCGACGCTCGCGGTCCGTCAGCTCCCAGACGTCGTCGCCCGTGGCCTCCGGCAGCTCGTAGCCGTGCTCGATGCCCTTGAGTCCGGCGGCGAGCAGCACCGCGAACGCGAGGTACGGGTTCGCCGCGGAGTCGAGGGCCCGGTACTCGACGCGGGCGGAGTTGCCCTTGCCCGGCTTGTACATGGGCACGCGCACGAGGGCGGACCGGTTGTTGTGGCCCCAGCAGATGTAGCTGGGAGCCTCGGCGCCGCCCCAGAGCCGCTTGTACGAGTTGACGTACTGGTTGGTCACGGCCGTGATCTCGGCCGCGTGCACCAGCAGGCCGGCGATGAACTGCCGGGCCGTCTTCGACAGCTCGAACTGCGCGCCCGGCTCGTGGAAGGCGTTCTGGTCGTCCTCGAACAGGGACAGGTGCGTGTGCATCCCCGAGCCCGGCTGATCGGCCATCGGCTTGGGCATGAACGACGCGAAGACGCCCTGCTCCAGCGCCACCTCCTTGACCACCGTGCGGAAGGTCATGAGGTTGTCCGCCGTGGTCAGCGCGTCGGCGTACCGCAGGTCGATCTCGTTCTGGCCCGGCCCCGCCTCGTGGTGGGAGAACTCCACCGAGATGCCCATCGACTCGAGCATCGTGATCGCGGCCCGGCGGAAGTCGTGCGTGCTGCCGCGGGCCAGGTGGTCGAAGTAGCCGCCGTTGTCGACCGGGACCAGCGGGTCCTCCGGCGCCGCGAGCTGGTTGAACAGGTAGAACTCGACCTCGGGGTGCGTGTAGAAGGTGAACCCGCGGTCGCTGGCCTTGGCGAGCTGCCGCTTGAGCACGTTGCGCGAGTCCGCGAGGGAGGGCTCGCCGTCCGGCGTGAGGATGTCGCAGAACATGCGGCCCGTGCCGTGCCGCTCGCCGCGCCAGGGCAGCACCTGGAACGTCGTCGGGTCGGGCTTGGCGATCATGTCCGCCTCGTAGACCCGCGTCAGCCCCTCGATGGAGCTGCCGTCGAAGCCGATGCCCTCCGTGAACGCCTGCTCGAGCTCGGCCGGGGCGACCGCCACCGACTTCAGCACCCCGAGCACGTCGGTGAACCAGAGCCGGATGAAGCGGATGTCGCGCTCCTCGACCGTGCGGAGCACGAACTCCTGCTGCCTGTCCATGAGCCCATCCTGCCCGAGAAGTGTTAACGGGGTATGTCCTGGCGCCTGCCCCGCGCGCGCCGGGCTCCGACCTGGACGGATGCCCGGTACCACGCGTCGGAGGCATAGGCTGGCCGCCATGTCGAACCCCGGTCCCGACGCCGCCGCCGACGTCGCCGCAGCCCCCTCGCCCGCCGCCGACCTCACGCGCCGGCGGCGCGTCCGGGTCCACCACCTGGCCGAGGCCAAGGAGCGCGGCGAGAAGCTCACGATGCTCACGGCGTACGACGCCGTCACGGCGCGGATCTTCGACGCCGCGGGTCTCGACCTGCTGCTCGTCGGCGACTCGATCGGCAACACCATGCACGGGCACTCGACGACCCTGCCCGTCACCCTCGACGACATGATCCCGCCGGCCCGCGCCGTCGCCCGGGCGGCCGAGCACGCGCTCGTCGTCGTCGACCTGCCGTTCGGCACCTACGAGGCCGGGCCGGAGCAGGCCCTCACCTCCGCCGTCCGCGTCATGAAGGAGACGGGTGCCGCCGCGATCAAGCTCGAGGGCGGCCGCCGGTCCGCCGCGCAGATCCGCGCGCTCACCGACGCCGGCATCCCCGTGGTCGGGCACCTCGGCTTCACGCCGCAGTCGGAGAACATCCTCGGTGGGCCGCGCGTGCAGGGCCGGGGCGACGACGCCGCGGAGGCGCTGTGCGAGGACGCGCTCGCCGTGCAGGAGGCCGGGGCGGTCGCCGTCGTGCTGGAGATGGTGCCGGTGGAGGTCGCGGCGCGCGCCACGGAGATCCTGCGCATCCCGACCATCGGCATCGGCGCGGGGCCGCGCGTGGACGGGCAGGTGCTGGTCTGGACCGACATGGCGGGGATGACGGACTGGTCGCCGCGGTTCGCGCGCCGGTTCGCCGAGGTCGGCAACCTGTTGCGGCAGGCGGCGGAGGACTATGCCGCCGAGGTCCGCGGGGGCTCGTTCCCCGACGCCGCGCACTCCTTCGAGCGCTAGGCGGGCGTCAGCCGACGCCGACGGCGTCCGCCAGGTCGAGCATCGCCGCCGCGACCCGGCCGGCGGCGGCGTCCGGGACCGCCGTCGAAGCCTCCTCGAGGACGAGCAGGCGCGCGTCCGGGATCTCCCGAGCGAGGGCCTCCCCGTTCCCGACCGGGAAGAACGGGTCACGCCGGCCGTGCACCACGAGCGCCGGGACCGCGATCTCCCCGAGGCGTTCACGCCAGCGGGGCGCGCAGTCGAGCCGGGCGAAGACCATGCCCTCCTGGTTGGCCGCGTGCAGGGCGGGCGACGTGCCGGGCGTCCGGTCCCAGACCCGCCCGGCGACCGCGCGCGCCGCGGCCGGGTCGTCCCCGAGGATCGCGGCGCCCAGGGCGGCGTGCTCGGTCACCGCGTCGCGGTCGGACCAGTCGGGCTCCGGCAGCGAGAACAGCCGCTCCATCGCCGCGGCGTCGTGGTCGGGCAGGTCGTCGTCGACCGGGCCCGGCGCGACGGGTCGCGTGCCGACCAGGGTCAGCGCCGCGAACGCCTCCGGGTGGTCGAGCGCGGCGACCTGGGCGACCATCCCGCCGACACCGAGGCCCGCCAGGTGCGCGGGCCGGTCGTCGAGCTCCCGTGCGAGCGCGGCGGCGTCGGCCGCGAGGTCCCGCAGCGTGTAGGCCGGCGCCTCGGGGTCCACGGTCGTGGACGCCCCGGCGTCGCGCAGGTCGTACCGCACCACGTGACGTCCCCCGCGGGCGAGGGCCGCGCAGAGCGCGTCGGGCCAGGACACCATGGTGGGGGCGCCCACGCAGAGCACCAGCGGGGCCGCCTCGTCCCCGAGGTGCTCCACGCCGTGCGCGACACCGTTCGCCTCGATCGTCGTCGTCATGCCGGGTCGACCGGGGGCGGCACGCGGACTCATCGGTCCCGTCGTGCGGGGCGCCGGCGTCAGTCCTTGCCGCGCCAGTCGGCGTCCTCGCCCTCCCACTCCTCGTTGCGGCGCTGCGCCGAGTCCAGGGCGTTGCGGGCGGCCTCCCGCGTGGGGTAGGGGCCCATCCGGTGGCTCCAGCTGGAGCGGTCGCGGCTCTCCTCGACCTCACCGGTCTTGGTGTTGTACCAGTACTGCACCGGGCTTGTGTCGCTCATAGGACGATCCTGCATCAAGATGGGGCCCATGGTGGAGGCAGCGCAGCCGGTCGCGTTCGGCATCGACATCGGCGGGTCGGGCATCAAGGGGGCTCCGGTCGACCTCGCGACGGGCGAGTTCGCGGACGAACGACGCCGCATCCCCACCCCCGAGAGGTCCACCCCGGAGGCCGTGGCCGGCGTGCTCGCCGAGCTCGTCGACTCGTTCGAGCTGCCGCCGCACGTGCCGGTCGGCGTCGCCTTCCCCGCCCCGATGGACCACGGCGTCGTCCGGTTCATCGCCAACCTGCACAAGTCGTGGAAGGGCGTCGACCTGCCCGCCCTCGCGAGCGAGGCGACGGGCCGGCAGGTGACGGCCGTCAACGACGCCGATGCCGCCGGCGTCGGCGAGCAGCGCTACGGCGCCGCCCAGGGGCGCGAGGGGGTCGTCCTCGTGGTCACGCTGGGCACCGGGATCGGGTCCGCGCTGCTGGTGGACGGCCTGCTCGTGCCGAACACCGAGCTCGGGCACCTCGAGATCGACGGGCACGACGCCGAGTCGCGGGCCGCCGAGTCCGCCCGCGAGCGCCACGACCTGTCGTGGCACCAGTGGGCCGAACGGCTGCAGCGCTACTTCGAGACGGTCGAGATGCTGCTCGCCCCCGAGCTCATCGTCGTCGGCGGCGGCGTGAGCAAGCACCACGAGAAGTTCCTGCCCCTGCTGAACCTGCGCGCGCCGATCATCCCGGCCACGCTGCGCAACCGCGCGGGGATCGTCGGGGCTGCGGCCCTCGCCGCCAGCGGTCGCGACCACTGACGCTCCCGCGTCCGCCCGTCAGCCGGCCAGGCTGTGCGGCGCGGCGGGCGTCGGCGCCGTCGGGGTCGTGGGACGGTCGAGGATGTTCGCGTCCGGGGGCACGTCGAGGTCGAGCATCCGCAGCACGTCGAGCACCGCTGCCGGCGGACGGTGCAGCGACACCCGCAGGCCCTCGTCCCGGCCGATCCGGCAGAGCTGGACGAGGAACGCGACCCCGGCGGAGTCGATAAACGTCACCCGAGACGTGTCGACGACGACGGGGAGATCGCGCTCGAACGCCCTCGCGAGCGCCGCGCTCGCCTCGTTGCGCAGGGCGATGTCGATCTCGCCCCACATGTCCACCACGCTCACGTCGGTCCGCTCCACCAGGGCGATTCCCCCGGCCTGCGCCTCGTCGGTGAAAGTCACTGCCGCACCTTCGTCCCACGTCCTGCGTCCTGCGCGCCTCGGTCTCGAGCGCTGCGATCCGGACTCGCGACCTCGTCGTCGCGACGCCCGCAACGCTACACCTCTGCGAACCTCCGGCGGAACCTCACCAGAGACTTTCTTTACCGAGCGTTCACAGAGCGGTTCATGGGGCACCGGGGCCCGACGCCGGTCACGACGCACCGTCCCCGGCCGCGGGGTCCGCGGTGAACGGGAGCCGGAAGGCGAGCCGGCCCCCTCCGTCGGGACCGGCGCCGAGGGCGAGGGTGCCGCCGCGGTACTCGATGCGCTCGAGGTGGCGCCGCAGGCCGTGCAGCTCCGGCGCAGGGTCCGTGGGCCCCGTGCCGTCGTCGTCGACCACGGTGACGAACACCCAGCGGTCGGCGTCGGCGGTGGGCTCGGCGTCCGCACGGACGGTGACCGTCCGCGCCCGCCCGTGCCGGAGGGCGTTGGTCACCGCCTCCTCGACCGTGTAGATCACCACGAGACGCTCCGCCATCGGCATCCGCAGCCCCTCCCGGGCCACGAGGTCCCGGTAGCGGTCGCCGAGCTCGATCGACGCGTCGACCTGGGGCGGCAGCCGCCGCAGCAGGAGCTCGATCGCCTCCTGGGGGCCGAGGTCGGCGCCCGACGGGAAGACGCTGTGGCTCAGCGAGCGCACGTCCTCCTCGCGGATCTCCTCGATCGTCTCGGCCCAGTGGCGCACCTCGGCGGCACGGTCGTCGTCGCCGGCCGACGCCAGCTGCTCGGCGACGCGGTCGAGCCCCGCCGTCACCGTCACGAGGTGGAACTGCAGCGTGCCGTGCAGCTGGTCGAACACCAGCCGGCGCACCCGGATCTCCTCGTCCTGCAGCTCTTCCACGGCGCGGGCTGCGCGGAGCGCCTCCTCCTCGCGGCGCTGCTGCTCCGTCCGGGCCTGGTCGACCAGCGACGCGGACAGGAGCCCGGCGGACATCCCGACGACGCCCGCGGCGAGCCCGAGCGTGCCGACGGCCGCGACGTAGGCGCCGCCGGTCGGCGTGCTGCTGATCGCGGTGAGCGCGAGCATCCGTGGCACCGAGGCCACGGCAGAGACGCCCGTGACGACGGCGAGCCGGGCAGGCCACCGGCGCGACAGCGGGCGGAAGGCGAGCGTGCCGGCGATGACGACCGCCCCGAACGCCAGGTTCACCACGAGCACCACGACGCCGTCGAGGGTCACCCCGAGAGCGCTGCGCTCGTGCGTGATCGCGGTCTGCAGCCCACCCCAGCCGGCCCACCCGGCCACGGTCATCAGGGCGTACAGCACGAAGTTGGCCCCGGCGACGGCGACCGCGATCCGCGTCCTGTCCCGCAGCAGGACGGTCTCCGCGGCGCGCCCCCGTGCCGGGGCGACCCGCGCGCTCAGGCCCGCCACGAGCGTCCGGTCTGCTCGAGGAACGCGAGCACCGCGGCGACGCGCCGGTTGTGCTCGGTGCCGTCGACGCCCAGGCGCTGGTAGATCGACTTCAGATGGCTCTCAACCGACCGCTCGTTGATCCCGAGCCGGTCTGCCGTGGCGTGGTTCGACAGCCCCTCGGCCACGAGCCGCAGCACCCCGAACTGGGCGGGCGTCAGCGCGGAGACGGCCGACCCGGGGCGCGGCGTGGAGCGCTGCACGAGGTACGGGTCGAGCACCACCTGCCCCTGCGCCGCCGCCGCGACCGCGCGCACCAGGACGTCGCGCGCGAAGCTCGACCGCTTGGACAGGTAGCTCCACGGGCGGGTCGCCTCGCCCTGCACGGTCGTGAACAGGCCCATCACGTCCTCGCTCGACAGCAGCATGACCGCCAGGCGCGGGTCGGCCCGCTGCAGCGCCACCCCGAGCGCCACCCCGTTGCCGTCGGGCAGGTTCACGTCCAGCAGGGCGACGTCGCACGACCCGGGGGTGAAGACCAGCCTCGCCTCGGTCACGCCGGGCACCGAGTGCACCACGCGCAACGACTCCTCGGCCGACAGGGTCTGCTCGAGCATCCCCCGCATCAGGGCCTCGTCCTCGACGATGCCCACACGCGTGCGGGGAGTCACCATGCCGCCGATCGTAGGCAGGGCGCGGTCCTCCCCGCCTGGTCAGTCGCCGTCCGTGCGTCCGCCACCGGCCCGCTCGGACGCGCGCGCCGGGATCAGCACGGGGCAGTGGGACCGCCGCAGCACCGCCTGGCTCGTCGAGCCCAGCAGGAGGCCGCGGATCCCGCCTCGTCCGCGAGAGCCGACGACGAGCAGGTCCGCGGCCGCCGAGCTGTCGGCCAGGACGTCGGACGCGTGCCCCTCGACGACGTCGGCGCTCACGCTCAGGTCCGGGTGCTCCGCCCGGAGGCGCGCGACGTCCCGGTCGAGCTCCGCGCGGGCGCCGCCGAGAACCGACTCCCGGAATCCCGGGTCGAGCCAGGGTGAACCGCTCCAGCCGACGAGGGAGACCGCCCGCACTAGCTCGACGGCGGCTCCCCAGGCACGCGCCTGCACGACGGCGGCCCGCAGCGCGGCGTCCGACGACGGCGAGCCGTCCACCCCGACGACGACCTTGCCGAAGCGGTCGAGGGAGTCAGCCGCGAGGGAGCCGTCGTCGTCGGCCCGCGCCCGCCCCGGCACGACGACCGTGGGGCAGGCCGACCGCACGGGGAGGTTCGCCGAGACCGTGCCGAGCAGCCGCTCCATGAAGCCACCGGCACCGCGCGCCCCGACGACGACCAGCCCGGACCGCGCCGACCGCTCCGAAAGCGCGGTCGTCGCGTCGGCGATGGTCACCTCGGTCGTCGCGGGCACGCCGGTCGCGACCACCCGCTCGTGCGCGCGGGCCAGCAGGTCCTCGACGTACCGCTTCGCGTACAGGTCGTCGACCATCGGGACGTCGTGGGCGAAGCTGTAGCTCCCGGTGAACCCCGGCAGCGTGTAGGCGCTGAGGACGTGCAGCTCCACGCCGGCGCGGCGGGCGTAAGCGGCGGCCCAGTCGAGCGCGTGCAGGCTCTCGTCCGAGCCGTCGACCCCGACCAGGACGTGCTGCGGTGCGTTCATCTCCACCCCTCGGTGTCGTGGCCGCGAGGGCGGTGCACCCGCGGGTCGGTCGTGGTGGCCCCGCCACCGTGGTCCTCCTGCCCGGCGTCAGGCACTGGCACGGCCTGCGGAGCGCACCACCGGGAACCAGCGGTCCAGCCCGAGGAGCCCCAGCACCTCCGTGACGACGACGGCCGGGTCGAGCAGCGCCACCGGGACGCCGGCCGCGCGGCACAGGCGCACCACCCGCTCCAGCAGGGCGACGCCCGACGAGTCCATGAACGTCACGTCGTGCGTGTCGACGAGCACCGGGCGGCACCCCGCCAGCGTGTCGAGCATCGCGATCGTGGGCACGGCCTCGGCGACACATGCCGCATCCACCTCGCCGGCCATCCGCACCATCACCACCCGGCCGCGCACGGCGGCCTCG
Organism: Isoptericola sp. NPDC056573; assembly: GCF_042793335.1. Taxonomy (NCBI): domain Bacteria; kingdom Bacillati; phylum Actinomycetota; class Actinomycetes; order Micrococcales; family Promicromonosporaceae; genus Isoptericola; species Isoptericola sp. NPDC056573. Next base: position 47,132 of record NZ_JBHTUY010000004.1, read on the forward strand.
ATCGTTGCGTGCGGCGCGCCGCGCGATCCTCCGGGCGGACTGCCGACCACGTCGGCTACCGAGGTGGGCGAAGCGGAACGGTTCACGGGAAGCCTCCGGTCGGGGTGTCGGACCTGTCCATCCCACTCCGGCCCGTCCACGCCGGCGCCGCCGCCTGCGTGGTACCACGCAGGCCGCCTCCGGGAACCCGGGCACGCGGCGGCCTCGTTGTCGATGACCGGGCCGGTCGCGCGCGCCGTCGCGGAACTCGTGCCAGCCTTCGCAGCCTCTGCCGCGTCGGGTGCGGCACGATGGGCGCCGTGGCCCGCGCGACACTGAACGACGGACGGTGGTTCACCGTGCGCGACGGCGCCCCACGAGCGACCACCGCGGCGGCGACGCGGGCAGCGCTCAGCGCACTGCGCAGCCGCCTGAGTCTCGTCGAGATCGATGTCCTGTCCGACCAAGAGTGGCCCTCGGCCGTGCAAGCCGCTGTCCGCGCCGCCGAGCAGCGCCTCGCGGGCGGTCGAGTTCGTAGCACGACCTTGTCGCTAGACCCCCACGTCGACGAGGACCTCGGCCTCGCGCTGGCGCTCGCGCCGTTCAGCATCGGCTGCTCGGCGCTCGATGACGGCGGGCGACTCCTGTGGGACGCGCACGACACGGGAACCAGCGCAAGCTTCCGCCTGACGCCCGCCGAGGAGGAGGTCGTGCGCTCGGCCGTGCTCTGCGCCGGGGCCGACCCCGGCGACCTGATCCTCCTGGCCACTCACCACCTGGGCCGCAAGAGCGTCGGCTACGACGTCGTGGGCGGGACGGCGCCTGCCGTCGCACGGTGGCTCCCGCCTGCCCGCTGGCGCGCGTACGAGCGCACCGTCCCCCTGGGCTCCGGTCCAGAGCTGTGGGCCGAGGCCTCGACGGCGGTCCTGTCGTGGGGCGTGAAGACCCGCAGCGGGTTCGCCGTCGACCCGCCGCTCGCCCCGGGCCGGGCGGCGCGGGCGGGCGAGCGCTCCTGGCTCGTCGCGCGGATCGGGCCCCTCCGGGTGCGCGAGCCGGTCCAGGTGGTCGAGACCGTCGTGACGGACCGCCGCGTCGCCCTCGCCTACGGCACCCTCGACGGTCATCCCGTGGCCGGCGAGGAGGCATTCGTCGTGCACCGGGACGACGACGGGACGGTGCACCTCACGCTGCGCTCCCTCACGCGCGCGGGCCGGGGCCCGTGGCGGGCGCTGTTCCCCGCGATCCTGGTCGCCCAGAAGCTCTACCGCCGCCGGTACCTCCGCTCGCTCGTGTGAGGCCGTCGGACTACGCGCGGCGCGTGGTCCGCGGCGCCTCCTTGCCCCCGAGGCTGGGATCCCCTGAACTCGTCGAAGGAGATGCCATGTCTGAGCAGTCCTCGCTGGCGATCCGGTCACGCCGCGTCGTCGCGGCCCTGATCACGGTGCTCGTCGCCGTTCTCGGTCTGGCTCCGCTCACGGCGTCGGCCGGCCCCTCGGCCGCGCCCGCGGCCGTCGCGGAAGGCCGCCCGACCGCCCCCAGACCCACCGTCGTCTTGGTCCACGGGGCGTTCGCCGACTCGAGCGGCTGGACCGTCGTCGCCGAACGGCTGCTGGACGACGGCTACCCGGTCCTGTCCTTCTCGAACCCCCTGCGCGGCGTCGCGCACGACGCGGAGTACCTGCGCCAGTTCCTCTCGACCGTGGACGGCCCGATCGTCCTGGTGGGCCACTCGTACGGCGGTGCGGTCATCACGAACGCCGCGACCGGCAACGACCAGGTGAAGTCGCTCGTGTACGTGGCCGGCTACGCGCTCGACGAGGGCGAGTCCGTCGCCGCGGCGAACGCGCTCGGCGGGGGCCACACCGACGTGATCGACCACCTCGTGCTGCGGCCCTTCCCGGGCGCCGGGGAGGGGAACGCCGACGCGTACATCGACCCCGAGTGGTACCCGCGGCTGTTCGCCCAGGACCTTCCGCGACGTCTCGCCGAGACGATGGCCGGCGCCCAGCGACCGGGGGCCCTCGCGTCGTTGGTCGAGCCGTCCGGCGAGCCCGCGTGGAGGTCCGTCCCGAGCTGGTACATCGTGGCGAAGGACGACCGCATCATCCCCCCGGAGGCGGAGCGTGCCATGGCGAAGCGCGCCGGCGCGACGACGGTGGAGATCCGCGCCTCGCACTCGGTGATGATCAGCCATCCCCTCCAGGTCCTGCGGGTCATCAAGGCGGCCGCGAGGTAGCCACGCCGGCGTCGTCCCCGCCCCTGTCCGGGCCCTGCCTGCGCCGTCCCGCGGCGCGGCAGGGCCCGGTGCGGGTGATCTTCGCGCTCGGCCGCGCAGGCGTGGGAGCGCTTCCCTATCGTGTGGCTCGTGCACGGCACCGGCGGCCTGCTCGGCCGCGAGAGCGAACAGCGAAGGGTCGCCGAGGTGGTCGGCGCGGCCCGCAACGGGCACGGCAGCGCGCTCCTGGTCCTCGGTGAGCCCGGCGTCGGGAAGACGACCCTGCTGCGTGACGCCGCGCCGGGCGCCGGGACACGGGTCCTGCGCCTCGACGGCTACGAGTCGGAGTCGTCCATGCCGTACGCGGCGGTCGAGCGCCTCACCGGAGTGCTGCGGGAGCACCTGGCCGAGATCCCGGAGCGGCAACGCCTGAGCCTCCAGGTGGCCTCGGGCGCCGCCGACGGGCCCCCGCCGGACCGGTTCCTGGTCGGCCTCGGCGTGCTCAGCCTGCTCGCCGCCGCAAGCACCCGGGCCGGGCTGCTCTGCACCGTCGACGACGCGCACCTCCTCGACCGCGAGAGCCTCGAGTCGTTCGCATTCGTCGCGCGCCGCCTCGGCGCCGAGCGCCTGGCGCTCGTCCTCGCCGGGCGCGAGGAGCGCGAGCTGGACGCGGTGCTGCGCGGGGTGCCGGTCCTCGCGCTCGCGGGGCTGTCGCCCGAGCCGGCCGCGGCGCTGCTGAACCGGTCCGCGGCGGGGCCGTTCACCCCGACGGCCACCGCCGCGATCGTCCGCGCGACGGAGGGCAACCCGCTGGCCCTGGTCGACCTGGCGGCCGATCCCCTGCTCCGGGAGATGACCGACCTCGGTCTCGGCCCCGAGCCGGTGCCCGTCGGGCAGCACCTGGAGGCCCACTACCTGCGCCGCGTCATGCACCTGCCGCCGGCCTCGCAGCGCTGGCTCCTGCTCGCCGCGACCGACTCCACCGGCGACCTGGAGCTGCTCGAGATCGCCGGCGCCGCCCTCGCCATCGATCCCTCCCGTCGGGAGGACGCGGAGTCGGCCGGCCTCGTGCACCTCGAACCGACGGCCGGGTTCCGGCACCCCCTCGTCCGGTCCGCGGTCTACGGGTCGGCGTCCCGGGCCGAGCGCCGGAGGGTCCACGGCGCGCTGGCGGAGGCCGCCGCGAAGCTCGGGCTCGTCGAGACCGAGGCGTGGCACGCCTCGCGCGCGGCGAGCGGGACCGACGAGACCGTCGCGGAACGCCTCGTGCGTGCTGCGGACCTCGCGGCACAGCGTGGCGGCTCGTCGTCGCGGGCCAGCATCCTCGCCCGCGCTGCCGAGCTCACACCGTCCGGTCCGGTCCGTGGCGAGCGGCTGGTCGGCGCTGCCGAGGCCGCCCTGGAGGCAGGGGCCGCCGACGTCGCCGTGCGCCTGCTCGCGGACGTACGGGAGGCGGGCCTCGACCAGGTGACCCGCGGCCGCGCGATCCTCGTCCGTAGCGCCGCCGCCTTGTTCGTCTCCGATCCCGACGGCGTCCGGGCATCGACCTCCGACCAGCTCCGGGCCGCCGACGAGTTCCACGGCCACGACGTCGAGCGGGAGCAGCGCGCGCTCCTGCAGGCCTTCGAACGGTGCAGCAGCGCGGACCGGCTCCTGGTCGGGGTCGACATCCCGACGCTGGGGCGCCGGATCGCCGCCGGGGCGGAGACGCCCGGTCCTGCCTCCGTGATCCTGCGGGGGGTCGCCGCACTGATCCTCGAGCCGTACGAGCGCGCCGTCCGGCCGGTGCGCGAGGCCTTCGACGCGATCCTCGCGCTGCCCGACCGGGACCTGGTCCACCGGGGCACCCTGATCGCGGCGATCGGCGCCTTCCTGTGGGACGACGCCGGGCGCCGGGCGGGGCTGGAACGGGCGATGCGCGCCGCGCGGGACGGGGGCGCCCTGCAGGCGCTCGACACCCTGCTCTGGGTCGGCGCGCTGTCGGAGCTCATGGGGGGCACCGTGAGCCGCGCCCTCTCCTTCGACGCGACGGTCCGCGAGGTCCGCCGGGCGATGGGCTACGACGGCGAGAACGTCGTCAACGCGGCCGTCATGGCCTGGAGCGGCAGCCCGGAAGAGACCGTGGAGGCCGTCGGGCAGGCCGCCGCCGCCGCCGGGTGGGGCGGCGTCGAGGCGTCGGCCACCGCGGCGCTCGCGGTCCGCCACCTCGCCGAGCGCCGCTACGAACGGGCCTTCGCACGGCTCCACCCTCTCGTCGAGGATCCGTTCCTGCAGGTCACCCCGCTCCACCTCGCCGACCACGCCGAGGCGGCCGTGCGGAGCGGTCGGCCCGAGGACGCGGCACACGCTGCCGCGGAGCTCGACGCGCGCGCGAGGGCGAACGGCTCCGCATGGTGCCGCGGCCTCGCCGAGCGCGCCCTCGCCCTCGCCGGATCCGACGACGACGAGTCCCACTACGCGGCGTCGGTCGACGCACTCTCGAGCACGGGCGCGACCGTCGAGCTCGCACGCTCGCACCTCGTCTACGGCGAGTGGCTCCGACGGGCCCGACGACGGCGGGACGCCGCCGTGCACCTCCACCTCGCCCTGGACCATGCCGACCGCAGCGGCGCCACCGTCTTCCAGGGCCGGATCCGCGCCGAGCTCGAGGCGGCCGGCGGCACCGCGGGCGCGCCGGCGCCCCGGTCCGGTCAGGACCTGACGACGCAGGAACGGGCCGTCGCCACGATGGCCGCGGCCGGACGGACCAACGCCGAGATCGCGGCCCGCCTGTTCCTCAGCCCCCACACCGTCGACTACCACCTGAGAAAGGTGTTCCAGAAGCTCGGCGTCACGTCCCGGCGACAGCTCTCCGAGCGCTTCGGCCCCGTCACCCCGTAGGCCCCGCCACGGACTACGCGAACCACGTGGTCCGGGCAGGGCCGGAAGGCGGGGACCCTCGGAGCAACCCGTCCCGACCAGCGCCAGGGAGGCCCACCGTGCCCTACATCACCGCCGACGACGGTGCCGAGATCTACTACACCGACTGGGGCACAGAGGGGACGCCCGTCCTCCTCAGCCACGGGTGGCCCCTCAACTCCGACGCCTGGGCGGCCGCCGCCCTGTTCCTCGCCGAGCACGGCCACCGCGCCATCGCGCACGACCGGCGGGGGCACGGACGGTCGAGCCGCACCTGGGACGGCAACGAGATGGACACCTACGCCGACGACCTGGCGTGCCTGGTCGACGCGCTCGACCTGCGCGACCTCACCCTGGTCGGTCACTCCACCGGCGGCGGCGAGGTCGTGCGGTACGTCGCACGCCACGGCACCGACCGCGTGGCCCGCGTCGTCCTGGTGTCCGCCGTCCCGCCCCTCATGGTGCGGACCGACGACAACCCCGACGGGCTGCCGATGGAGGTGTTCGACCAGATCCGTGCCGGCGAGCGCGCGGACCGGTCGCAGCTCTACCGGGACCTGGCCGACGGTCCGTTCTTCGGGCACAACCGCCGCGGCGACGTCGACCAGGGCTTCCGCGACGCCTTCTGGCTCCAGAGCATGGCCTGCGGTCACCGCGCGGCGTACGAGTGCATCGCAGCGTTCTCCGCGACGGACTTCCGGCCCGACCTGGCCGCGATCGACGTCCCGGCCCTGGTGATCCACGGCGACGACGACCAGATCGTGCCCTACGACGTCGGAGGCAGGCGGTCGGTCGAGCTCATCGCCGACGCCCGCCTCCTGACCTATCCGGGCAGCGGCCACGCCCTGCCCGACACCGACCGCGACCGGCTGCACGCGGACCTGCTGGCGTTCATCGACTCCTGAGAGGGCCCCACCCATGACTGACATCAGCGACACGAGCGACGCGACCGAGAGCAGCGCGCCCGACACCGTCGTCCTCGTCCACGGCCTCTGGATGACCCCCCGCAGCTGGGAGGGCTGGGTCCGGCACTACCAGGAGAAGGGCCTCACGGTCGTGACGCCCGCGTACCCCGGCTTCGAGATCGAGGTCGAGGCCCTCCGCGAGAACCCGCAGGTCATCGCGGACCTGTCGGTCCCCGAGACCGTCGATCACCTCGCCGGCGTCATCACCGCCCTGGACCGGCCGCCGATCATCATGGGCCACTCCTTCGGGGGTGCCCTGACCCAGATCCTCCTGGCCCGGGGCCTCGGCGCCGCCGGGGTGGTCATCGACTCCGCCCCGACCGAGGGCGTGCGGGTCAACCCGCCGTCGCAGGCGAGGTCGCTCTTCCCCGCGCTCAAGAACCCCGCGAACCGCCACCGTGCGGTCGGGTTCACGCCCGAGGAGTTCCACTACGCGTTCACCAACACCCTCTCGGAGGAGGAGTCCCGGGCGGTGTGGGAGCGCTACGCGATCCCGGCGCCCGGACGCTGGGTGTGGGACTACGGCCTGATCGCCAACTTCAAGCCCGGGCACCAGGAGACCTGGGTGGACTTCAGCACCGACCGGGCGCCCCTGCTGTTCATCGCCGGCGGGCAGGACCACATCATGCCGGCGTCGGTGAACCGGTCGAACGCCAAGCACTGGGAGAAGTCCTCGGCGCTCACCGAGTACTACGAGTTCGAGGACCGCGACCACTGGACCTGCGGAGCGCCGGGCTGGGAGCAGGTGGCCGACCACGCCCTCGCCTGGGCCCTCGAGCACGCGCAGGGGGCCGAGCGGGCCACGGCCTGACGCCGGACGCGCGGGCGGACGCGCCGGGGGCGGACCAGCCCCCGGCGTGTCAGGGCCGCTTGGTAGAACCGTGAGGTCGGCCCACGACGGCGGGGCCGGCTTCGCGACGACCAGGAGCCCCCATGCCCCACCTGTCCAGCGCCGTCCAGGCGTTCGAGTCCCGCGCCACCGACGCCGACCTCGACGACCTGCGCGCGCGGCTCGCCGCAGCACGGCTGCCGGAGCCCGAGACGGTCCGCCGCCCCGCGCCCGACCCGCGCCGGTGGGACCAGGGGGTCCCTCTGGCCGACCTCGTGGACGTCGTCGACCACTGGCGCACCGGGTACGACTGGCGGAAGTTCGAGAGGCGCCTCGAGGAGATCGGCCAGTTCCGCACGACCGTCGACGGCCTGGGCATCCACTTCCTGCACCGCCCGTCGCCGCGCGCGGACGCCACTCCGCTGGTCCTGACCCACGGCTGGCCGGGCAGCGTCGCCGAGTTCGTGGACGTGGTGGACGAGCTGGCCGATCCGACGGACCCCGGCGCGCCGGCGTTCCACGTCGTCGTCCCGTCGCTGCCCGGTTTCGGCTACAGCGACAGACCGGCCGTCACCGGATGGGGCGTCGAGAAGACCGCGGCCGCGTGGGTGGAGCTGATGGGACGGCTCGGCTACGACGAGTTCCTCGCCCACGGCGGCGACTGGGGCGGCAACGTCACGGCGGTCCTCGGCGGGAGGTTCCCCGCGCACGTGCTCGGCATCCACACCACGCTCGCCCTGCCACCGCCCGGGATGACGACGGACGGCCTGACGGCGCAGGAGCGCCGGCACGCCGAGGAGACTCGTGACTTCTGGCTCCACCACCGGTCGTACGCGACGCAGCAGGCGACCCGGCCGCAGACCATCGGGTACTCGCTCGTCGACTCGCCCGTCGGCCTGCTCGCCTGGATCCTCGACAAGTTCGCCGAGTGGTCCGACACCGAGGACAGCCCGTTCGAGACGATCTCCCGGGACAGGATCCTCGACGACGTCACCCTGTACTGGCTGACCCGGACCGGCGCCTCGGCGGCCCGCATCTACGCCGAGAGCCCCGGCTCCCTGAACCCCGACCTGCGGGTGGACGTCCCCTGCGCCCTCACCATGTATCCCGGCGACATCGAGTCGCGTACCCCGCGCGCCTGGGCGGAGCAGCGCTACCGGCGGATCGTCCGGTGGACCGAGCCCGAGCGCGGCGGGCACTTCCCGTCGCTGGAGGTCCCCGACTTCTTCGTCAAGGACCTGCGCGCCGGCCTCGCGGCCGTGCTGGCCGCGAGCAGATGAGTGCGGACGAGCCGGTCTGTACGCCGGGTTCTGTTCCCGCGCCCGGTTACCCCGGCGCGGGCGACGGTCATCCATCTAGGCCCTGCGTTGCCGCAGGGCTCGAGCGGTCTACCCGACTGTGCTTCTCAACAGAGAATCGGGCGGGCAACCCTCAAACACAATCTGTCTGACCTTGCTCCAGGTGGGGTTTACCGAGCCACGACCGTCACCGGCCGCGCTGGTGGTCTCTTACACCACCGTTTCACCCTCACCGCCACCGGTTGCCCGGCGACGGCGGTCTGTTTTCTGTGGCACTGTCCCGCGGGTCACCCCGGGTGGCCGTTAGCCACCACCTCGCCCTTCGGAGCCCGGACGTTCCTCGGCGACGGCGCCCGAGGGCACCGCCGACGCGACCGTCCGACCGACTCGTCCGCGTCGCACAGTCTATGCGCCGTCGAGCCGGTCGGACGCCCTCTCACCGCCGGCAGGGTCAGACGTCGACCTTGTAGCTCAGCGACAGCTCGTCGCCGGAGCGGCCGCGGATCCCCCAGCTCTCGGCGGGCGACTCGATGACGACCAGCTCGACGTCGTCCGTCGCGACGCCCAGGGCGGGCGCGACGTCGTCGTACACGCGCCGGATCAGCTCGCGCTTCGCCTCCCGCGTGCGGCCGGTGAAGGCGACGATCTCGATCATGAGGTACTCGTCCGAGCGGGGTGCGACCAGGTCGCCGTCGTCCAGCAGCAGGAACCGGTGGAACCGCTTGTCCTCGGGGATCCGCCAGGCACCGACCAGCGCCGCGTGCAGCGCGTCGGAGACCTCCGTGCGCCGCTGACCCCACACCCGTCGGTTGCCGTAGATCTTCACCTGGACCATGCCCGGCGACGCTAGCGGTGACGGACCGCACTGTCACCGGCAGGTCCGGCAACCGAGACCCCGCCCGGCGCGGTCATAGGGTGTCCGGGTGCTGATCTGCCTGCCGCCCTCCGAGGGCAAGACCCCCGCGCCCGAGGGTGCCGCCCCGGTCGACCTGGCCCGCCTCACGGCGGCGGCGCACCTCACCGACCAACGCCGCGCGGTGCTCGACGCGCTCGCCGCCGCGAGCGCCCGGCCGGACGCCACCGACCTCCTGGGCGTGGGCGCGTCGCTCGGCGACGAGGTCGCGCGCAACACCGACCTCAAGGCCGCGCCGACGGCGCCCGCCGCCCAGGTCTACACCGGCGTGCTGTACGCCGCGGCCGGCCTCGCGGACCTGCCCGGCGACGCGGCCCGCCGCGCCGCCGACGACGTCCGCGTCTTCTCGGGCCTGTGGGGCGCCGTCTCCCCCGCCGACCGCATCCCGGCGTACCGCCTCTCGATGGGCGTCGACCTGCCCGGTGTCGGCAAGCTCGCCACCGCGTGGCGGTCGCACCTGTCCGCCGCCCTCGACGCGCGTGCCACGGGCGACGTCGTCGTCGACTGCCGCTCGGCCGCCTACCTCGCCGCGTGGAAGCCGGCCACGACCGGCGACGCGGCCGCCGACTGGGTGGCCGTCCGCGTGGTGCGCGAGACGGACGGGAAGCGCGCCGTCGTCTCGCACAACGCCAAGCACACGCGCGGCGTGCTCGCGGGCCACCTGCTGCGCCGCTCCGGCCCGGCGCCCACCAGCGCCGCGGAGCTGCTCGACGCCGCCCGCGAGCTCGACGGTCAGGTCATCGGCACGGAGGTCGGGACGGGCCTGTCGTACCGGATGGTCGAGGCCACCCTGCACGACGCCGCCACCCGGCGCGGCCCGCGCACCCTCGAGGTCGTCATCGCCTGACGGGCGGGTCGTCGGACACCCGGCGACACTGGCCGCATGGCCTACGACGAGGTCCTCGCCGCGCGCGTGCGCGACGCCGTCGCCGAGCGCGCGGAGTTCACCGAGCAGAAGATGTTCGGCGGGCTGGCGTTCATGGTGCACACGCACATGGCCGTCGGGATCACCCGCGACGAGCTCATGGTGCGCGTCGGCACGGACGGCTACGACGCGGCTCTCGCAGACGGGGCGCACGAGCTGCGCATGGGCGAACGCGTGATGCGCGGGATGGTCGGGGTGGCGGCGTCGGTCACCGCCGACGAGGACGCGCTGCACCACTGGGTGGCCCGCGGTGTCGACCTCGCCCTGGCCACCCCTCCCCAGCCGCCCCGGCCCACCAGGGCGAAGGGGTAGGCGGCGCGGCACGCGGGCTCAGGCGTCGGTCGGGAAACCGGCCGCGGTGACCTCCGCGAGCGCAGGCTCGCCGTCCTCCCCGAGGCCGAAGCGCAGCACGGTGAGCGAGCAGGGAGGCACGCGCAGCAGCCGCCACGACGACGCGGGCGCACCGAGCGAACGCCCCGCCAGGGCGCGGATCGTCACGGTGTGCGCGACGACGACGGTCGCCGCGCCCGGGTCCGTCGCGGTGACGACGTCCCGCAGCCCGGCCCACGCCCGCTCGCCCACGTCCTCGTACGACTCGCCGCCGGGCGCCCGGTCGGTGCCCGTCGTGGCCCAGGCGGCGAACTCGTCGGGCCAGCCGGCGGCGATGGCGTCGGGGGTGAGGCCCTCCCAGTCACCGAACACGCACTCGGCGAACCGGTCGTCCGGGCGCACGTGCTGGCCGGTGCGCCGCCCGACCGCCGCGGCGGTCTCGAGCGTGCGCACGAGGGGCGAGGCGACGAGGGCACCCGCGCGCGGCAGGTCCGGCCACAGGTCCTTGCCGAGGCGGAAGACGGCGTCCGCGGCGCGCGCCGCCTGGGTGCGTCCCCGCGTCGTCAGCGACGGCCCGGGGACGCCGCCGCCCGAGTAGGCGCGCGCCTCGGTCAGCTCCGTCACGCCGTGCCGGACGAGCACGACGGTGCGCAGGGTGGTGCCCGCCCCGGTGCCCGCCGCCGGGCTCGCTCCGGACGGTCGGGTCATCAGGCCGCGGCGCCGTCGTCCGCCGGGCGCACGAGGATGCGGCCGCACTCCTCGCACCGCACGACCTGCTCGGGCGGGGCCGCCTTGACCGCGGCGAGGTCGCGGGGGTTGAGGTCGAGGCGGCAGCCCTCGCACCGGCCGCCGCGCAGCGCCGCGGCGCCGACACCACCGAGCTGGGCGCGCAGCTTGTCGTACAGGGCGACCAGGCCAGCGTCGAGCCCGGCCGCGGTCGCCTCGCGCTCCGCCTTGACCTTCGACCCGGTCGCGTTGATCTCGGCCCAGGCCTCGTCCCGCTCGGCGGTGGCCTTCGCCTTCGCGGCCTCGAGCTCGGCGTGCGCCGACTCCACCTCGGCCAGCGAGCCCTGGTGCGCCTCCAGGCGCTCCATGACCTCGATCTCGGCGTCCTCGAGGACCGACTGGCGGCGGGCCAGGGACTCGAGCTCGCTCACCAGGGCCTGGGAGTCCTTCGCCGACAGGGCGCCGGAGTCGAGCTTCTGCTGGTCGCGCTCGGCCCGGGTGCGCACCTGGGCGACGTCGGACTCCGCCTTGGCGAGCTCACGCTCGAGGTCGGCCACGGCGGTGCGCGAGTCGACGAGCGACGTGTGCAGGTCACCGATGCGGCCGTCGAGCTCGGCGATGGTCGCCAGCGCCGGGTGGTTGCGGCGCTGGTGGACGAGCTGCTGCAGCCGGGTGTCGAGGGCCTGGACCTCGAGCAGTCGGCGCTGGTCCTCGGGGGGTGCAGTGGCCACGGGCGGGTCCTCTCGCAGTGATTCAGCTGGTGGGGCGGTCGGTCTCGCGCACGGTGCTCGGCACCCGCGCGGTCCACGGGTCGGTGCCGATCGTGCTCACCCTCGTGGTCACCGTACCTTCTCCGGAACCGTCTCCGGTCCCCCCTCCGGCCCGCTCCCCGAGCCGCGCCAGGACGTCGTCGGCGGCGTACGCGAGCCACGGCCACTCGCTCGCGAAGTGGGCCACGTCCACGAGGAACGGCGTCGCCGTGCCGCCGGGTCCCGCCTCGAAGTCCGCCCGCTCCCGCAGCTCCGAGGCGGGGTGGTGGCGCAGGTCGGCGGTCACGTAGACGTCGACGGCGGCGGCTCGGACCGCGTCGAACAGCGAGTCCCCGGAGCCGCCCACCACGGCGGCGGTCGCGACCGGGGCGTCGAGGTCGCCGGCGACGCGCACGCCCTGCGCCGTCGCCGGCAGCACGGCCGCGACGCGCTCGGCGAACGCACCGAGCGTCGTGGGCTCGGCGAGCCGCCCGACCCGGCCGATCCCCCGCACGACCCCGTCGCCGTCGTCCCCGACGACGAGGGGGCTCCGGTCGGTGATGCCGACGAGGTCCGCGAGCGCGTCCGCGACGCCGCGCGGGGCGGCGTCGGCGTTGGTGTGCGCGACGTACAGGCCGCAGCCCGCGGTGAGCAGCCGGTGCACGACGTCGCCCTTGAACGTCGTCGCCGCCACCGAGTGCACGGGCCGCAGGAACAGGGGGTGATGGGTGACGAGCAGGTCCGCGCCCCAGGCGATCGCCTCGTCGACCACCGCGGCCACGGGGTCCACGGCGAACAGGATCTTGCGCACCGGCGCCGCCGGGTCGCCCACCACCAGGCCGACGGCGTCCCAGCCCTCCGCCGTCGACGGCGGGTAGAGGTCCTCGAGGGCGGCGACGACGTCGCGCAGCCTCGGAGGGTTCGCGGGGGTGCGCGGTGCGGTGCTGTCTCCGGTACCGGTGGTCATGGCCCGACCCTAAAGCCGGGGCCGGTCACTTGGCGTCGGCGTAGGAGTCGACCGCCGCGACGGTCAGCGGGAAGTCGACCGGGAAGTCCCCGAACAGCAGGCGGCCCGCTTCCTCGGCGGCCGCGCGCACCTCGGCCGCGACCACGTCGGCGAGCTCCCGCGGGGCGTGCACCACCACCTCGTCGTGCAGGAAGAACGCCAGGTGCGGGCGGTCGGCGAACGGGGCGGGGGCCAGGCCGGGCCGCGCTCCCCCGGCGGCGCCGAGCGCCCAGAGGCGGCGGCGGATCGAGGCCAGCCAGCACAGCGCCCACTCCGCCGCGGTGCCCTGCACCACGAAGTTGCGGGTGAACCGCCCCCACGACCGGGTCGCCGACCGGGCGCGCGCCGCGGCGTCGGCCCCCGCGTCGTCGGCGAACGCCCCCGCCTGCGCCTCGTCCCAGGCGGAGCCGGGGGCGGGGGACGACCGGCCGAGCCACGTCGTCACGACGCCGCCGCGCTCCCCCGTGCGGGCCGCCTCCTCCACCAGCGCGATCGCCCGCGGGTACTCCCGGCCCAGCCGCGGCAGCACCTGGGCGCTCGCCCCCGTGGTGCCGCCGTACATCGCGCCGAGCATGCCCACCTTGGCCAGCTCCCGCGTCGGCACCGCCCCGGACGCGACGATGCCGGCATACAGGTCGCCGGCGCGGCCCGCCGTCGCCATCGCCTCGTCGCCCGCCATGCCCGCCAGGACGCGCGGCTCGAGCTGGGCGACGTCCGCCACGACGAGGCACCAGCCCGGGTCGGCGACCACCGCGCGCCGCACGCCCTTCGGGAGCTGCAGCGCCCCACCACCGGTGGAGGCCCAGCGTCCGGTCACCACGCCGCCCACCACGTACTCGGTGCGGAACCTCCCGTCGGTCACCCACTCGTCGAGCCAGTGCCAGCCGTTGGCGGTGAGCAGCCGGTAGAGGTTCTTGTACTCCAGCAGCGGCGGGACGACCGGGTGGTCGATCGTCGAGAGCTCCCACTTGCGCAGGCTGCGCGCCCCGACACCCGCGTACTGCATCGCCTTGAGCAGGTCGGGGTGCGAGTCGGGGTTGAGGGACGGCGGCGCGTCGAGGGCCGCCCGGATCTGCCGGGCGAGCTCCTCGAGCCGCGCGGGTCGCTGCCCCTCGGGCGGCCGGGGGCCCAGCGCCTCGGTGAGGACGGCGTCGTGCACGTCGGCGCGCCACGGCAGCCCGGCGTGGTGCATCTCGGCCGCGACCAGAGCACCCGCCGACTCCCCCGCCGCGAGCAGCCGCAGCCGCCCGGGCGCCGTCGAGCCGCGCACCGCGTCCTCCTGCCGCCGCAGCTCCGCCACGGGGTCGACCGCCTCGCCCCCCTGCGGGGCCGGGGCCGACGGCGCGGGTGCCGCGAGGTCGAAGAGCGCCTCGCCCTGCGGCGCGCGGCGGGCGCCCACCGGCGGCGCCGCGCCCGCCGGCGTCGGGGTCATCGTGTCCCACGCGCCGGCCGGCGACCCCGCGAGCTCCGAGCCCGCGGTCGCCGTGGAGTGCCGCAGGACGCGGTGCACGAGGCGCAGGTCGTGCGACCGCTCCACGCGGACGCCCGCCCGCAGCAGGCCGAGGTACCAGCGGTTCGTGTCGTCCCACGTCCAGCGCGGCACGACGCCCCCCTTGCGCGCGCCGTCCTCCGCGTCCGCCACGAGCGCGGGCAGGTCCGCGGCGGGCACGGCACGCTGCGTACCGTCGTGCACGCGGACCGTGCCGCCGGGCTCTCGGGTCAGGACGACGTGCACGACGCCATCCTGCCGTCCCCCACCGACGCTCAGGCAGGTCGGGCCGCGAGCGCCCGGGCGTCGTCCAGCCGCGCGAGCTCGTGGTCGGTCAGCACGGGAACGGCACGACGCCGCGCGACCGCCTCGCCCAGGTGGTCGCGGTAGCCGGGCCCGGTCCGGGCGTCGGTCCAGTCGATCACCACGGGCGCGCGCGGCCAGCACCACGTTCGACGGGTGCAGGTCGAGGTGCAGGAGGGGCCCGTCCGGCCAGGGCAGGGCGTGCAGGCGCGCGTGCAGCGACGCGAGGAGGGCTCCCGCCTCGCCCGTGTCGCGGCGGCCCGCCAGCAGCTCGTCCGCCAGCGTGGGGCCGGCCAGCCGCTCGAGCAGCATGCCGGGGCCGTCGACCCCGAGCACGGCGGGCGCCGGGTACCCCGCGTCGACGACGGCGGCGAGCAGGGTGGCGTCCCGGTGCGCGGGACGGCCGTCGCGGTAGCGGCGCAGCACCCGGTGGTCGTCCAGGGCGAAGACGTCGGCGTCGCGACCCGCGGCGATCAGCTCCATCGCGCCAGCGTGGCAGAGGTGTGCGACCGCCGGCACCGGCATCTCGCCGCGCGACGAGCGCGCCGATGTGGTGCGCTGGCCCAGGTCGGCGTCCCCGGCCGGCCGGGCCCGCAGCCCGCAGCCCGCACCCCGCACGAGGAGGACCGCATGACGACCGAGCAGCCCGTCGAGACCGTCGACGTCGTGGTGATCGGCACGGGTCCGGGCGGGGAGGACGCGACCGGTCGGCTGGCCCGCGCAGGGCTCGACGTCGTCGCGGTCGAGGCGCGGCTGGTCGGCGGCGAGTGCCCCTACTTCGGCTGCATCCCGACCAAGATGATGGTGCGCGCGTCGGACGCGCTCGCGGAGGCCCGCCGGGCGGGCACGCTGGCCGGGCGGGTCGACGTCGTGCCGGACTGGGCGCCCGTCGCCGCGCGCGTCCGCGACGAGGCGACCGCCGACTGGGACGACACCGCCGCCGTCGAGCGGCTGGAGAAGGCGGGCGCGCGCGTCGTGCGCGGCCGTGGGCGCCTGGTCGGCCCGGGCGAGGTCGTCGTGGCGACGGCCGACGGCGAGCGCCGCTTCCGCGCGACGCGCGGCGTCCTGCTCAACCCGGGCACCGAGCCGGCCGTGCCGCCGGTGGAGGGCCTGGCCGACACCCCCTACTGGACCAACCGCGACGCCGTGCGCGCGACCGAGGCGCCGGCGTCGCTCACCGTGCTGGGCGGCGGCGCCATCGGCTGCGAGCTGGCGCAGGTCTTCGCCCGGTTCGGCACCGCCGTGGAGGTCGTCGAGGCGGGCCCGCGCCTGCTGGCGCCCGACGAGCCCGAGGCGAGCACGCTCCTGGCCGGCCGCTTCGCCGCCGAGGGCATCGGGGTGCGCACCGATGCCAAGGTGTCGTCGGTCTCGCACGACGGCGGCGGGTTCACCCTGACCCTCGGCGACGGCACGCAGCTGGTCTCCGAGCGGCTGCTGGTGGCCGCGGGCCGCCGTACCGACCTGCGGGCGCTCGGCGTCGCGACGGTCGGCATCGACGACACGGGCCGCACGATCCCCGTCGACGACCGGCTGCGCGCGGCGGACGGCGTCTGGGTGATCGGGGACGTCACCGGCAAGGGGGCGTTCACCCACGTGTCGATGTACCAGGCGCGCATCGCGGTCGCGGACATCCTCGCGGCCGGGGGCGACAGCGGAAACGGCGGGGACGCCGGCGGCGAGGAGCGTGCCGACTACCGCGCCGTCCCGCACGTGACGTTCACCGACCCGGAGATCGGCGGCGTCGGGCTCACGGAGGCCGCCGCCCGCGACGCCGGGACGACGGTCCGCACGGGCCTCACCGACCTCGCCGCGTCGTCGCGCGGGTTCGTGCACGGGCCCGGCAACGAGGGCCTGATCAAGCTGGTCGTGGACGCCGACGCCGGCGTGCTGGTCGGCGCGACCGCCGCCGGGCCGGCGGGCGGCGAGATCCTCGCGGTCCTCACCCTCGCCGTGCAGGCCCGGGTGCCCGTCTCCGAGCTGCGGCACATGATCTACGCCTACCCGACGTTCCACCGGGCGATCGAGAGCGCGCTGGCCGACCTCCAGGAGGCGTGACCGGGCACACTGCAGTACGAGTGACCACCACCTATCCTGTGATGGCCCATGACTGAAATGACCGAGTTCGCCGCCGCCCCGACGCCCTCCCCCGCAGGCCTCCGCATCGACGCCCCGCACTCGCCGCGGTGCCCGGCATGACGCCGAACGACCCGGCCGACGAGCCGACGGCCGGGCACGTCGTGCTCGGCGGAAAGTACGTGCTGGGAGACATCCTCGGCACGGGAGGCACGTACACCGTCTACGAGGCCACCCGCCTGCCCGGCGATTCCGACGAGACCGGTGACGAGACCGCTGAAGGGGCCGGCGACGCGCCGGCGCTCCTCGTCAAGGTGCTCCACCCGCACCTGGTCGACGACGAGGCGGCACGGGCCAGCCTCGCCCGCGAGGTCGCGGCGTCGGACCTGATGGACCACCCGGGCGTCGCGAAGGTCCTCGACACCGGGGAGGACGAGGTCGCGGGCGCGAACGTCCCCTGGCTCCTCATGCGTCGCCTGCCCGGCACCCCCCTGTCGGAGCTGGCGGGCGGCACCGGCCTGCCCTGGCCGGTGGCGCTCTCCGTGGTCGGCGGGCTGCTGGAAGGGATCGCGGCGGTGCACGAGGCAGGGCTGGTGCACCGCGACGTCGGCCCGCGCAACGTCGTGGTCGACCGGCACGACGACGGCAGCATGACGGTCGGCCTGCTGGACCTCGGCCTCACCGCGCCCGGCGGGGGCGACGGCGAAGGCGAGCGCGTCGCCGGCTCGGCGTCGTACATGTCCCCCGAGCAGGCGCAGGGCCGGCCCCTCGACGGCCGCAGCGACCTGTACTCGGTCGGGGCCCTCGCCTACTTCGCCCTCACGGGGCACCCCCCGTACGAGCGCGCTCGGCCGGGCGACGTCCTGCTGGCCCACGTCGGGGCTCCCGTGCCCGCGCCGTCGGCCCGGCGGGCCGCCGTCCCCGCCGCCGTCGACCGCTTCGTGGCCCGTGCGATGGCGAAGAACCCGGCCCGGCGGTTCGCGACCGCCGGCGCGATGGGCGAGACGGTCGCCACGCTGCTGGCCGGCGCGCCGCCGTCGTCTGCGGCTCCCGTCAGCGCGGAGCCCCCGGAGCCGGACGGCGACCAGACCATGACGATGGGCCAGATCGCCGCCCAGGACCCGCACCGGACGGCGGCGATCGGCGCCGCAGGTCTCGCCGCCGCCGCGGCGGCGGCGGCCGAGGCGGAGCTCCAGCGCACCCGGATGCTCGGGGCGGTCGACGCGACCGAGCCCCTGGCACCTCTCCCGGATGACGGCGAGCCGACCGAGCCCGTCCCCGACTCCGGGGAGGCGCCCACCGAGGTGCTGGGCGGGCCGCCGGCCGAGCCGCCCGCGGACACCCCCGTCGCCGGGGTGCCCGCCGCCGGGGAGCCCGAGCCGTCCCGCCGGCGTCGGATCCTCCTGATCGTCGTGGCCGCGCTCCTGGTGGCCGCCCTCGGCGCCGGCGCCTTCTGGTTCTTCCGCGACGCCGACGGCGGCTCCCCGGTCGCGCCGGTCACGCACAGCCCGTCGCCGTCGCCCACGCCGTCGCGCACGCCGACCACGACCGCCCCGACGACCCAGGCCCCGGACGAGCCGACGTCGCGCCCCGACCGGACGTCGACGCCCACCCCGACCGGCACGCCCACGCCCAGCGTGACGCCGTCGGAGACCTCGACCCCCACCCCCACGTCGACCCCCACACCGACCGACGAGCCGACCTCGACCCCCACCCCGACCGACGAGCCGACGTCGACGCCGACACCGACGGACGAGCCGACGGAGCCCGACCCGGACCCGACCGACGAGGAGACCACACCTCCGGCGGAACCCGACCCCACCGACGGTCCCGTCGACGACGCCGGCGGGTCCACCTCGACCCCTGCCCCCTGATCGCGCCGGCGCTCCCAGGAACCGCATAGCCGCGCGCTCACCGCGTCCCAGGCACGCTCCCTAGCCTCCGGATCACGCGCCGCCTGCCTGGCGGCACCGATCCAGGGAGTCGAGGGTGTTGCTCCAGCGCTCACGGTCGTCCGCGACCTCACCGTCGTCGGGGGTCCCCGACGACCCGACGGCCCGCCGCGGTCGCGTCGCCCTGCGGCTGCGCGGGCGCCGCCCGGGACGCCGCGCGGTGCTGCTCGGCGCGGTCGCCGTCGTCGTGGTGGCGGCGCTCGTCGTCTGGCTCGCCGTGCTGCGGCCCCGCGCCGGCACGCCGGACGCGGCGGCCGCCACCCGGTCCACCACCGCCCAGGCGAGCACCGCGACGTTCGAGCAGTCCGTCACGACCACCGGCACGCTGACGCCGAGCGTGCAGGAGGACGTCTCCTTCGAGGCGTCGGGCACCGTGCAGAGCGTGCAGGTCGCCGAGGGCGACACGGTGACGAAGGGGCAGACCCTCGCGACCGTCGACACGCTGCAGCTCGACGCCGCGCTGGCGCAGGCGAAGGCCGACCTGGCCCAGGCGCAGGCGGACCTCGCGGACGCGCAGGACTCCGACGACGGGTCGGACGCGGCCGAGGCCACGGTCGAGGCGCGCGAGGCCGCCGTCGCCGTCGCCCAGCAGTCGTCCGACGACGCCGAGGCCGCGATGTCCCACGCCACGCTCCAGGCCCCCGCGGCGGGGCTGGTGACGTCGGTGGGGGTCGCGGTGGGCGACACGGTCGGCTCCTCCTCGGGCAGCGGCTCGACGTCCGGCCAGGGCGGCACCGGCGCGACGCCGAGCGCCTCGGGCGGGTCGGCGAGCTCGTCGGGCTCCACCGGCTCGACGGACGCCGCGGCGTTCACGATCGTCGGCACCGACGCGTGGACGGTCGACGTGAGCGTCGGCGAGGCGGACGTCGCGTCGATCGCGACGGGCGACCAGGTCGAGATGACGTCCGACGACCTCACCGACACCGTCTTCGGCACCGTGAGCGAGATCGGCCGGCTCCCGTCCACGTCGCAGGGCGCGGTGGCCTACCCGGTCACGGTGACGGTGACGGGCGACCCGGAGGGCCTGCACGACGGCGTGAGCGTCGACGTCTCCATCGTCACCGAGCGCCGCAGCGACGTGCTGTCCGTGCCCGCGGCCGCCGTGACGACGGGCGACGACGGCGCGTCGACCGTGAGGCTCGTCGGCGACGACGGCTCGACCACCGAGCAGGCGGTCGAGACGGGCGAGACGTCCGGCCAGCTGGTCGAGATCACGTCGGGGCTGTCCGAGGGCGACACCGTGCAGTACACGACGTTCACCCCCGGCACCGGGCGCGGGCAGGACGGTGGGCAGGGCGACCTGCCGGAGGGCTTCGACCCGTCCCAGCTGCGCGGCGGCGGCCAGGGCGGTCTCCCCGAGGGCTTCGACCCCTCGCAGATGGGCGCTCCCGGCGGCGGGCGAGGAGGGGACTCGTGACCGCGCCGAGCCCGACCGTCGTCGGCCTCGAGGCGGACGACACGCCGTCCGACCCGGTCATCGACCTCCGGGGCGCGCGCAAGACCTATCGCACCGGCGACCTGGAGTTCGAGGCGCTGCGCGGCGTCGATCTGCGCATCGAGCGCGGCGAGTACGTGGCGATCGTGGGGCCGTCCGGCTCCGGCAAGTCGACGCTCATGAACGTGCTGGGTTGCCTCGACACGCTCACGTCCGGCAGCTACCGGATCGCGGGCGACGACGTGGACGACATGGACGAGACCGACCTCGCGAGCGTGCGCAACGAGCAGATCGGGTTCGTGTTCCAGCAGTTCAACCTGCTGCCCTCGCTGTCGGCGCTGCGCAACGTCGAGCTGCCGCTCGTGTACCGCGGCGTGGCGCCGGCCGAGCGGCGGGCCCGGGCCGTGCAGGCGCTGGAGCGCGTCGGCCTCGGCGACCGCACGGCGAACCGGCCGGGGCAGCTCTCGGGCGGCCAGCAGCAGCGCGTCGCCGTGGCGCGGGCGCTGGTCGGCGAGCCCGCGCTGGTCCTCGCGGACGAGCCGACGGGCAACCTCGACTCGCGCTCCACGGCCGACGTGCTCGACCTGTTCGACGCGCTGCACGCGCACGGCCGCACCATCGTGCTCATCACGCACGAGCACGAGGTGGCCGAACGGTCGCGCCGCGTCGTGCGGGTGCTCGACGGGCTGATCACGTCCGACGCCCCGAGCGGCCGGGCGGTGGCGCCATGAGCTGGGCGGAGACCCTCGCCACCGCGTGGCACGCGATCCGCGCGCACACGATGCGCTCGCTGCTGACCGTGCTGGGCATCCTCATCGGCATCGCCGCGGTCATCCTCACCGTGGGCCTCGGGCTCGGCACGCAGAAGGACGTGTCCGAGGACATCAGCTCGCTCGGGTCGAACCTGCTCATCGTCACGCCGGGGTCGTCCACCGACTCCTCCGGCGTGCGCGGCGGCTTCGGCTCCGCGTCCACGCTGACGACGGCGGACGCCGACGCGCTGGGCTCCGGCGTCGCCGTGCCGGACGTCGCGGCCGTCACGGCCGAGAAGGAGTCGTCGCAGTCCCTCGAGGCCGGCGACGCCAACTGGACCACCACGGTCACCGGCGTCACCGGCGACTGGCTGGGCGTCCGCTCGCGCGAGCTCGCCTCGGGCGAGTTCGTCGGCGACGGGACGACCGACGAGGTCGTGCTCGGCCCCGAGACGGCGACGGAGCTGTTCGGCTCCACCCGCGTCGTCGGGCGCACGGTGAGCATCGCCGGGACGACGTTCGACGTCGTCGGCGTGCTCGAGGCGGCCGGGTCGAGCGCGTCGGCCAACCTCGACGACACCGCCGTCGTGTCCATGACCGCGATGACGTCCGGCATCACGGGCGGCTCCGACACGTCGGTCAGCACCATCTACCTCAAGGCGACCGACACCGACGCCATCTCCGCCGCGTACCAGGAGGCGCAGTCGCTCCTGCTCGCGCTGCACGGCGCGACGAGCGCGGACGCCGCCGACTTCACGATCGACTCGCAGGACTCGCTCGTGTCGACGGCGACGTCGGTGTACCGCACCCTCACTGTGCTGCTCGCCGGGGTGGCGGGCCTGTCCCTGCTGGTCGGCGGCATCGGCGTCATGAACATCATGCTCGTGTCCGTCACCGAGCGGACCCGCGAGATCGGGCTGCGCAAGGCCCTCGGCGCCCCGCCCGGGGCGATCCGGCGGCAGTTCCTCACGGAGGCGTCGATCCTCGGCATCACCGGCGGGCTCGTCGGCGCCGGCCTCGGTGTCCTCGCCGCGGTGACCCTGCCGTCGGTGCTCGACTCGTCGATCGTCGTCTCGCCCGTCGCGGTGGCCGGCTCGCTCGCCGTCGCGCTCGCCATCGGGCTGGTGTTCGGCGTCTACCCCGCCGTCCGCGCCGCCCGTCTCGCCCCGATCGACGCGCTGCGGAGCGAGTAGCCGTGCACCGCGCCCCATCACGAGCGGCGGCCAGCCGCACCCCGACCCTCCCCACGTCCCGGAGAACCTCATGACCCGCCGCACCACCCCGTCCAGCACCACCTTGTCCCCCGCCACCTCCCCCGCCCGACGCTCGCGCACCGCACTCGCGTCGTACGGCGTCCTGGGGGTCGTGGGCCTCGCGCTCACGCTCGCCGGGTGCTCGTCGTCGGACGCCGCGACGTCGGACGCGCCGCCCGCCGCCGAGGGCCAGCAGCAGGACCAGCAGGAGGGCCGGGGCGGCCCGCAGGGCGGCGGCCGCGCTCCCGGCGTCTCGGGCGAGGTGGCCGCCGTCGACGGCACGACGGCACAGGTCCAGGGCTCCGACTCCCAGACCGCCGTCAGCTGGACGGACGACACCACGATCACGGTCACCGTCGACGGCTCGCTCGACGACGTCGCCGTGGGTTCGTGCGTCGTCGCGACGGCGGGCGGGATGCCCGGCGGCGACTCGTCCTCGTTCGCCGGCTCGGGCTCGGCCGACGACGAGGGCTCCGCGGTGTCGTCCGTCGTCGTGAGCGCACCGGTCGACGGCGAGTGCACCGGCGGGCTCGGCGGCGGGTTCCCAGGGGGCGGCGAACGTCCGGAGGGCGCGCCGTCCGACCTGCCCACCGACCTGCCGTCGGGGATGCCGACCGACATGCCGACCGACGTGCCGTCCGGGGGCCCGGGCGGCGGCCGGGGCGGCTTCGGCGGCGTGACCGCCGGGGCCGTCACCGCGGTCGACGGGACCACGGTCACGCTGACCACGACCTCCGCGGACGGCGAGACGGGCGAGGAGACCGTCATGGTCGACGACGCCACCACGTACTCCGTGCAGCAGGGCGGGTCGGCCGACGACGTCGCCGTCGGGCAGTGCGTCACCGCGCAGGGCGAGGAGGACGACGGCGGCGCGGTCACCGCGACCAGCCTCACCGTCTCGGCGCCCGGCGACGACGGCTGCTCCACCGGGTTCGGCGGTCGCGGCGGGTTCCCCGGCGGGCAGGACGGCGGGCAGGACGGCGGGCAGGACGGCGGGCAGGACGGCGGGCAGGGCGGTGACGGCGATGCGTGACGCCGCCGTCCGCCGACGGCGCACGCGGCGCCGGCGCCTCGTCGCAGCGGGGGTCGCCGTGGTCGTCATCGGTGCCGGGGGCACGGCGTTCGCCCTGCGCCCGGCCGACGCTCGCTACCGCACGGTGGCGGCGACCACGGGCGACGTCGTGCAGCACGTGTCCGTCAGCGCGACCGTCGCGTCCGCCGGCCGCGCCGACACGACGTTCGGCACGTCCGGCACCGTCGCCTCGGTGAAGGTGGCCGCGGGCGACGAGGTCGAGGCGGGCGACACGCTCGCCACGCTCGACGCCGACGAGCTGCAGGACGCCGTCGACGACGCCACCGAGACCCTCGCCGACGCGAAGCAGACGCTCGCCGACGACCTGGAGGCCCAGGCCGACGGGACGAGCGCCAGCACGAGCGGCGGCACCGTGACGGGCAGCACCGCGACCGGGAGCACGTCCGGGTCCGGCGACGTCCAGCCCAGCTCCGCGACGACGGACGCCTCGTCGGCTACCGGGTCGGCGACCAGGTCGGTACGGCTCGTCAGCACGACCGGCACCGTGAGCACGGCCGCCGCCGCGGCGGCCACGGAGGGCGGCACCGACCTGGAGGAGTCGGTCACGGCGGCGCGCGCCGCGCTCGCCGCGGCCCGGAAGGACGTCGAGGCGGCCCAGGACGCGCTCCTGGACGGTTACGAGTCCGTGGAGGACGCGCTGGTCGCGGGCACGACGGCGCTCGGCGCCTCGGGCGACGCCGTGTCCGCCGCGACCGGCGACGACGGCGCCTGCGCGGCCGTCCTGGCCGCGGCCGACGCCACCGACGGTGCTTCCGGCGACGACGGGACCACGGACGACGAGACCACGGACGACGACCTCGCGGCCTGCGTGGACGCGATCGTCGCCGCGCAGGACGCGCTCGTCGCGACCGGCACCGCCCAGCAGGCGACCGGGAAGGCCGAGGGGGCGCTGACCGACCTGGTGGCCGACCTGGACGACGCCGTGACGAGCCTGGGCGAGGAGGCCGACGCTCTCGACGACGCCGTCCGGGCGCTCCAGGACGCCGACGCCCCCGGCTCCGCCGGGGGCACGCCGGACAGCGGCAGCACCGGCTCCGGAACTGGCTCCGGAACTGGCTCCGGGACCGGCGGCAGCACCGGCACGGGCACCGGGGGCGGGTCCCCGTCGGGCGAGGCGCCCGAGGCGGGCTCGGACGACACGTCCCGGGGCGGAGCACCGAGCGGCGCGGACGGGGGCGCTGCGCCCTCAGGCTCCGCGCCCTCCGGAACGTCGGGTACGGGCGGCACCAGAGGCACGGCCGGAACCGGAACGCCCGGCGGCTCCGGCACGAGCGCCGGCAGCGTCACGGCCGAGCGCATCCTCGCGGACCGCGCCGCGGTCACGGTCGCGCAGAGCGAGGTCGACATCGCGACGGCGGCCGCCGCCGCGGGCACCCTCACGGCACCCGTCTCCGGGACGGTGGCCCGGGTCGACGCCGCGAAGGGCGCGAGCGTGAGCGCGGGCGACGCGGCCGTGACGATCCTCGGCGACGGCGGCTACGTCCTGTCCACGACGCTCGACCTCGCCGAGGTCGGGTCGGTCGAGGTCGGGCAGCCCGTCACCGCGACGGTGCCCGCGACCGGCGGCGAGTACACCGGCACGGTGAGCAGCGTGGGCGTCCTCGACTCCTCGGAGACGTCGACCCCCTCGTACGCGGCGACGATCGCGCTCGACCCGTCCGACGGGGCGGCAGGCGGGGGCGGCTCGCTGCCGGAGGGCGCCTCCGCTTCGGCGACGATCGAGGTCGCGACCGTGGACGACGCGCTCGTGGTCCCGACGTCGGCCGTGAGCGCCGACGGCTCCGCGCGGACGGTGCGGGTGCTCGACGGCGACGCCGTGCGCACGGTCGAGGTCACGACGGGCGCCGTCGGGCCGGAGCGCACCGAGATCACGGGTGGGCTCGACGCCGGCGACGAGGTCGTGCTCGCCGACCTGGACCAGCAGCTCGTGCAGGACGACGAGGAGGGGTCGAGCGGCCTCGGCGGGCTCGGTGGCTCCGACGAGCAGACCGGGCCGCAGGGCGGGTTCCCGGGCGGCGGCTTCCCGGAGGGCTTCCAGCCGCCGTCGGGCGCGTCACGCTGAGCGCGGCGCGGCGTCCGCCGTGCGCCCGCGCGGCAGGCGCACGGTGAACGTCGTCCCCGTCCCGCCCTCACGTCGCTCGCCGACGGTGGCGGACCGGACGTCGATCGAGCCGTCGTGAGCGGCCACGATCGCGTCGGCGATCGCGAGGCCGAGTCCGGTCGACCCGCCGGCCCGGTGACGCGACGCGTCGCCCCGCGTGAAGCGGCGGAACAGCCCCGGGCGGAGGTCGGGGGCGATGCCGGGGCCGTCGTCGGCCACCTCGATCTCGACGGCGTCGCCGCGGTCCAGCAGCCGCACCGCCACGCGCGTGCCCGCCGGCGTGTGCGTACGGGCGTTCGCGAGCAGGTTCGCCAGCACCTGGCGCAGGCTCGCCTCGTCGCCGGTCACGACCGGCGCGTCCTCACCGGGACCGGCGTCGTCCCCGTCACCGCGCCCCTCGCCGTCGTCATCACCGTCGTCATCACCGTCGTCATCACCGTCGTCGTCACCGTCGCCCGGCAGCGCGAGCACCCAGTCGTGGGCCGGACCCGCGGCGTGGGCGTCCATCACCGCGTCGACCGCGAGCGCGGCGAGGTCGACCGGTTTCCGGTCGAGCGGGCGGCCGGCGTCGAGCCGGGCGAGGAGCAACAGGTCCTCGACCAGTCCGGACATGCGCACCGCCTCGGACTCGATCCGGTCGAGCGACCGGGCGGTGCCGCCGGCAGGCTCGTCGGGGGCGCGGCGCACGAGCTCGGCATAGCCGCGGATCGTCGCGAGCGGGGTGCGCAGCTCGTGGCTCGCGTCCGCGACGAACCGGCGCACCTGCTGCTCCGAGGAGTGCCGCGCCT
This sequence comes from Isoptericola sp. NPDC056573, assembly GCF_042793335.1. Classification (NCBI taxonomy): domain Bacteria; kingdom Bacillati; phylum Actinomycetota; class Actinomycetes; order Micrococcales; family Promicromonosporaceae; genus Isoptericola; species Isoptericola sp. NPDC056573. The sequence goes on from NZ_JBHTUY010000004.1 coordinate 73,204, forward strand.
GGAGAGAGGTCTCGACGTGCTCGAGCATCCGGTTGAGCGCGGCGCCCACCTGGCCCACCTCCGTGCGCTCGTCCGTGAGGCCCGCGGGCACTCGCGGGATGCCGGCGACCTTGCCCCGGGCGAGCTCGAGCTCCGAGACCCGGACGGCGGCCTCGGCGACGTCGTCGAGGGGGCGCAGCGAGCGCCGCACCAGCCATGCGCCGCCGAGCACGGCCACCGCCAGGCCGGCCGCCCCGAGCGCCACCTGCACGAGGACGTAGCCCCGCACGGTCGTGGCGACCGTCGCGGTGCTCGTGGCCACGACGGTTTCCACGTCGCCGCTCGTCCGGTGCACGGCGCGGAACGCGCCGAGGTCCGGCACGTCGACGTCGTGCGCCCGGCCGTCCGCGGGCACCGCCTCGAGGGCGGCGACCTGCGCGTCGTCCAGGGTGGTGCGCTCCAGCGCCTCCGTCACGTGGTCGGCCAGCTCCGGCTCGCCGTCCACGGAGCGCACCACGGCGCTGCCGGGGCCGAAGCCCGCGGGGAACTCCGAAGGGTCGTCGCCGGCGGCGGGCGGGACGTCGTCCGGGACGGCCGACCCGTCCTCGGCGGCGGTGCCGGGCGGCCGAGGCCCCGGCCCGTCCACGAGGCGCCGGCTCGCCTGCTCCAGCCGCTGGTCGCTCTGCGCGACGAGCTGGGATCGCAGCACCGCCGTCGAGGCCGTCACGAGGCCGACCGTCACGACGACGACCACGGCGGCGAGCACGATCACGAGGCGCCGCCTCAGGGTGACGGGCCTCAGGGTGCGGGGCTGCGCGGCGGCAGGTCCCGGGGTGGCGGACCGCCGTCCCGCCCACCGGCCATGGTCACGCACGGGCGCCGCCGTCCGCCGCGCCGGCCGCGGGCTTGAGGACGTATCCCACCCCGCGCAGCGTGTGGATCATCGGCTCCCGCCCCTTGTCGATCTTGCGGCGCAGGTAGGAGACGTACAGCTCGACGATGCTCGACTGGCCGCCGAAGTCGTAGTTCCACACGCGGTCGAGGATCTGGCACTTCGACAGCACCCGGCGCGGGTTGCGCATGAAGAACCGCAGCAGCTCGAACTCCGTGACGGTGAGGTGGACCTCCTCCCCCGTCCGGCGCACCTCGTGCGCGTCCTCGTCGAGCTCGAGGTCGCCGACGACGAGCAGCCCGTCCTCGGACCGCGTCACCGCTCCCGCACGTCGCAGCAGGCCACGCACCCGGGCGACGACCTCCTCGAGGCTGAACGGCTTCGTCACGTAGTCGTCGCCCCCGACGGTGAGGCCCGCGACCCGGTCCTCGACGGCGTCGCGCGCGGTGAGGAACAGCACCGGCATCCGGGCGCCCTGGGCGCGCAACCGTCGCAGCACGGTGAACCCGTCCATGTCCGGGAGCATCACGTCGAGCACGACGAGGTCCGGCCCGGTCTCGCGCGCCAGGCGGAGCGCCGACGCGCCGTCGGGCGCGGCCGTGACGTCCATCCCCTCGAGCCGGAGCGCCGTCGCGAGGAGCTCGGCGAGGTTGAGCTCGTCGTCCACCACGAGGGCGCGGACGGGCGACCCGTCCGGTCGGGTCAGGAGCGGCTGGTCAGGACGCCCGACGGTCGTGAAGGAGGGTACGGAGGACGACGTCATGGCGCCAGCCTGCGGCCTCGACCCCCGCGGTTCCTGTACCGAACCTGTGAGCCCGCTATGTCTTCGCCCGTGAACCCGCAGATCTCAGCGGGCGCATAAGTTGCCCCGCCAGCCTGCAGGTTCCCGGTTGTTCACCTGCCGGACGGCCGTCGTTCATCCCCGGCGCCGCCCCGGCACCGACGAGAGGAGCCTCCCGTGCGACGTCGGTCCCGACGTTCCGAGACCCGGACGACAGCCAGCGACCCCGGACCGCAGCACCCGGGTCGCCCCGCCGGCCCCGCGTCCTCGGCACGCACCGCCACCGCGAGCCGCCTGCACGCGTTCAACCGGTTCGAGATCAAGTACCTCGTGCCGCAGGACCAGGCCGAGGAGCTCCGCGCCGAGCTGCGCCGGCACATGGACGACGACGCGTACTCCGGCGAGCGGGGCTACCCGATCACCAGCGTCTACTACGACACCGCCCGGCTGACGTTCTACTGGGAGAAGATCGAGGGCCTGAAGTTCCGGCGCAAGCTGCGCGTGCGGCACTACGGCACGGCCGACGACCTGACGCCGGACTCGGCGGTCTTCGTCGAGATCAAGCAGCGCGTCAACCGCGTCACGCAGAAGCGCCGCGTCGTGCTGCCGTACCGGGACGCGCTGCGGCTCTGCTCGCCGGAGGGCTACGAGCCCGAGGGCGAGGTCAGCCCCCGCGAGCGCGCTTTCCTCGACGAGGTGTCGACCCTGGTGGGCGAGCTCGACCTGCGCCCGACGGTGACCACCGGGTACCACCGTGAGGCCTGGGTGGGGCGCGAGGCCGACCTCGGCCTGCGCGTCACCCTCGACCACCGCCTGCGCGGCCGCGACCGCGACTTTCACCTCGCCTCCGAGGCCCCGAACCGGCTCATCCTGCCCGCCCGCCTGTCCGTGCTCGAGGTCAAGGCCAACGAGCGCGTGCCGGCGTGGGTCACGGACCTCACCGCCCGCATGAGCCTCGACGTCGTGCGGATCTCGAAGTACTGCCAGAGCGTGCAGGCCTTCGGCCTCGCGCCGCGCTCGACCATGCACGCCCCGGACGAGCTCGAGGCCGTCCTCGGCGACCCCGCCAGCGTCCAGACCACCGACCCCACCACCCCGACCGGCGTCGCCGACGCCCCGAACCGAAAGAGTGTCCTCGTCCGATGAACCTGCAAGATCTGAGCGGAACCTTCTCCGTCTTCGACGTCGCGATGACGCTGGTGCTGTCCTTCGTCCTGTCCTCGGCCATCGGCTGGGTGTACAAGCGGACGCACCGGAACATCTCCTACAGCCAGTCCTACGTCCAGACCCTCGTCATCATCGGCATGGTCGTCGCCGTGATCATGCTGGTCGTCGGGTCGAACATCGCCCGCGCTTTCGCGCTCGTCGGCGCCCTGTCCGTGATCCGGTTCCGCAACGCGATCAAGGAGACCCGCGACGTCGGGTTCATCTTCCTCGTGATGGCGATCGGCATGGCCGTCGGCACGCGCTTCTACCTGCTGGCCGCCGCGGCGACCGCGATCATCCTGCTCGTCATCTTCCTCATGCAGCGCTTCGACTGGTTCAAGCTCGACATCCAGCGGCAGGTGGTCAAGGTCCAGGTGCCGCCCGAGCCCCGGTATCAGCAGGACGTCGCCGACGTGCTGATCCGTCTGACCCAGGAGTTCGAGCTGGTGAGCGTCGAGACCGTGCGCGGCGGCGCCCTGACCGAGCTCTTCTACTCCGTGCGTCTCCAGGGCGGGGTCACGACCGCCGAGGTCATCGAGGCGCTCGGCGCGATCAACTCCGGGCAGAAGGTCACCGTCCTGACCGGGTACGACCAGTCCGACATGTGAGCGGGTGACCGATCAGGTGAACATGAGTCTCGCAAGCCTTCGCCAGCGCCTCCCGGTGCGGCTGCGCCAGCACTGGAAGCCCCTGACCGCGGGAGTCGTCGGGGTGGCCGTCGCCCTGACCTTCTTCGGGGACCTGACGATCCGGCCGTACTCCACGAGCTCGGCCGCCGTCACCGACGAAGAACGCCTCACCCAGGACATCACGGGGTCGGTCGACCTCTTCGACGACTCCGTGGACCACGAGATCTCGCTGTCGTACACGCAGGAGCGCTACGACGAGATGCTCGACGCCTACTTCGCCGACGGCGAGAAGGAGTGGATGTCCGCCGACATCACCATCGACGGCACCACGATCGAGGACGTGGCCGTGCGCCTCAAGGGCAACTCCACGCTCTCGTCGCTGGTCGACGACCGTTCGGGGTCCGACACGGAGGGCGAGCGCGCGCCGGGTGGCATCGGTGGCGGCATGGGCGGCGGCGAGGGTGGTATGCCCCAGCCGCCCGAGGGCATGGAGCTCCCCGAAGGCATGGAGCCGCCCGCGGACGGCCAGATGCCGGAAGGCGGGATGCCCGGCGGCGAGGACGGCGGTGGTTTCGGCGGCACCGGGGTGTCCCTGACCACCGCCGAGCCGGAGAACCTGCCGCTGCTCGTGAGCTTCGACGAGAACGAGCCGGGCCGTGCCTATCAGGGACGGACCGAGCTCTCGATCCGTCCCGCGAGCGCGTCGAGCGAGTCGTCGCTCAACGAGGCGGTCGCGCTCGAGCTCACGGCGCGGTCGGGACAGCCCACGCAGGACTACGCGTTCACCACCTATGCCGTGAACGACCGTCCGACCACGACCCGTCTCGTCGTCGAGAACCCCGACCCGCAGTACGCCGACGGGCTCGAGGGCGAGGGGGTGCTCTACAAGCTGCTGTCGACGAGCTCGTTCGAGTACCAGGGCGACGACCAGACCGAGTACACGGACGACTTCAAGCAGGTCAACCTCGTCGGCAGCCAGGACCTGCAGCCGATCGTGTCGTTCCTGAGGTGGTTGGACGGCGCGTCGGACGAGGAGTTCGCCGACGAGCTCGACCAGTGGGTCGACGTCGAGTCCTTCGCCCGGTACCTGGGCACGCAGGAGGTCATCGACAACTTCGACACCATCTCCGGGCCGGGCAAGAACGCCTACCTGTACTACGACCTCGACACCGGCCTCCTCAGCGTCGTGTCCTGGGACCTCAACCTCGCCCTCGGCGGGATGTCCGGTCCCGGCGGGATGGGCGGGATGATGCCCGGTGGCGGCGAGGGTGGCGGCACGTCGGACGACGACGCCCAGGGCCCGCCCGAGGGCATGGAGGGCGGCCCGGGAGGGGCCGGGGGCGGTGGCATGGGCGGGATGACGAGTCAGAACGCGCTCGTCACCCGGTTCGAGGAGGACGCCGGCCTCGCGGCGAAGATCGACGCCGCCGTCGACGACCTGACCGCCGAGTGGATCGACAGCGGGAAGGCCGCCGACCTGGTCGACGAGGTGGCCGCACGGGTGCCCGCCACCGACGGTGTCGACCAGGCGACGATCGACGCGGACGCGGAGTCGGTCCGAGAGCTCGTCGGCGGCGGCACCGACGAGTCGGACGCCGGGTCATCCGGCCGGTGACGACGCGGGCAGTGGTGGTCTCGACGGCCGCTCCCCCGCCTCGGCGTCTCCTCTGCGGGGTTCGTGGCGGGGAGGGTCGGTGCGGGGTCGGACGCGCGGTGGTCACGACCGGCGCAGATGGTCCTCCGTGGCGGTCTCGAGGCGACGCAGCAGCACGGCGAGCGCACGACGGTCCGAGACGTCCCACCCCGCGAGGAGCTCGTCCACCAGCCGGTCGCCGCCCTCGACGAACCGGCGGGCGACGTCCACGCCCGCCGGCGTGAGGTGCACGCGGGACGCGCGGGCGTCGGCGGGGTCGGCCCGCCGCTCGACGAGCCCCCTGGCCTCGAGGCGGCCGAGGATCTTGCTGACGTTGGACGCGCCCGTCGACAGGTGCTCCGCGACGTCGGACGGACGTCGCGGACCATGCCGCCAGAGCACCGTCATGACGACGATCGCGGGGGCGTCGAGGTCCACGCCCTCGCGGCGCGCGATCGACGCCATGAGGTCTCCGCCGGACCACAGGCCCATGACGCGCACCAGCGCGTCGAGCAGGTCCGAGCGGTACCCGGGGACGTCCGCCGCGTCCGCGGGCCGGGTCTCGGGACCGGTCGCGGGCGTCATGCGATCCGCGTGCCGCCGTCGACGGGCAGCACCACGCCGGTGACGAAGGCCGCCTCGTCGGACAGGAGGAACGCGGTGGCCGCGGCGATCTCCTCGGGGCGCCCGAGGCGCCCCATGGGCACGTCGGCGGCGTAGCCCGCGCGCGCCTCGGCGGGGAGCGACGCGAGCGCGGCGGTCTCGATCGCGCCGGGCGCGACCGCGTTGACGCGGATCCCGTCGCGGACGTACTCCAGGGCCGTCGCGTGCGTGAGGGAGACGACACCCGCCTTGGCCGCCGAGTAGGGCGACATGCCCGGCGACGCCTTGAGCCCGGCGATCGACGCGGTGTTGACGATCGACCCACCGCCGTGGGCGGCCATGTGCGCGATCTCCGCCCGCAGGCACAGGAACGTGCCCCGCAGGGTGATGTCCTCCACCCGGTCCCAGGCCTCGACCGGCATCTCGTGCACGCGCGTCGGCCGCGTGCCGACGCCCGCGTTGTTCACCGCCAGGTGGAGCCCGCCGAACGTCTCGACGGCGGTCGCGACCAGCGCCTCGACGGCCGCGGCGTCACTGACGTCGGCACCCTGGAACACGGCACGGCCACCGGACGCGGCGATCCCCTCGACGACCTTCGCCCCGGCCTCCGCGTCGACGTCGGAGACGACGACCGAGGCCCCCTCGGCGGCGAGCCGGGTGGCGACGGCTGCGCCGATCCCCGCGCCCGAGGCGGTCACGAGGGCGACCTTGTCGGCGAAGCGTGCGGTGGTGGACATGGACGGCCTCCTGAGCGAGCAATTTACTGTCTTGGCGACAGTATCACCGCTCTCGAGCTCGGCATCGCGCCCGAACGCCCGTGTCAGGTCAGGGCGGCGAGACGACCCGCGTCGCACGCCGATGAGCCGTGCGGTACCGCGACGGCGCGATGCCGTACTCGGCGACGAACGCCTGCCGCAGCGACTCGGCAGAGGCGAGACCGCAGTCGCGCGCGATGGCGCTGACGGTGCGGTCGGTCGACGCGAGCAGGTGCGCGGCCGCTTCGGTGCGTACCCGCCGGACGTAGCGCCCGGGGGTGCGGCCGACGTGCCGGACGAAGAGCCTGCTGAGCTGGCGCGGGCTGATACCGGCGTGGGCGGACAACGCACGAAGCGAGAGATCGGCGTCGAGCTGCGTGGTCACCAGGTCCGTGACCGACCGGACGTACGCGTCGCGCACCTGCGGCGCCGCGGTGAACGAGCTCATCTGCGCCTGGTTCCCCGGACGCTGGAGGTAGGTCACGAGATCCCGGGCGAGGCGGCGCGCGAGTTCCGGGCCGTGGTCCTCCTCGACCAGCGCCAGCGTCAGATCGAGGGCGCTGGTCACGCCGGCCGACGTGTAGACGCGACCGTCCCGGACGTAGATCGGCGCCGGGTCGACGCGGACGGCCGGGTAGTCGCGGGCGAGCCGGTCCGCGAACCGCCAGTGGGTGGTCGCACGGCGCCCGTCGAGCAGACCTGCCGCCGCGAGCACCGTCGCCCCGGTGCACACGGATGCGACCCGACGGCTCAGCGCGGCGAGCCGACGGACGTGCGTGACCACGAGCTGATCAGCTCCGGCGTCCTCGTGCCCGAGCCCGCCGGTCACGACGATCGTGTCGACCGGCTCGACCCAGCGCTGCAAGGAGCCCTGGCTCGCCAGCACCAGGCCGGAGTCGCACGCGACAGGCGCATTCCCCGGCGTGAGCAGCACGAGCCGGTACCCGGGACGGGCGCCGAGCCGATTCGCCAGGACCAGCGTGGAGGTCACGCAGGCGATGTCGAGAAGTTCCGCACCGGCGTACCCGATGACCGCGACGACACGCTCGTCCATGAGCCCCACCCCGATTTCGCGACGCCTGGTCCAAGGATCTGGACACCTCCAGACGGTACCCCCGGGGCGTACCCGAATCGAGAGGGAGCCTGGGTCCACGAGGTCGCGGCTGCACGACGCACCACCCACCCGACGGAGCGAGGACGACATGAGCGCGGAACCCACGATTCGTACGAGCACCGCGGCACCCGCCCTGGAACCGTCGTCCGGCGCCACCGTGCGCTGCGTCGTGAGCCGCTGGCCGGCCGCGCTGGGCCTGGGCGTCGCGGCCGCTCTGCTCGCGACCGGGGTGGGTGACCGCGCCACGCTTGCCATCGGGGTGAGCGCGGCCGCGCTCTGCTACCTCGCCGCGGCGGCGTTCGGGCGCCGATGGGTCGCGTGGGCGAGCGTCCTCGGCACGTCGCTCGTGATCGTGGCGAGCGAGGCCGCGGGGATCCCCTGGTGGACGGGGGTGGGCATCACCGCCCTGATGCTCCTCATCGTCAGCGCGACGCGCGGGGCGACGCGAGCCGCAGTGCCGCAAGCACTTGCGCTCGTCGGCTTCGGAGCCGTGGCCGTGACCGCGCTGGCGATCGATCCCCAGGCCGGTCTCGTGGTCGCGGGGCTCGCGCTCGCCGGCCACGGCGTGTGGGACGTCGTGCATCACCGGAGGGACCAGGTGGTGCCCCGGTCGATGGCGGAGGCCTGCTTCTTCCTCGATGTCCCGCTCGGCCTGGGCTGCATCGCCCTGGCGTTCTTCGGCTGAGAGGGCGCCGACGCCGTTCTACCGCCTCCCGACAGGCACACCGATCGAGCCTGTCGACCACCGACGATCGACAGTCAGGAGATGACATGCGGAAGCTGACCTATGGGATGAACGTGAGCCTGGACGGCTACGTGGCCGCGGCGGACGACGACCTCGGCTGGAGCCGGCCCAGCGACGAGTGGTTCCAGTGGTGGTCCGATCGGGTCGCCGCAACCGGCCTGGCGCTGTACGGGCGCAGGCTGTGGGAGACGATGAGCTCGCACTGGCCGACCGCCGATCAGCAGCCCGGCGTCACCCCGGCCCAGGTCGAGTTCGCCCGCCGCTGGCGAGACATGCCGAAGGTGGTCTTCTCCTCGACGCCGAGGCCTGTCGGCTGGAACGCCCGCGTGGTCACCGGTGACGTCGTCGACGAGATCACCCGGTTGAAGGCCGAGGACGGCGGCCCCCTGGATATCGGGGGCGGCCCCACGCTCGCCGCGACCGCCATGCGCGCCGGGCTGATCGACGAGTACTCGATCGTCACCCACCCGGTGCTCGTGGGTGCCGGCAGACCGTTCTTCACGGCGCTCGAGCACTGGGTGAGCCTTGATCTGGTGGAGAGGCGAGAGTTCCCCGGTGGTGTGGTCCTGACACGATACGAGACCAGACGTTGAGCGTTGCCCGTTCGTCGACCGACCACGCCCGGGTCTGGGTGTCAGTCGCGCGGGACTCCGCTGGCGCGGGTGATGAGTGCGTCGAACTGTCGGTCGCCGAGAATCCTCCCGGCGGCGATGAGGGGGCGTGCGCCGTACCCGACTGCGTAGCGGGTCTTCGGGCGGCGGGCGGTGACCGCCTTCGCGATCACGTCGGCGATGACCGACGGCGGGGAATTGCGGCGGGTGTTGGCCTCCGATCGCAGCGACCTGGCCACCGCTTCGGCCTGACGCTCGTACGGGCCGTTCGCCGAGGTCTTCTCGAGGTTGTCCGCGGCGATGCCGCCCCACTCGGTGGCGATCCCGCCCGGCTCGATCACGACGACGTCGATGCCGAACGGAGCCAGCTCCAGCCGCAAGCAGTCGCTGAGCGCTTCGAGGGCGAACTTGGTGCCGTGGTACCAGCCGCCGAGCGGGGTGTAGATCTTGCCGCCCATGGACGTGATGTTCACGATCGTCCCGGACTTCTGCTCGCGCATGCGGGGCAGCACGAGCTGGGTCAAGTTCATCGCGCCGAAGACGTTCACCTCGAACTGGCGGCGACCTTCGTCGATGTCGACGTCCTCGATCGCGCCGTAGGACCCGTAGCCGGCGTTGTTGACGAGCACGTCGATCCGGCCGGTGTCGGCGACGATCGTCGCCACGCCGTCCTTCATCGACTGCTCGTCGGTCACGTCCATCCGGAGCGGGCGGACGCCGTCCGCGGCGAGCCTCTGCAGCCGGTCGGTGCGGCGTGCGGCGCCGTAGACGGTGTATCCAATGCTCTGCAGCTTGCGTGCGGTGGACTCACCGATGCCCGAGGAGGCTCCGGTGACGAGGGCGACCTTGGTGGTCATGTTCTCTCCCGATGTAAGATGAATCGCGGTTCACCATATATGCTGAACCACGATTCACGATCGCGCAAGCGTGCGGTCGCGTCACACCGGGAGGAGCACTGATGAGCCAGAGTCGTCCGCTACGAGCCGACGCGGTCCGCAACCGTGGCCGCATCCTGGCGGCAGCCCGGGAGCAGATCAGCGCCACGGGACCGGACGCAGGGATGGACGAGATCGCACGGTCGGCCGGAGTGGCCGTCGGCACCCTCTACCGGCACTTCCCGAACAAGACCGACCTCGTGGGAGCGGTGATCGCCGAGTACGTCGCCGAGGTGGCCGACGACGCCGAGGCTGCGCTGGGGCGTGCGCGTCAGGGTGCGCGCGCGGTCGACGAGGTCGTGGGGTTCCTCGATCGCGTCGCGGAGTCGACCGCGCACCACCACGCGGTGAAGGTCGCAGCCAAGGCGCTCGGCGTGGAAGGTCACGGAGACCAGCCGGACGAGGCGCGCGCGGCCGCGGCGATCGGAGAACTCATCCACCTGGCGCAGCTCGCGGGCGACGTCCGGTCGACCGTGACGGTCGCCGACATCTATCTCCTCATGGCGACGGCGCCGATGGATCAACCCGCACCTGTCCGGCAGCGGTGGCTCGAGCTGATCCTGCCCGGAATCACGACGCGGGATTGATCAGGGCGTCCAACCCCGGACAGCCCTGCACCGGCCACCCTGTACCTCTGCCGTACGCGTGAAGCACGCGGTCGTGCTCTGCGTACCGGCCCCGGGTCCCACCATCCGCTTTGTGCGCTAAGCGCGCCAAATGCGGAACCCACCCTCCTCGCTGCGGGCACGCCACCTGGAGAAGCACCTGGCCTGGGGGCAGATGTTCGAACCGGAGGTCCTCAAGCGAATCGGCGGCCCGGCAGCCACCAGGCGACTACACACCCACGCGCTGATCCACGCGGCATTCGCTTGTCTCGACGCCGCGTTCGCCGAATGGGTGGCTCTGGAGCGGGCCCGCACGCTCTCCGATCTGCTCGACGATGCGTTCGACGCTCTCCGCTGACTCTCGAAGCCGTGACGCCAGTTGCGGGCGAGGCCTCGCCGAACACGTTCAGCAGAGAGCCTCGGTGCCCGAGGTACCAGCACCGAAGCTGACGACTGCCAGCAGGGTGAACAACGATGATTGCCGTGCGGCCGCCCGGGCCTGCGGACGAACGGAATGAGCCCGAGCGACGCGGTTCGAGGTCGTCTCCCGCGGCGCCCATCGAAGTCACGCTGGCGAGCAGGTCCTCGCACACAGCGGCATCCGGTCCGCGCACGAGGACGGTCCATCCTCCGGGCCCTGCGGCATCAAGCAGGCAGAGCTGCCGGGCACATCGGCACGGCGGCGACGTGGCTCTTGGCGTCGTGGACGTTGTCCCGCGCGTCGAGTGTGGGGTTAGTAGGGGCTGCCGTCGCCGCGCATCCCGAGCGCATGGTCGCCCCCGAGCGGGAAGGGCTCGGCGTCGTGCGGCGCCTTCGCATCGGGGCGGCGTGGCGGGAGGTCGCGCGGCCGCTCCAGCGGTGGCAGCTTCGCCTTCGAGCGCCGCTGGAACCAGCCACGGATCGTCTTCTTGGCTGACATCGTGACCTCCAAGGTCCGCTGTCTCCGATTGTAGACGTGGCCTTGCCGCGTCACACCCGTCGCAGACGTCGGTGGCCCCCCCGGGACCCGCGGCGCCGCCCGGTGCGCTGGCCTCGCCAAGTGCCCGGCAGCCGACGAGCTCGACGGACGCGAACACGAGGGACGACCGGTGCACACGAGAAATGCGGGGGTGGTGGGCCCGGAGGGACTCGAACCCCCGACATCCACGGTGTAAGCGTGGCGCTCTGACCAGCTGAGCTACAGGCCCTGGACAGCGCAGCAAAGAATACCCGGCGACGGAGCGCCCACCGGACAGCCGCGCGGCCCTCGTCAGGGTCAGATCTCGGCGAGCGCCTCGCGGTAGGCCTGGAGGTCGCGCCGCTGGCCGCGCGGGTTGATGACCGACCACCGCACGATCCCGTCGGCGTCGACGAGGAACGTGCCGCGCAGCGCGTGGCCGCTGGTGGGGTCGAACACCCCGTAGGCGTCGGCGACGGCGCCGTGGGGCCAGAAGTCGCTGAGCAGGTCGAAGCCGAAACCCTCCTGCTCGTGCCAGGCCTTGAGCGTGAAGACCGGGTCGGTGGAGACGCCCAGCACCCGCACCCCGGCCGCCTCGAAGTCCTCGATGTTGTCGCGCAGCTCGCACAGCTCACCGGTGCAGATGCCCGAGAACGCGAACGGGAAGAACACGAGCAGCACCGGCTCGCCGCGCAGGTCGGCGAGGTGCACGGGCGTGCCGTGGGTGTCCGGCAGCGTGAAGTCGGGAGCGGGGTCGCCCGCGCGCCGGCGCACCTCGGGGGCCGAGGCCGTCACCGGCCGGTCACCGCGTCAGCGCCCACGACCGCGGTTGGCCAGCTTGGTGGCCGACCAGTCGGGCGCGACCGCGAAGGTGCTCGTCGCGTGCAGGCCGGCGGTGGTCGCGGCCTCCTGGATCTCGTCGTGGCCGACGTGGCCGTCGCGCCCCGGCTTCGGCGTCAGCAGCCAGATGAGACCGCCGTCGTCGAGCACCGTCAGGACGTCGACGAGCATGTCCGTGAGGTCGCCGTCCTCGTCGCGCCACCACGCGATGACGCCGTCGGTGACGTCGTCGTAGTCCTCGTCGACGAGCTCGCTCCCGACCGCGGCCTCGACCTCGGCCCGCAGCGCGTCGTCGACGTCGTCTCCCCACCCGAACTCCTGCACGACCTGACCGGGCGTGAACCCGAATCGAGCTGCCGGGGATTCCGCCTGCTTACCCACTTTGGACCTTCGTTCCTCTCCGTCTGACCATCACCGACACGTACGGACGCGCGCGCGGGGCGCACGTCTGTCGTGTGCGCCAACGTAGTCCACCGGAAGCACGTCCGCCCGGCAACCCCCACACGCCCGTGGTTTGCTCGGAGCGGGGCTGCACAGTGACCTCGGCAACATCGACGACCTGCGGCATGACGTAGATCACGGATCCTTGACCGCCCGATGGTGTTCCCCCGGGCCGTCTGGGGACACAATGAGTGATGACCACCCGTTCGTGGTCCGCACCGTCGCGACCACGCGCCATGGTGCCTTCACGACGGGATGCCTGACACGGACCGGGGCGGCGACCATGTGCCGCACACCGTCCGAAGATGAGAGAGGTTGCTGGTGGCTTCGTACGACGAGACCGGACCGTTGATCAACGGCCTGCTCAGCGCCGTCCCGGACATCGACCCCGCCGAGACCGGCGAGTGGGTCGAGTCGTTCGACGGCCTGATCGACGACAAGGGCGGCCCGCGGGCGCGCTACGTCATGCTCAACCTGCTGCGCCGCGCGCGGGAGCGCAACGTGCACATCCCCGCGACGCTCGCGACGCCCTACGTCAACACGATCGCCGTGCACGACGAGCCGTACTTCCCGGGCGACGAGGCGATGGAGCGTCGCTACCGCTCGTGGATCCGCTGGAACGCGGCCGTCATGGTGACGCGCGCGCAGCGCCCCGAGATCTCCGTGGGCGGCCACATCTCCTCCTACGCGTCCGTCGCGACGCTGTACGAGGTGGGCCTGAACCACTTCTTCCGCGGCAAGGACCACCCGGGCGGCGGCGACCAGGTGTACTTCCAGGGGCACTCCTCCCCCGGCCAGTACGCCCGCAGCTTCCTCGAGGGCCGCATGTCGGCCGAGACGCTCGACGGGTTCCGCCAGGAGAAGTCGCACGCCGGCGGCGGCCTGCCCTCGTACCCGCACCCGCGCATGCTGCCGGACTTCTGGGAGTTCCCGACGGTCTCGATGGGCCTCGGCCCGGCGTCGGCGATCTACCAGGCGTGGACGAACAAGTACCTGCACAACCGCGGCATCAAGGACACCAGCCAGCAGGACGTCTGGGCGTTCCTCGGCGACGGCGAGATGGACGAGCCGGAGTCGCGCGGCATGCTGCAGCAGGCGGCGCACCAGCAGCTCGACAACCTGACGTTCGTCGTGAACTGCAACCTGCAGCGCCTCGACGGCCCGGTGCGCGGAAACGGCAAGATCATCCAGGAGCTGGAGGCCCAGTTCAAGGGCGCCGGCTGGAACGTCATCAAGGTCGTCTGGGGCCGCGAGTGGGACGCCCTGCTCAACGCGGACAAGGACCGCGCCCTGGTCAACCTCATGAACGCCACGCCCGACGGCGACTACCAGACGTACCGCGCGGAGTCCGGCGCGTTCATCCGCGAGCACTTCTTCGGCCGCGACCCGCGGACGAAGGCCCTCGTCGAGAACATGACCGACGACGACATCTGGAACATGAAGCGCGGCGGTCACGACTACCGCAAGATCTACGCGGCGTACTCCGCGGCCCGGGCCCACACGGGCCAGCCGACGGTGATCCTCGCGCAGACGGTCAAGGGCTACGCCCTCGGTTCGAGCTTCGCGGGCCGCAACGCCACGCACCAGATGAAGAAGGTCAAGAACTCCGACCTCAAGGCGCTGCGCGACAACCTGCACATCCCGCTGACGGACGAGCAGATCGACGCCGACCCGTACCTGCCCCCGTACTACCACCCGGGGATGGACGACGAGGGCATCCAGTACATGCTGGAGCGCCGCCGGCACCTGGGCGGCTTCCTGCCCGAGCGCCGCTCGACGCCGAAGCCGCTGACGCTCCCGGAGCCGAAGGCCTACGAGATCCTCAAGAAGGGCTCGGGCACGCAGCACGTCGCCAGCACGATGGCCTTCGTGCGCCTGCTCAAGGACCTCATCAAGGACAAGGAGTTCGGCAAGCGCGTCGTGCCGATCATCCCGGACGAGGCCCGCACGTTCGGTCTGGACGCGATCTTCCCCAGCGCCAAGATCTTCAACACGCAGGGGCAGAACTACCTCGCCGTGGACCGCGAGCTCATGCTGAGCTACAAGGAGTCCGAGTCCGGCCAGATCATGCACACCGGCATCAACGAGGCCGGCTCCGCCGCCGCCTTCCAGTCCGTCGGCACGTCGTACGCGACGCACGGCGAGGCCATGGTGCCGGTCTACATCTTCTACTCGATGTTCGGGTTCCAGCGCACGGGCGACCAGTTCTGGGCGGCCGGCGACCAGCTCGCCCGCGGCTTCATCATCGGCGCCACCGCCGGTCGCACCACCCTGACCGGTGAGGGCCTGCAGCACGCCGACGGCCACTCGCCACTCATCGCCGGCACCAACACGGCGATGGTCCAGTACGACCCGGCCTACGGCTACGAGATCCGCCACATCATGCGCGACGGCATCGAGCGCATGTACGGCGACGGGTCCGACGGCCGCGACCAGAACGTCATGTACTACCTCACGGTGTACAACGAGCCGATGATCCAGCCGGCGGAGCCGGAGGAGGTGGACGTCGACGGCATCCTCCGCGGCATCCACCGGATCGCGACGTCCGACGTCGAGGGCCCCAAGGCCCAGCTCCTCGCCTCCGGCGTGGGCGTGCCGTGGGCGCTCGAGGCGCAGCAGCTCCTCGCCGAGGACTGGGGCGTGTCGGCCGACGTGTGGTCGGTGACCAGCTGGAACGAGCTGCGTCGTGACGCGCTCGCCGCGGAGAAGGACGCCCTCGTGGACCCGGCCGCGGAGCCGCGCACCCCGTACGTCACGCAGAAGCTGTCGGGCTCCCAGGGTCCGTTCGTCGCCACCAGCGACTACGACCACCTGGTGCCGGACCAGATCCGCGCCTGGGTGCCGGGCGACTACGCGGTGCTCGGTGCGGACGGCTTCGGCTTCTCCGACACCCGCGCGGCCGCGCGGCGCTACTTCCTCATCGACGGCCCGTCGATGGTCGTGAAGACGCTGCAGCAGCTCGCCCGTCGCGGCGAGGTCCCGGCCGACGTCGTGGCCAAGGCGGTGGAGAAGTACCGCCTGCTCGACGTCAACGCCGGCACGTCCGGCGTCGCCGGCGGCGACAGCTGACGTAGCGCCGCACCGCACGAAGGCCCCGAGCCGCACGGCTCGGGGCCTTCGTGCCGTCTCCGGCGGTGCCGGACCGTCGGGCGACGACGGCGGGGCTACATCGTCGAGGTCTGCTCGCGGGCGGCCACGACGCGAGCCAGCTCCGCCCGCAGCGCGGCGGTGCCGGGGTGCTGGGCGAGCGACTCCAGGTGCTGGCGCGCCTCCGCGACGCGACCGGCCTCGAGGGCCGCGAGCACGAGCTGCCGACCCACCTCGGGCGTGTGCTCGCGGGCGCGCCAGTGGCCGATGCCGAGACCCAGCGCCTCGGTGGGCATGCCGGCGTCGCGCAGGATCGCCAGGCCCTCGGCCAGGGCCTCGCCGCCCGGGTCGCGCTCGGCCGCGGTGGCGAGGCGCCGGGCCGCGCCCTCCGGGTCGTCGGCGACGGACAGGCGCCCGAGCTCGAGCAGCGGGCGCCACCCGCGCGGGTGACCGGCGAGCTCCTCCGCGAGCGACCACACGGCCAGGTCGGCGGCGCGCTGCTGCGCGGCCTCGTCGGCCGGGGCGGTGAGCGGGTCCTCCGGGTTCGGCGACTCGGCCGCGCGACGGCGCACGATCTCCGCGAGCGCCCGGAAGGCGGGCGCGTCGTTGGGGTCGTCGGTGAGGATGGCCCGCAGCGCGTCCTCGGGCACCGTGTCCCCGTGCTCCTGGGCGGGCGACGGCCGGCGCGCGGCCACCGTCGAGGCGGAGAACGGCCGGCGCAGCAGCTGCCGGAGCCGGGGCATGAGGGCCATAGCACCGACACTATCCAATGACCCCCGCCACGGCCGGGCCCCGCTCCGACCGCCCGGACGTTTGTGCACTCCCCACAACCACGCCCGTATCCTCGACCCATGACGAGCAGCGGCACCCCGACCTCCACGACCGACGGGACCGCCGTCCCCGAGGGCAGCGCGGACGGCACTCCCGTCTCCCGGGGCGAGAACGTGCAGCGCGTGCGGGAGGGCATGGGGCTGCTCACCTCGACCGCGATGCGCCGCCTCGAGGAGGACGTGCACTGGTACCGGCAGCTCCCGGCGGAGGACCGGTCGTACGTGGCCCTGGTCGCGCAGTCCGGCATCAACGCCTTCGTGAGCTGGTTCGCCGAGCCCACGCCCACCCCGCACGGCGTCGGCGAGATGTTCGCCGCCGCGCCGCCCGAGCTCACGCGCTCGATCTCCCTGCAGCACACGCTGCAGCTCGTCCGCCTCATGGTCGACGTCGTGGAGCAGCACTCGGACGAGATCGCGGCCCCCGGGTACGAGCGCGAGCTGCGCGAGGCGGTGCTGCGGTACTCCCGCGAGATCGCCTTCTCCGCCGCCGAGGTGTACGCCCGCGCCGCCGAGGTGCGTGGCGCCTGGGACGCCCGCCTCGAGGCGCTGGTGGTGGACGCGCTGGTGCGCGGCGACGGCGACGACTCGCTCCGCTCGCGCGTCTCGGCGCTCGGCTGGAGCGGCCGCGGCCAGGCCCTCGTGGTGGTGGGCGAAGCGACGACGCGGCTCGACGACGTCCGCACGGCGGAGCTGCGGCGGCTCGCCCGCCGCGCCGCGGGCGACGCCCTGGTCGGCATCCACGGCGACCGTCTCGTGCTCGTGCTGGGCGGCGAGGGCGACCTCGTCGCCGCCGCCACGTCGCTCCTGGACCGCTTCGGTCCCGGGCCCGTCGTGATCGGCGGCGTCGTGCCCGACGTCTCGGACGCCGCGGCGTCCGCGGCCGCCGCCCTCGCCGGGCTGGCCGCCGCGCCCGCCTGGCCGCAGGCGCCGCGCCCGGTGCTCGCCGACGAGATCCTGCCGGAACGCGTGCTGACCGGCGACGTCACCGCGCGCCGCACCCTCGTGGCCCAGGCGTACCGCCCCCTGCAGGAGGCGTCCGGCTCCGTGCTCGAGACGCTGTCCGCCTACCTGGGCACGGGCCGGTCGCTCGAGGCCGCCGCACGCCGCCTGTACGTGCACCCGAACACCGTGCGCTACCGGCTGCGCAAGGTCTCCGAGATCACCGGCTGGGACCCGCTCGACGCCCGCGAGTCGTTCGTCCTCCAGATCGCCCTGGCTCTCGGGCAGCTGGAGGGGGACCCGGGCGCCGGCTGAGCGCGCCGGGCACGGTCTCGGCCCGTGCGACGCGCGCGTCCTTGGAGGTTTCCCACAATCGCTTTCCACCAGGTTCGTGCGCGTCGCGACGACGCACCCCCGCCGCGGGGTGACACCGTGGGCACGTGCTCGCCGTCGTCTGCCCTGGACAGGGCTCTCAGACCCCCGGGATGCTCAGCCCCTGGCTGGAGCTGCCCGGCACCGCCGACCTGCTCGACACCTTCTCGGCCGCGGCCGGGACCGACCTCGCCCAGCACGGGACGACGTCGGACGCGGACACGATCCGCGACACCGCCGTGGCCCAGCCGCTGATCGTCTCGTCGTCGCTCCTCGCCCTGCACGCCGTCCTCGACGGGCGCCCCACGACCGAGGTCGTGGACGTCACGGCCGGCCACTCGGTCGGCGAGCTCAGCGCCGCGGCCGTCGCGGGCGCGCTCGACGACGCCGGCGCCGTCGGCCTGGTCTCGCACCGGGCGCGCGCGATGGCGGAGGCCGCTGCGGCCGCGCCGTCCGGCATGAGCGCCGTCGTCGGCGGCGACCCCGACGAGGTCCTGGCCTCGATCGAGGCCGCCGGTCTGTTCCCCGCGAACGTCAACGGCGGCGGCCAGGTCGTCGCCGCCGGCGACCTGGAGCGCCTCGCCGCGCTGGCCGCCGACCCGCCGACCCGCGCCCGCGTGATCCCGCTGCAGGTCGCGGGCGCGTTCCACACGCCGTTCATGGAGTCGGCCAGGGCCGCGTTCGACCAGGTCGCGACCGGCTGGCTCGCCACCGACCCGCGGCTGCCGCTGCTGTCGAACGCCGACGGCGCGTCCTACGACACGCTCGGGACCGGCGCCCACGGTCACGGCACCGCCACGGACGTCCTCGCGCGCCTCGTCGCGCAGGTCACCGCGCCGGTGCGCTGGGACCTGTGCCAGGCGACGCTCGCCGAGCGCGGCGTCACCGGCATCCTCGAGCTCGCCCCGGGCGGGGTCCTCACCGGCCTGGCCAAGCGCGCGCTCAAGGGCGTCGAGTCGGTCGCCGTGAAGTCCCCCGACGACGTCGAGGCCGCGCGCGACCTCATCTCCCGCCACTCGGTCGCCGCGGGCGCCGGGACCGCCGCGTGAGCCAGTCGCTCCCCGGGCCGCGCCGCACGCTCCGTCAGGCCGAGCCCGTCCGCTTCTCGCGGATCCTCGCGATCGCGGGCGAGCGCGGCGAGCGCGTCGTGACGAACGACGACGTCGCCGGCCCGATCGACTCCTCCGACGAGTGGATCCGCCAGCGCACGGGCATCGTCACGCGCCGGTACGCCGCCGCGGACGTCGACGTGCTCGACCTGGCCGAGGCGGCGGCCCGCAGGGCGCTCGACGCCGCCGGCCTCACCGGCGCGGACGTGGACGTGGTGATCCTGTCCACGGTGACGTACTTCCACCAGACGCCGGCGGGCGCGGCCGTCCTCGCGGAGCGCCTCGGCGCCACCCCGGCCGCGGCGTACGACGTCTCGGCCGCCTGCGCGGGCTACGCCTACGGGATCGGCCAGGCGGACGCCCTCGTCCGCTCCGGCGCCGCCCGGCACGTGCTGGTGATCGGCGCGGAGAAGATGTCCGACTTCGTCGACCCCACGGACCGCTCCATCTCGTTCCTGCTGGGCGACGGCGCGGGCGCGGCCGTCGTCGGCCCCTCGGACATCCCGGGCATCGGCCCGACGGTGTGGGGGTCGGACGGCGCGAAGTCGCAGGCCATCTCGCAGACACGCGGCTGGTCGGACCTGCGCGCGGAGCCGACGGCCGGCTGGCCGACGCTGCGCCAAGACGGCCCGACCGTCTTCAAGTGGGCCAGCTTCCAGATGGCCCCGATCGCGGCGAAGGCCATGGCGGAGGCGGGCGTCGAGCCCGAGGACGTCCAGGTCTTCGTGCCGCACCAGGCGAACATGCGCATCATCGACCAGCTCGTCAAGCAGCTGCGGCTGCCCGAGAGCGTCGTCGTGGCACGTGACATCGCCGACACCGGCAACACGTCCGCCGCGTCGATCCCGCTCGCCACGGAGCGGCTGATCTCCGAGGGGCAGGCCCGCTCCGGCGACCTGGCCCTGCAGATCGGCTTCGGCGCCGGCCTCGTCTACGCGGCCCAGGTCGTGGTGCTGCCCTAACCTCTGGTGCGACCCTGGCACTCGGTCGCGCGACAGGTCGCGCGATCGGTCGCCCGGGGTCGTGACCGACCCCCGTGGTGCGGGACAATCGCACCGCAACACCCCACGGTGCCGGACGGCCGGTACCCCGTTTCAAGGAGAGACGCACCCCATGGCTTACACCTCCCAGGAGATCCTCGAGGGCCTCGCCGAGATCGTCGCCGAGGAGACCGGTCTGCCCACGGACGCGGTCGTGTCGGAGAAGTCGTTCACGGACGACCTCGACATCGACTCGCTGTCGATGATGACGATCGTGACCCACGCCGAGGACAAGTTCGGCGTCCGCATCCCCGACGACGAGGTCAAGAACCTCACCACGGTCGGCGACGCCGTCTCGTACATCGAGGGTGCGCAGGCCGCGTGACGCCGCGGGGCGCTCGCCCCGCCGCGCGGGCGGGCCGGTGACCCCGGCCCGCCCGGCAACCTGAACGACTCGTACCCGCTCTCACCTCAGGAGTGACCCACCCATGACTGCCGCACCCGCCTCGCGCGACGTCGTCGTCACCGGCCTCGGCGCCACCACCCCGCTCGGTGGCGACGCTCCCAGCACCTGGGCTGCCGCCCTCGCGGGTGAGTCGGGCGCGCGCACCCTGGACAACGACTGGTCGGAGAAGTACGGGATCCCCGTCACGTTCGCCGCCACCATCAAGGTCACGCCCGACCAGGTCCTCTCGCGGCCCGAGACCAAGCGCATGGACCCGTCCACGCAGTACGCGATGGTCGCCGCCCGCGAGGCCTGGCAGGACGCCGGCGCCCCCGAGGTCGACGGCGAGCGGCTGGGCGCCGTGGTCTCCTCCGGCATCGGCGGCATCTGGACCACGCTCGACGGCTGGGACACGCTCAAGGAGCGCGGCGCCCGCCGGATGCTTCCCATGACCGTCCCGATGCTCATGCCGAACTCCCCCGCGGCCTACGTGTCGCTCGAGTTCGGCGCCAAGGCCGGGGCCCACGCGCTCGTGTCCGCCTGCGCGTCGGGCGCCGAGGCGATCGGCTACGGCGTGGACATGATCCGCGCCGGCCGGGCCGACGTCGTCGTGTGCGGCGGCACCGAGGCGACGATCCACCCGATGCCCATCGCGGCCTTCGCCGCGTCGCGCACGCTCTCGCTGCGCAACGACGACCCGCAGGGCGCCTCACGACCGTACGACGTCGACCGCGACGGCTTCGTCATCGGCGAGGGCGCCGCGATCGTGGTGCTGGAGAGCGCGGAGCACGCCGCCGCCCGCGGTGCCCGCGTCTACGCGAAGATCGCCGGCGTCGGCCTCTCCGCCGACGCCTTCCACATCACCTCTCCCGACCCCGAGGGCACCGGACAGGTCTCCGCGATGCGCCGGTCGCTCGAGGACGCCGGCGTGACGTCGCGTGACGTCGTGCACGTCAACGCGCACGCCACCTCCACCAAGGTCGGCGACCTCACCGAGACCGCGTCGATCCGCACCCTCATGGGCGGCGAGGCCGACCACGTGCGGCTCTCGGCCACCAAGTCCATGACCGGCCACCTGCTGGGCGGCGCCGGCGCGCTCGAGACGCTCTTCACCGTCAAGGCGGTGCACGAGCGCCTCGCCCCGCCCACGATCAACGTGGCGAACCCGGACCCCGAGCTCCAGGTGCCGCTGGTGCGGGCCACCCCGGAGAAGCTGCCCGACGGCGACATCGTGGCGCTCAACAACTCGTTCGGTTTCGGCGGCCACAACGTCGCCCTCACGGTGACGAGCGCCTGACCGCAGCCTGGTCCAGGCACGACGACGCCCCGCCACCTCGCAGGAGGTGGCGGGGCGTCGTCGTACGCGTCCGTCGTGCGGCGCAGGGTTCCCCCCGCCGGGCTCAGCCCACGCGGTGCAGCCAGCGCACCGGGGCGCCGGCGCCGGCGTAGCGGAACGGCTCGAGCTCGTCGTCCCAGGCGGTGCCGAGGGCGAGATCGAGCGCCTCGCGCACGCCGCGGCCGTCGTGCGCCGACTCCATCGCGGCCCGGACACGGTCCTCCGGGACGACGACGTTGCCGTGCACGTCCGTCATGGCGTGGAAGATGCCGAGGTCAGGGGTGTGCGACCACCGTGCGCCGTCGGCACCGTGGCTCGCCTCCTCCGTCACCTCGTAGCGCAGGTGGTCCCAGCCCCGCAGGGCAGAGGCCAACCGGGCACCCGTTCCCTGGGCGCCCTGCCACGAGTACTCGGCACGGTAGAGACCGCGCCCCGCCGGCTGGGCAGTCCAGTCCAGCGACACGCGTCCCCCGAGCACGTTGCCCGCCGCCCACTCGAGGTGAGGGCAGAGCGCACGGGGTGCCGAGTGCACGAACAGCACACCGCGGGTAATCGCACCAGCCATGTTGTCCTCCCTGGTTCCGAGGTCCGTCTTCCCCTACGTCCTCGAACCGGTCGGCCTGCTGGTCGGCGAGCTCCGACGGTGTGTCGTCTTGACACATCCTGCCCGATGGCGGGCCGGGGTGCGAGAGGAAACGCAGACTTCATGCGTCCTCTTGAGCACCCCTTGAGGAACTCAGAGTCGTTCGCGCAGCTCCCGCATGGCCTTCTTGCGCACGGTGCGCTCGAGACGGTCCAGGTAGAGCTTGCCGTCCAGGTGGTCGCACTCGTGCTGGAGGCAGCGCGCCATGAGGCCGGTGCCCTCGACGACGAGCTCGTTGCCGTCGAGGTCCGTGCCCACCACGCGGGCGTACCACGCGCGGGTGGTGGGGTACCAGAGCCCCGGCACGGACAGGCAGCCCTCGTCGCCGTCCTGGGTCTCGTCCGAGAGGTCCACGATCCGTGGGTTGAGCACGTAGCCGATCTCGTCGTCGACGTTCCAGGAGAACGCCCGCAGGCTCACGCCGATCTGGTTGGCCGCGAGGCCCGCCCGGCCGTCGGCATCGACGGTCTCGACGAGGTCCTCCACGAGCGACCGGACCCGGTCGTCCACGGTGGTGATCTCGTCGCAGGGTGTGCGCAGCACGGGGTCGGGCAGCACCCGGATCTCTCGCATCGCCATGGCCCGCATTCTCCCACGTCGTGGGCGGGTGGGAGCGCCGATTATCACGGTTTGATAACGTGCCGAGCGATGCTACGACCGATGACCGAGTCAACCACGACGCCCGCCCTCGACCCGGGCCGCGCCGCCGCACCCGCGACGGGCCGTCCACGCCTGGCCGCGCTCGACGGGCTGCGCTTCCTGGCCGCGATGGCGGTGCTCGCCTACCACTACGTGGCCGTGAACCACTCCGCCTGGGGTGCCCGCACCGAGGACTCGTTCCCGAACCTCCAGCCGCTGGCCGTGTTCGGGTCGTTCGGGGTCCAGCTGTTCTTCGTGGTCAGCGGCTTCGTCATCCTCATGTCGGCCTGGGGCCGGGACGTGCGGTCCTTCGCCGCGTCCCGCGTCGGGCGTCTCTTCCCCGCGTACTGGCTCTCCGTGGCCGCCGTCGTGCTGCTGCTCGTCGTCGTCGCCCCCGGGCACAAGGACGTGGGGATCCCGGAGACGGCCGCCAACCTCACGATGGTCCAGCGGGCGTTCGGCGTCCAGGACATCGAGTCCGTCTACTGGACCCTGTGGGCCGAGCTGCGGTTCTACGTGCTGGTCGGGGTGCTCCTCGCGTTCGGGATGACGCGCAACCGCCTCGTCGCGTTCGCGGCGGTGTGGCCCGTCGCCGCCGCCGTCGCCGTCCAGTCCGGCAGCACGCTGTGGTCCACCGTGCTGGTCGGCACCGACGCGCCCCTGTTCGCCGGCGGCATGGCGCTGTTCCTGCTCACCAAGGAACGCCGTTCGCTGGTGCTGTGGTCGGTCCTGGGCCTCAACGTCGCCCTCGCCGGCGTGATGTCCGGCCGCAGCCAGTCCCTGCGGATCGCCACCAGCACCGACGTCACGGTCGGGCCGCAGACGTACTGGGTCGCGATCGTCGTCTGCTTCGCGCTCGTCGCCGCCGTCGCCCTCACGCGCCTCGACCGGCTGTCGTGGCGGTGGCTCACCGTCGTGGGCGCCCTGACCTACCCGCTGTACCTGCTGCACTCGTCCTGGGGGCAGTGGATGATCGCCAAGACCAGCCCTCACCTGCCCGCCGGGGTCACGTTCGCGATCGTCACCGTCGTCATGCTCGGCGTCGCCTACCTCGTGCACCGGTTCGTCGAGCGGCCCCTCGGGCCGCGGCTGCGCCGCGCCGTCGCACGCGACCTCGAGCGGGCCGGCCACGCGCTCGGGCACCGCGCGCGGGGGGCACGCAGGGCTCAGGCCCCCGAGCCGGACGCCGCGTCCTCCAGGTAGGCCTCGAGCACGTCGCGCAGCACCAGCGCCTGGTTGTGCTCCGTGTCGCGCGCCGAGTAGAGCAGCGTCAGGCGCCGGTCCCCGGCCCCCAGCGCCGCGAGCTCCGGAACCTCCGGGTTGTCCGCGAGCTCTGCGCGGTAGCGGCGCTCGAACTCCTCGAACCTTCCGGGGTCGTGGTGGAACCAGGTCCGCAGGTCCGTCGAGGGCGCGACCTCCTTGCTCCAGCGGTCGAGGTGGGCGTGATCCTTGGAGATCCCGCGCGGCCAGAGCCGGTCCACGAGCACCCGCGCGCCGTCGTCCGGGGCGGGGTCGTCGTACACGCGCTTGACGGTGATGGTCACTCCCCCATGACACCGCGGCGGGCCCGGCGCCGCACCCCGCGACCCGGCGCCGGTATGCTCGCCGCGCGCCCCGTTAGCTCAGCTGGTCAGAGCAGTCGACTCATAATCGATCGGTCGCCGGTTCAAGTCCGGCACGGGGCACCCGCGCGCTCGGGACCGCATCCGCGGCGGCGGGGCCGGATCGGCCCTGCACGGGCGAGATCGACCGCGAGACGACGACGCCGATGACAGATCGACAGAGGTGGATGCGTGAGTATCAGTTCGGGCGGTGCGACCGTCGACGACGAGGACGGCACCTGGATCGTCTGGGGAGAGGTCGACGTCGCCGTCGCACAGGACGTCGGCGACATGCTCAAGGCGTCCCTGGACGGACACCCCAAGACGATCGACCTCCGCCGGGTCACCTTTCTCGACTCCTCCGGCCTGCGGCTGCTGCTCCTCGGGGGCACCGCCGAGGAAGGGCCGCTGCTCGTCGGCGCGCCGGCCGCCGTCCGCGACGTCATCACCCTCACCGGGCTCGAGCACACCGTCCGGTTCGCCGAGACCGAGCGCTCGCCGAACTCCGGGAACGACGACGCCTGACCCACCCCGCCGCCGGTCCTCCGGCGGCCGCCCGAACTCGCGCTGGTTCCTGGAGGAGAGTCCTTGGACGACACCGTCAACCCGTCCGTCGTGTCCGGCGTGCCGATGGCACCGCCGCCGACCGGGTACGCCCCCGTCGCGGAATGGGTCCTCGCCGACTCCGTCGAGCTCAGCAGGCTGCGCTCCGCCCTGGCCCGCATCGTCGGGTCCTCGGGCGACGGAGCCACCGCGATGCACGACACCGCCGAGAAGATCGTCCTGATCGCCTCCGAGCTGGCGACGAACGCCCTCCTGCACGGCCTTCCGCCGACCGTCGTCCGCCTGCTGCGTGACGAGCACACCTGGCTCCTCGACGTCGTCGACCACGACGCCGCCGGGGTGCCGAGGGTCGACGGCGGCCGCCCCCCGGGTCACGGCGGGCTCGGCCTCCTCATCGCGGAACGGCTCTCGGCCCACGTGGGGTGGTACACGTCCGGCCCCGCGAAGCACGTGTGGGCGACCTTCCCCCGCGACCAGCGGGGCTGACCTGCGAAGAGGCGGTGACGGGGAGCACGCGAACCGCTATTCTCCCGGGCCATGCTCCGTGTGCTGCCGATGCTGGCCTACCTCGCGCTCGTCGTGTACGCCCTCGTGGACGTCGTCCAGTCCGACGAGGAGGACGGCGGCGGCATCCAGAAGGGTTTCTGGATCCTCATCATCCTGCTGCTCCCGTTCGCCGGGTCGGTCGCGTGGATCGTCGTGAGCCGGCGTGCCCGGGCCGACCGCCGCCCCGCACCGCGGACCGGGTACCCCGCCGGGCCGGTGCCGCCCGCGCAGTACCCGGGGCGGCGGCGCACCTGGGAGGTCGACGAGACCGCCTCGGCCGACCCCGACGACGACCCCGAGATGCGGTGGCTCGTGGAGCAGGCACGCCTCAAGCGCGAGCGCGAGCAGGCCGCGCAGGAGCCGGCCCGGCCGGTGAGCGACGACGAGCAGAGCGCCGCGAGCTGACCCGCTGGGCTCCCGGACGAGCAGGTCCGCACGTCCTTGGCGGGGTCGCTACGGTGGCGCCATGTGGTTCCGCCGCTCCGCCCTCCCCGACGACCTCCGCCGAGCCCTCCCCCTGGCCCCCGGGGAGCGGGTCCTCGCGTCCGCGCAGCTCGCCGACGACCGCTGGGCCGTGGCGACGACGGCCGACCTGGTCGTCGTCGGCCCGGGCACGGGCGACCCCGTGGCACGGCGCCCGTGGTGCGACGTCGACCGCGGGGTGTTCGACCCCGAGCGGTCCGAGCTGGCGATCGAGTGGGTGGACGCCGCCCCGGACACCGTGCTGCGGCTCGTGGACGCCGAGCGCACCTCGTTCCCCCAGGCCCTGCGCGAGCGGGTCCAGTGGTCCGTGGTGCTGGCCGAGACTGTCGCGGTGCCCGGCGGCGACGTGAAGGTCGCCGTCCGGCGGACCGCGGACGGCCGGCTCTTCTCGCAGGCGGTCGCCGGGCAGGGAGTCGACCTCGACGACCCGAGGGTCGCCCGAGTGGTGGACGCCACGGAGTCCAGGGTCCGGGGAGCGTCCGGACTACCCGTGTGAGCCTGGTAATGTTCTTCCCGGTTCGAAGGCCACGTGCCGGACGACCGAGCGATCCCGCGTAGCTCAGCTGGCAGAGCATCCGACTGTTAATCGGACGGTCGTTGGTTCAAGTCCAACCGCGGGAGCAGCGAGAAAGGCCCCTGACCTGCGACGCAGGACAGGGGCCTTCGTCGTGCCCGGTCAGAGGGTGAGCAGGCGCTCCATCAGGTGCGGGGCGAGCGGCGCGTCGGTGGCGAGGACGACACGGGTGCGCGCGCCGGGCACGTCGGGGTACCCGGCGTACCGGCCGCGCAGGTCGCACACCGTCTGGCCGCGGCCCGGGCCGTCGGTGGCGTCGACGACCACGGGCACGCGCGGCGCCACGGTCGGGGTCACGCCGCCCACCGCGACTGCCGCGGCCAGCGGGTCGTGCAGCGCCGAGCAGCGGCGGCCGAACGTGGGCACGTGGAAGCCGAAGTACAGGTCCAGCACCTCGCCCAGCCGCGGGGCCAGCGCGGTGCCCGCCTCGAGCAGCGCCTTGCGGTCGGTCTCCTCGAGCAGGTTGGCCATCGTGACGTCGAGCGGCACCAGGGTGACGTCCCAGTCGGCGGCGAGCACCTCGGCGGCCGCCTCGGGGTCGCACGCGATGTTCGCCTCGCCGACCGGCGACACGTTGCCCGGGTGCAGGGCCGCTCCGCCCATGACCGTCACGTCGAGGACCCGCTCCGGGAGCGTCGGGTCGGCCCGCAGCGCGAGGGCGAGGTTGGTCAGCGGGCCGACGGCGACGACGCGCAGGTGCCCGGCGTGCTCGTGCGACAGGCGCAGGAGCAGCTCCGCCGCGGACCCCGCCTCGGGCGCTCCGCCGGAGGACGGGAGGACGACGTCGCCCACGCCGTTGCGGCCG
Organism: Isoptericola sp. NPDC056573; assembly: GCF_042793335.1. NCBI lineage: Bacteria > Bacillati > Actinomycetota > Actinomycetes > Micrococcales > Promicromonosporaceae > Isoptericola > Isoptericola sp. NPDC056573. The sequence continues at coordinate 100,863 of NZ_JBHTUY010000004.1, forward strand.
TGGACGCCCGGCGCCCCTCCCCCGTAGACGCCCCGCAGCGGGTCGTGCGCGCCGACGGCGACGGGCACGTCGTCACGGCGCCCCAGCGCCAGGAGGTCCAGCGTGTTGGTGGCGGCACGCCGGGCGTCGACGTTGCCGCTGACGGTCCCCACGCCGACCAGCCGGATCTCGGGCGACGCGAGGAGGTAGGCGAGGGCGAGAGAGTCGTCGACTCCCGTGTCGCAGTCGAGGTACAGCGGTGCGGGCGTGGTCACGGTGCGTCCTTCCAGGTCGTGGGAGAGGTCCCAGTGTGGCCCATGACCTGCGGAAGCCCTGGCGGACCAGGTCGACGGCCGCCTCGGGAATACATGCCGCAGGCGCCCGGCTTGTGCCTCACGTGCCCACGACCGGTCATGCCTCTGTCGGCCTGCGCTCCGAGCGCGGCCCCATCCTGCTGTCCCTGATGCTCTCGACGGCGCTCGTCGCGCTCGACGCGACGATCATCGCCACCGCGTCGGCGACCATCGCGCGCGAGCTGGGCGGCTTCGACCAGCTGCCCTGGCTGTTCTCCACCTACCTGCTCGCCCAGGCCGTGAGCACGCCGGTGTTCGGGCGGCTGGCCGACGTGCTCGGCCGCAAGCGGCTGATGCTCGCCGGCGTGGCGCTGTTCTTCGCCGGGTCGGTGCTCGCCGGCGCGGCGCCGACGATGGGCGTGCTGATCGCCGGGCGCGTGGTGCAGGGGCTCGGCGCGGGCGCCGTGATGCCGGTGTCGATGACGATCGCCGCCGACATCTACACCCTGGAGGAGCGGGCGAAGACGCAGGGCTACCTCGCGTCCGTGTGGGCGATCTCCGCCGTCGTCGGCCCGACGCTCGGCGGCGTGTTCTCCCAGTTCACGAGCTGGCGCTGGATCTTCTGGGTGAACATCCCGCTGTGCGCGCTCGCCGCCTGGATGCTGGCGCGCCGCTACCACGAGGCGCCACGCACCGGCGAGCGGGAGCCGATCGACTACCTCGGCGCCGCGCTCCTCGCGGGCGGCAGCACGATGCTGCTGCTCGGCCTGCTCGAGGGCGGCACGCGCTGGGGCTGGGGCTCGCTGCCGTCGGTCGTGATCTTCGCCGTCGCGGTGCTGCTGCTCGCCGCGTTCGCCGTGCAGGCGCGCCGCACCCGGCACCCGATCGTGGACCTCGCCATCCTGCGCCGCCGGGTGGTGGGCGTGTCCACCACGGTCTCGCTGCTCGTGGGCGTGGTCGTGCTCGCCCTGTCCACCTACGTACCGATCTACGCCCAGGCGGTGCTGGGCACCGGCCCGCTCGTCGCCGGCTTCGCGCTGGCCGCGATGACCGTGGGCTGGCCCCTGTCGGCGTCCAACGCCGGCCGCCTCTACCTGCGGATCGGCTTCCGGTACACCGCGGTGATCGGCACGTCGCTCGTCGTGGTCGGCACGTCGCTCACGCTGCTGCTCGCCTCCGGGACGTCGGTGCTCGCCGTCGCGGGCGCCTGCTTCGTCATCGGCGCGGGCATGGGCCTGACGGCCGTGCCGACGCTCATCGCCGCGCAGTCGCAGGCGTCGTTCACCGAGCGGGGCGCCGTGACGGGCACCAACATGTTCGCGCGCTCCCTCGGGTCCGCGGTGGGCGTGGCCGTCTGCGGCGCGATCGTCAACGCGCGCACGACCCTCGGCCCCGACGGCACGCCGGTGGGCCCGGGCCTGATGTCCGCGATCCACCTCGTCTTCGTGCTCCTGGTGGCCGTGGCCGCGGTGCTGGTCGTGCTCGCCGCGCTCATGCCCGCCGACCTGCAGGAGGCCCGCGAGCGCCGCGCCCGCGCCGAGGCCGCCGCCTGACCGCTCACGGCAGGGCAGGCGGCGTCCAGCCCATGACGGCGCGGGTGCCGCGGGTGACCGCCGACGCCGGGGTACGGCGCATCAGGGCGTTGCGCACCCCCTGCCAGCGCGGCCCCAGGTGCGACCCGAACCTGCCGCTCACGACCGAGGCCCGCGCGAGCGCCCGGCAGCGCGGGCGGCGGGCGGCGTCGTACGCGGCGAGCGCAGCGCCGAGCGACTGCCCGGACGCCACGTTTGCAGCCACGATGCGCCCCACGCAGACGCCGTCCTCCAGGGCGGTGGCCGCTCCCTGGCCCATCGTGGGCAGGGTCGCGTGCGCGGCGTCGCCGACCATGACCACGCGCCCGCGCACGTAGCGCGGCAGCCCGCCGGGCAGATGATGCACGTCGTGGCGGATCACCGCGCCCGGCGGTGTCGCTGCGATCACGTGCTGCACCTCCGGCGCCCAGCCCGCGAACCGCTCGACGGCGGCCGCGTGCTCGTCGTCGAGGCGCGTGCCCTCCGGCATCGCCACGTACCCGTACCAGTAGGTGGCGCCGTCGCTGACGGGCATCGAGCCGAACTCCGCGCGCGCACCCCAGTACTGCCGCAGGCTCGGCTCGGCGGACAGCCCGGGGACGACGGCCCGCCAGCTCGAGAACCCCGAGTACGCGGGGAGATGGTCGGGGAACAGCGCCGCACGGACCGCGCTGCGTACGCCGTCGGCCCCCACGACGAGGTCGGCCTCGCGCTCGACCTCCGACCCCGCGCGGTCGGCGTGCTGCACGCGGGCCGGCGCGGCGGGGCCGCCGGCATCGACGGACGTGACGCGGGCGTCCGTCACGACGTCGACACCGAGCGCGCGAGCCCGCTCCAGCAGGGCGCCGTGCAGCCGCGCGCGGTGCACGCCGCGCAGCGCGGTGTCGGCGTCCGCGGCCGGGTCGTCGGGCAGGCGCAGGATCGACCGACCGTGCGCGTCCCACGTGCCCGCGGCCCAGGTGCGGGGGCCCATCGCCGCGACGGCGTCGCCGTCCAGCCCCAGCCCGCCGAGGGCGGCCACGGCGTTGGGGGTGAGCGCCACCCCCGCACCCACTTCGCCCAGCCGGTGCGCCCGTTCGAGCACCGTCGCGCCCCAGCCCGCCTCCGCCAGCGCGACGGCGGAGGCGAGCCCACCGATCCCGCCGCCGACCACGATCGCCGTCCCTGTCATACCGTCCTCGATCTTCCGCCTCTATACCACTACGTGCGTGGTGGTATAGATCTTGCCATACTGGCGCCCGTGCCCCGGAGCAACCCCGAACGACGCCGCGCGCTGACCGACGCCGCCGTCGGGCTGCTCGTCGGCGCGGGCGTCCACGGCCTCAGCCACCGGTCGGTCGAGCGCGCCGCCGGCCTTCCCGCCGGCACCGCCGCGAACTACTTCCGCGGCCGCGAGGAGCTGCTGGTCGCCACGGCCCAGCGAATCGTGGAGCTGCACCTCGCCGACGCCCGGGCCGCGACGGAGGCGTCCGTGACGGCCGAGCCGCTCGGTGGCGGCCGGCTCGCCGGCGAGGACGGCCGCGCCGAGACGCTCGAGCGGATGACCGACCTCCTCGCCGCCTCGCTGCTCGACGCCGCGACCCGGCACCGCGACCGCTACCTCGCGATCGCCGAGCTCCAGCTCGAGGCCCGTCGCCGGCCGGCGCTCGCCGAGGCCCTCGCCGGGCTGGCGACCCAGTCGTCCGACCTCACCGCGGCGATGCACGCGGACACCGGCCTCGATGTCGACCCGGCGGCCGTGCCCACGCTGGTCCTGCTCTACGGCGGGGCGCTGCTGACGCTGGTCACCGGCGCCGTCCCGGTCGACGCCGCCACCACCCGCCGCCTCGCCCGCGCCATGGTGCACGGCAGCCTCGCACCTTCAGGTCAGGCATGACCGTGCCCGTGACCGAAAACTCGTTGAGCTCGCGCCGCGCCCGCTGATAGCTTCGCGGAGGCCGTGCGAGACAGAGCAAGGAGGTGGTACCCGTGAACGGATCGACACAGGTGCTCCTCCGCGGAGTCATGGTCGGGCGATAGGTCGCCCGGGAGCGCCGTTCGCCAGCACTCCCGAGAGGCACGACCATGAACGCCACACCCAGCTCGTCCCTGACCTTCACCGCCGAGCAGCAGCTCGACGACGGCGTCCTCGAGCGCCGCTTCACCCTCGACGCCGTCCCCGGCGTGCTGTGGACGCCGGCGTCCGCCACGCCGGCGGACCCCGCTCCCCTGATCCTGCTCGGCCAGCCCGGCGGGCTCGCCCTGGACCGGATGTACCCGCGGCTCGCGGGACGCGCGCTGCACGCCGCCTCCGACGGCATCGCGACCGTCGCCCTGGAGGGCCCCGGCAACGGCGACCGGACACCGCTCCTGGGCGCCGACCAGGCCCGCGCGGACCTGCGGAGGGCGCTGACGGCCGGCGAGCCGGTCACCGACGACCTCATCGACCGCCTGGTGCTCCCGCTGGTCGACCAGGCGGCCCCGGAGTGGCAGTCCGCCCTGGACGCCCTCCTCGACCTGCCCGAGGTCGACGGGCCCGTGGGGTACTCGGGCGGGCTGATCGCCCTGGGCGTCCGCCTGGCGGTGGTCGAGCCGCGCCTCGTGGCCGCAGGGCTCTTCGCCGGGAGCTACGTCCCCCGGGCCACGTTCGAGGAGGCCCGACGTGTCACGATCCCCGTGCACGTGCTGCTGCAGTGGGACGACGAGGGCAACGACCGCCAGGCGGCCCTGGACCTGTTCGACGCCCTCGGCTCGGCGGAGAAGACGCTGCAGGCCAACCTGGGCGGCCACACCGGCGTCCCGGGGTTCGCCGGCGACGACGCGGCACGCTTCTTCGCCCGGCACCTGAGGTGACCCGACGCGACACCCGGCTCCCGTCCGCCGGCCGCTAGGGTCGGCGGATGGGAGTCCTGTCGGCACGGGGGCCGGAGCTCGCGCTCGAGACCGCACGGCTGCGGCTGCGACCCTGGCGCGTCCCGGAGGCCGCCGTCCAGCGCGAGCTGTGGGCCGAGCGCGACCCCCGCGTCCCGCCGCACCGCCGCCTCGACGAGGCGGACCGCCCCACGCTCGACGAGATGGAGGCGTGGATCCGCGACGGCTCCCGCGCGCCCGGGCTCGGCCTGCTGGCCGTGGAACGCCGGGGCGAGGGCGACGTGATCGGGTACTGCGGGTTGATCGACGGAGCCGTCGGGCCCCACGAGCCGGAGGTGGCCTACGAGCTGCTCCGGCGAACCTGGGGCGCCGGGTACGCGACGGAGGCGGCGGAGGCCGTCGTCGGCTGGGCGCGGGAGTCGGGTCATCGACGCCTGTGGTCGACCGTCCGCGACTGGAACGTCGCGTCCCTGCGGGTGCTGGCCAAGGTGGGCTTCGTGGCGTCCGGCCGCGTGGAGCCGGACGACGTCCACGGCGACACGCTGTTCCTGACGCGGAGTCTGTGACCGTCCAGGCAGGACGTCAGGACTCGCCGCGCTCCCGCAGCGTGCGGCGCTGCTGCTCGATGGCGAGCAGGTCGGTGAACGCCTGCTGGTAGGCCTCCGGGTCCTTCTCCTGGTCGAGGCGCTGCAGGCGGCTCTTCGCGTCCGCGATCCGGCGCGTGAGGCCGAGGTCCACGAGGGCACGCACGACGTCGGCCACGTACGCCCCGATGACCGACTCGCGGTCCTCCGGCACGGGCGCGACCGCGAGCTCCGTGACCAGCGGCACCACCGTCTCGGGCGCCTGCTCGGTCACGGTCTCCACCCACCGGCCCCCGCCCACCTCGCGGCCGGCCGCGACGCCGCCCGCGGCGCGCACGGCGTCGTGCACCGCACGCCAGGCGGGGACGCCGAACGCGTCGTCGCCGAGCTCGTCGAACGACGCCGGCACGTGCTGCGGGTACTGCAGGACGACGATCAGGGCCTGGCGCTCCAGCCGGGCCACGGGGTCGCGCGGGTCGGGCGCGGCGAGCACGGGCGTCGCCGGGGCGGCCTCGGGTTCCGGGCGCGCGTCCCGGCGCTGGTCCTGACGGGCGCCGCGCGACGGCGACGACGCGGCCCGCGCGACCTCGCGGCGGACGTCCTCCGTGTCGATGCCGATCCAGCGCGCGAGCGAGCGGGAGTACCCGAGCTGCATCGACCGGTCACGGATCCCCGCGACCAGCGGCGCGGCCGCGCGCAGGGCTCCGACGCGCCCCTCGACGGTGTCGAGGTCGAACGTGTCGAGGGTGGTGCGGATGACGAACTCGAACAGCGGCTGCCGCCCGTCGACCAGCGCCCGCACCCCCTCGGGGCCGCGGGACATGCGCAGCTCGCAGGGGTCCATCCCGCCGGGCTCGACGGCGACGAAGGTCTGGGCGTGGAAGCGCTGGTCCTCTCCGAACGCGCGCACGGCGGCCTTCTGCCCGGCGGCGTCGCCGTCGAAGGTGAAGATCACCTCGCCGCCCAGGGAGGCCCCCGACGCGAGCTGCAGCCCGCCGCCCGCCGTGGTGTCGCCGAGCAGGCGGCGCACCACCTTGGCGTGGTCGCCGCCGAACGCGGTGCCGCAGGTCGCCACCGCCGACTCCACCCCGGACAGGTGGGCGGCCATGACGTCGGTGTAGCCCTCGACGATCACCACGCGCTTGCCCTGCGCGATGGACTTCTTGGCCAGGTCGATCCCGTACAGGACCTGGGACTTCTTGTAGAGCGACGTCTCGGGGGTGTTGAGGTACTTGGGCCCCTGGTCCTCGTCGTACAGCCGGCGCGCGCCGAAGCCGATCACCGCGCCCGTGACGTCACGGATCGGCCACACGAGGCGTCCGCGGAACCGGTCGTAGATACCGCGCTGCCCCTGGCTGACCAGCCCCGACGCGACGAGCTCCGCCTGCGTGAAGCCCCGCCCCTGCAGGTGGCGCAGCAGCGCGTCCCAGCCCGTCGGGGCGTAGCCCACGCCGAAGTGCTCGGCGTCGGCCCGGTCGAAGCTGCGCTCGGCGAGGAACGCCCGCCCGGCCTGCGCCCCCGGCCCGAAGAGCTGCTCGGAGTAGAACTCGGCGGCCACCTTGTGCGCCTCGATCAGGCGCTGCCGCCTGCCCGGCTCCTCGCGCGGGCCGCGGTCGGCGGCCGCGCCGGTGCGGGAGTCCTCGTAGCGCAGCTGCACGCCCGCCCGGTCGGCGAGGAACTCGACCGCGTCCGTGAACCCCATCCCGTCGATCTTCTGGACGAACGAGATGACGTCGCCGCCCTCGCCGCAGCCGAAGCAGTGCCAGCGCCCGACGCCCGGCCGCACGTGGAACGACGGCGTGCGCTCGTCGTGGAAGGGGCACAGCCCCTTGAGGGAGCCGACACCGGCGGGCTTGAGGGTGACGTGGGCGGAGACGATCTCCTCGATCCGTGCGCGTTCCCGTACCGCCTCGACGTCCTCGCGCTTGATCAGTCCCGCCACGGGCCCGAGTCTATGCGCGCCCGGCGGCGACCAGGTCGGCCGTCCCCGCCGGACCGTCGGCGGCGGGCGACAGGGCGCGCTCGAGAGCCGCCCGCGACGCGGCGCACCGGCGACCGTAGGTGGCCGGCGGCGTCCCGAGGGCGCGCGCGAAGTCCGCGCTCAGGTGCGCCTGGTCGTAGTAGCCGACCGCGGCGGCGAGGTCGGCGAGGGGGCGCCCAGGGTCCGCCGCCAGCAGGTCGGCGGCCAGGTGCACCCGGTGGCGCTGCAGCACCCACTTGGGGCTGACCCCGACCCAGTCGGCGAACAGCCGCTGCAGCGAGCGCGGCGTCGTGCCCACCAGGTCGGCGAGGTCCGCGACGCCGGCGTCCGGGCCCAGCTCCCCCGCGACCACCGCGCCGAGCACGCGGGCGACCCGGTCGAGGGCGACGGCGGCCCGGGGCGTGCGCCTCTCGGCCGCCACGGCCCGCAGCACCGGGGTGACGGCCGCGACCGCTGCCGTGTCGTCCCCCGCGCGGGCGGCGGCCACCGCCCGGCGGCCGGCGTCCTCGACGTCGGCGGCGGACGGACCCCGCGGGCCGGGGAGCGCGACCCCGGCCGGCACCACGAGCCCGGGTCGCAGCGCGCCGGCGCCGCCGACCAGCACCCGCAGCGCACCGGGGCGCAGCTTGGTGCCCAGCACGGCGCCCGACCCCCGCAGGGTCCGCGAGAACAGACCGCCCGGGATCCCGTGCACGGCGAACCCTTCGGCCTCGGCCACCACGTTGGCGTTCGGGTGCGGGATCACCGCCTGCGTGAACTCCGCCCCGGGCGGCAGGTCCCAGCGGACCACCCAGTGGCGCTCCACGAGGTCGGCCAGGTCGGGCGCCGGGTCCAGGCGCACGAGCGCGAACCCGCCGCGCGCCGCGGCGGGATCGACCAGCCCTCGGGTGGACGCCGTCGGTCCCCGCGGACCGGCCCCGAGCACATCCGGTTCGAACACCTGTCGCATTCCTCCAAGACTGCCCCCACCCACCGACACCAGCATGGGGAACGCACGCCGGGACCGCCCGGACGCACGCTGGAGGGAGAACCATGGACCTGTCACCGCTGCACCCGAACCTCACGGTCGCCGACCCGCGCGCCGCGATCGACTTCTACGTCGCCGGCCTCGGCGCCGAGGTGATCGACACCATCACCGCCGGGGACGCGATCATCCACTCCGACCTGCGGATCTCCACCGCCGCCGGGTCGTCGACCTTCACCGTGGCCGCCGCGTTCCCGTCCGACGGCGCGGTGGCGCCCGAGGCCGACGGCGGGACCACCGGCTCGTTCACGCTGAACGTGGACGACGCCGACGCGGCGCACGCCCGCGCGGTCGCCGCGGGTGCGACGAGCACGCAGGAGCCCGGCGACTGGTTCCCGGGGTTCCGGCAGGCCGCCGTGCGCTGCCCGGCCGGGCACCGGTGGTTCTTCGCCCAGGTGGCCGACGACGTCACCGCCGCCGACGTGCAGCGTGCCAGCGACGCCTGGATGGCCCAGCAGCAGGGCTGAGGCTCGTCGGGCAGCGCGTCAGGCCCGGCGGACCAGCCGGTCGTGCCACTGCAGGGCCGAGACGTCGGTGAGCGACGCCACCTGGTCGACGACGACGCGCAGCCGCGCGGCGTCGTCGGCCGCGCTCCGCCAGTCGGCGGCGAACGGCGCCTCCAGGGCGTCGGGGGCGCGCTCCGTCAGGACGTCGACGAGCTCCGCGATGATCTCGCGCTGGGCGCCGTACACCGGCTCGGACTCGCGCGGCGCCATCACGTACGCGACCGCGACGCCCTTGAGGGCGAGGATCTCGTCGGCCGTCTCCTGCGGCACCACGAGCCGGGCCACGTAGCGGGTGAGAGGGCCGTCGCCGAACACCTCGCGCGTCGCGTCCTGCGCCGCCCCGCTGAACCGGCCGATGAGCTGGCTGGTCGCGTCCTTGAGGCGGGCGAGCGCCCGCCGCGAGCCGTCGAAGTCGGTCACCAGGTACCCGGTGTCGCGCAGCCGGCACAGCGCCGCGTCGATGGCGTCCGGCTCGTGCCAGCTCCCGTACCAGGCGCGCACGTGCGCGGCGACGCGCGCCCGCTCGCCCGCGTCGTCCAGCACCCGCAGGTCGAGCCGGCCGCCCACGACCGCGTCCTCGACGTCGTGCACGGAGTAGCTGATGTCGTCGGCGAGGTCCATGACCTGCGCCTCCATGCACCGCGCCCGCCCGCGCGGCGCGCCGCGGCGCAGCCACTCGAAGACCGGCCGGTCGTCGGGGTAGACGCCGAACTTCGGCGTGGCCGCGCCGTCGGGGCGCGCCGGGCCGGCGCCGAACGCCCACGGGTACTTCACGCTGGCGTCGAGGCTCGCGCGGGTGAGGTTGAGGCCGCGGGGCGAGCCGTCGCCGGCGAAGATCTTGGGCTCCAGCCGCGTGAGCAGCCGCAGCGTCTGGGCGTTGCCCTCGAAGCCGCCGATGCCCTCCGCCACCTCCGCGAGCGCGCGCTCCCCGTTGTGCCCGAACGGCGGGTGGCCGAGGTCGTGCGTGAGGCACGCCGTGTCCACGAGGTCCGGGTCGCAGCCGAGCGCGCGCCCCATCTCCCGGCCCACCTGGGCGACCTCGAGGGAGTGCGTCAGCCGCGTGCGCACGAAGTCGTCGCTGCCGGGCCCCAGCACCTGCGTCTTCGCGCCGAGACGGCGCAGGCCCGAGGAGTGCACCACGCGGGCACGGTCGCGCTCGAACGCCGTGCGGTGCTTCGACTTGGGCGGCTCCGGGTACCAGCGCTCGGTGTCCGCGTCGGTGTACGACCCGAGCCACTCCTCCGGCACACCGGGGTGCGCCGCGGGGCCCATCACCTCGGCGTCGAACGCGCCCTGCTCGAACGTCTGCACGCTGGCAGCCTAGCGATCGCCGCCGACGCGCCCGACCTCAGGACGACGTGACCGCCCGGCCGCGGTAGACAGCCGTCCGCAGCTCCTGCTCCCACTCCGCGTACCGGGGCATGCCGAGCTCGCGCGCCACGGCGAGCTCGGCCTCGACGTCGTAGGGCACGCGCACGTGCTGGAGGCCGAACGGCCCCGGCTCCGGGGAGCCCGCCACGCCCTCGAGGATCGCGTACACCGGGGTCGGGTCGTCCAGGGGGTTGCCCACGCTTCCGGTGTTGAACAGCGCACGGCCGCGGTAGGTCTCGAGGTAGGCGTCGTGCACGTCGCCGTACCCCACGACCGTGGGCTCGGGCCCCGGCCCGGTGAGGTCCGTCGCGGCGAACATCCCCGTGAACTCCTCCGGCGTGTGGTGGAAGTGCACGCGCGTGTGCACGCTCGTGGCCGACGCGTGGAACAGCCGCACCCGCCGGCCCGACAGCAGCAGGTCGTGGCTCAGCGGCTTGGCGCCGAGCCACGCGAGCTGGTCGGGGCGCAGCTCGTCGCGCCACCACACCATCTCCGGCGGCGCGGCGCCGTCGAGCCGCGGCAGGAAGTCGTCCCAGTTGCCGCGGACGTCCGCCTCGCACACCTCGCGCAGGCGATCGACGACGGCGCTCCCCCGCGGCCCCTTGCCCGCGTCGTCGCCGAGGTTGATCACGCGCGTGATCCCCCGCGCGGCGACGTCGGCGAGCACCGCCTCGAGCGCGCCGAGGTTGCCGTGGACGTCGGAGAGGACGGCGATGCGGTCCAGATCACGGGGCACGAGGGCGATGCTGCCAGACCAGCGGTCAGGCGAGCCGGACGACGGCGACGCCCGGGCCGTCGCCGGCGACGTCGAGGCCGTCCGCGGTCGCGCGGACGGCGACGCCGCCGTACAGCACCTCCGGCTCCGCGCCCGGCGCGAGCAGGTGGCCCGGCAGGCGCACGCCGGGCCAGGGCGCGCGGGCCAGCACCACGAGCACGCGCTCGTCCGGCGTCTCGCGCAGGTAGGCCACGGCGTCGTCGTGCACCACCGCCCAGCGCAGGCCGCCGTCGCGCAGGGCCGCCGACGCCGAGCGCAGCGCGGACAAGCGCTGGTAGACGTCCAACGTGGCCGTGTCCCACCGCGGGCCGCCGCCCCGCGCGGCCTGGTCCCACGCCATCGTCGTGCGGGCGTGCTCACCGTTGGTGCCGGTGGCGCCGACCTCGTCGCCTGCGAACACGACGGGCGCCCCCGGGTAGGTGAACAGCAGCGTCGCCGCCACCTCGACCAGCTCCCGCGAGCCGACGATCGAGCGCAGCCGCGGGGTGTCGTGCGAGCCCAGCATGTTCCACTGCGTGGCCGTCACGCCCCAGGGCACCAGGGCCGCGACCTCGCGCATCGTCTCCACCATCGCGGCGGCCGGGCGGCGGGGCACCGGCACGGGCAGGTCGAGGAACGGCACGTCGGACCCGGCGGGGACCAGCCACGACCAGGCGGGGCGGGTGAAGCCCGCGTAGTTCATGTTCGCGTGCCAGCCGTCGCCGGCCAGGTCCCCGGCGGCGTCGTGGAAGTGCTCCGCGACCAGCGCGCCGTCGGGCCGCTCCGCGAGGATGCGCGCGCGCAGCGCCCGCGCGACGGCGTGCGTGCGGTCCGCGCTCCCCCGCCGCCCGGTCATGTTGGCCACGTCCACCCGCCAGCCGTCGAGGGCGAAGGGTTCGCGCAGGTACCGCGCGATCACGGCGTCGTCCCCCGTGACCATGCGCCGCCACGTCTCGTCGGCCGCCCAGTCGAGCTTCGGCAGCGAGCCGTGCCCGAGCCAGCCGACGTACGGGTCGCCGCCGCCCCCGGACCGGTCGGGCCGCACGACGTCCGGCCCGCCGTCGTCCCACAGGTACAGGTCGCGCTCGGGCGACGCCGGGTCCGCGAGCGCGCGGGCGAACCACTCGTGCCCCTCGCCGGTGTGGTTGGTCGTCACGTCGCCCATGAGACGCATCCCGCGCGCGTGCACGGCGCGGGCGAGCCGCGCGTACGCCGCGTCGCCGCCGAGCAGCGGGTCGACCTGGTCGAAGGTGGCCGCGTCGTACCGGTGGTTCGACCGGCCCGGGAAGACGGGTGTCAGGTACAGCGTGCGCACGCCGAGCGCCTGGAGGTGGTCGAGATGCCCGACGACGCCGTCGAGGTCGCCGCCGAAGAGCTGCGTGCCGGCCAGCGGGCCGGAGCCGGCGGGCTCGTCGTCCCACGCGGCGGGGACGGCCCACTCCGGCGTCGGCCGGCCGTCCGCCGCGGCGGAGCGCGCGAACCGGTCGGGGAACACCTGGTAGGCGAGCCCGTCGCGCAGCCACGCCGGCGCCGGTGCGTGGGTGCTGAGCCGGAAGCTCGCGGCGTCGGGCACCTCGCGGTCGTGCACGCCGCGGCCGTCGAGCCAGCGGTAGCCGCCCGGCACGTCGAGGAAGAAGCGGTAGGACGTCACCGGGTGGTGCGCGACGACGTCGGCCGCGTACCAGTCCTCGTGCGCGTCGCCGCCGTCGCGGCGGGCGGGCAGCAGGCGGGGCTCGCCGTCGCGCACGGTCCGGACGCGGACGTCGCGCACGGCCGCGCCCTTCGGCACGCGCACGCGCACGGTGACCTCGTCGCCCAGCGCCGGCGTCGTGGTCGGGGCGAACAGGGCGGAGCCGTCGTGGTGCGGGGCGTCGAGCAGCGTGCGGGCGGGCCGCGCTGCGGGCCCGGTGGTCGACGCGGTCGTGGTGGTGGTCATGTCGTCCTCTCGTCGGTTCGGCGGGCGGGCCGCCGACCGGCGCGAGGACGGTTCAGCGGCGGCGGCGCCCGATCGCCCACCCGGCGGCGAGCGCGATCGCGATCCCGACGAGCTGACCGCCGAGGATCACCTTGTTGAGGTCCAGCACGGGGTGGTAGCGGGTGCCCTCGGCGGAGACCACGAAGACGCCCAGCGGCTTCACGCGCAGGCCGTAGCCCCCGCCGCCGCCACCGCCCTCGCCGTGCCCCTCGCCGTGGGCCTCGCCCTGCAGCTCGCCCTTGGCGTCGCCCTGGGCCTCGCCCGAGCCCTCGCCGTGCGCGGAACCACCGCCGCGGGGGTCCTCGCCCGCGGACGTCGCGCCCGCGTCGTCCGTGGGCGCGGCCGCGTCGGCACCGCCCGAGCCGACGCTGAACGAGCGGCGCCAGCCCGGCGACGAGCCCTCGCCGGAGCTCGATCCGGTCCCCCGCCCGGACCCGCTGCCGGAGCCCGTGCCCGCACCGTGCCCCGAGCCGTTGCCGGCGCCCCCGCCGGAACCGGTGCCGATCCCGCCCCACACCTTGGCGACGGGGATGACGAGCTGACCTTCGTGCTGGTAGGGCTCGCCGTACGCGCGGCGCACGGAGAACGAGTCGTCGGCGGCGTCGGTGAGACGCGCGAGGTCCGGGGAGTAGGAGCGCGAGTCGTCGGTCATGACGCCCAGGCTAGGACCGCGCTGTGGCGGCCGCCACAAGGATCGCGGGTGGATCGCAGGTCGATCCGCGCGAACCTCGTGGCGGCCGTCGGCCGGTGGAAGCCTCAGCCCTTGACGGAGCCCGCCGTCAGGCCGCCCACGATGTACTTCTGCAGGAAGAGGAACAGCGCGAGCACGGGGATCGCCGACAGCACGGCGCCCGCCGCGAAGAGGCCCCAGTTGGCCTCGAGCAGCGACGACACCCAGCCGTACAGCCCCACGGCCAGCGTCCAGTTCGACTCCGACTGGAGCACCACGCGGGCGATGATGAACTCGCCGAACGTGCTGATGAAGCTCAAAAGCGCCACCACGGCGAGGATGGGCGTCACCAGGCGCAGGATGATCGTCCAGTACACCTGGGCGTGCGAGGCGCCGTCGATCTTGGCCGCCTCGTCGAGCTCCCGCGGCACGGTGTTGAAGAACCCGTACATGAGGAACGTGTTCACGCCCAGGGCGCCGCCGAGGTAGACGCAGATCAGCGCGAGCTTGGAGTTCAGGCCCAGCGCCGGGACGACCTCCCCGAGGGAGATGAGCAGCAGGAAGATCGCGACGAACGCGAGCATCTGCGGGAACATCTGGATGATCAGCAGCGACGTCAGGCCCAGGCGGCGGCCGGCGAACCGGAACCGCGAGAAGGCGTACGCCGCCGCGGCCCCCATGAGCACGGTGCCCACGGCCGTCGCGACGCCGATGACGAGCGTGTTGCCCATCCACGTCCAGAACTTCGTGTCGCCCAGCTCGGCGTAGTTCACGCCGCTCACCTGCGCGAACAGCTGGTTCGACCCGGTGAGGGTGCCGGAGGGCGACAGCGAGGCCGACACGACGTAGACGATCGGGAAGACGGCGTACAGCACCGCCAGCACGCCGACGACGTGCCGCCAGCCCAGCTCCCGGGCCCAGCGGGCCGGCTTCATCCGGTGCCGCAGCACCTGCTCCCCCGCGCCCGTCGCCGCGGGCCGTCGGCGCGAGCTCGCGCGGTCGGTCGACGTCGTCATCAGCTCAGCTCCTCGAGCTTGCGGGTCTGGCGGAACGCGATGGCGGAGATGACCCCGACCACCACGAAGATCACGATGGACAGCGCGCTCGCGAGGCCGTAGTCGCGCGGCGCCGACCCGTCGAGCCCGGACACGTTGTAGACCATCGAGATGAGGATGTCCGTGTGCCCCAGCGGCACCGACGCGTCGTCGAACCGTGGCCCGCCGCCCGTCAGCATCTTGATCAGGGTGAAGTTGTTGAAGTTGAAGGCGAAGCTCGAGATGAGCAGCGGCGCGGTGGCCACGAGCAGCAGCGGCATCGTGATCGAGCGCCACGTACGCCACTTGCCGGCGCCGTCGATCCGCGCGGCCTCGTACACGTCGCCCGGCAGCGACTGCAGCGCACCCGTGCAGATGAGGAACATGTACGGGAAGCCGAGCCACAGGTTCACCCCGAGCACGGACAGCTTGGCGAGCCAGGGGTCGGTGAGCCACGGGATCGCCGCCCCGCCCAGCAGCACCTGGTTGATGACGCCGAAGCTCTTGTTGAGCATGCCGGACCACAGCAGGGCCGCGAGGAACCCCGGCATCGCGTACGGCAGGATCATCAGGGTCCGGTAGACCTTGCGCCCCTTCAGCCGCGGGTCGTTGAAGACCATCGCCAGGAACATGCCCAGCGCGAACGTCGTCACCACGGACAGCACCGCGAACGCGAACGTCCACAGCAGGATCTTGACGAAGGGGCCCGCGTAGCGCTCGTCGCCGAACGCCGTCGCGAAGTTCTCGAAGCCCACCGTGACCCGCCAGCCGACGGGCAGGGTCTCGCCGTCGGCAGACTCGAACTGCCCGTCGTCGTTCGGCGTGTAGACGACGCCGGTCGACGTGTCGGTCATCGTGTCGGCGGCCTCGTCGTACTCCAGCACCGGCTGGAAGACGTAGCCCGTGCGGGCGTCCTGGGTGCGCACCGAGCCGTCGGCGGCGTCGTCGGACACGGGCACCCGCAGCGTGGTGACCTCGTCCTGGCGCTGCAGCACGGTCGCGCGGTCGAGCACCGTCCAGCCCGGCACCTCCGCCACCGCGCCGCCCTCGAGCGTCGCGCCGGGCGCCGGCGCGAGCGGCTCCTCGGCGGTGCCGACCTCCGTGGCACCGTCCTCGACGACGGCGAAACCGAGCTCGCCGTCCCCGTTCTCCACGACCGTCAGCGGCAGCGCCGGCGACCCCTCGACGCGGCGCTCGTTCTGCGCCAGCAGTGCGTCGACCGCCTGCTCCTGGGTGGAGTTGTGGCCGTCGCCGTAGTTGGTGAAGGCCACGTAGCCGGTGTAGCCGACGACGTACACCTGGTAGACGAGCAGGAACGCCAGCCCCGGCAGGATGTACTTCAGCGGCAGGGCGCGCTTGGTGAAGTACACCCAGTTCGCGGCGACGAGCAGCGCCACCATGGCCGCGAGGATCCCCCACGACCCGGCACGCCACGCGGCGAGCACGCCGAAGACGCCGAGCGCGTCCACGAGCGCGATGAGCACGAGCTTGACGGCGAAGCCGGCTCCGGAGAAGGTCCCGGAGCCGGCCTCGGCGCCCTTGTAGCGGGCACGCGACATCAGCCGAGCGCACCCTCGATGTCGGAGACCATCTTGTTCCAGGCCTTGACCGGGTCGTCGGCCTTGCCCGAGATGATGCTCGCCTCGGTGACGCCCCAGAAGGACCAGACCGAACCCATCTCCGGGATGGACGGCATCGGCACGGCGGAGGCGCCGACCTCGCGGAAGCCCGCGACCAGCGGGTCCTCGGACGCGGCGTCCGCGGCCTCGACCAGCGCCGGCGGGCGGCCGCCGGCCTCGAACAGCGCCGTCTGCGCCTCGGGCGTCGACATGTAGTTGACGAGGAAGTCGTTCGCGAGCAGGGCGTTCTTGCTCTGCGCGCTCACGTAGAAGCCCTGGACGCCCACGAACGGCTGCGCGGGCTGGTCGCCCGGCGCCGGGATCGGGTCGACGGCGAGGTCGAGGTCCTTGAACTGCTCGAGCATCCACGGGCCGCCGATCACGAACGGCGACTGGCCCTTGGCGAACGCCTCGACCGCGATGTCGTAGGAGATGTCGATGCTGAGGTTGCCCTCCTCGCCCTGCTCACCGAGCCACGTGGCGAACGCCTCGCCGTTCTCGCCGCCGAGGGCGAGCTCCGGACGGTACGAGCCGTCGTCGTTCTGCTCGAAGACCGGCGCGCCGAACGACGTCTGGAACGGGTAGTACGTGTACGGGTCGCCCTTGTCGCCGTCCGACTGGATGAGGAACGGGAACTTGGTGTCGGCCTTCTTCCCCGCGGCGACCATGTCGTCGTAGGTCGTCGGGGCCTCGGGCGCGAGCTCCGTGTTGCGGATGAGCGCGATGTTCTCGATGGCGTACGGCAGGCCGTAGACCTGGCCGTCCTGGGTGAACGCCTGCACCGAGACCGGGATGAAGTCGCCCGCCTTGTCGCCGAGCTCGATCGGCGCCACCACACCGTTGGCGGTGAACTCGCCGAGCCAGTCGTGGGCGCCGACGGTGATGTCGGGGCCCTCGCCCGTGGGGACCTGGGCGAGGAAGTCGGCGCGGATGTCCTCGAAGTTCTTCTGGACGATCTCGACGTCGACGCCGGACTCCGCCTCGTACGCCTCGGCGGCCGTCGTCACCGCGGCCTCGCGGGTCTCGTCGACCCAGACCGTCAGCGAGCCCGAGGCCGAGGGCTTGGCGCTCGCGTCCTCGTCGGCGCTCGAGTCGCCGCTCGGCTCGCCGCTGCCGCACGCCGTCAGGGCCAGTGTGGTGGCCAGGGCCGAGGCGAGAAGGATGCTCCTTCGCATCGTGGTTACTCCCAGCTGTCATCGGTGGACGGCCCACGCGGCGCTCTCGTCGCGGGGCCCTTGATGCCCACAACGTACGGACCGTTGCAGCGGTATGCAAGATCTTGCGATAACTTTTCAGCAACGCGCGGCAACGAGGAGGCATCGCGCAGGCGACCGGCGGCCGACCGCCGGCGTCCCACCCCAGGACGAGGAGGTCCCGTGTCCCCTACGATTCCTCGGGTGCGAACCCGACTGAGCGACCTGGCGGAGCAGGCAGGCGTGTCGACGGCCACCGTCTCCCGCGTGCTCAACGGCAAGCCCGGCGTGGCCAGCTCCACCCGGCAGGCCGTGCTCGCGGCGCTCGACGTCCTCGGGTACGAGCGCCCGTCCGTGCTGCGCGGCCGCTCCGCGGGACTGGTCGGCCTCATCGTCCCCGAGCTGACCAACCCGGTCTTCCCCGCGTTCGCGCAGGCGATCGAGTCGATCCTCGCCCAGCGCGGCTACACCCCGTTGCTGTGCACGCAGGCGCCGGGCGGCACCACCGAGGACGAGTACGTCAGCACGCTGGTGGACCACTCGGTCGACGGCATCGTCTTCGTCTCCGGCCTGCACGCGGACACCCGCGCGGACCACACCCGGTACTCGATGCTGCGCAGCCAGGGCGTACCGATCGTGCTGGTCAACGGCTACGCCCCGGGGATCGACGCCCCGTTCGTGTCTCCCGACGACGCCGCCAGCGTGGACGTCGCGGTGCAGCACCTGGTCACCCTCGGGCACCGCCGCATCGGCCTCGCGATCGGCCCCGAGCGCTACGTCCCGTCGCGCCGCAAGCTCGCCGCCTTCCTCGCCGCGCTCGTGCGTCACGGTCTGGCCGACGACGAGGCGACGGCCCGGGAGCACGTGCGCTCCAGCCTGTACACGCTCGAGGGCGGGCGGGCCGCGGCCGCCGAGCTCGTCGACGCGGGCCACACCGCGATCGTCTGCGCGTCGGACCTCATGGCCCTCGGCGCGGTCCGCGCCGCCCGCTCGAAGGGGCTGTCCGTGCCCGACGACGTGTCGGTCGTCGGGTACGACGACGCCCCGCTCATCGCGTTCACCGAACCTCCCCTGACGACCGTGCGGCAGCCGGTCGAGGCCATGGCCCGGGCCACCGTGAGCGCCCTCCTCACGGAGATCCAGGGCGAGCAGGCGACGCGCACGGAGCTGCTGTTCGCGCCGGAGCTGGTCGTGCGCGGCTCGACGGGGGCCGCGCCGAGGGGCTGACAGGGGTCATTTCGGGGGGTGGTGCTGCAACCCTTGCAGCAACGCTTACACTCGACGGTCTGACACGGATCGACCGACCGTGCCGACCCCCGGACCCCGATCAGGTGAGGAAGCCAGCGATGACCTCCACCCAGCCCATCCCCGCCGCGGCCACGGTCGACGGCGCGGCCGACGACCTGCTCCGCACCGGCGCCGTCGTGCACGCCGGGAGCGGCGTCGCGCGGCAGTGGTGGCGCGACGCCGTGATCTACCAGGTCTACCCGCGCTCGTTCGCCGACGCGAACGGCGACGGCATCGGCGACATCCCCGGTGTGACCGCCCGGCTGGACCACCTCGAGACGCTCGGCGTCGACGCCGTCTGGCTGTCCCCGTTCTACCGCTCCCCGCAGAACGACGCGGGCTACGACGTCGCCGACTACCGCGACGTCGACCCGCTGTTCGGCACCCTCGCCGACTTCGACGACCTGCTCGCCGGCGCCCACGCCCGCGGGATCCGCGTCATCGTCGACCTCGTGCCGAACCACACCTCCGACCAGCACGCCTGGTTCCAGCAGGCGCTCGCCGCCGCCCCCGGTTCCCCCGAGCGGGCGCGGTACATGTTCCGCGACGGCCGCGGCGCCGACGGCTCGCAGGAGCCCAACAACTGGCAGTCGATCTTCGGCGGCCCCGCCTGGACGCGCGTCACCGAGGCGGACGGCACCGCCGGACAGTGGTACCTGCACCTGTTCGACTCGACGCAGCCCGACCTCGACTGGACCAACCCGCAGGTGCGCTCCGAGTTCGAGGACGTGCTGCGGTTCTGGCTCGACCGGGGTGTCGACGGGTTCCGTGTCGACGTCGCGCACGGCATGATCAAGGCCGACGGCCTGCCCGACTGGGACGGGCACGTCGAGATGGTCGCCGGCAGCGCGGACGATGCCGACGACGCCCCCGTCACCGACCCCGGCGCCCCCGAGGACGGCTCCACGGGCGCCGGCAACCAGGGCCCCATGTTCGACCAGGACGGCGTGCACGAGATCTACCGCGCCTGGCACCGGGTGCTCGCCGAGTACGACGGCGACCGCTGCCTCGTCGCCGAGGCGTGGGTGGAGCCGCTGAGCCGCCTCGCCCGCTACGTGCGCCCCGACGAGATGCACCAGGCGTTCAACTTCTCGTTCCTCACCACCGGCTGGGACGCCGCCGCGCTGCGCACCGTCGTCGAGGCGTCGTACCGCGCGAACGACGAGGTCGGCGCGCCCACCACCTGGGTGCTGTCCAACCACGACGTCGTGCGCCACCCGTCGCGCCTCGGTTCCGCCGACCCGTCGCTCAAGGTCAACGGCGTCTTCGCGACCGACCCCCAGCCCGACGAGGAGCTCGGCCTGCGCCGCGCCCGCGCCGCCAGCCTGCTCATGCTCGGCCTTCCCGGGTCGGCCTACCTCTTCCAGGGCGAGGAGCTCGGGCTGCCCGAGCACACCTCCCTGCCGAACGAGGTCCGCCAGGACCCGGGTCACTTCCGCACCGGCGGCGCCGAGGCCGGCCGCGACGGCTGCCGCGTGCCGCTGCCCTGGGCGGCCGACGCCCCCGGGTTCGGCTTCGGGCCGGCCGGCGAGCCGTGGCTGCCGCAGCCCGCGTCGTTCGCGCGCTACGCCGCCGACGCGCAGTACGGCGTCCCGGGCTCGACCTTCGAGACCTACCGTGGCGCCCTCGCGCTGCGCAAGGCCGAGGGCCTGGGCCAGGGCGCCCTCGCGTGGCTGGACGCCTGGTCCGACTCGCCGCACGTCGTCGCGCTGCGCAACCAGGACGTCGTCGTGGTGGCGAACCTGGGCACCGAGCCGGTGCTGCTGCCCCGCGGCGCGAAGGTGCTGCTCGCCTCCGGGCCGGTCATGACCGATCGTTCCGCGGACCCGCAGACGCGCGTCCCCGCCGACACCACGGTCTGGCTCCGCGCCTGACGGCCCCGCCGAGGTAGCACGAGAACTGCCGAGGTAGTTCGTGACTCCGCGAGGTAGTGCACTACCTCGCGAGAACTCGAACTACCTCGGCAGTTCTCGTGCTACCTCGCGACCGGAGCGGTCAGCCGCCGCTGACGCTGAGCTCGGCCTCGCGCAGCTTCGCCTCGAACTCCGCGTCGAGGTCGCGGGAGTCGAGCCAGCCGTACGGCAGGTGCGGCTGCTTCGGTGAGCCGGCGCGGCCGCGCGGACCCTCGGCGTCCTCGCCCGGGTAGCCCTGCTCCAGGTCGAGGGCGTCGAGCCGCTCGCGCAGCTCCGCCAGCGTGGAGACCATCGCGAGCTCGTGCCGCGCCTCTCCCCCGACGACGTAGCCCTTGAGGTACCAGGCCATGTGCTTGCGCAGGTCGCGCATGCCCTTGCCCTCGTCGCCGTCGAAGTAGGCGATCATCAGCTCGCCGTGGCGGAAGATCGCGTCGGCGACCTCGCGCAGGCCGGGTCGCACGCGCGTCGTCGTGCCGTGGAACGCGGCAGCGAGGTCGGCGAAGAGCCACGGGCGGCCCTGGCACCCGCGCCCGACGACGACGCCGTCCGCCCCCGTCTCGCGCACCATCCGCAGCGCGTCCTCGGCGGACCAGATGTCGCCGTTGCCGAGCACGGGGACGCTGCGCACCTCCTCCTTGAGCCGCGCGATCGCGGTCCAGTCGGCGGTGCCCGAGTAGTACTCGGCGGCGGTGCGCGCGTGCAGCGCCACCGCGGCGACGCCGAGCGACTCGGCGATGCGGCCGGCCTCGAGGTAGGTGAGGTGGTCGTCGTCGATGCCCTTGCGCATCTTCACGGTGACGGGGACGCCGTGCGGCTCGGCCGCCTCGACGGCCGCCCGCACGATGTCGGTGAAGAGCTGCCGCTTCCACGGGAGCGCGGAGCCGCCGCCCTTGCGCGTCACCTTGGGCACGGGGCAGCCGAAGTTGAGGTCGACGTGGTCGGCCCGGTCCTCGCCCGCGATGATCTTCACCGCGGCACCGACCGTGGCGGGGTCCACGCCGTACACCTGGGCGGAGCGGGGCGTCTCGTCGTCGCCGAACGTGACGATCCGCAGCGACTCGACGTTGCGCTCCACCAGCGCGCGGCTGGTCACCATCTCCGCCACGTACAGCCCGGGGTCGTAGCCCTGCGACGCGCCGGCCTCCCGGCACAGCGTGCGGAAGGCCCGGTTGGTGACGCCGGCCATCGGCGCCAGCACCACCGGGGTGTCCACGGTGATCGGCCCGATCTGCAGCGGCGGCAGGACGCGCTCGGCGGCGGGCACGGCCGCGCCGAGCTCTCCGGACGCAGGCGTGCTGACGGGATCGAGGGTGGAAGTCACGTTCCCATTGTCGCAAACCCCGCCGTGCCGGCGTGGTCAGGTTCGTCACGCCGCCCGTCCCGGTCGCGGCGGCGGCTCAGAGCCAGCCGTTGTCCTGCGCGATCCGCACGGCCTCGGCACGCGTCCGGGCGCCCGTCTTGCCGATGGCCGCCGACAGGTAGTTGCGCACGGTGCCCTCGGAGAGGAACGCCTCCGCCGCCACCTGCGCGACCGTGCCGCCGTCGGCCGCGAGCGCCAGCACGTGCCGCTCGCGCTCGGTGAGGGGGCTCGCCCCGACGGCCAGGGACGCGACGGCGAGGTCCGGGTCGACGGCGCGCAGCCCGGCGTGGACGCGGCGGACGGCGTCGGCGAGCTGCTCGGCGGGCGTGTCCTTGACGACGAACCCGCTCGCCCCGGCGTCGAGCGCGCGGCGGAGGTAGCCGGGACGGCCGAACGTGGTCACGACGAGCGAGCGGCACGACGGCAGCTCGCGGCGCAGCACGGCGGCGGCCGCGATGCCGTCGAGCCCGGGCATCTCGACGTCGAGCAGGGCGACGTCGACGGCGTGCTCACGGGCCGCGTCGAGCACCTCGTCGCCGCGCCCCACCTGGGCCACGACCTCGAGGTCGGGCTCGAGGTCGAGGAGGGCGGCGAGCGCGCCGCGGACGAGGGCCTGGTCGTCGGCGAGCAGCAGTCGGATCACGGGTCGATCCTGGCACCCGCCGGGGCGCCGTCGCGTACCGTCACGGCGAGGCGGAAGCCACCGAGCGGGCCCGGGCCCGTCTCCAGCACCGCGCCGGCCTGCCGGGCGCGCGCGGCCAGTCCGGTCAGCCCGTGCCCGCCGCCCTCGTAGGGTGTCCCGTCCCGTGTCCCCTCCCGTGTCGCCGGCCGGCCGCGGCCGTCGTCCTCCACCACGAGCGAGTCGGCGGTGACGGTCACGACCACGCGCGACGCGCCTGCGTGCCGCAGCACGTTGGTGGTGCCCTCCCGCAGCACCCACGCGAACAGCTCACGCCGGTCGGCGGGGACGACGTCGGCGGCGCCGGGGAGGTCCGCCGCGACGCCGGCCGCGTCGAGCGCGGACCGGGTGGCGGCCAGCTCGCCGGCGAGGGTCACGCGTCGTGACCCGGCGACCATGCCGCGCACGTCGGCGAGCGCGCCGCGCGCCAGGTCCTGGATGTCCGCGACCTCGTGCGCGGCACGGGCCTCGGGCGCGGCGTCGGGCCGGTCGGGCGCGCCGGCACGCAGCAGCTTCGCGGCGAGCTCCGCCTTGACGGAGATGACGGTGAGCGAGTGGCCGAGCACGTCGTGCATGTCGCGGGCGATCCGCTCCCGCTCGCGGGCGACGGCGAGGTCGGCGAGCTCCTGCCGTGCGGCGATCAGGCGCCGGTTGCGGTCGATCACCTGCATGAACCCGTAGACGGCGGCGCTGGCCAGGACGACCGCCAGCGCGTTGCCGTCCTCCGTCGCCCAGCCCGGCAGCACGCGGGGCAGCACGAGCATCACGACGATGCTCGTCACGACGACCCACAGCGCGGCACGGCCGCCGAGGGAGTAGATCGCCGTGACGCACACGAAGACGAGACCCACCAGGCCGTGCTCCTGCGCGGCGAGGCACGACAGGGCGACGCACCCGGCCTGCACCACGATCAGCACGACGGCGGCCCGGCGCGGCACGCGACCCCGGCGCTGCAGGGTCAGCACCGTCCCGGCGAAGATGGCGCCCACGCCGACCACGCCGAGCACGCCCGCGACACGCAGCGCGACGGTGTCGGCGTCGAGCGCCGCCCTGAACGGCTCCGCGAGAAAGACGACCCAGACGACCGAGACGAGCAGCCCGACGCGCCGCCGCGCCCAGGGCGGCCCGCCGGGAGCGCCGCCCTGGGCGAGGTCGAACGCGGCGCCGCCCGCGGGCTCGGCGGACGGCGCGGCGGGGGACGTCGAGGTCACGCCCCCCACCGTGCCACGCCCGCGCAGGTGGCGGGCCATAGGGTCGGCAGGACCGCTCACACCCGCGCCGTGTCCTTGCGGAACCGCCAGGCGGCGCCCGCCGCGAAGACGGCGGCCCAGGCCAGCACGTTCACGACCGCGGCGACGCCGAGGTCGCCGCCGAGCGGGGCGTGCACGAGCTCGGCCAGGCCGTACGTCGGGAAGAGCTGCGCCACCGTGGCCCACCAGCCGTCGCCGAGCGGCATGAACAGCCCGCCGGCGAAGGACAGCAGCGCCAGCACGGGCCCGAGGATCTGCATGACGTTCTCCGCCGGCAGCAGGTAGCCCATGAACAGGCCGAACGCGGCGAAGACGAGGGAGCCCACCCAGGCCAGCAGGGCGCACAGCACCCAGGCCCCTGCCGACATCTGGGCCCCGGCGACCGCCGCCACCGCGAGGGTGACCACGACGGAGCCCGCGCCGAGGACCATGGCGCCGGCGAGCTTCACCCCCACGTAGACGGCGGGGCGCAACGGCGTGAGGCGCAGCTGCCGCGTCCACCCCTGGGCACGCTCCACGGACACGCCGGCGCCGCCCGCGGTGGCGGTGACCATCGCCCCGTACAGCGCCATCGAGACGGCGATCCACCCGGCGACGTTCCCGTGGCCCGTGCTCTGGCTCACGTCGTCGCCCTGCAGGCCGAAGATGAGGAAGAGGGCCGGCGGCATCACCATCGAGAAGATCAGGGTGCGCCGGTTGCGCAGCGCGCGGCGCAGCTCGACGGCGAGGTAGGCGCGCGCGGCCGTGAGGGGCCGGACGGCGGGCCGGGCCGTGCGGGCGGCCGGGGGCGGCGTCGTCGTGCCGGGGGTGACGGTCGTGGCGCTCATCGGGTGGCTCCGTCCGTGCTCGGGGCGGCGCCGGGGGCCGCGGTGGTGGTGAGGGCGACGAACGCGTCCTCGAGGTTCTCGGAGGCGACCTCGAGGTCGCGCGCCGCGGTCTGCGTGAGCAGGAGGCGGGCGACGACGTCGGAGTCGGGGGTGCGCACGACGAGCCGCGTCCCGCGGTGGTCGATGGCGTCGACGACGGGCAGGTCGCGCAGCCGGGCGGCGACGGCGGCGCGCTCGCCGTCGTCGTCGATGCGGGCGCTCACCGTGCGGCCGGACGCGAGGCTCCTCACCTCGGCGGTCGAACCGTCGGCGACGACCCGTCCGCGGCTGACCAGCACGACGCGGTCGGCGTACGTGTCGGCCTCCTCCAGGTAGTGCGTGGCGAAGACGACGGTGCGCCCGGCGGCGGCGGCGGCGCGGATCGCGGCCCAGAACTCGCGGCGGCCCTCGACGTCCATGCCGGTGGTGGGCTCGTCGAGGAGGAGCAGGTCCGGCTCGCTGACCAGCGCCATCGCGAAGCGCAGGCGCTGCTGCTGGCCGCCGGAGCACTTGCCCACCAGGCGGTCGGCGAGGTCGGCGATGCCGGCCCGCTCCAGGTAGGGCGCCGGGGAGCCGGTGCGGCCGAAGAGCGCCGCGGTGAGCGCGACCGTCTCTGCCACCGTGATGTCGCGCAGCAGGCCGCCCGTCTGCATGACGGCGGCCACGCGGCCGGCGGCGATCGCGTCCGCGGGGTCGGCGCCGAACACCTGCACGGTGCCGGCGCTGGGGGCGCTCAGGCCGAGCACCATGTCGATCGTGCTGGTCTTGCCGGCGCCGTTGGGGCCGAGGAAGGCCACCACCTCGCCGGGGGCGACCTCCAGGTCGATGCCGTCGACCGCGCGGACGGGTCCGGACGGCGACGCGAACTCCTTGCGCAGCCCGCGCAGGCTCAGCGCCGGCGGTGCGGGCGATGTGGTGGTGCTCGTCGAGGTCATGCCTCGATCGTCGTCGCCCTGCGCGCTGACCTGCAGGGTCGCCTGTCACGACGTGGCCATGACATCTGTCATGGCCACGCCGCGACGGGAGCCGTCAGCCGAAGTTCACGCCCTGCGCGAGGGGGAGCTCGGTCGAGTAGTTCACGGTGTTGGTGACGCGGCGCATGTACTGCTTCCACGAGTCGGAGCCGGACTCGCGGCCGCCGCCGGTGGACTTCTCGCCGCCGAACGCGCCCCCGATCTCCGCCCCGGACGTGCCGATGTTGACGTTGACGATGCCGCAGTCGGAGCCCACCTCCGACAGGAACGTCTCGGCCTCCCGCACGTCGAGCGTGAAGATGGCGCTGCTCAGCCCCTGCGGGACGTCGTTGTGCAGCGCGATGGCCTCGTCGAGCGTGTCGTAGGTGAGCACGTAGAGGATCGGCGCGAACGTCTCCCGGCGCACGACGTCCGTCTGCCCCGGCATCCGCACCAGGGCGGGCGAGACGTAGGCGGCGCCGGGCGCGCCGTCGACGTCCACCGCCTCGCCGCCCACGACGACCGTGCCGCCGTCGGCGCGCGCCTCGTCGAGCGCGGCGAGCATCCGCTCGCGCGCCCCGGCGTCGGTGAGGGGCCCGACGAGCGTGCCGTCGGCACGCGGGTCGCCGACCGGGAGCCCGGCGTAGACGGTCTCGAGGCGCCCGACGAGATCGTCCACCACGGACGAGTGCACGACGAGGCGGCGCAGGCTGGTGCACCGCTGGCCCGCCGTGCCCGCGGCGGCGAAGACGATGCCGCGCACGGCGAGGTCGAGGTCGGCGGACGGCGCGACGACGGCCGCGTTGTTGCCGCCGAGCTCCAGCAGGTACCGGCCGCCGCGGCCGGCGACGACGGGCGCCACCTGCTGGCCCATGCGCTCCGAGCCGGTGGCCGACAGCAGCGCGACCCGGCGGTCCGCGACGAGCGCCTCCCCCGCCTCGCGGGCGCCGAGCACGACCTGGCTCACGGCCTCGGGGAACCCCGCCTCCGCGAGCGCCCGCCGCAGCAGCGCGTTCGACGCGAGCGCGCTCAGGGGCGTCTTCTCGCTCGGCTTCCACACGACCGTGTCGCCGCAGACCAGCGCGACGGCGGTGTTCCAGGACCACACCGCCACGGGGAAGTTGAACGCGCTCACCACGCCGACGACGCCGAGGGGGTGCCACTGCTCCATGAGCCGGTGCCCGGGGCGCTCCGACGGCATCGTGCGGCCGCCGAGCGACCGCGACAGGCCGACCGCGTAGTCGCAGACGTCGATCATCTCCTGCACCTCGCCGAGCGCCTCGGAGGTGATCTTGCCCGCCTCGATGGTCACCAGCTCGGCCAGGTCGGCCTTGTGCTCGGTGAGCAGCTCGCCGAGGCGGCGCACGACGCCCCCGCGCACCGGCCCGGGCACCGAGCGCCAGGTGCGGAAGGCCTCCGTCGCGGCGGTGACGGCGGCGTCGACGTCGGCCGCGCCCGCCTCGGGGAGCGTGAGCAGGGCCTGGCCCGCCAGCGGCGAGACGACGGCCAGCCCGCCCTCCGCGGGGGCGGCGGGGACGTCGGCCCCGATCCGGGCCAGGGCCGCCAGCGCGGCGTCGCGCAGCTCGGCGCCCAGGGTGCCCGTGGCGGGGGTGGTGGTGTCGATGGTGGTCATGCGTCGGCTCCCGTGCTCGTGGTGGTGGGGACGGCGGGCGTCGCGGCCAGGGTCTCCGGCGCGACGCCGAGGCGCTGCGCGGCGGAGGTGAGCGAGGCCGCCACCTGCGCCGCGTAGAGGTCGAAGGGGTCGAACAGCTCGCGCCCGACGGCGCCGGCCATCCAGTCGGCGTCGCGCTCCTCGCCCGCCTGGCTGGCGTCCTTGGAGCCTTCCTCCGTGAGGTTCGACTGGAAGATGCCGGCGGCGGAGCGGGGCAGGAAGTCCTCGTAGACGATCGGCTCGCGACGCACCCCGGCGGGCCCGGCGCCGTCGTCGGACACCTCGTAGGTGAACCAGCCGAGGCCTTGCTCGACCAGCCCGGCCTCGCTGTCGGGGAAGGTGCGGCGCCACACCTCGGGCGTCGCGCCCTCGACGACGGCGGCGTCGTACCGCGCGCGCCCCTCGCGGGTCAGCGCGATCCCGCGCGCCTCGACCTCGCCGAACCGCACGCGCAGGGAGTCCTGCACGACCTCGCCGTCCGGCGTGCGGAACGAGCGCGGCTCCGCGAGCGCGCGGAACGACGTCTGCCGCAGCAGCACGTCCGGCCCCTCCCACAGCGGCGGGCCCTGGATGGCGTCGATCATCGTGATGCCGCGCGCCTCCATGCGGGCGTACAGGTCGTCGATGTCGAGCACGCGCGGGGTGAGGTGGTTGATGTGCGTGGACGGCACGCCGCCGATGTCGGCCGCCACCGCCGAGACGGCCTCCAGCTCCCGGTACCAGGCCTGGTCGACGGGCTCGCGCCCCAGCTCGAACGCGGCGGTCGCGCGGCGCAGGAACTCCGCGGCGTCGCCGGCGCCCAGGCCGCCGTCCGCCTCCGCGCGGTCCGCGAGCGCCAGCAGCTCGGGCCCGAACAGCGTCCGCCTCGTCAGGAACGTCTCGAGGCGCTCCTGCAGGTCGGCGCTGAAGAACCGCCGGTCGGACGGCACGAGCATGGACGTGAAGACGCGGAACGGGTTGCGCGCCAGCTCGGCGCGGTCGGTCGGGCGGAAGGCCGTCGAGATGACGGGCACGGAGGACGACGACGCGTCGCGCAGGTCGTAGAAGCCCACGGGGTGCATCCCCATCGCGCCGAAGATCCGCGCGACCTGCTGCAGCTCCGCCGGCGTGCCCACGCGGATCGCCCCGTGGCGCTCGGCCGTGACCCGGTCGATGGAGCCCAGCCGCTCCGCGTCGGCGCCACGGGCGCGCACGACGTCGGCGTTGACGTCGTGGGACACCTCGAGCAGCGTCGTGTAGGCGGGCACCTCCCGCCCGTACATGTCGGACAGCGAGCGCGCGAACGCGGCCCGGAGCTGCCACGGTGCGAAGAAGTCGGTCGTCACGGTGCGTGCGTCCTCTCTCAGATGATGTTCGCCTCGGTGCGCGACCGTCGCGCCCCGAACCGCCCGGCGTCGAACGCGGACACGTCGACACCGCGTGCCGCAGGCGTCCCCGCCCGCCCGAGGTACAGGTCGGTCAGGGCCTCCCCCACGGCGGGCGCCTGCAGGAAGCCGTGCCCGGAGAAACCGCAGGCGTACAGCACGCGCGCCCCGCCGGGGCCGGCCGGCGCCTCGCCGATCAGCGCGTCGTGGTCCGGCGTGAGCTCGTAGAGCCCGGCCCAGCCCCCCGTCAGCGGGGCGTCGGCGAGCGCCGGGGTGGCTCGCGCGACCAGCTCGCGCAGCCACGGCTCCCACCCCGGGTCGTAGGCGGTGTCGAAGCCGACCGGGGTGTCCGGCTCCGAGGCGCCCAGCAGCAGGGTGCCGCGGGCGTCCGCGTTGTGCAGGTAGAACGTGGTGCCGAAGTCGATGGTGAACGGCAGGGTCGGCGGCGCGGGGTCGAGCGGTCCCGTGAACACGATCTGGCGCCGCACCGGGTCCACGGGCAGGTCGACGTCGACGATCGCGCCGACGTCGCGGGACCAGGCCCCGGCGCACACGACGACGGCGGGCGCGGTGACGGCCCCGCGCGGCGTCACCACGGTGAGCCGGCCGTCCGCCTCGGTGTCGACGGCGGTCACCGGCGCGCCCGTCACGACGCTCGCGCCGTGCCGGCGCGCGCCGTCCGCGTACCCCGCCACGACCGCCGCCGGGTGCGCCCAGCCGTCCCGGGGTGCATAGGCCGCGCCCGCGTAGGCCGTCGCGGACAGGTACGGGTTGAGGCGGCGGGCCTCGGCGACGGTGAGCAGGCGGCTGTCGACGCCGAGGTCGCGCTGCATCGCGACGGACCGTCCGAACAGGGCGACGTCGTCGTCGGTGGGCAGCGCGAAGAGGTAGCCGGTCTGGCGCAGCCCGACGTCGGCACCAGGGCGGGACCGGAAGTCCTCGAACAGCTCGAGGCTGCGGTGGCCGAGCGCGACGTTCGCCGGGTCGGAGAACTGCGCGCGCACGCCCCCGATCGGCTTGCCGGAGCTCCCGCGGCCGAGCTCGCCGGCCTCGAGCAGCACCACGGCCGCCCCCGCCTCCGCGAGGTGGAAGGCCACGGACGCCCCCATCACCCCGCCGCCGACGACGACCACGTCCGCCCGCGACGGCACCGCCTGGGACCGCTCCACCCGACCTCCTCGTCGACCTGCTCGTGCGCCCATCGTGGACCGGGACGAGCGTCCAGCACCATCGAAGGTTCGTCGCCGTAACCGTGCAGGGACTCTGCACGGTTGTAGCCTGGCGAGATGGACACCGGTGCGGCCGAACCGCCGGGACGCGACCTGCCCTGGTCGGGGCTGCGCGCCCTGCGCGCGCTCGCCGACCACCGCACGATGACCGCCGCCGCCGCGGCCCTGGGCTACACGACGGGCGCCGTCTCGCACCAGCTCGCGGCGCTCGCCCGGGCGGTGGGCACCGAGGTGGTCCGGCCGCACGGACGGGGGGTCGCGCTCACCGAGGCCGGTCTCGCGCTCGCGGAACGGGCCGAGCCGCTCCTCGCGGCCCAGCGCGACGCGCTCGACTCGGCCCGCGCGGCGAGCGGCGACGCGTCGGGCACGGTGCGCGTCGGCGCCTTCGCGACGGTCGCCGCCAGCCTGCTGCCCCAGCTCGTCGCGCGCCTGGCGACGTCGCACCCGCGCATCACCCTGGTCGGGATCGAGCTCACGGTCGACGACGTGGCGGGCGCGGTCCGACGCGGCGACGTCGACCTCGGGCTCGGCCTCGACTATCCGGGCGCGCCCATCCCCCGGCTCCCCGGCACGGCCCTCCGACCCCTGCGGACCGAGCGGTTCGAGCTGGTCTCCACGCCCACCTCGGACCTGCCCGCACGCCTCCACCTCGCCGACCTCGCCGAGATGCCCTGGATCCTGCCCCCGTTGCCGACGCACTACGGCGCGGCGGTGCGGGGCGCCTGCCGTGCCGCGGGCTTCGAGCCCCGCGCCGCGCACGAGGTGAACGACACCTCCACGACGCTCGCCCTGGTGGCGCAGGGGCTCGGCGTGACGCTGGCCACGCCGATCATGCTCACGCTGCGCCCCGCGCACGACCTGCGCACCACCACCCTGTTCGACCTCGTGGAGCGTGAGATCGTGCTGCTCGAGCCGTCGACGGCGCCCCGCCGTCCCGCGGTCGAGGAGGTGGCCCGCACCATCGAGGCCGTGGTGCACGGGACGGGGCGGTTCACGACCGGGTTGTGAGGGGCATCACGGGCGAAGCCGACAACGCGCGTGTATCGGGAATGCGTGCCAACATCGTCGCGATCGCGTCGCCGCACGGGCGGCGCGAAGAGACTGGAGGTCCCCATGCCCGCATGGCTCATCCTCGTTCTGGTCGGCGTCGTCCTCGTGATCCTCGGGGTCGCGACGAGCATCGGCCAGTTCCTGATCTGGCTCGGCGTCATCGTCCTGGTCGCGAGCCTCGTGCTCGGACTGGTCCGGCGAAGCCGCACCTGAGCGAGCAGCGTCAGGGGGACGCACGAAGGGGCTCGGGTCCGCTGCGGCGGATCCGAGCCCCTTCCGCCTTGAAGGCGGGCTCCGGTCAGAAGGCGGCGAGGTGCTCCGCGAGGTAGGCGGTGACCTTGGGGAGCGCCACGCGCTCCTGCGCCATGGTGTCGCGGTGGCGAATGGTCACGGCGTCGTCGTCCAGGGTGTCGAAGTCGACCGTGACGCAGAACGGCGTGCCGATCTCGTCCTGACGGCGGTAGCGGCGACCGATGGCGCCGGCGTCGTCGAAGTCGACGTTCCAGCTCCGACGCAGCTCCGCGGCGAGGTCGCGCGCCTTGGGCGACAGGGCCTCGTTGCGCGACAGCGGGAGGACGGCGGCCTTGACCGGCGCGAGGCGCGGGTCGAGGCGCAGCACCGTGCGCTTGTCGACGCCGCCCTTGGTGTTGGGCGCCTCGTCCTCGGCGTACGCCTCGACGAGGAACGCCATGAGCGAGCGGGTCAGGCCCGCGGCCGGCTCGATGACGTACGGCAGCCAGCGCTCGTTCGTCGTCTGGTCGAAGTACGACAGGTCCTTGCCGGAGTGCTCCGAGTGGGTCTTGAGGTCGAAGTCGGTGCGGTTCGCGATGCCCTCGAGCTCGCCCCACTCGCTGCCGGTGAAGCCGAAGCGGTACTCGATGTCCACCGTGCGGGTGGAGTAGTGCGAGAGCTTCTCGGCCGGGTGCTCGTACAGGCGCAGGTTCTCGGGGTCGATGCCGAGGTCCGTGTACCAGGACATCCGGGTGTCGATCCAGTACTGGTGCCACTCGGCGTCCGTGCCCGGCGCGACGAAGAACTCCATCTCCATCTGCTCGAACTCCCGCGTGCGGAAGATGAAGTTGCCCGGCGTGATCTCGTTGCGGAACGACTTGCCGATCTGCGCGATGCCGAACGGCGGCTTCTTGCGCGACGCGGCGGCCACGTTGGAGAAGTTCACGAAGATGCCCTGCGCCGTCTCGGGGCGCAGGTAGTGCACGCCGGACTCGTCCTCGACGGGGCCGAGGTACGTCTTGAGCATCATGTTGAAGTCGCGGGGCTCGGTCCACTGCCCGCGGGTGCCGCAGTTGGGGCAGGCGATCTCGGCGAGGCCGCCCTCGGGGGCGCGGCCCTTCTTCTCCTCGAACTCCTCGATCATGTGGTCCTCGCGGAACCGCTTGTGGCACGAGAGGCACTCGGTCAGCGGGTCGTTGAACGCGCCGAGGTGGCCGGACGCGTGCCACACGGGCGTGGGCAGGATGACGGCGGAGTCGAGACCCACGACGTCGTCGCGACGCGTCATCGCGCGCCACCACTGCTGCTTGATGTTCTCCTTCAGCTCCACGCCGAGGGGCCCGTAGTCCCACGCGGAGCGCGTACCGCCGTAGATCTCGCCGGACTGGAACACGAAACCTCGCCGCTTGGCGAGGGAGACGACGGCGTCGAGCTTGGCGGACGGGGACGGTGCTGCCACGGATCACTCCTGGATGTCGGGCCGCCACGTGGCTCGTGGGGCCGGTGCGGGGAACGCCGCCCGGTCGGCACGTCGGGGCCCGACGTCGACCGGCTGCGGTGCCCCCAGCCTACCGGGGCCCGTCCACCGGCCCGGGCGGGCCCGACCCGGCCCGTCACCCCTCGGCCTCGGCCACCGAGCGCGGCGGGGTGCCCGGTCCGGGGACGACCATCCCGGCCGGCGTGAGCCACGCCGTGCACTCGGCCACGAACCGGCCCGCGAGCACCGCGGGGTCCTGGGCCCACAGCTCCTGGGCCTCCTCGAGACCGCACGTCATGACGGCGAATCCCCGGACCTGCTCGCCGGGCCCCTCCGCCGGGCCCGCCGCGAGCAGCAGGCCGCGCTCGTGCAGGTCGGCGACGGCCGCCAGGTGCGCGTCCTGGACCGCCACCGCGTCGTCCTCGGGCAGCGGCGCCCAGCCCTCGGGGCGCAGCAGCCGGACCAGCACCAGCTCGTCGAACCGCATCGGGCCCTCCTCACGACCGGGCTACGGGAGCACCGCGAGCTCGCGCCGCAGGAACGCCGCCAGGCGGTCGAGCGCCGGCACGGCGGCGGCGCACCAGCCCGGGAACGAGAAGACGCCGTGCGGGCTGTCGACGAGGTGCAGGTGCTCCACGCGCACGCCCGCCGCGCGCAGCGCCGCGCCGTAGCGCTCCCCGTCCTCGCGCAGGTAGTCATGGTCGGCGGTGAGCACGAACGCCGGAGGCAGCCCCGCGTGCTCGGCGAGCTGCGGCGACACGAGCGGGTCGCCCGGGTCGCCCGCCGAGCCCAGGTAGGCGGCGACCGCGTCCGGCGCGTCGGCGGTGCGCCCGAAGGGCCAGGCCGCCTGCGGGATCATCATCGGCGCCCCCGGGCGCAGGTCGAAGGCGCCCTGCGCCAGGGCCTGGGCGCGGAGGTGCGGGCCGCCCCGCTCGCGCGCCAGCAGCGTCACCACCGCGGCGAGGGTCGCCCCGGCGCTCTCCCCCACGACGGCGAGCCGGCCCCCGTCCCCGCCGAGCTCGGCGGCGTGCGCCGCCGCCCAGGCCGCGACGGCGTAGCAGTCCTCGCCCGGCGCCGGGACGGGGAACTCCGGGGCCAGGCGGTACCCGGGCGCGACGACGACGGCGCCGACGCGCGTCGCGAGGTGGCTGGACAGCCAGGCCGTCATGGACCGGTGCCCGAAGACGAACCCGCCGCCGTGCAGCACGACGAGCAGTGGGAGGCTTCCCTCGACCCCCGCGGGCCGGTAGGTCAGCGCGGGGATCCCGCCGGCCGGCCCCGGGACGACGAGCTCTCCCACGCCCGCCGCGGGGTCGGGGCGGCCGCTGAGGACCTCGCCGACCCAGCGGGGTCCGGACCGGGAGTTCAGCCTGTGCCGCGTGGCGTCCGACATCCGGGCGTACGGGACCACCGCCCGGTTGATCGCCGCCCCGAGCAGGCGCACCCGCCACTGCAGCGCCATGGCGCCCTCCTTCCCGCGCCGCACCCTCCGATGATGGGACGTCCCGCCCGGTGGCCGGTGACGCGCCGGAGAGGGTGAGATCGGCTCCGGGCCGGCGGGCGCACGGCCGTGTTGACAACCGTTCTCAATTATCTGAGAATCGTTCTCATGCTTCGCCGACGCGCGGTCCTCGCCGCCCTGCCCGTCCTCGCCCTGCCCGCCGTGCTCGCGGGCTGCTCCACCGACGACGGCTCCGCCGACGGCACGCTCGAGGTGCTCGCGTCCTTCTACCCGCTGCAGTACGTCGCCGAGCAGGTGGGCGGCGACCTCGTCACCGTCTCCAACCTCACGCCGCCGGCCGCGGAGCCGCACGACCTCGAACTCTCCCCCGCGCAGGTGCGCGAGATCGGCACGGCGGACCTCGTCGTGTACTCCTCCGGCTTCCAGTCCGCCGTCGACGAGGCCGTCGCGACGCAGTCGCCGGAGCACGTCGTCGACACCAGCGATGTGGTGACCCTCGAGAACCACCCGGGCACGCCGACGGGCGAGGACGCGACGGCGGACGCGCTCGAGGACACGGGCGAGCACGCCGACGAGGGCGCCGACGACGGCCACGACCACGCCGAGGGCGCGAAGGACCCGCACTTCTGGCTCGACCCGACGCGCGTGATCGACGTCGGGCACGCCGTCGCCGCGTCCCTCGGGGAGGCGGACCCGGAGCACGCGGCCACGTACGCCGAGAACGCCCGCGCCCTGGAGAAGGCGCTGACGGACCTGGACGGCGAGTTCTCCGCCGGCCTGGAGGAGTGCGCGTCGCGCACGCTCGTCACGTCGCACGAGGCGTTCGGCTACCTCGCCGAGCGCTACGACCTGGAGCAGGTGGGCATCGTCGGCCTGGACCCGGAGGCCGAGCCGTCCCCCGCGCGGCTGCGCGAGGTGGGTGCGATCGTCGAGGAGAACGACGTCAGCACCATCTTCACCGAGACGCTCACCAGCCCGAAGGTGGCCGAGACCCTCGCGAACGACATCGGCGTCACGACGGCCGTCCTCGACCCGCTCGAGGGCCTGTCGAAGGACGCGGCCGCGGCAGGGGACGACTACGTCTCGGTCATGCAGGACAACCTGGCCGCGCTCACCGAAGGGCTCCAGTGCTCATGACCACGCTCGCCACCGACTCCCCGAGCGGGGCCGAGACTCCCCCGCCGCCGCGGGACGACGCCGTCCCGGCGATCGAGGCCCGTGACGTGCACGTCCGCCTCGGCGCCAGCCCCGTGCTGCGCGGGGTGGACCTCACGGTCCGCCGCGGCGAGGTCGTCGCGCTGCTGGGCGCCAACGGCTCCGGCAAGTCCACCCTGGTGCGCACGCTCGTGGGCGTGCTGCCGGCTGCCGAGGGCAGCGTGCACCTGTTCGGGCACGCGCTCGGCAACGCCGTCCCCTGGTCCCGCGTCGGTTACGTCCCGCAGCGCGTCAGCGCCGCCGCCGGCGTCCCGTCCACGGCGGCCGAGGTCGTGGCCTCGGGCCTGCTGCACGGCCGGCGCCTGCGGCTGCCGCGCGGCTGGCGCGCCCGCGTGCGCGAGGCGCTCGACCTGGTCGGCCTCGCCGACCGCGCCCGCTACGCCACGCACCAGCTCTCCGGCGGCCAGCAGCAGCGCGTGCTCATCGCCCGCGCCCTGGTCCGCAGGCCCGAGCTGCTCGTGCTGGACGAGCCCGTCGCCGGCGTCGACCGGCCCAGCCAGGAGGCCTTCGCCGCCACCATGACGCGGCTCGTGGCCGAGGGCATGACCGTGCTGGTCGTGCTGCACGAGCTCGGCGAGCTCGCGCCCCTGGTGCAGCGCTGCGTCGTGCTGCGGCACGGGCGCGTGGTGCACGACGGCGCCCCGCCCACCCCGCAGCCGGGCCACGGCGGCGACGCCCACGAGCACGTGCACCCGCACGCGCACGCCCGCACCGTGCAGCGCCCCGAGGACGTGCGCCTCGCCGAGGGCCCGTTCGAGCGACCCGACGACACCGAGGACGAGGTGGCACCGTGAGCGGCCTGTGGGAGATGGTCACCGACCCGTTCATGCAGCGAGCGCTCGTCGCCGCCCTGCTGGTCGGCCTGAGCGCGCCCGTCGTCGGCACGTACCTGGTGCAGAAGCGCCTCGCCCTGCTGGGCGACGGCATCGGGCACGTCGCGCTCACCGGCGTCGCGCTCGGCTGGCTCGTGGGCGCGGCGATGGGCCTCGTGCCCGACGACGTCCTCGCCGTCCCCGGCGCGGTGGTCGCCGCCGTCGCCGGCTCGGTCCTCATCGAGGTCGTGCGCCGCCGCGGCCGCACGTCGGGCGACCTGGCGCTCGCCATCCTGTTCTACGGCGGCATCGCGGGCGGCGTGCTGCTCATCGGGCTGGCCGGCGGCTCGTCCGGCAGCCTCATGGCCTACCTGTTCGGCTCCATCTCCTCGGTGACGCTCTCCGACGTCTGGGTCACCGTGGCCCTGTGCGGCCTCATCCTGCTCATCGGCCTGGGGCTGCGCGCCGCGCTGTTCTCCGTGAGCCACGACGAGGAGTTCGCCGTCTCCTCGGGGCTGCCCGTCTGGGCGCTGAACATGGCCGTGGCGGTGCTCGCCGCGCTGACGGTGACCGTCGCGATGCGTGTCGTCGGGCTGCTCCTCGTCTCGGCGCTCATGATCGTGCCGGTGGCGATCGGCCAGCTCGTCACCCGGTCGTTCCGGCGCACGATGCTCGTCGCGTCGGTCGTGGGCGTCACCGTGTGCGTCACGGGACTGTCCATCACCTACTGGCACAACGTCTCGCCCGGCGCGCTCATCGTGGTCCTCGCGATCGCCGTCTACGCCGTGGTCGCCGCGCTGCACCCGCTGCTCGCCCGCCGGCGCGCGCCCCGCGACCCGCATCCCGACATCCCCGACGACGTCGCCGTCTCCCCGGTCGGCGCCGGCCGGGGCGCACCTCAGGAGGAGTGCACGCCGTGAACGACACCACGTCCCGCACCGCCCGGACCGCCGCACCGCCGCGAATGACGCGGCAACGGGCGGCCGTGGCGGACGCCCTCGGCGACACCGACGAGTTCCGCAGCGCCCAGCAGCTGCACGAGCTGCTGCGCTCCCGCGGGGACGCGGTCGGCCTCGCCACCGTGTACCGGACGCTGCAGGCGCTGGCCGACGGCGGCGACGTCGACGTGCTCCGCAGCGAGGACGGCGAGAGCCTCTACCGCCGCTGCGCCCGGCGAGAGCACCATCACCACCTGGTGTGCCGGACCTGCGGGAGCACGGTCGAGATCGACGGCCCGACGGTCGAGCAGTGGTCCGCGTCGGTCGGTGCCGCGCACGGCTTCGCCGACATCGAGCACACCGTGGAGCTGTGGGGCACCTGCGCCGCGTGCCGGTCGGCGGACGACCGGTCGAATTAGGGCAGGCATACCTCAGTCGGGCACAATGTTCCCGTGCACCTGACCACGCCCGCGCTCGCCGCGGCCGCCGAGGAACCCACCGGCGTCTTCACGATCGCCGGTGTGCCGTTCTGGGTCGTCTACGCGGCCGCGTTCGGGATCGTGCTGGTGCGCGCGCAGGCCACCTACTGGGCGGGGCGCGGCGTGGCCCGAGGCACGTCCCGCGGCCGGGTCGCCGACACCCTGGCCCGCCCGGGCGCGGCGGCCGTGATCGAGCGCGTGAACCGCTGGGGCCCGCCCGCGGTGACCCTGTCGTTCTTCACCGTCGGGGTGCAGACCCTCGTCAACCTCGCCGCGGGCTACCTGCGGATGCCCTTCGGCCGCTACCTCGCGGCGCTGCTCGCCGGCTGCGCCGTGTGGGCCGGCATCTGGACGACGGTCGGCACCGCCGCCGTCAACGCGGCGATCGCCGTCGGCCTGCGCCATCCCGTCACCCTCGTCGCGGTCGGCCTCGGGGCGGTGGCCCTGGTCTCCTGGGTGGCCTACCGGCTGACCCGTCGGACGCCCGCGGAACACCCCGCCGGACGCCCCGCCGACCCGACGGTCGCCCCCGCGGCCGAGGACGCGTCGTGAGCACGACCACCGCCGCCGTCGCCCCCGCAGCCCGGCCCGCGTCCGCCCTCGTCGCCCGGCGCGCCCGCGGCCGCCTCCTGGTGGTCCTGGCCGCCCTCGTGGTGCTCACCCTCGTCGTGCTGGCGAGCCTCGCGCTGGGCGTGCGCGACATCGACGTCGCGACCGTCTGGCAGGCCCTCACCCACCCGGTCGCGGGGAACGTCGACCACGACGTCGTGCGGGACCAGCGGGTGCCGCGCACGCTGATCGGCCTCGCCGCCGGCGCGGCGCTCGGCATCGCGGGCACCCTCGTGCAGGGCGTCACCCGCAACCCCATCGCCGACCCCGGCCTGCTCGGCCTCAACTCGGGCGCGTCGCTCGCCGTCGTGATCGCCGTGTCGATGCTCGGCGTGGCCTCGCCGCTCGGGTTCGTCTGGTTCGCGTTCGCGGGCACCGCCGCCGCCGCGCTGCTGGTCTTCTCCATCGGCGCCGGGCAACCGGTCAAGCTCGCCCTCGTCGGCGCGACCGTCACCGCGCTCATCACGCCCCTGATCACCCTGGTGCTGCTGCGCGACCCCGAGGCCTTCAACATGTACCGGTTCTGGGCGGTGGGCTCCCTCACCGGGCGGGGCACGGAGACGCTCGCGGTGCTGTGGCCGTTCGTCGTCGTCGGCGTCGTGCTGGCCGGGGCGCTCGCCCACCGGCTGTCCATGCTCGCGCTCGGTGACGACGTCGCCTCCGCGCTCGGCCAGCGCGTCGGGGTGACGCGGGGGCTCACGGCCGTCGCCGTCATCCTGCTCGCCGGGACGGCGACGGCGCTGGCCGGCCCCATCGCCCTCGTCGGGCTCGCCGTGCCGCACGCCGCCCGGCGCCTGGTCGGCACGGACTACCGCTGGATCGTCCCGCTGACCGCCGTCCTGGGCCCCGTGATGCTGCTGGGGGCCGACGTCGTCGGACGCCTGGTGCTGCCGCACTCCGAGCTCGAGGCCGGCGTCGTCGCCGCCGCGATCGGCGCCCCCGTCCTCGTGGCCGTGGCCCGCGGCCGGACCGTGGCGGGGGTGTGAGATGACCGCCGACCTCGCCGCCCGCCCGGCGGGCCCCGACTCCCCCGTCGCCGCCGCGGACCCCGTCGCCTCCCTGCGCCGCCGCCGGCGGCGGCGGCTCACCCTCGTGGTCGCGTCGCTCGTCGTCCTCCTCGTGGCGTTCGCGACCCTCGCCCTCACGCTCGGAGAGGCGTCGCTCGCGCCCGGCCGCGCCCTGGCGGCGCTGTTCGGCGTCGGGTCGGACGCCGACATGTTCGTCGTGCACCGGCTGCGGCTGCCCCGCATCGAGACGGCCGTCCTCGCGGGCGCGTCCTTCGGGCTCGCGGGCGCCATGTTCCAGACCACCCTGCGCAACCCGCTCGCCAGCCCGGACATCCTCGGCATCGCCAGCGGCGCGAGCCTCGGCGCGGTCACCGCGATGCTCGTGCTGGGACTCACCGGCCTGGCCGTGTCCGGGGCGGCGTTCGTGGGCGCGCTCGTCGTCGCGATCGCCATCTGGCTGTTCGCGTGGCGCCAGGGCCTGCACTCGATCCGCTTCGTCCTGGTCGGCGTCGGCTTCGCCTACCTGTGCTCGTCGCTGCTGGCCTGGCTGCTGGCGAGCGTCGAGATCCGCGCCGCCCAGTCCGCCCTCGTGTGGACGGTCGGGAGCGTGGCCGACGTGCGCGGCGCGGACCTCGTGGCCTTCGCCGCGGCCGCCCTGGTCCTCGGCGCCGGGATCGCCGCCG
Source organism: Isoptericola sp. NPDC056573 (assembly GCF_042793335.1). Lineage (NCBI taxonomy): Bacteria > Bacillati > Actinomycetota > Actinomycetes > Micrococcales > Promicromonosporaceae > Isoptericola > Isoptericola sp. NPDC056573. The sequence goes on from NZ_JBHTUY010000004.1 coordinate 140,803, forward strand.
TCTCACGGTGGCAGGGCCCGCTCGCGCTCGGCGACGACAACGCGCGCGCCCTCGGCGTCCCCGTCGACGCCGCCCGCGTGACGTCCCTGCTGCTGGCCGTCGGCCTGGTGGGGGTCGCGACGTCGTTCGTCGGCCCGCTCGCGTTCGTGGCCCTCGTGGCCCCCGCGATCGCGCGCCGCCTGCTGTCCGACGGCGGCGCCGCCCTCGCCGTCTCAGTGCTCACCGGCGCCGTCCTCGTGCTCGCCGCGGACGTCGTGGGTCAGCACCTGCTGTTCGGCCTCGAGGCACCCACGGGCATCGTGACCGGGCTGATCGGCGCCCCGTACCTGCTGTGGCTCCTGGCCACCGACCGAAGGAAGAGGCTCGCATGACCGACGTGCACCGGCCCTCCGCGCCGCCCGCGCGTCCTGACGCGACGCCGGGCACGACGTCCGGCACGCGCCGGGAGGCGGCGCCGGACGTCACGCTGCGCGCGCACGGCGTGAGCCTCGGGTACGACGGGCACCGCGTGATCGACGGGCTCGACCTGGAGCTCCCCGCCGGCCGCGTGACGGCGATCGTCGGCCCCAACGCCTGCGGCAAGTCGACCCTCCTGCGGGGCCTGGCGCGCCTGCACCCGCTCGACGGCGGCCGCGTGACGCTGGGCGGCGAGGACGTGGGCGGCCTGTCGCGCAAGGAGCTGGCGAGGCGGGTCGGCGTGCTGCCGCAGTCGTCGATCGCGCCCGACGGCGTCCGCGTCGCGGAGCTCGTGGGCCGCGGCCGGTATCCCCACCAGGGGTGGTTCGGCCGGCACAGCTCCACCGACGACGGCGCGGTGCTGCGCGCCCTGGAGGCCACCGGGGTCGCCGACCTCGCCGACCGCCCCGTCGCCGAGCTGTCGGGCGGCCAGCGCCAGCGGGTGTGGATCGCGATGGTGCTGGCGCAGGAGACCGACGTCGTGCTGCTCGACGAGCCCACCACGTACCTCGACCTCGCCCACCAGGTCGACCTGCTCGACCTGCTGACCGAGCTGAACCGCACCCGGGGCACCACCGTGGTGATGGTGCTGCACGAGCTCAACCTGGCCGCCCGGTACGCCGACCACCTGGTGGTGATGAGCGCCGGGCAGGTGGTGGCCGAGGGCCGCCCCGGTGACGTGCTCACCGCCGCCTCGGTGCATGCGGCGTTCGGCCTGCGGGCGCAGGTCGTGCCGGACCCGGTGTCGGGAACGCCACTCGTCGTCCCCCTCGGCCGGACGCACGGCGACGGCCCGAGATAGGTTAGGCTCGCCTCACCTATTGTTCCTCTCGCGCCGCCGGCGCGAGCAACCGAGGAGAACTCGTGCGTCTTCGCCGTCCTCTCACCGCTGCCGCCGCCCTCGCGGCGACGGCCGCCCTGACCCTCGCCGGCTGCGCCTCCGACGACGCCCCGGAGAGCGGCCAGTCGGCCGCCTCGGGCAACGTCCGCTCCGAGCCCACCGACGAGTTCCCGATCACGATCGAGCACGCGCTCGGCGAGACGGTGATCGAGAAGGCGCCGCAGCGCGTCGCCACGTGGGGCTGGGGCTCCACCGAGGCCGCCATCGCCGCCGGCGTCTACCCGGTCGCGGTCGCCGAGCAGATCTACACCGTCGGCGAGGACGCGCTGCTGCCGTGGGTCGAGGACGCCTACGACGAGGAGGGCGTGGACAAGCCCGCCATCCTGTCCGACCCCGAGGGCGGCTCGACGGTGCCCTACGAGGAGTTCGTCGAGGCGAAGCCCGACCTCATCGTGGCGCCCTACTCCGGGCTCACCCAGGAGCAGTACGACGTCCTGAGCGACATCGCCCCCGTCGTCGCCTACCCCGACGCCCCGTGGACCACCACGTGGCAGGACACGATCACGCTCACGGCCGAGGCCCTCGGCCGCTCGGACGTGGGCGACCAGGTGCTCGGCGACATCGACGACTTCGTCGCCCAGCAGGCCGCCGAGCACCCGGAGTTCGCCGGCAAGACGTTCGCGGCGATCTACGACGACCCGACGAAGGGCATCGTCTCCGTCTACACGCCGCTGGACCCGCGGACCGTGTTCCTCGAGGGCCTGGGCGTGAAGAACGCGCCCTCGGTCACGGAGCTCGACACGTCGAACGGCAGCTTCTACTACGACCTGTCCTACGAGGAGCTGGACAAGCTCGACTCGGACTTCGTCATCTCCTACTCGGCCAGCGACGAGGCCGCCCAGGCCTTCGACGACAACAAGGACCTCCAGGCGATCCCCGCGGTCAAGGCCGGGAAGGTCGTGAAGGTCGTCGGGACGGCGGAGGTGTCCGCCGTGTCGCCGCCCACCGCCCTGTCGGTGTACTGGGAGAAGGGTCTGCCCGCCCTCGTCGACTCCATGGCGACGGTGCTCGGCGACTGATCCCGCCGCCCGATCACGCAGGAACCCCCGCCCGGTCGCCACGACCGGGCGGGGGTTCCTGCTCGTTCAGCCGGCGTCGGGGGTGTCGACGGCCCCGCCGTAACGGCGGTCGCGGCGCGCGAACTCCTCCACGGCCCGCCACAGGTGCCGACGGTCGACGTCGGGCCACGGCTCGGGCAGGAACACCATCTCGGCGTACGCCGCCTGCCAGATCATGAAGTTCGAGGTGCGCTGCTCCCCCGACGAGCGCAGGAACAGGTCGACGTCCGGCAGGTCGGGCTCGTCGAGGTACTTCTGGACGGTCTTCTCCGAGACCCGCGCCGGGTTCAGCCTCCCCGCCGCAGCCTCGCGCGCGATGGCGGCCGCGGCGTCGGCGATCTCCGCCCGCCCGCCGTAGTTGACGCACATCGTCAGCGTGCAGCGGTCGTTCTCCCGGGTCATCTCCTCGGCGACCTGCAGCTCCTTGATCACCGAGCCCCACAGCTTCGGCCGGCGGCCGGCCCAACGGATGCGCACGCCCCACGACGACATCTCGTCGCGTCGCCGGCGGATGACGTCGCGGTTGAAGTTCATGAGGAACTTCACCTCGTCCGGCGACCGCTTCCAGTTCTCCGTGCTGAACGCGTACGCGGAGACGTGCCGGACGCCGATCTGCACGGCGCCGGCCACGACGTCGAGCAGGGACTTCTCCCCCTGCTTGTGCCCCTCCACCCGCGGCAGCCCGCGCGCGTTGGCCCACCGGCCGTTGCCGTCCATGACGATCGCCACGTGGTTCGGCACGAACTGCGCGGGGATGTTCGGCGGCGTCGCGCCCGAGGGGTGCGGGTAGGGCTCGGCGTACTCGACGGACGAACGGGGCATCAGGCCTCTCTCTCGATCATGTGCGCTCGATCATGCGCAGCGAGCGCAGCGTGCGCTCCAGGTAGTACTGGGAGTAGGCGGCGACCAGCCCCGAGGCCTCGGTGCGGTGGCGCGTCTCGGAGGCGTCCGCCGTCTCCCAGTCCCCGCCGAGCAGGGCGCCGAGCAGCGCGAAGGTCTCCGGAGCGGGTGCGGTGGAGCCCGGCGGCCGGCAGCGGGAGCACACCGCGCCGCCCTGTCCGACCGAGAACGCGTGGTGCGGGCCGGGCTCGCCGCAGCGGGCGCAGTCGGTGAACGACGGCGCCCAGCCGGCGACGGCGAGCCCGCGCAGCAGGTACGAGTCGAGCACCAGGCCCGGCGCGTGCGCGCGCTCGGCCAGCGCCCGCAGGGCCCCGGCGAGCAGCCAGTACTGCTGCACGGCGGGCTCGTGCTCCGCGGCGACCAGGCGGTCGGCGGCCTCGAGCATCGCCGCGCCGGACGTGTACAGCGCGTAGTCCTCGCAGATGGCGCGGGCGTAGGCCCCCACCGTCTCCACCTGCGTCACGGTGTCGAGGTTGCGCCCGGTGTGCAGCTGCACGTCCACGACCATGAACGGCTCCAGCCGCGCCCCGAAGCGCGACGACGTGCGCCGCACCCCGCGGCCGACCCCGCGCACCTTGCCGTGCTCGCGGGTGAGGAACGTGACGATCCGGTCGGCCTCGCCCAGCTTGTGGGTGCGCAGCACGATCGCGTCGTCTCGGTACAGGGGCACGGGCCCATTCTCTCAGCCCCCGCCCACGAAACAGGTCAGCGCCAGGGCCACGCGGACGTGGCCCTGGCCCTGGCCCTGATGGCTCGCGGGACGGGTCAGGCGCGGGCGGCGCGGTTCACGGCCGACACGATCGCCTTGAGCGACGCCGTCGTGATGGACGGGTCGATGCCGACGCCCCACAGCACGTCGTCGCCCACCTGGCACTCGACGTAGGCCGCGGCGGTGGCGTCGCCGCCCTCGGACAGGGCGTGCTCCGCGTAGTCGAGCACCCGCACGTCCACGCCGACCTTCGAGATCGCGTCGACGAACGCGGCGAGCGGCCCGTTGCCGGTGCCCTCCAGCGTGTGCTCCACGCCCTGGTCCAGGACGTCGACGGCGAGCGCGGTGACGCCGCCCTCGGCCGACGTCGTCCGGGTCTCGCGCAGCCGCAGGCGGCCCCACGGCTCCAGCCCCCGCGGGTCGCCCACCTCGACGGGCAGGTACTCGTCGCTGAAGATCCGCCAGATGTCGGATCCGGTGACCTCGCTGCCGTCGGTGTCCGTGTAGTGCTGCACGACGCCGGAGAACTCGATCTGCAGGCGACGCGGCAGGTCCAGCGAGTGCTCGGTGGACAGCAGGTACGCGATGCCGCCCTTGCCGGACTGCGAGTTCACGCGGATGACGGCCTCGTACGACCGACCCACGTCCTTCGGGTCGATGGGCAGGTACGGCACGCCCCAGGTGAGCTCGTCGACCGGCTTGCCCTCCGCCTCCGCGCGGGCCGCCATGTGCTCGAAGCCCTTCTTGATCGCGTCCTGGTGGGAGCCGGAGAACGCGGTGAAGACGAGGTCGCCCACGTACGGGTGCCGCTCGTGCACGGGGATCTGGTTGCAGTGCTCGACCGTGCGGCGGATCCCGTCGATGCCGCCGCCGACGGTGAAGTCGATCTGCGGGTCGACGCCCTGGCTGAACAGGTTCATGCCGAGCGTCACCAGGTCGACGTTGCCGGTCCGCTCGCCGTTGCCGAACAGGCACCCCTCGATGCGGTCGGCGCCGGCCTGGTAGCCGAGCTCGGCGGCGGCGACGGCGGTGCCCCGGTCGTTGTGCGGGTGCAGCGACAGCACGACGTGCTCGCGGAACGCCAGGTTCCGGTTCATCCACTCGATCGAGTCGGCGTAGACGTTCGGGGTGGCCATCTCGACCGTCGCCGGCAGGTTGACGATCACCGGGCGCTCGGCCGTCGGCTCCAGCACCTCCAGCACCTCGTTGCAGATGCGGGCGGCGAACTCGAGCTCCGTGCCGGTGTACGACTCGGGCGAGTACTCGTAGTACACCGTCGTCTCGGGGACGGTCTCCTCGAGCTTGCGACACAGGCGCGCGGCCTGCAGGGCGATGTCGACGATGCCGTCCATGTCGCTGCGGAACACGACCTCGCGCTGCAGGATCGACGTCGAGTTGTAGATGTGCACGATCGCCTGCTTGGCGCCGCGGATGGCGTCGTAGGTGCGCTCGATGAGGTGGTCGCGGCACTGCGTGAGCACCTGGATGACCACGTCGTCGGGGATGCGGCCGGTGTCGATGAGCTGGCGCACGAAGTCGAAGTCCGTCTGCGACGCGGACGGGAAGCCGACCTCGATCTCCTTGTAGCCCATCTGCACGAGCAGGTCGAACATGCGCAGCTTGCGCTCGGCGTCCATCGGCTCGATCAGGGCCTGGTTGCCGTCGCGCAGGTCGACGGCGCACCAGCGGGGGGCCTTGGTGATGCGCTTGTCGGGCCACGTCCGGTCCGGCAGGTCGACGGCGATCTGCTCGTGGAACGGGAGGTATCGCGTGTACGGCATCCCGGAGGGGCGCTGGGGGTTGGCGCCGGCGATGCCCTGAGGGTGATGGTTCTGCATGGTGTCGCGTCCTTCGGTGGGGGCTCGGTGACCGCCGATCCGGGTGGGGTCGTCGGTCATGACCAGTCGGCCGGCGCGCCACAACCTCCGCGACGGGGGTCCGGCCTTAGAGGGCCCCGCCGCGGCACCGAAGGAGAAGGCTCACCGTGCGCTGCACGCTGCCACCGTACACCTTCGTCAGGGCGTCGCCTGAGGCGTCCAGGATCCGACCGGACGCCCGCCTTGCCGCAGCGTATTGACCTAGCGCCGGGAGCGCAGCGCGGCGTCGACGGCGGGGTCTCCGAGGGCGCCGAGCCAGTCCAGCAGCGCCGGATAGGTCGAAGGGTTCGCGGCCACGTACGAGCGCAGGTGGGGTGCCTCCGCCGAGATCCGCGCGAGGTCCGCGAGCGGCGTCGACGGGTCCATCGCCTGGGCCACCGACCACCCCGGCGCCTGGGCGGGCGGCGCCTGCACGGGCGGGAGCACCTGCGTGGAGTCGGGCGCGAGGGCGGCGCGGACGGGCTCCATCTGCTGGGTCGCGTCGACGGGGCGGGGCGCCGGGCGGGACGCGGCCGCGGCCACCGGGGTCGGCGACGTGCCCGTCGCAGGCTCCGTCGTCTCCGCCTCGGTCGGTGCCGGCTCGGTCGGTGCGGGCTCGGTCGGCGCGGGCTCGGGCGTCGCCGGTCCGGTCGGCGCGGGCTCGGGCGCCGCAGGGCCGGAGGCCGGGAGGTCGGAGGACGCCGGGTGCGTCGGCTCGGGATCGGGCGTCTCGGGCGCGGACGCGACGAGCGCACGGACCGACGGCGGCACGAGCAGGACGGCGAGCGCGATGGCCGGCAGACCGAACGCCACCAGCAGCTCCTCCACGTTGGACTGCGTGCCGAGACCGGCGCGGGCGACGACGATCACCAGGCCGAGCACCACGATCACGCACGCGGCGCCCACGGCGGCGGCGTGCCCGGTGCGCGGGTCGCGGGCGAGGGACCGCCGCGCGGCGATCGCGACCCCGACCATCAGCACGCCGACGACGAGCCGCAGCACGCGGCCCACGCGGACGCCGTCCGCCACGATCAGCACCAGCGCGACGAGGGCGACGAACGCCGCGACCAGCGCCACGATGGCCAGCGCCCGCAGCGCGACGGCCACCCAGCGGGAGGCCCGCACGTCGTCGGGCTCTCCCGCCGTCGCCGCGGCGTCGTCGACGATGCATCGCGCCGTGACCGCCGCGACCACCGGGAGGAGCAGGAGGCCGAGGCGCTGCCCGTGCACGCTCTCGAACCAGGGGTCCGCGTTGCCCCCGGCGAAGAGCACGAGCTCCAGCGTGACGGCGCCACCCAGGGCCAGCAGCACGTAGCCGGAGGCGAGGTCGCCCGAGCGCAGGTACGTCCCGACGGTGAACCACAGCACGCCCAGCACCACGAGGGCGTTGAGGAGTCCGACCACGGACACGGCCCAGGGAGCACCCTGCACGAGCGCCGCGACCGGGGTCGCGAGCGTGCCGAGCGCGACCACCCCGGCGACGACCGCCGGGGCGTGCGCCCACCGGGGCGCGGCCGCGAGCGCGGCACCCGCGAGGCCGACCGCGAGCCCGGCTCCGACGCCGCCCGCGGCGTCCGCCGGGGCGAGGGCGTCCAGCACCAGGTACACGACCGCGACGACCGCGTAGGGGACGCAGGCGAGCGCCACCGTGCGCCGTGAGGTCAGGACGTCCCACGACGACGGGCCGACGCCGCCGCGCCGCAGGTACGGGGCGGCGATCGCCAGGAGCGCGAGGACGGTCGCGAGCACGATCTCCAGCCGGTCGCTGCCACGGTGGGCGTGGTCCCACGGCAGCGGGAGGGCGACGAGCAGCGCGAACGCGGCCACCACGTCGCGCACGAGCTCGCGGACCGCCACACCGCCGAACGGCGAGCGCTCCTGCTCGGGGGCGTCGAGGGTGTCGGGATCGGTCATGCGTGCGTCTCCAGGGCTGGGATCCGAAGGGGACCGGGCCATCGTGCCCCCGCACCCGTTTCTACCCGACGCCGGCCCTTCGCGTCGTCTCCCGCGCGGACGGGTCGGTCACACCGTCGCCGCTCCCGCACGCCGCGCTCACCCTCCGCCCGCAGATCCCGGCACGGTGCCGGCTCGCTGCCGGTACGGACGCGGGTCAGATGCCGAGCTGGTACACGCCCCAGTACGCGAGGGTGCCCAGGAGCGCGAGCGACCCGGCCAGGGTGCACCAGAACGTCAGCACGGCGGGCCAGCCGCGCGCGACCACCACGACGTCGTCCCCCGCACGGCGCTCCGCCCTGGCGTCGGCCACCCGGCGGATCACCAGCGCGGCGGCGACGGCCGTCGCGACCCCGAGGAGGCGCACCACGATCCAGCCGCCCTGCACGACGAGGTCGTCGCGCTGGTAGTCGAGGGCGAGGCGCGCCACCGCCAGGAGGTACACCACGAGCGCGACCATCGTCGCCACCGAGCCCAGGCCGAGACCCAGCAGCGACGACCGGAGCCCGCGGGCGAGGCGCGGCGCGGCGACCGACGACCGGCGCAGGAAGGCGCGCCGCACCAGCGCGTGCACGCCCCACACGAGGGGGCCGACCACGAGCAGCGCGGCGCCCGCGATCACCGCGCCCACGACGATGTCCCCGTTGCCCCACCACCGCGGCTGCGGGACGGCCGACGCGACGTAGAGCTGGTTGGGAGTCTCCCCGGCGACCCGGGGCGGCGCGTCGGCCGTGCCGGGCATGCCCTGGATCCAGGTGGCGACGTCGCGCGCGAAGTCGGGGTGCAGGTGCATCCCGCCGTCCAGCGGCACGTTGATCCCGTGGTTGGCCCCGGCGTAGTAGCGCACCGTCACGGGGGCGTCGTCCCCGTTCACGGCGGTGTCGGCGATGACCTGTCGCGCGCCCTGCTCGACCGGCATCGACGGGTCGGCCGTGCCGTAGGCCACGAGGACGGGTGCGGTCTGCCGCTCGAGCCACGGGCGCACGTCGAAGTCGGCGTACTCGAAGCCGCCGCCGGGCAGCTGCATCCCGACCGCCCGCGGGATCGCGCGGAACACCTGCTGGGGCACCCCGGTGTTGCGCAGGTAGCTGTCCACCGCGAACGCTGCCTGCTGGCGGGGCGGCACCACCGGCGCCGAGACGAGGACCGTGTACGCGATGGTCGGGTCCTGCGCCTGCATGACGGGCACGATCCAGGTGCCCTCCGACTCCCCGTAGACGCCGACCTGCGCGGCGTCGACGCCGTCGATCGTGCGCAGCAGGTCGACCGAGTGCTGGTAGTCCGCGGCCATGGCCACGTAGTCCCGGTCCCGGGTGGTGTAGGTGTCCAGCCGCTTGTCGGGCACGAGCGTCACGACGCCCGCGCTCGCGAGCGCGGTGGCCGACTCGGTGAAGGCCTCCGTGGACTTGCCCGTGCCCGCGCCGTGCACGTACACGACGCCCGGCCGGTCGGCCAGCAGGTCGCCGTCCTCGGTCAGCGGCTGGCGGAGCAGCCCGCCGACGACGGCGCCGTCGAGCGGGATCGTCACGGGCGTCTCGCGGACCTCGAACTCGCCGACCTCGCCGACGTCCGCGCCGGGTGCGACCCCGCCGATGGCCGTGTCGTCGGTGGCCGGGACGAGGTGGTCCGTCACGGGCACCGGGTCCCACTGCGGGCCGGCCACCGCCCCGGTCAGTGCCAGGCCCACCAGGATCGCCGCCGTCGTCGCAATAGTCCGGAACACCACGCAGCGATGCTACTCGGCACCGTGCCGGGAGACGGCAGGGATTTCCCCCACGACCTCGGAGGACGTCCCCTGGGAGCCGGCTGGCTCCCGCCCGCGCGACGTCAGAAGCCGAGGCGCTGCAGCTGCTTGGGGTCCCGCTGCCAGTCCTTGGCCACCTTGACGTGCAGGTCGAGGTACACGCGCGTGCCGAGCAGCTTCTCGATGCCCTTGCGGGCGTTGGTGCCGACCTCCCGCAGCCGCGACCCGCCCTTGCCGATGATGATCGCCTTCTGGCTGTCGCGCTCCACGAACAGGTTGACGCGGACGTCCAGCAGCGGCGGCTTCCCCCTGTCCGGGTCGCCGCTGCCCTCGCGCTCGAGGATCTCCTCGACCACGACGGCCAACGAGTGCGGCAGCTCGTCGCGGACGCCCTCGAGCGCGGCCTCGCGCACCAGCTCGGCGACCATGACCTGCTCGGGCTCGTCGGTGAGCTCGCCGCCCGGGTAGAGCGCCGGCCCGGCGGGCAGGTGGGCGACGAGCACGTCGGTCAGCTCGTCCACCTGGTAGCCGTCGCGGGCGGACACCGGCACGATCGCCGACCAGTCGCGGTCGACGGAGCGGGCGAGCTCGTCGACGGCCAGGAGGTGCTCCGCGAGGCGCCCGCGGTCCACGAGGTCGGTCTTCGTCACGACGGCGACGACGGGCACCGCACGCCGGCCCTCCATCAGGGGGGCGAGCTGCGAGGCGATGTACCGGTCGCCGGGGCCGATCTTCTGGTCGGCGGGCAGGCAGAACGCGATGACGTCGACCTCGCCGAGCGTGTCCTGCACCAGCGCGTTCAGCCGCTCGCCGAGCAGGGTGCGCGGGCGGTGCAGGCCCGGCGTGTCGACGAGCACCAGCTGGGCGTCGTCGCGGTGCACGATGCCGCGGATCGTGTGCCGCGTGGTCTGGGGCCGCGCGGACATGATCGCGACCTTCTCCCCCACCAGCGCGTTGGTGAGCGTCGACTTGCCGACGTTGGGCCGCCCGACGAGGCAGGCGAAGCCGGAGCGGTGGGCGTCGCCCTCGTCGTGCGGGGCGACGACGGAGGGATGGTGGCGCTCGGTGGTCATGCGTGTGCTTCCTTCTGGTCTGGCGGCGTGGCGTGCTGGCCACCCGCTGCTGGGTCGTCCTCGTCGTGCGAGGGAGAGGTCGTGCGGCGCACCCGGAGGGTGGCGAGCTGCTTGCGGCGGCCCTCGACGCGGTCGGCCACGAGGTGCAGCCCACCGACGTCGGCCGTCGCCCCCGTGAGCGGCACCTTGCCGAGGGCCTTGGCGATCAGGCCGCCCGCGGTGTCCACGTCGTCGTCGTCGAGCCGCAGGTCGAACAGCTCGCCGAGCTCGTCCACGGGCATCCGCGCGGAGACGAGGAACGTGCCGTCGCCCAGGTCCTCGGGCTCGAGCTCCGGGGCGGTGTCGTGCTCGTCGGTCAGCTCGCCGACGAGCTCCTCGATGACGTCCTCGACGGTGACGAGCCCGGCGATGCCGCCGTACTCGTCGACGACGACCGCGATGTGGGAGCGGGAGGCCTGCATCTCGCGGAGCAGCTCGTCCGCGGGCTTCGACTCCGGCACGAAGACGGCGTCCCGGGCGACCTCGACCACGGGCCGGTCCGCGGCCGAGGGCTCGTTCTCCAGCACGCGGGCGACGTCCTTGAGGTAGGCGACGCCCACGAGGTCGTCCACCTCCTCGCCGACGACGGGCACGCGCGAGTACCCCGAGCGGAGGAAGAGGCGCATCGCCTTGCGCAGCGGGGTCGTCGCCGTGACCGTCACCATGTCGGTCCGCGGCACCATGACCTCGCGGGTCAGCGTGCCGCCCAGCTGGACGACCGAGCGGATGAGCTCCCGCTCGGCGTCCTCGATCGCCTCGTTGTCGCGCACCCGCTCGGCGACCTCGCGCAGCGCGTCCTCGCCCGGGTCGTGCTCGCCGTCGCGCTCGGGGGCGCGCCCCGCGCCGCGTTCGGTGGTGCGGTCGGTGAGCCAGGCCGCGGCGCGGTGCACCGCGGACAGCGGCCCGGCGAGCGCGACGAGCACGGGCAGCGGCCGGCGCAGGCCGAGCGCGCGCGGGCTGAGGCGCACGAAGACGACGCCGGCCACGAGGCCCACGACGCCGGCCACGAGCAGCACCTGCCACCACGTGTCGAACCAGTCCGCGATCATCAGCGTGGCCGCCGCGAGCGCGACGGTCTCGGCGAACACCCGCACCAGCGCGAACGCCGCGACGGCGGCGGGCGGGTCGACGACGAGACCCTGCACCGCGCGCAGCCGGGTGAGGCGGGTGCGACGGGCCGTGGCCGTGAGGTCCTCCGCGGTCTCCGCCTCGATCACCGCGTCCGAGACCGAGGTGCGGGTGATCCGCAGCACCGCGGCCTCGCCGGCCGACAGCATCCCCGCCAGGGCGAGCGCGACCACGGCCACGAGCGCCAGCAGCAGCTCCGGTCCGTCCATCAGGCCACCATCCGGTCCGACGTCGCGCTCACCGGCCGGCGAGGAAGGTGAGCAGGAGCCGGCGCTGCAGCGCGAACATCTCCTTCTCCTCCTCGGGCTCGGCGTGGTCGTAGCCGAGCAGGTGCAGGATGCCGTGCGTGGTGAGCAGCAGCAGCTCCTCGGCCGTGGAGTGCCCCGCGACCTTCGCCTGCTGCGCCGCCACCTCCGGGCAGAGCACGACGTCGCCCAGCGTGCCGGGCGGCGTCTCCTCGCCCTCGCGCCCGGGGCGCAGCTCGTCCATCGGGAAGGAGAGCACGTCGGTGGGGCCCGGCTCGTCCATCCACTGCACGTGCAGCTCGGTCATCACGGCCGTGTCGACGAACATGATCGACAGCTCGCTGCGCGGGTGCACGTGCAGGGTGTCCAGCACGAACCGGCCGAGCGCGGCGAACTCCGCCTCGTCCACCTCGACACCGGACTCGTTCGCGACCTCGATGCTCATGACCTGCGTGCCCCTCGCTCGTGCGGGCCGCGGCCCTGCCGTCCCTGTCCCTGCCTGCCCTGGTCCGGGCGTGCCGTCGCCACGTCCCAGCGCGCGTAGGCGTCGATGATGTCGCTGACCAGCTTGTGCCGCACCACGTCCGCCGAGGTCAGCCGGCAGAACTCCACGTCGTCGACCCCGGTGAGGATGTCCTCGACCACCCGCAGGCCCGACGTCGTGCCGCCCGGCAGGTCCACCTGCGTGGCGTCGCCCGTGATGACCATCGTGGAGCCGAAGCCCAGGCGCGTGAGGAACATCTTCATCTGCTCGGCGGACGTGTTCTGCGCCTCGTCGAGGATGAGGAAGGAGTCGTTAACCGTGTTGTGCGTGACCAGGAAGTCGTCCGTGACGTACAGCGAGTCCGCCGCCGCGACCTGGATGCACATCGTCTCCTTCTCCCCGGCGGGGAGGATCGAGTCGATGAACCGCATCGGCCGGCCGCCGCCGAGCTCGGCGTACTTCTGCGCCTTGCGCGTGAGGCGGAACGGCGCCACGCCCTCGGGCAGCCGGATCTCGACGACGAAGGCGTCCGACCGGTACGGGACGGGCCGGCCGTTCGCGAGACCGGGCTTGCGCCCCTCGGCCTCCCGCAGGCGCGTCGTCGCGGTACCGCCCAACGACTGGACGAGCCGCACAACGTCCTTGTGCAGCCGAGGGGACGTTGTCACGTACTGCACCCGGCAGGTGCGCCCGGCCTGTGTCACGGGACCACCATCGGTGTCCAGGAGTCCCTGGAGGACGGCGAGCCGCACGGCCCTGCTGTTGTTCAGGTAGACCTCGGGCACGAACTTCGTGCGCGACTTCTTGCCGTCCAGACCGAGCTCACGCAGCGCGACCTTGACCGGGTTCGCGACGATCACCCCGCCGCGATGGCCGTCGACGTGCCGGAGCACGTAGTTGTACCCGCCCTTGTCGACCAGCACGATCCTGGGCAGCGCAGCCTCGAGCGCCTCGGCGAGCTCGGGGTCCGCCGTCGTGAAGGAAGGGGTCGCGTACGAGGTGCTGCTCCCGTCGCCCAGCATGAGGCCGAGTGCATAGGGGTCCATCGGCACATCTTGGGGTTCTTGCTCCACCGGGGCGACCATCGGGAGCTCGAACCGCCGGGTATGGCCGTTCCACTCCTGGCCGAGCATCTCGCGGGTCTCGAGGGTCCGGGACCTACCGCGCCGCTTGTCGGAGGCGGTCCGCACGGTCCACAGGTGCTCACTGCAGCACACCGTCGACGACCCGTCGGACGCGGTCACTCGGTACACCTGCTTGACGCCTTGCGGGTAGATCCCGATCACCGGCGTGGGACGCCCGTCCGACCCGACCACCAGGTCGCCCACCCGGAGGCTGCCCATCTCGCGGAAGCCGGTCGGCGTGAGGATCTTCGCGTCGTAGGGCTGCGCACGGCCCCGCATGTAGGCCAGGGGCGCCACCTCGATGGTCCCGGCCTCGATGAGCCGCGGGATGGCGTCGGGGTCCATCATGTCGTGCAGCGCGTCGTACAGCGGCCGCAGGTACGGGTCGATCTTGTCCGACAGGGAACCAGGCAGGAAGCCGAGCTTCTCCCCCGCCTCCACGGCCGGGCGCGTGAGCACGATCCGGTTGACCCGCTTGGCCTGCAGGGCCTGCACGGCCTTGGCCATCGCGAGGTACGTCTTGCCCGTGCCGGCGGGGCCGATGCCGAACGTGATCGTGTTCGCGTCGATCGCCTCGACGTAGTGCTTCTGGCCCACCGTCTTCGGCCGGATCGTGCGCCCGCGGCTGGACAGGATGTTGAAGGTCAGGACCTCGGCCGGACGCTGCACGGACGCGGCGGTGAGCATCTGCACCGACCGCGCCACCACCTCGGGGGTCAGCGGCGTGCCGGACTCGACCACCTCGACCAGCTCGTCGAGGAGGCGGGAGACCAGGGCGACGTCCCCGGCCGGCCCGCTCACGACGATCTCGTTGCCGCGCGCGTGCACGTCGACGCCGGGGAAGCCGTCCTCCACGGCCCGCAGCACGGAGTCCCTGCTGCCCAGCAGCGCCACCATCGGCACGTGCGGCGGCACCACGATGCGGTGCTCGGTGGACCGTTCGGCGTGCGCGCCGGGCGTGCCGGGGGCGGTGTGGGGTGTCGATGTCATGGGCCGGCTGCCGCCGGGGCCCTCCTTCAGCGAGACGGTGCGAGAGACGATGCTAGGGACGTGCTGAGGAACCGAGTCTATCGAGCGGCGGCAGGCAGGACAGCCGAATTCAGGCCGGCGTCCAGCCCAGCTGGGCGCCTGCGAGCACGTGGCCGTGCACGTGGAACACGCTCTGCCCCGCGCGGGGCCCGGAGTTGAAGACGAACCGGTACTGGCCGTCGGCGAGGTCGCCGGCCACCCGGTCGGCCATCGCCACCACCTCGGCGAGCAGGGCCGGGTCCGCCTTGGCGAGCGTCGCGACGTCGCCGTGGTGCTCCCTCGGCACCACCAGCACGTGCACGGGCGCCTTCGGGTCGATGTCGCGGAACGCGATCACGCGGTCGGTGCTGGCGACCACGTCCGCCGGCAGGTCGCCGGCGACGATCTTGCAGAACAGGCAGTCGGTGCTGGGCGCGCTCGTCATGACCCGGACGTTACCGCGCGCCGCGACGGCGTGCCGTCGGTCCGCTCAGGCCCAGCGCCCGAGGCGCTCGCTGAGCAGCGCGACGGCGACCGGCCCGGCCGTGGACGTCCGCAGCACGTGCGGCCCGAGCCGCGCGGTCACGGCGCCCGCCTCCTCGAGCGCGGCGACCTCCGCGTCGGAGATCCCGCCCTCCGGCCCGACGACGACGAGCAGCGCCGGCGTGGCCGAAGTGGCCGGCGCTGCCGACGACGGCGCGGGGAGCGTGACGTCCGCGAGCGCCGTCGTGGCGTCCTCGTGCAGCACGACGACGGCCCCGCCGTCGGCGACGACGTCGCGGACGCGGACGGCGAGCTGCCGCGAGGTGACGGGTTCCGCCACGGGCGGGAGGCAGGCGCGCCGCGCCTGCTTCACGGCCGAGCGCACGGTCGCCACCCACTTGGCGCGCGACTTCGCCGCCCGCTGCCCGCGCCACACGACGACGGACCGGTCGGCCTGCCACGGCACCACCGCGTCGACGCCCACCTCGACGGCGGCCTCGACGGCCAGCTCGTCGCGGTCCCCCTTCGCGAGCGCCTGCACCAGGGTCAGCACGACGCCGGGGGGCGGCTCGACCACCACCTCGTCGACGCGCAGCCGCACCTCTCCGTCCTCGACGGCGTCGACCACGCACCGCAGCCGCGTGCCCGCGCCGTCGACCACGTCCAGCCGCTCGCCCGGGCCCCGGCGCTGCACGACGCCCGCGTGCCGCCCCTCGGCGCCGTCGAGCACGTAGACGTCACCCGGGCCGAGCGCACCGAGCGCCCCGCCGTCGGCGAGGAACACCGGCGCGCTCACGTCGTGCGCCCCGCCCGCGAGGCCCCGGGTGCCGCGCCCACGTCAGCGACCGCTCAGCTTGTCCCGCAGCCGCGAGAACACGCCCGGGTGCGCGGCGGAGAGGCGGGGCTCGGGCCGCTCCTCGCCACGCAGCGTGGCCAGCGAGCGCAGCAGCTCGGTCTGCTCGTCGTCCAGGCCTGTCGGCACCTGGACCTCGACGTGCACGTTGAGGTCGCCGCGGCCGCCGGCGTGCAGGTGCCCGACGCCCAGGCCCTTGAGCGTCACGACCTGCCCCGGCTGGGTGCCCGGCCGCAGGTCGATCTCCTGCTCGCCGTCCAGCGTCTCCAGGTCGAGCACGGTGCCGAGGGCGGCCGCCGTCATCGGCACCTGGAGGGTGCAGTGCAGGTCGTCGCCGCGCCGCACGAACGTGTCGTGCGGCTTCTCGCGGATCTCGACGTACAGGTCGCCGGCGGGGCCGCCGCCGGGGCCGACCTCGCCCTGCGAGGTGAGCTTGATGCGCGTGCCGGTGTCCACGCCGGCGGGCACGTTGACCGTCAGCGTGCGGCGCGAGCGGACGCGCCCCTCGCCCGAGCAGTCGGCGCACGGCTCGGGGATGACCGTGCCGAAGCCCTGGCAGGCTGCGCACGGCGCGGTCGTCATGACCTGTCCGAGGAAGGAGCGGGCCACGCGCTGCACGTTGCCGCGGCCGTGGCAGACGTCGCAGGTCTTGAGGTCGGTGCCCGGCCGGCAGCCGTTGCCGCCGCAGGTGCCGCACACGACGGCGGTGTCGACCTGGAGCTCGCGCTTGGCGCCGAACGCCGCCTCCGCCAGGTCGATGTCCATCCGCACGAGGGCGTCCTGGCCGCGACGGGCGCGCGGCACGGGCCCGGCGGGCTGGCCGCCGCCGCCGAAGAAGGTCTCGAAGATGTCCTGGAAGCCGAAGCCGTTGCCGAAGCCGGCGCCCGCGCCGCCGGACGGCGAGCTCGGGTCCACGCCCATGTCGTACTGCTGGCGCTTGTCCGGGTTGGACAGCACCTCGTAGGCGCGGGCGACGTCCTTGAAGCGTTCCTCGCCGGCCTCGCCGGCGACGTCGGGGTGCAGCTCGCGCGCGAGCTTGCGGTACGACTTCTTGATCTGCTCGGCCGAGGCGTCGCGGGGGACGCCCAGGATCTCGTAGTAGTCGGTCACAGGTCTCTCTTCGGTGACGTGTCGGTGACGTGCACGGTCAGGTCGGCTGGTTGGGGGTGCCGCCGCGGCCCGGTCAGCCGGGCAGCACCCGGGACAGGTAGCGGGCGACGGCCCGCACGGAGGCGATCGTGCCCGGATAGTCCATCCGGGTGGGGCCGATGGACCCCAGGATCGCCACGGTGTCGCCGTCGCCGCCGTAGCCGGAGGCGACGACGGAGGTCTCGGCGAGGCCGTCGAGGCGGTTCTCGTGCCCGATGCGGACGCCCACCCCGCCGCCCCGGCCGACGGGCTCGGCCGCCAGCTCGGTGAGGAGCCCGAGCAGCACGACCTGCTCCTCGAGCGCCTCGAGCACGGGGCTCAGGCCCTGCTCGAACCGCATGTCGGCCCGGGCCAGGTTGGCGGTGCCCGCCAGCACGATGCGGTCCTCGCGCTGCGCGCCGAGCGTGTCGACCACGAGGTC
The DNA here is from genome assembly GCF_042793335.1 of Isoptericola sp. NPDC056573. Classification (NCBI taxonomy): domain Bacteria; kingdom Bacillati; phylum Actinomycetota; class Actinomycetes; order Micrococcales; family Promicromonosporaceae; genus Isoptericola; species Isoptericola sp. NPDC056573. Next base: position 158,387 of record NZ_JBHTUY010000004.1, read on the forward strand.
GGCGATGCCGCGGGCCAAGGGGGCGAGGGTGGCGTCCACCCCGGCCACGACGCGCGCGAAGGCCTCGGGCAGGTCGGCGAGCCCCTTGCCCGCCGCGGCGGAGTTGAGCCGCGCGCGCAGCTCGCTCAGCGTGCCCTCGTCGAGGGCACCGGGGTCGGGCTCCGGGCCGGCAGGGGCGTCCACGGCGACGACCGCGGGCTCCGCCCCCGGCCCGACGCCGACGTCGAGGAACCGCTGCTCCACGCGGCCGGCGTCGCTGATCACCACGACCAGCAACCGCGCGCCGCCGACGGGGACGAGCTCGAGGTGCCGGAGCCCCGCGAGCCGCAGCGACGGGTACTGGACCACCGCGACCTGGCCGGTGAGCTGGGCGATGAGCCGCCCGGCACGGCCGAGCACGTCGTCCATGTCGATCGCCTCGGACAGGAACGTCTCGATCGCCCGTCGCTGCGGGCTGGTGAGCGGCCGCACCTCCGCGAGCCGGTCGACGAAGAGGCGGTACCCCTTGTCGGTCGGGATCCGGCCGGCGGACGTGTGCGGCTGGGCGATGTACCCGGCCTCCTCCAGCGCCGCCATGTCGTTGCGGATCGTGGCGGGCGAGACCCCGAGACCGTGCCGCTCCGTGAGCACGCGCGACCCCACGGGCTCGCGCGTGTGGACGTAGTCCTCCACGATCGCGCGGAGCACGGCCAGGCGACGTTCCTCGCTCACGGTCCTCCTCGGGTCCGACGGGGTGATGCGGGCCCTCCTGCCCTGAGCGCCCACCCTTAGCACTCTCATGTCCCGAGTGCCATCCTACGCGGGCTCGCCGGAGGTCCGCGGGACCCGCGCCCGACACGCCGGGCCCCGGCCGGAACCCGCGCCGACCCGCACCCGCGCGCCGGGCTGAGGTACCCCGCGACCGTCTGAGGTACCCCGGCCCGCGAAGATCCGGCACCTGACCGATCCGCGCCGGTACCTCAGGAACGGAGGGTGGAACCACCGGCGGCCGTCCGGACCGGACGACGCCGAGCGGAGAAGGAGACCGGTGATGAACGAGTACCTGTACTACGACGAGTTCCGCGCCCGCCAGGTCGACCTGGAGCAGGCGGTGCGCCAGGAGGCGGCGGCACGGAGCGCCGCACGGCAGGCCCGTCACGCCCGCCGTCGGGCGACCGCCCGCCGCCGCCGCGCGACCCGCCGCTCCTGGGAGCTGCCCGCGGGCCTGGTCCGGCCCTGGCCGCAGTGACCGCCACCTCGGGCGCGGCGGCGCCCACGGACGCGGCGGGGCCCCGTCCGGCCTGGCACGATGACGACGTGCCCACCCCAGCCGCCCCCTCGCCGCTCGTCGGCCGCGCCGCCGAGCTGACCTCCCTGCGCGAGGCGTTCACGAACGCCCGCGACGGCTCCGGCGGCGTGGTCGTCGTCGGCGGCGAGGCGGGCATCGGCAAGACGCGCCTCGTGACGGAGTTCCTCGCAGAGGTCGGCACGGAGATCGGGGCCGGCGACGCCGCGCCGCTCGTCCTGCACGGGCAGTGCGCCGACTCCGGGTCGGGCCCCCTCCCCTACGCCGCGCTCACCGGGGTCCTGTCCGACGTCGTCGACACGATCGGGCCGGAGGCGACGCTCGCCGCGGCCGGGCCGGCCGCGGACGCGCTCGGGCTCCTCGCGCCGCGCCTGGTCGACGTGCGGCGCGACGTCGACACCGGGCGCCTGCCCGAGGTGCTCGCCGACCTCATGACCGCGCTCGCCGGCGAGCGCCCGGTCGTCCTCGTCCTCGAGGACCTGCACTGGTCCGACGACGTCACCCGCACCGTGCTCGCCCGCCTGGCGCGTACCGCGCCCGCCACCACCCTGCTCGTCGTCGCCACCTACCGCAGCGACGACGTCGGGCGGCGCCACCCCTTGCGCACCACCCTGGCCGAGCTGGAGCGGGCGCGGCTCGCGACCCGCGTCGACGTGCCTCGCCTCGACGCCGCCGAGGCGACGCGGCTCTTCTGGTCCCTCGTCTCGAGGCGCCCCGACGCCCCCGACCTGCCCGGCACGGTGCTCGGCGAGCTCGTCGAGCGCAGCGAGGGTGTGCCGTTCTACGCCGAGGAACTGGCGGACTTCGCCGGTGACGCGCTGCCCGACTCGCTGCGCGAGCTGCTGCTCCTGCGCTACTCGTCCCTCAGCGACGCCGCCCAGCGCTTCTGCCGCACCGTCGCCGCGGCGGGTCAGCGGGCCCCGCACGAGCTGCTCGTCGCCATGCTCGGCGCGGGAGGCCTCGACGACGCGGAGGCCGCCGCCCGGGAGGCGGTCGACGCGCACGTGCTCGTGGCGGACACCGACGGCTACCGCTTCCGGCACGCGCTCATCCAGGAGTCGGTCGACGCCGAGCTCCTGCCCGGCGAGTCGCGCCGGCTGCACGCGGCGTGCGCGAGCGCGCTCGAGGACGGTGAGCGCACGCTCGCGCGGATCGCGGCCGCGGCCGACCACTGGTGGCGCGCCCGCCTGCCGGACCGGGCGCTCGCCTCGGCGGTCGAGGTCGTCGCGGTGCCCGAGACCTACGGGCAGGCGTCCTCCGCCGTGGTCGCCGCCGCGGGCGAGCGCGCGCTCGAGCTCTGGGAGCTGGTGCCCGACGCCGAGAAGGTCGCCGGGCTGCACCGTGCCGCCCTGCTGCGCCACGTGTCCGTCGCCCTGCAGGACTCCGCGCAGATCGACCGGGGGGCGGCGCTGGCCCGAGAGGCGGTGGCGGAGTGGCCCGCGGACGACCCCGCGGGGCGGGCGCAGGCGCTGTCGACCCTCGCCCACATCCTCGGCAAGGCCGGCGACCCGGGCTCGGACCAGATGCTCGACGAGGCGCTCGCCCTCCTGCCACCGGACGACCCCGCCGGCCGGGCCCCGCTGCTCCGGCTCAAGGCGCGGAACGCGATGATGGACCACCGCCACGGCGAGGCGATCGCGGCCGCCGGCGAGGCGCTCGCCGCCGCGACGTCGGTCGGCGACCGCCAGAACGCCTCGCTCGCCCTCAACCTCCGGGCGATGAGCCGCCTGGACCGCGGGGACCTCGACGCCCTGGACGAGCTCGAGCGGTCCCACGAGATGGCGGGCGACGACTGGCGCGCCCAGTGCCACTACTACACCAACGCGTCCGACACCCGCCTCAAGCTCGGCCAGTTCGCCGAGGCGGAGCACCTCGCCGAGTCGGGCGCGCAGTTCGCGCGCGCGCTCGGTGCCGGCTGGGCCACCCGAGCGATGCTCGAGGGGAACGTGGCGGAGGCGTGGATCGGGTCCGGCCGGTGGTCCGACGCCGAGGCGTGGTACGCGCGCTCCGTCCCGCTCGTCGACCCCAGCGACTACGCCGTGTACCTGGGCGAACGATGGACGTGGCTCACGATGTGGCGCGGTGACGTCGACGCCGCCCAGGCGCGGGCGCGGGTGCACCGCACGACCTGGCAGCGCTTCGGCCGGGTGGAGGAACAGATCCGGGCGCGGGTGTCGGGAACCCTGGCAGAGCTCGCCCTCCTGCGCGACGACCTGGACGACGCGCTCGACCTCGTCCGGATCGCCGTCGAGCCCGAGGCGCTGGGCCCGTTCTACCGGCTCACGACGCTCGCCGTCGCCGCGCGCGTGCTCGACCGCGCCCGGCGGGCGGGGCGGCAGGTCGACGTCGCGCCGTACCGTGCGGCGCTGGCGACGTGCACCGTGTGGCCGACCTACCCGACCTGGGCGGCGGTGTTCGCCGCCGAGCTCGGAGACGGGTCGTGGGAGGCGGTCGTCGCGGCCGACGGGCCCGCGCACCTGCGGCCCTACGCCCTGTACCGCGACGGGGCGTCGCTCCTGGAGGCCGGCGACCGCGCCACCGCGCGCGAGCGGCTGGACGCCGCCGTCGAGGCGGCGGACGCGATCGGCTGCGGCCTCGTGCGCGACCAGGCGCGCGCGCTGCTCACCGGCGCGGGCCTCGCCCGGGCCACCACCCGCGCACAGCATCCCGACCGCGCGCTCACCGACCGCGAGCGTCAGGTGCTGGAGCTCGTCGCCGAGGGTCTGACGAACGGGCAGATCGCGGAGCGGCTGTTCATCAGCCGCAAGACGGCGTCGGTGCACGTCTCCGCCATCCTGCGCAAGCTCGGCGTGTCCAGCCGCACGGAGGCGGCGGTCCTGGCGCGCGACGATCCGGCCTGACGTCGCCCGACGCACCTGTACACATGCCCTGAGCAGTCGTGTACGGACGGCCCCCTGGCGTCCTCCCTAGGCGTGACACCACACCCCGGCTGGAGGACATCATGGATCCGCACGTGTACGACATGCTCTTCGAGCGCCGTCAGGAGGAGCTCGAGCGCGAGGTCGCGCTGCGCCGCCTGGCGCACGAGCTCCACGCCTCGCGCCGCGCGCTCCGGGGCGCTGTCGCGGGCCTGGAGCCGTCGGGGCGGGCCGAACCGCCGCAGGCCCGGCGCCGCCCCGCGGTGGCCCCGCTGCACCGGCCGCGGCACGCGTGAGCGGAGCGCGCACGACATCACACCAGGCAGCTCACCAGGCACGACCGTCCGCGCGCCGTCCGGTTCCGACCGGACGGCGCGCGGCGCGTGTCGGGAGCCCTTCCGTCGCGGTCGCGACCGTAGGCTCACCGCCGTGCACGACCGCTACGGCTCCGACGTCCTGTCCTCCTCCGGCTCCCGCGCCCCGGGCGCCCCGGACGGCTCCGCCCATCACCGCCGCCGGCCCGTGTCCCGGCCCCGCGCGGCCGACCACGGCCTCGTGGTCGAGGAGGTCACGACGGGCTGGGTGGGCGCCGTCGTGCGCGTGGAGAAGTCGGGCGGCGTCCACCTCGTGGTGCTGGAGGATCGGCGCGGTCGCACCCGGTCGTTCCCCCTGGGCCCGGGCTTCTGGGTGGACGGGCAGCCGGTGGAGCTGACGGCCCCGGTGACCACCCGCGCCCCGGAGCGACCCACCCGGACGGCATCGGGCTCCGTGGCGGTGCACGACCAGCGCGCCCGGGTGGCCCGCGGGTCGCGCATCTGGGTGGAGGGCAAGCACGACGCCGAGCTGGTCGAGAAGGTGTGGGGCGACGACCTGCGCGTCGAGGGCGTCGTGGTCGAGCTGCTCGACGGCGTGGACAACCTCGCGGACGCCCTCGACGAGTTCGCCCCGACGCCGGAGCGGCGGGTCGGCGTCCTGGTCGACCACCTGGTGCCCGGCTCGAAGGAGCGGCGCCTCGCCGACGACGCCCTGAAGCGGGTGCCGCGCGGCACCGTCGTCGTGCTCGGCCACCCGTACGTCGACGTGTGGCAGGCCGTGAAGGCGGAACGGCTCGGGCTGGCGTCGTGGCCCACCATCGAGCGGGGCACGGAGTGGAAGCGCGGCATCCTGCGGGAGCTGGGCTGGCCGGCGTCGACCACCGAGGACGTCGGCCGCGCGTGGCAGCGGATCCTCGCGACCGTGCGGGACTACCGCGACCTCGACCCGGCCCTGCTGGGCCGGGTCGAGGAGCTCATCGACTTCGTGACGGCCTGACCGCGCCTCCCGCGCCGGCGGCTCCCGGGAGGGTCAGCGCGTGGTGATGCCGTCCCGCTGCGCGTAGGCGTTGACCTTCTCCGAGACGGAGATGACGGCCATGAAGAACTCCAGGGTGATGCGGGCGAGCGCCAGGTACACGAGCGCGATGATCCACCCGAACACGAGGTACAGGATCCCGCCCCAGATCGACTGGGAGAACGTGGCGACGAGGCCGGAGAGCCACGCCAGCGCGACCAGCACCGTGACGATGATGTAGACGACCTTCACCACGCTGGGCGTGATGTAGCGGCTGAAGGAGTAGTCGAACAGCGCGCTGAGGAAGCCGCTGCCCTCGCCGTGCGGCGTGATCGGCCCCGCCGACCGGTCCGGCGGGTACTCGGAGCCGGGGTACAGGCCCGGGTCGGGCATCTGCCCCTCGTACGGCTGCTGCGGCTGGGCGTAGGGCTGGTCGCCGTAGGGCGGCTGGCCGCCGTGCGGCGGCGGGCCGGCGGGCGGCTGCTGCCCGTACGGCGCGTGCGGTGCCGGCTGGCCCGGCGGGGGCTGGTGTCCCGGCTGCTGCGGCGGCTGCTGCGGGTCGCCGGGCTGCTGCGGCGTGTTCTCGCTCATCGTTCCTCCTGAGTGGTCCGGGCGACGCACCCGGCGGGGTCGGCGCCTCCGCCCACTCTGGCCGCACCCGATCGGCTCCGCCACCGCACGTGACCACCGCAGATGCGCGAGGATGGCCCCATGAGCACCCCGCCGTACGGACCGCCGCCGCAGCAGCCGCCGGCGGGTCCGCCCCCCGGACAGCCGCCCTACGGCGGCCCACCACCGGGCCAGCCGCCCTATGGCGGACAGCCTCCAGGTCAGCCTCCGTACGGCTACGGGCCGCAGCCGCTCTCGCCGTCGGACGAGCGCACCTGGGCGCTGGTCGCCCACCTGGGTCCGCCGGTGCTCTCCCTGCTGAGTCTCGGGCTTCTCGGGTTCCTCACGCCGCTGCTGATCTGGCTGTTCCTGCGCGACCGCAGCGCGTACGTGGGGGACCAGGCCAAGGAGTCGCTGAACTTCCAGATCACGCTGCTCATCGGCTACGTCGTCGGCTGGATCACGGTGTTCCTGCTCGTCGGGTTCGTGATCCTGCTCGCGGTCTGGGTCCTGTCGATCGTCTTCGGCATCCTCGCCGCGGTCGCCGTGAACCGCCACGAGGCGTACCGCTACCCGCTGAACATCCGCCTGATCTCCTGACCGACCCCGCCGCGCGGGAATCGAGCGTGCTGACCTGCTCGAACGAGCCGTTCGAGGAGCAGGTCAGCACGCTCGACGCGGTTCAGGGGGTGAGCTCGCGGACGACGGAGTCCGCGAGGAGGCGGCCCCGCCGGGTGAGGACGACGCGCCCCCGGACGGCGGCGACCCCGTCGAGCAGACCGCGGGCCACCAGCCCGGCGACCGCCGCACGGCGGGACGGGTCGAGCGCCGCGACCTCCAGCCCCTCGCGCATGCGCACCCCCAGCAGCACGCGCTCGAGCTGGGCCTCGGCGGGCGTGAGCAGCTCGCGCCCGGCGCCCGGCGACGCGCCGTCCTCCAGGAGCGCGGCGTAGCGCCGCGGGTGCTTGACGTTCCACCAGCGCACGCCGGCGTGCTCCCCCTCGCGCGGCTCGGCCGACGGAGCCGCGACGTACGAGTGCGCGCCGGGACCGATCCCCCACCAGTCGTCGCCGCGCCAGTAGGCGAGGTTGTGCCGGCAGGCGTGCTCCGGCCCGCGTGCCCAGTTGCTCACCTCGTACCAGCCGAGGCCCGCCTCGGTGAGCAGGTCGTCGGCCAGCTCGTACTTGGCGGCCTGGTCGTCCTCGTCGGGCAGCGCGATCTCCCCGCGGCGCACCTGGGCGTACATCTTGGTGCCCGGCTCGACGACGAGCGCGTACGCCGACACGTGGTCCACGCCGGCGGCCAGCACGGCGTCGAGGGACGCACGCCAGTCGTCCAGCGACTCCCCCGGCGTGCCGTAGATGAGGTCGAGCGAGACGTCGAGGCCCGCGTCGCGGGCCCAGGCGACGACGTCGGGGACGCGGCGCGGGTCGTGGGTGCGCTCCAGCGTGGCCAGCACGTGCGGCACCGCCGACTGCATGCCGAACGAGACCCGGGTGAACCCGGCGTCCGCGAGCAGTCTCAGCGAGTCGGGCGTCACCGAGTCCGGGTTGGCCTCGGTGGTGACCTCGGCACCGTCCGCCAGCCCCCAGGCGTCGTCGACCCCGCGCAGGATCCGCGCCAGGTCCGCGGCGGGCAGCATCGTGGGCGTGCCGCCGCCGAAGAAGACCGTGGACACCGGGCGCGCCCCCAGGCCCGCGTCGTCGAGCACCCGCGCGGCGAGGTCCACCTCGCGCAGCGCCGTCGTCGCGTACGCCGCCTGGTTGGCACCGCCACCCAGCTCGGACGCCGTGTACGTGTTGAAGTCGCAGTAGCCGCAGCGCACCGAGCAGAACGGCACGTGCACGTACACCCCGAACGGTCGGCCGTCGCCGTCCGGAGCGGACAGAGAGGGCCGCACCCACTGCGGCAGCGCGCCGTCGTCGGGCACGGGCGTGCCGTCAGGCAGCGCGGGCACTACTTCTTCTTGTCCTTGGCGTCCTTGCCGCCGCCGCCGTCCGAGGAGAGCGCGGCGATGAAGGCGTCCTTCGGGACCTCGACGGACCCGATGTTCTTCATGCGCTTCTTGCCCTCCTTCTGCTTCTCCAGCAGCTTGCGCTTTCGGCTGATGTCGCCGCCGTAGCACTTGGCGAGCACGTCCTTGCGCATGGCGCGCACCGTCTCGCGGGCGATGACGCGGGCGCCGACGGCGGCCTGGATCGGCACCTCGAACTGCTGGCGCGGGATGATCTCCTTGAGCTTCGCCGTCATCATGACGCCGTAGTCGTACGCCTTGTCCTTGTGCACGATGGCGCTGAACGCGTCCACCTGCTCGCCCTGCAGCAGGATGTCGACCTTCACGAGGTCGGCCGCCTGGTCGCCCGAGGGCTCGTAGTCCAGCGACGCGTAGCCGCGGGTGCGGGACTTGAGGTGGTCGAAGAAGTCGAACACGATCTCGGCGAGCGGCAGCGTGAACCGCAGCTCGACGCGGTCCTCCGACAGGTAGTCCATGCCGAGCATCTGGCCGCGTCGGTCGTTGCACAGGCCCATGACCGTGCCCACGAACTCGCTCGGCGCGAGGATGGTCGCGCGCACCACGGGCTCGCGGACCTCCTTGATCTTGCCGCCCGGGAACTCCGACGGGTTCGTCACCTTCACCTCGGTGCCGTCGTCGAGCGTGACGTCGTAGACGACGTTCGGGGCGGTGGAGATGAGGTCGAGGTCGAACTCGCGCTCGAGCCGCTCGCGCACGATCTCCAGGTGCAGCAGGCCGAGGAAGCCGACGCGGAAGCCGAAGCCGAGCGCCACCGACGTCTCGGGCTCGTAGTTGAGCGCGGCGTCGTTGAGCTTGAGCTTGTCGAGGGCGTCGCGCAGCGCCGGGTAGTCGGTGCCGTCCACCGGGTAGAGGCCGGAGAACACCATCGGCTTCGGGTCGCTGTACCCGCCGAGCGCCTCCGAGGCGGGCTTGGCCATGTTGGTGACGGTGTCGCCGACCTTCGACTGGCGCACGTCCTTCACGCCCGTGATGAGGTAGCCGACCTCGCCGACGCCGAGCCCCTTCGTGACGATCGGCTCCGGCGAGATGACGCCGATCTCGAGCAGCTCGTGCGTGGCGCGCGTCGACATCATCGCGATGCGCTCGCGCGGGTTGAGGTTGCCGTCCACGACCCGCACGTACGTGACCACGCCGCGGTAGGTGTCGTAGACCGAGTCGAAGATCATCGCGCGGGCGGGGGCGTCCGCGTCGCCGACGGGGGCCGGGATGCGCTCGACGATCCGGTCCAGGAGCGCCTCGACGCCCTCGCCGGTCTTGCCGGAGACCTTGAGGACGTCCTCGGGGTCGCCTCCGACCAGTCCCGCGATCTCCTCGGCGTACTTCTCCGGCTGCGCGGCCGGCAGGTCGATCTTGTTGAGGACCGGGATGATCTCGAGGTCGTTCTCCATCGCCAGGTACAGGTTGGCGAGCGTCTGCGCCTCGATGCCCTGCGCCGCGTCGACCAGCAGGACGGCGCCCTCGCAGGCCGCGAGCGAACGGGAGACCTCGTACGTGAAGTCGACGTGCCCCGGGGTGTCGATCATGTTGAGCGCGTGGGCCTCCTCGCCCACCTGCCAGGGCATGCGCACGGCCTGCGACTTGATGGTGATGCCGCGCTCGCGCTCGATGTCCATCCGGTCGAGGTACTGCGCCCGCATGGCCCGCGGCTCGACGACGCCGGTGAGCTGCAGCATGCGGTCGGCGAGCGTCGACTTGCCGTGGTCGATGTGCGCGATGATGCAGAAGTTGCGGATGAGCTCGGGCGCCGTGGCGTTCGGCTCGATGCGCGCACGCAGCGCGGGTCCGGGGATGGGCAACGCGATTCGCTCCGTCAGGGTCGCTGGATGAGTGTCGTCGGTGGTGACGAGGCCCGGCCATTGTCCCATGAGGTTGTCCCCCGGGGTCCCGCGGGCCTGTCCCACGTGCGTGCGTCGTGCACCGCTGCGTACGGTCGAGGTCCACCGACCGACGTGACGGGAGGAGCCCCCGACATGACCGACACCGCAGACCTGACCGGGAAGCGCGTGCTGGCGATCGTGACGAGCTACGGCGTCGAGCAGGACGAGCTGGTGGTACCGCTCGACCACCTGCGATCCGCCGGCGCCGAGGTGGTCGTCGCCTCGAACGAGCCGGGCGACGTGCGCACGCTCGTCGGCGACAAGGACCCCGGGCGGCCCGTTCCCGCCGACACGACCTACGACGCCGTCGATCCCGAGGGCGTCGACCTGCTGCTGGTGCCGGGCGGCACGATCAACGCCGACACCCTGCGCCTGCAGGAGGCCGCGATCGGGCTCGTCACGACGTTCGCGCACTCGGGCAGGCCGGTCGCCGCCATCTGTCACGGTCCGTGGGCGGTGGTCGAGGCGGGGTGCGTCGGCGGCGCGACCTTGACGTCATACCCGTCCCTGGCCACCGACGTGCGCAACGCGGGCGGGCGCTGGGTGGACCGGTCGGTGGTGCGCGACGACGGCGCGGGCTTCCCCCTCGTGACGTCCCGGACCCCCGACGACCTGGACGACTTCCTCCGCGAGGTCGACGCCCTGCTCGGCTCCTGAGGAACGCCCTCGGCCGGGGCCGTGCCGGGCGCTAGCCTCGGCGTCATGCCGCCGTCGCCCGCCGCCCCGCAGCCCCGCCCCGTCGTCGACCCGCGCACGGGGCGGCGCACCGACGCCGGTCCGGAGCCCGACCGGCTCGCACTCCTCGCGCACCTCCAGGACGAGTTCGCCGCCACGGTGCCCGACGTCGCACCGGACGCGCCCGTCCCGGCCTGCGGCGACTGGCGCGCGGCCGAGCTGGTGCTGCACCTCGCGGGCGTGCACCACTGGGCGGCGGGGATGGCCCTGGGCGACCCCTCGCGCGACGAGGACCTGCCGGCCCCCGACCCCACGGGTCCCGACGGCGGGATCGCGGCCCTCGCCGCGCTCTACCGCCGGCACGCCGCCGACCTGCGCGCGACGCTCGACGCCGCAGGGCCGGACGGCGCCGCGCGGACGCTGCTCGGCGACGGGCCGGCGTCGTTCTGGTGGCGCCGCCAGTCCCACGAGACGCTCGTGCACCTGCACGACCTGCGCGCCGCGCGGCTGGGATCCGGCCCGAGCGCGCTGGACACGGTCACCCTCGCCCCCGAGGTCTGGGCCGACGGCGTCGACGAGGTCGTGACGATGTTCCAGCCGCGGCAGGTGCGGCTCGGCCGGGCGGCGCCGCTCACCGACCGGCTCCGGGTGGTCGCCTCCGACGTCGGCTGGTCGTGGACGCTCGGCGCCCCGACGGCCGACGATGCCGATCTCGATGCCGACGCCGACGCGACGCTCACCGCGACGGCGCAGCGGCTCGAACTGCTGCTGTGGGGGCGGCTCACGCCCGCGGAGGCCGGCGCCGTCGTCGAGGGCGACCTCGACGCCGCGCGGCGCGTGCTCGCCGGGCCGCTCGTGCCCTGAGGCCCGGGCGGTCGCCCCGGGGGAACCGATGAGTCGCGGCGGGTCGCCCGGTCCCACCCGGCATGAGCGACGACACCGCACGCACCGCAGGCCCCCCGAGCGCGGCGGCCACCGCGTGCGCCACCGCGACCGTCACCACCGCGCGCGGCGACCGCGTGACCTACGACCTGCGGGGCACGGGCCCCGCGGTCGTCTTCGTCGCGGGCGCCGGGCCGTTCCGCGCCGTCGACCCGGTGACGACCCGCACGGCCGAGATCCTGGCGGCGGCAGGCGTCACGACCGTGGTCTACGACCGGCTCGGCCGGGGCGACTCCCCCGCCGCCGGTCGCCTCGACCTGGACCGCGAGCTGGACGCCGTGGCGGCGGTGCTCGACGTCGCGGGCGGACCCGCCGTGCTCTGCGGGCACTCGTCGGGCTGCGCGATCTCGCTGCGGGCGGCAGACCGGGGCCTCCCCGTCCTCGGGCTCGCGCTGTGGGAGGCCCCGCTGGAGTCCGGGGCCAGCGAGACGGCCGCCTGGGCGGCCGAGATCGAGCGGCGGATCGACGCCGGCGACCTCGAGGGCGCCACCGAGCACTTCATGAAGGACATGCCGCCCGAGTGGCTCGCCGGGGCCAAGGCGTCGCCGGAATGGCCCGCGATCACAGCGTCCGTCGTCTCGCAGCGGGCCGACGCCCAGGCGCTGACCTGGGCGACGCGGGCGTTGCGCGACGGCGAGCTCTCCCGTATCCAGGTACCCCTGCTCGCCATGACGGGGACGCGGACCTTCCCCGGCATGCCGGAGGCCGCGGCGGACCTCGCGTCCGCGGTGCCCGACGGCACCGTCGAGACCGTCGCGGGCGCCGACCACTCGTGGGACCCGGAGGCGATGGGCGACCGGCTGGCGCGGTTCGTGCTCGAGTGAGCCGCACGTAGGCTGTCCGCCGTGGCGAACCGATGGCTGAACCTGCTGGTGGACGTGCTGCGCTCGGCGACCCGCCCGTCGTCGCGCGGCTCCGCGCGACCCACCTCGACCACCCGCCCCCCGACGGCCAGGCCCTCGAACCGGCGCGGGACGACGACCCCCGCCCGGGACGCCGGCTACCCCGGCGACTACACCGGCACGGTGCGCCCGGTGTACTCCCCGAGCCTGGACGGCGAGCCCGACCCGGGCGAGGTCGTGTGGACGTGGGTGCCGTACGAGGAGGACCACAGCCAGGGCAAGGACCGGCCGGTGCTGCTCGTGGGCCGCGACGGCCCGTGGCTGCTGGCCCTGCAGCTCACCAGCAAGGACCACGACCGCGACGCCGCGCAGGAGGCGCGGTACGGCCGGTTGTGGATGGACGTCGGCGCCGGGGCGTGGGACCCGCGGAAGCGCCCGAGCGAGGTGCGCCTCAACCGGATCCTCCGCGTCGACCCGGGGAAGGTCCGGCGCGAGGGCGCGGTGCTCGACCGGAAGACGTTCGACGCCGTGGTCGAGGCGATGGGTCGGGCGAGGGCCTGAGGATCAGGATCGGGAAGCGACCCGGGAACTGACCCGAGGGCAGGAACGCCGGGGCGCATCTCACAGGACGGCCCCGCGCACGCGGTTCTGCCGGTTGGCCCCCTCTGCTATCGTTGATGTTTGCGTGTCCGCCCAGGTCGGCGGGCACAGCCGCAGTTCCTCTCCACGGGTTCCCCACCCCAGTCCCGGAGCTGTGGCCGCCCTCTACGACCTATCCGCTCGCCGGCAGGCGAACACACCAGGAAGTCCACACGTGGCAAACATCAAGTCCCAGATCAAGCGCATCAAGACGAACGAGAAGGCGCGCCTGCGCAACAAGGCCGTCAAGTCTGAGCTGAAGACCTACGTGCGCAAGGTGCGCGAGGCCGTCGCCGCGGGCGACAAGGAGGCCGCTGCCACCGCGCTGCAGGCCGCTTCCCGCAAGCTCGACAAGGCCGTCTCGAAGGGCGTCATCCACGCCAACCAGGCCGCGAACCGCAAGTCGGCCATCGCGAAGCAGGTCGAGGCGCTCTGAGTCGCCTGTAGTCGTCGCGCTCCGTCCGCCTGACGCCTCTCACGTCGGGCCGGACCGGCCAAGACTCCGCAAGGGCGCCGCACCCACCGGGTGCGGCGCCCTTCGCGCGTCTCCGGCCAGGGCAGGCGCTGTGAGGGTCAGCCGCGGCGGGAGCGGGCGATCGTCAGCACGGCCTTCTCGACGGCGTAGACGGGGTCGCGGCCGCCGCCCTTGACGTCGGCGTCGGCCTGCGCGACGGCGCCGATGGCGGTCGCGAGGCCCTCCGGGGTCCAGCGGGAGAGGTCCCGCTGAGCGTTGCGGACCTGCCAGTCCTGCAGCCCCAGCTGCCGCGCGGTGGCCGCTCCGCCGCGGATCGCCGCGACCCGCGCGAGGGTGCGCAGACGCAGTGCGAGGGCGGCGACGATCGGCACCGGGTCGGCGCCCGTCGCCAGGGCGTGGCGCAGGAGCGCGACCGCACCCCCCGTGTCCCCCGCGACCGCGGCGTCCGCGACCTTGAACCCCGTCGCCTCGACGCGGCCGCCGTAGTACCGGTCGACCACGGTCTCGCTGATGGTGCCGGTCGTGTCGGCGACGAGCTGGGAGCAGGCGGACGCGAGCTCGCGCAGGTCCGTACCCAGGGCGTCGACGAGCGCCCGGACCGCCGCCGCGTCCGCCCGGCGCCGCGCGGCGCGGAACTCGGCCGTCACGAACTGCACCTTGTCGGCGTCCTTGGAGATCGGCTCGCACTCGAGCACGGGGGCACCGCTGGCGACGATCGCGTCGAGCATCTTCTTGCCCCGCTGCCCACCGCCGTGCACCACCACGACGACCGTCTCCGGGTCGGGCGCCGCGACGTACGCGACCACGTCCGCGACCAGGTCCTCCGTGGCCGCCTCGGCGCCCCGCACGACGACGACGCTCGGCTCGCCGAACAACGACGGGCTGGCGGCGACGACGAGCTGACCGGCGGCGTAGGTGCCGCCGTCGAGCTCGGCCTTCTCGGTGGTGGCGTCGCGCTCGCGCGCCAGCCCGACGATGCCGTCCACGGCCCGCTCGGCGAGCAGCCCCTCCGGTCCGCGCACGAGGAGCACCGGGGCCAGCGTGGGGTCGTCCCACGGCCGGCTGTTCGCCGAGGACCTCCCCTTGCGGGCGGGGCGGGGCTGTCGGGACGTGGAGGCGGCGGGCACGCCCCCAGCCTGCCACGAGCCGCCGACGTTCCCGCCCACCCGTGCTCCCTCCCCGCGCCCGAGCGGACCGGGCCGTCGCGGCGGGCACGCTAGCCGCACGCGAGGCCGATCCCGTCGTCCCGGCCGACGAGCGCCGCGGTGCCGCACTCGTCGGTCCGGACCAGCGCGGACCCCTCGGACGCGTAGAGGGCGAGCGCGTCGTCGGTCGGGTGCCCGTAGGTGTTGTCGGCGCCGACGCTCACGAGCGTGACGCGGGGCGAGAGGTGCCGGGCGAGCGCCGCGGACTGGGACCGCGACCCGTGGTGGGCCATCTTCACGACGTCGACGTCGGCCGCCCGCCCTGTGGCGGCGAGGTCGGCGGCGAGGGCTTCCTGGCCCGGCTCCTCGAGGTCGCCGAGCGCGACGACGTCGAGCCCGGCGGCGGTGCGCAGCTCGAGGGCCACGCTGGCGTCGTTCGCACCGTCGCCCTCGTCCCCGCCGCCCGACCCGGCGGAGCGCGCCCCGCCCGCGGCCGCCAGCACCTGCCAGGTCGCCGAGCCCGCCGTGCCCCCGTCCCCGACGGCCGCCGCACGGACGGGCACCCCCGCCGCCGCGAGCGCGGACCGCACGGCCGCCGCCTGGCCCGCCGGTTCGTCGAGCGGCGAGACCAGCGCGGCCGTGACCGAGCGCCCCCGCAGCACGGCGGCGAGCCCGCCCACGTGGTCGGCGTGGAAGTGGCTGAGGACGAGCAGGTCCACGGTCGTGACGCCCAGCCGGTCGAGGCAGCGGCCGGCCGCCGCGCCGTCGGGGCCGACGTCCACCACGACCGCGGACGACGGACCCGTGCGCACCGCGAGCGAGTCGCCCTGCCCGACGTCGCAGGCGGCCACCTGCCAGTCGTCCGGGACCGCGTGGCCCGCCCCGGCGAGCCGGGGCACGGCCACCACGAGGACCGCCAGCAGCAGGACGCCGGCCAGACCCGCCACCGTGGCCGTCCGCACGCGGCCGTGCCGCAGCGTCGTCCGCCGGACCTGTCGCCGCACCCGGCGCACGGCGCGTGGTGCGGCTTCGCGCCACTCCCGTCGCCAGCCCTCGCCGGGCGGCCGGCGCAGGACGAGGGCGAGGACCGCGACCGTGAGCAACATCAGCGCCAGCACCCCGAGCGGCCCGGCGGGCCAGGGCAGGCGGGCGCCCGGCACGCTGGCGAAGGTCTGGGCCACAGAGGCGATCCACCCCGTCGCGAGACCCGCCAGCCACGCGACGGGCAGGGCCGCTCCCGGCGCCCACGGGGCGAGCAGCGTGGCCACGAGCCCGAGCACGGTGGCCGGCACCAGGGCGGGGGTCGCGAGCAGGTTCGCCGGCACCGACATCAGCGGCACGTGCGGGTCGAGCAGGAGCAGCGCCGGCCCGCAGGCGGCCTGCGCGGCCCACGGGACCGCGAGCGCGAACGCGAGCGGACGCCCGGTCCACGGCGCGAGCCGGCGGGCGATCGGGCCCGCCAGGAGCACGAGGCCCGCGGTCGCCGCGCACGACAGGACGAAGCCGTAGGACCGCGCGAGCCACGGGTCGACGACGAGCAGCACGGTCGCCGCCGCGGCGAGGGCCGGGGCGCCCGCAGACGGCCGACCCAGCGCCAGCGCGAGCAGCGCGGCGGCGCACGTCCACGCGGCCCGGAGCACGCTGGGCTCGGGCCGGACGAGCAGGACGAAGCCCGTCGCGGCGATCGCGACCACGCCGACGCGCAGCGCGCGGGGAGCCCGCGCCAGCGCGCACAGGGCGGTGAGCGCGGCCACCACGATCGCGAAGTGGCCCCCGGACACCGCGGTGACATGGGTGAGGCTCGTGACCCGCATCGCTTCGTCGACGGCCTCGGGCACGCGGCTCGTGTCGCCGACGGCGACGCCCGGCACCAGCCCGCGTGCCTGAGCGTCCAGGGGCTCGGTGACCTCGAGCAGCGCCGACCGCATCGTGTGCGTCGCGCGCAGCAGGGCCGTCGGCGGCGCGCGCTCGGCCACCGGCCCCGCCGCCGTCAGCCTGGCCAGCGGGCCGTCGCCCGCGTCGACCGGGCGCAGCACCCCGGAGACGGAGACCGTCGCCCCGTAGCGCGGCGCCGCACCGGCCGCCGTGACCTCGACGAGCCCGGCGGTGGACGACGCGACACCGCGCGCCGTCACCTGCCGCGCGGCCACCTGCCAACGCTCGCCGTCGCCGAAGACGGCCGGCCGCGGCTCCGACACGACGCGACCGACCAGCTCGGCCTGCGCACCCTGTCCGGCCAGCGACCGCAAGGGCGCCTGCCGTGCCGCCTGGGCGTGCACCCCGAGCGCCACGGCCGCCAGGCACGCCAGCGCCACGACGACGTGCCTGGCCGTGGGCCGTGCCGCGCCCACCCGGACCGTCTCCGGCAGCTCCGGCCGCGGGCGGCGTCGCGGGCGGGAGCGGCGCGACCACTGCGACACCAGGAGGGCCGCCGTCCCCGCGCCGACGCAGGCGAGCACCGCGCCGACGGCCACCACGCCGGCCCAGCCCTGGACCGGACCGGTGAGTGCCCAGGCCGCCACCCAGGCCACCAGGCCGGCGGGCACCAGGCGCAGGTCCGTGCGCCGGACCGGCGGCGTGGCGACCGTCCGTCGGTCCCCCGGGTCGACGACCGATCGCGCCCGCCCCCACGGGCCGGCATCGGGACCGTGGTGCCTGGACGGGCCCGTCACAGCGTGACCAGGTCACGGACCTGCCCGAGGACCGACGGGCCGATCCCGGACACCTCGTCGAGCTCGTCGACGCTGGTGAACGGCCCGTTCTCGTCGCG
The DNA here is from genome assembly GCF_042793335.1 of Isoptericola sp. NPDC056573. NCBI lineage: Bacteria > Bacillati > Actinomycetota > Actinomycetes > Micrococcales > Promicromonosporaceae > Isoptericola > Isoptericola sp. NPDC056573. The sequence goes on from NZ_JBHTUY010000004.1 coordinate 175,889, forward strand.
CCACGCGACGATCCGCCCGGCCAGGGCGGGGCCGATGCCGGGCAGCGCCTCGAGCTCCGCCGCTCCCGCGGAGTTGAGGTTCACGGCGCCGCCCGCCGCGGCGTCCGACCCGCCTCCCGTCCCGTCCCCGCCGCTCTCGTCCGCCGCACCGGCGGACGCCGGGAGCTGCTCCCCCGGCCTCGGCACACGGATCTGCTCGCCGTCGACGACCGCCCGCGCCAGGTTGAGGGCCGCGGCGTCGGCGCGCCGGGTCGTGCCGCCGGCCGCGGCCACGGCGTCCGCCACGCGGGCGCCCGACGGGACCGTGACCAGCCCGGGCTCGCGCACCTCGCCCACGACGTGCACCACCACGGTGCCCGGCGCCGGCGTCGCCCCGGGCGTCCCGGGCGTCCCGGCGGGAGAGTCTCCCGCGCCGCTGTCGGCCGAGACTGCCGCGTCCGCGGCCGTGGACGGGCCGGCGGACGGCGACGACGGACCGGTGGGGACCCCGGACGACGCGCTCGCGTCGGCGAGGGTGATGACGTCGTCGGGCCGTGCGGACGCGACCACCGCGACGACGACGGCCACGAGCAGGATGGCGACGGAGGCCACGACCGCCGCCCGCAGCCCGATCGACCAGCGTCGCGCGCCGCCGCCGTCGTCGTGCCCGTCGACGGGGTGCCCGTGCGCCGCCGTGTACGCAGCGGCGACGTGTTGCGCCGACCGGCGGGCACGCAGGCGGTCGGCGAGCTCGTCCTCCTCGACCGGCGCGGCCCACGGCGGCGGGCCGACCGGGGGTCCGCCGTCGGGACGCTCCTGGTGGTCACGACCGGGATCACGACCGGGGTCACGACCCGGCGGGCCACCTGCGTCCTCGCGCAGGGCGTGCCAGGCCCGCAACCGAGCGGCGGCCTCGCCGAGGGCCCGGTCCGGCTCCGGTCCGAAGCTGCGCGGCCGGTCGTCGCCCTCCGCCGGCGTGCGGGGCCGAGGCGGCACGCCGGAGTCCGACGGCGGGAAGGTGGCCGGTGGCGGGGCGTCCGCTCCGCCGTGGTCGGGAGGCAGCGTGGTGGTCACGCCGCGACGCTAGGGTCGCCGCCCCCTCGACGGGTGCCGCCCGAGGCGACCTGTGGACGGCGCGCTCCTGGGGGCAGGCTCCTCAGCGCACGGCGTCGCGGGAACGTCCGCCCAGCTCGGCCACGACGACGGCGAGAGCGCCCGGGCCGACGTGTGCGCCGAGCACCGCGCTCACGGGCGTCACGAACGGCTCGGCCCCGGTCTCCGCGGCGAGCCGGGCCGCGAGCTCGCCGGCCCGCTCGGGCACGCCGAGGTGGTGCACGGCCACGCCCGGCCGCTCGCACGTCTCGGCACGTCGCACCGCGACCTCGACCAGCCGGTCGGTCGCCGCCCGACGCGTCCGGACGCGCTGCGTCATCTCGATCGCTCCGTCGCGCATGCCGAGGATGGGCCGCACGCCGAGGGCCGTGCCGAGCGCGGCAGCCGGGGCGGACAGCCGCCCACCGCGGCGCAGGTGGTCGAGCGAGTCCACGAGGAACACGGTCGTGCTCGACTCAGCGACCTGCCGCGCGCGGGCCGCGACGGCCGCGGCGTCCCCCCCGGCGGCGGCGCACCGCGCCGCCTCCAGCGCCGCGAACCCGAGGGCCATCGCGACGGTCCGGGAGTCGACCGCCCGCACGGGGATCATGGCGCGGTGCCCCGCGCTCGCGGCGACCTCGACGGTGCCGGACAGAGCCCCCGACAGGTGCACGCCGACGACGGCCCGCGCACCGGCCGCGGCGAGGTCGCGGTAGACGGCGCCGAACTCGGCCGGTGCGGGCTGCGACGTGCTCAGCCGTTCGCCCGCCGCGATGCGCGCGGCCACCTCCTCGGGCGTGATGTCGACGCCCTCCCGCCACGACTCCTCCCCCGCCACGACACGGAGCGGGACCACGACGGGCGCGACGGCACCGTCGGCGACGGCGGGCAGGCAGGCGGTCGAGTCGGTGACGACGCGGACGGCCGGGGATTCCATGGGCATCGGCGGGGAGTCTACCGACGCCGCCCGGACCGCCCGGGCGGCATCGGTCGTCACTCGTGGTCGTGCGCCTCACCGTCGTGCGCCTCACCGTCGTGCGCCTCGTGGTCGTGCTCGTCGGTGGCGCTCGCCTCCGCGTCGCCCGAGACCCCGGAGATCTCGTTCGGCGCGACGTCCAGCCGGGCGGACTTCCAGACCTCGCCGGACTCCACGTCCACCGCGTGCACGGACTTCGTCGCCGGGTCGGTGACGTACACGGACCCGTCGAGGGCGAGCACCGCGGGGCGCGGCTCCTGCCACTCGGCAGGCTCCTCCCAGGCGTCGATCACCGGGATCGAGGTCATGAGCTTCCCGCTCTCCGGGTCGATGACGTGCAGCGAGCCGTCGGTGCCCAGCACGAGCGCCTCGCCGTCGTCGCCGCGGGCCAGGGAACGGAACGTGTAGCTCGAGGGCAGGTCGACCAGCGACAGGTCCCCGCTACGCGTGTCGACGAGCGAGACGCGCGTGGGCCGCTCCAGCTCCGCGTCGGGGTCCGTCTTGTAGTCGCCGAGCACGACGGGCGACTCCTCGGAGCCGGCCTGGTTGCCGATGCGGCCGTAGGCGTCAGGTGCCTGCACCTTGGTCAGCTCGCCGTCCGCGTAGACGAGGACGCCGTCCTCGCAGCCCACGACGACGGCCTCGTCGGCCGCGACCGCCTCGCCGTGCACGCCCGGGCAGTCGTCGCTCGCCGCGATCTCCTTGTCGTCGGCGTCCAGGACGCGCACGCCGGAGCGCGACTCCTCGGTGCCCTCGGTGACGAGGAGCGAGTCGTCCCCGAGCTCGACCGCGACGCCGTGGTGCGCCGACGGCGTCGTGAGCTCCCGGGCGGGGGCCTCGCCCTCGGCGACGTGGGCGGAGTCGAGCACGCGGACCTGGCCCGTCCCGTCGTCGAACAGCACGGTGCGGCCGCCGTGCACGACGACGTGGCCGGGCTCCTCGGCCGCGTAGGTGACGTCCGTGAGGCGCGGCTCGGACGTCCAGTAGTGGTGGTGGTCGCCGTGCGCCTCCGCCCACGCGCCGAGGTCCAGGGCGCGGAACCCGCCGGTCGTGGAGGCGAGCAGGTGGCGGCCGTCGCCGGCCGGGTTGAGGCGGGTGAAGCCCTCGAGCGGCAGGTCGGCGACCTGCTCCAGCGTCTGCGCGTCGAGGACGACGACGCCGCCGTCGTAGGTGAGCGCGACGCGGGCGGTCGCGGCGGCGGCCTCGGTGGCCTGCGCGGTCTCCGCGCTGGAGGGCTCGGCGGCGGGCTCCGCCGACGCGGCGCCGTCGGCGGGGTCCGCGGACGCGCAGCCCGCCAGGGCGAGGGGTACCGCGAGGGCGAGGAGGCCCGCGGCGGACTGTCGGCGCCGGCCGGCGCGGGTGGTGCGGGTGAGGGCAGGCATGGGTCTCTCTCCAGGTCGGGGCATCGCGAAGGAGCCACATGAGAACGATTCCCATGTGCCCGAGTAGTGAAACAGATGTGAGAACGGTTCTCAACCCTCGTCCGCCTGCTCGTCGCGCACCCGGCCCCGCACCGCGCTAGCGTGCGGGCCATGGCCGAGGGGACACCGCCCACCGACGACGCCGACCTCGCCGCACTGCGAGCCGCCGCCGCGCAGGCCGCCGCCGAGGCGGCGGAGGCCAAGGCGGCGGCCGCCCAGGCGGCGCTCGAGGCGGCGGAGGCCGCGAGCAGGGACGAGCCACAGGCCGCCGGACCGCCCGACGTCGTGCCCGCTGCCGACGGGACCTCGCCGCCGGAGGACACCGGGGCCGCACCGCCGTCGTACGCCGACGAGGTGCGCGCGGGCTACGCCTCCGACGCCCCGACGCTGCCGCTCGGAGCTCTGCTGTCCGGCCCGCTCGGCGGCGACCCGGAGCCCGACGCCACCGTGCAGGTCGGCTTCCCGCTCGCGACGCTGAACCGCCACGGGCTCGTCGCGGGCGCCACGGGCACCGGCAAGACGAAGACCCTCCAGGGCATGGCGGAGGGCCTGTCGGCCCAGGGCGTCCCGGTGTTCCTCGCCGACATCAAGGGCGACCTGTCCGGCCTGGCCGTCGAGGGCCCGGACAACCCGAAGGTCGCCGAGCGCGCGGCGAGCATCGGGCAGGAGTGGACGCCGACGTCGTACCCCGTCGAGTTCTACTCGCTCGGCGGCCTGGGCACCGGCGTGCCGATCCGCACGACCGTCACCGACTTCGGCCCGCTGCTGCTGAGCAAGGTGCTCGGCCTCAACGCGACGCAGTCCTCCAGCCTGGAGCTGATCTTCCACTGGGCCGACACGCAGCAGCTCGCGCTGCTCGACCTCAAGGACCTGCAGGCCACCATCGCGTACCTCACCTCCGACGAGGGCAAGCAGGAGCTCAAGAGCATCGGCGGCGTCTCGGCCGCGACCGCCGGCGTCATCCTGCGCGAGATCGTGGGCCTGCAGGCGCAGGGTGGCGACGTCTTCTTCGGCGAGCCGGCGTTCGAGACCGCCGACCTGCTGCGTACGTCCCCGGACGGGCGCGGTCTGATCTCCGCCCTCGAGCTGCCCGGCGTGCAGGACCGGCCCGCCCTGTTCTCGACGTTCCTCATGTGGCTGCTCGCGGAGCTGTTCCAGGAGCTGCCCGAGGTGGGCGACCCCGACAAGCCGCGGCTCGTGTTCTTCTTCGACGAGGCGCACCTGCTGTTCACGGGCGCCTCCAAGGACTTCCTCCAGCAGGTCGTCCAGACGGTGCGGCTCATCCGCAGCAAGGGCGTGGGCGTCTTCTTCGTCACCCAGTCGCCCAAGGACGTGCCGGCCGACGTCCTCGCCCAGCTCGGCAACCGCGTCCAGCACGCGCTGCGCGCCTTCACGCCCGACGACGCGAAGGCCCTGCGCGCGGCGGCCCGCACCTTCCCCACCTCGCCGTACGACCTCGAGCGGCTGCTGCAGTCGCTCGGCACCGGCGAGGCCGTCGTCACGCTCCTCGATGAGAAGGGCGCGCCCACCCCGGTCGCCTGGACCCGGGTGCGCGCGCCGCAGGCGTCCATGGACCCGGCGCCGCAGCAGGTGCTCGACGCCGCCGTCGCGGCATCACCCGGCCAGGCGCGCTACGGGGCCGCCGTCGACCGCGAGTCCGCGTACGAGCTGCTGCAGGCCCGCGCCGCGCAGGACGCCGCCACCCGCGAGGCGACCGAGCGCGCCGCCGAGCTGGAGAAGGAGGCGGCGCAGGCGCGCAAGGAGGCGGACGCCGACGCCCGGAAGGCGCAGAAGGCCTCGCGGTCGGGCTCGACGTCGCGAGCCCGCAGCCCGATGGACGCCATCCTCGCCACCGTCGGCACGACCCTGGCCCGGGAGATCACCCGCACCGTCTTCGGCACGCGTCGCCGCCGCTGAGCGCGGCGGCGACGTCAGTAGGCCGGTCAGTCGGCCGTCAGCGGCGCGGCGTGCCAGATGCGGTCGAGGTAGTCGCGCACGGACCGGTCCGAGGAGAAGAAGCCCGAGCGCGCCACGTTGAGCACGGCCGACCGGCTCCAGGCGTCCGGGTCCGCATAGGCGCGCTCCACCCGATCCTGCGCGTCGAGGTACGCCTGGTAGTCCGCGAGCACCATGAAGCGGTCCTCGGTGAGCAGGTTGGACACGATCGGTTCGAAGACCGACGCGTCACCGCCGGAGAACGTGCCGCGCGCCACGAGATCCAGCGCCCGGCGCAGCGACGGGTTCTCCTCGTAGTACGTCGAGGGCCGGTAGCCCGCCTCGGCGACGGCGCTCGCCTCGGGCTCCGTGAGCCCGAACAGGAAGAAGTTCTCGTCGCCCACGAGCCGACGGATCTCGACGTTCGCGCCGTCGTCGGTGCCGATGGTGAGCGCGCCGTTGAGCGCGAACTTCATGTTGCCCGTGCCGGACGCCTCCTTGCCCGCCAGGGAGATCTGCTCCGACAGGTCGGCGGCCGGGATCAGCGTCTCCGCGACCGTGACGTTGTAGTTCGCCGGGAACGCGATCCGCAGCACCCGGGACACGTCGGGGTGCGCGGCGACCACGGCGCCCACGTGGTTGATCAGCGCGATGATCTCCTTCGCCATCACGTACCCGGGGGCGGCCTTCGCGCCGAAGACGACGGTGCGCGGCGTGACGTCGGCGGTCGCGAGCTCCCCGGACGTGATGCGGTCGTAGAGCGTCACGACGTGCAGCAGCTTGAGCAGCTGGCGCTTGTACTCGTGCAGGCGCTTGACCATGACGTCGAGCATCGTGGCCGGGTCGATCGCGATGCCGTCGCGCGCGGCCAGGAAGGAGACCAGCCGGTCCTTGTTCGCGGCCTTTACCTCGCGGAACCGGCGGCGGAACTCGGCGTCGTCGGCGTACGGCTCGAGCTCGCGCAGCCGGTCGAGGTCGGTGACCCAGCCGTCGCCGATCGCCTCCGTGATCAGGCCCGACAGGCCCGGGTTCGCCAGCTTCACGAACCGGCGCGGGGTCACGCCGTTGGTGACGTTGGTGAACTTCTCCGGCCAGAAGTCGGCGAAGTCGGCGAGCACCTTGTCGCGCAGCAGCTGCGAGTGCAGCTCCGCGACGCCGTTCACCCGGGAACCGCCGACCGTCGCGAGGAACGCCATCCGCACCGACCGTTCGGGGTGCTCCGCGATGATCGACATGCGCCGCACCAGCAGCTCGTTCCCGCCCGAGCGCTCGCGCACCTGGGCGAGGAACTCGTCGTTGATGCGGTAGATGATCTCCAGGTGCCGGGGCAGCAGCCGCCCCACCAGCTCGACCGGCCAGACCTCCAGCGCCTCCGGCAGCAACGTGTGGCACGTGTAGGCGAAGCAGCGCTGCGTCACCTGCCACGCGTCGTCCCACTCGAAGCCGCGCTCGTCCACGAGGATCCGCATCAGCTCCGGGATCGCGATGACGGGGTGCGTGTCGTTGAGCTGGAAGACGATGCGGTCGGGCAGGTCGTGCAGGTCGAAGCCCGGCGGCAGGAGCTGGTCGAGGAAGTCGCGGATCGAGCAGGCGACGAAGAAGTACTGCTGCTGCAGCCGCAGCTCCTTGCCCTGCGGCGTGGAGTCCTCGGGGTACAGCACCTTCGAGATGTTCTCGGCGAACGTCTGGGACCGCACGGCCTCGGCGTAGTCGCCGTAGTTGAAGATCTTGAGGTCGAACGCGTGCGTCGCCCGCGCGCTCCACAGCCGGAGCGTGTTGACCCGCCCGTTCCGGTAGCCCGGCACCATCGAGTTGTAGGGCACGCCGAGCACCTGCCAGCCCGGCACCCAGCGTGAGCGCTCGCGGCCGTCGTCGTCCGTGAACTTCTCCGTGTGCCCGCCGAAGCCGACGGTGACCTCGTGCTCGGGGTGCGCGAACTCCCACGGGTCGCCGTTGTCGAGCCAGGTGTCCGGCTCCTCGACCTGGCGGCCGTCCGAGAACGTCTGCCGGAAGATGCCGTATTCGTACCGGATGCCGTACCCGATCGCGGGCACGCTCATCGTCGCCAGGGAGTCGACGAAGCAGGCCGCCAGCCGGCCGAGCCCGCCGTTGCCGAGCCCCGGTTCGACCTCGACCTCGCGCAGCTCGTCGAGGTCGAGCCCCAGGCTGGCGAGCGCCTCCGCGGCGACCTCCTCCAGCCCCGTCGCGATGAGCGCGTTGTCGAGCTGCCGGCCCAGGAGGTACTCCGCCGACAGGTAGGCCACCGCCTTCGCCTGCGTGCGGTACTGGCTCACCGTGGTCTGCATCCACCGGGACATCAGGTAGTGCCGCACCGTGCGCGCGAGCGCGAGGTAACGGTCGTTGTCCGTCGCCCGCTCCAGGATCGTGCCCTGGCTGAAGTTCAGCTCGTGCAGGTACTCGCGGACGAACCCCTCGACGGTCGGTTCCGGGCTGGTGATCAGAGGCGTGGTCTCGGTCACGTCACGACAGTACACACGCGTCGCTCCCCCGGCGCGGCCCGGCGCGGAACGCCGGTCATTCCCCCACGAGCGTCACCAGCCGCGACCTGCCGGTCGCGTCCTTGATGGCCTGCAGCACGACGTCGGCGTGCGGCTCCAGCGCGCTGACCTTGTCGAGCGGCGCGCCGACGACGAGCTGGAATCCCAGCCCGCGCCACGCGCCGACGGCGCGGCCGGCGAACCGGGCGTCGGCCTTGATGAAGGCCTCGTCGAGGAAGACGGGTGCGTACCGGGGGCGCTCCGCCCCGGCGTCGCCGAGCTGGTAGCGCAGGGCCGCGCCGACGATGAACGCCACGAGCTCCTGCGACTCGCCGCCGGACTTGCCGGCGATGTGGTCGTAGACGCTCACGTGGTTGCCCTCGAGGTCCACGCACTCGGCGCTGACCCGCACGTGGTCGCGCACGTCCACGAGGCGCCGCCGCTCGGGGCTGTCCGGACGGATGCGGTCGATCAGCCGGCGCATCCTCTCGTACCGGCGCTCGTGCTCGGCGAGCGGGACGTCGCCCGCCGGCGTGGTGGCGAGCTCGCGCAGCCGGCGCCGGAACGAGACGACGTCCGAGGCCTCGACCGGGGTGGCGGTGATGCGCAGCCGGTGGGCGTCGTCGCGGAACGGCAGCGTCGCGAGGATCGCGTTGACCGGCTCCATGCGGTCGCGGATCTCCGCGACGGCCTGCGCGATGCCGTTGTTCAGCCGGGTGAGCTGGTCGCCCGACATCTGCCGCAGGTGCGCCGACCACCGGTCGCGCAGCCGGTACAGCTGCTGGTACTCCAGGTCCTCGTAGATCCGCAGGAAGTCGGCGTACGCGCCGTCGGGGTCGGCGCTGCGGTTCGGGTCGGGCCAGGTGTCGTTGAACCGCTCGAACAGGGCCGCGAGGGCCGCACGCGCCGCGCGCTCCGCCTCCTCGGCGGCGTCCCGCGCGTGGTGCAGCTCGCGCACGACGGCGGCCACGGCCGTGGTGAGGTCCGCGAGGCCGCTGCCCGACGCGCCCGCCACGCCGGACCAGCCGACCTGCGCCATGAGCTCGGCAAGCCAGAGCTCCTGCTCGCCGGTGAGCTCGACCCCCTCCTCGTCGGCAAGGTCGACCGCGTCCGCGACCTGGTCCACCTGGTCGCTGAGCTGCTCCCACGCGGCGCCGAGCTCGGTGACACGCTGCTGCGCGGCGGCCCGCTCCCGGTAGAGCTCGTCGACGCGGGCGCGCAGGGCGTCCTCGTCCGCCTTGAGCGCGCGCAGCACGTCCGAGCCGGCGACGAGCGCCTCGAGCCGGTCCCGCCGCTCGGCGAGCCGCTCCTCGGCGCCGCGCACGTCCACGTCGTCCCAGGTGGCCCGCAGCGCGTGGCTGTACGCGACGAAGTGGTCGGCCTCGCCCTTCTGCCGCAGCCGGGCGCCCGCGAGCGCCTCGGAGGCCTGCCGCAGGTCCTGGTGCGCGGCCGCGATCTGCTCGGCGAGCTGCTCGAGCCGCCGGTGGTTGCTGAAGCCCAGCGCCGACGCCCGGCCCTGTCCGCCGTGCGCACCTCGCCGGCCCTCCGACGTCTGGCCCGACCGCGAGAGCGCCAGGTCGTGCCGGGCCAGCTCGCTCGGGTCGTCCACGCAGACGTAGGCGAACCGCTCCGCCAGGCGGCCGGCGAGCCAGCCGCCGAAGGGCCCGGCCTTGACCTCGAGCCGCCCCGGGAGCAGCGCCCGGTCGGCCTCCTCGTACAGCGCGAGCCCGGTGGGGACGCCCTCGAAGCGCACGCGGACGGGCGAGCGGACGGCGTCGATCGCGGACCGGAACGCGTCGAGGCGCGCCTCGTCGACCAGCACGGTGACGGCGAAGCCCCCGAGGGCGAGCCCGATCGCGTCGCGCCAGGGCTCGTACTCGCCGCGCACCTCGAGCAGCTCGCCCACGAACGGCAGGTCGTCGGGGCGCAGGCCCGCGGCCCGCGCCAGCGCCTCGCGCGCCTCGTGCAGCTCGCGCGGCACGTTGCCGCGCCGCGCCTTGAGCGACGCCTCCTCCCGTTCCAGCTCGGCCAGGGACCGCATCGCCTCCTTCTCGCGCGCGGCGGCCTCGACGACGGACTCGGACAGCGCGTCGGTGTGGGTGTCGCGCTCGTCCAGGTACCGGCGGGCGTCGGCGTGCAGGGCCTCGAGCTCGCGCCGCGTCCCCGCGTCCCGCTCCAGCGGTGCCAGGTGGCCCTCGAGCTCGGCGCGGGCGCGCCGGGCCTCGGCCAGCCGCTGCTCGGCGGTGCGCACGTCGCGCTCCGCGGCCTCGATGGCGTCGCCGCCGTTGCGGCGCTGGTCGGCGCGCACCTGCTCCAGCTCGCCCTGGGCGGCGGTGAGCCGCTCCTCCGCGACGGCGACCCGCTCGGCCGCGGCCTTGTGCTGGGCCCGGTTCTCCGCCTCGCCGGCCCGCAGCAGGTCGAGCTGGGTGCGGTCGCGCCAGGCGGTGAACGGCGTGGGACGGGCCGACTCGGTGCCGGGTCCGGTTCCACCGGCGCCGCCGTCGGGCCCGAGCGCGTCCACGAGACCGCGCCGCGCCGCGGCGTCGTCGATCGCGACCCGGTGCTCCAGCATCGGTCGCAGCACGTCCACCTGCCGCTGCGCCGTGTCCATCTCGGCGCGCACCTCGCTGAGCTCGTCGAAGTGCTCGACGGCGCGCTCGGCCACCCGGATCGTCTCGGGCTCCTCCAGCACCATCGCCTTGTAGAGCGAGTCCACGGTGGTGATCTGCTGGCCGGCCTGGATCCGCCCGAGCAGCTGCATGGCCTTCTCGCCGTCGCCCGCGGCGCCGATGCCGAGCGCGGCGTGCAGGCGGGTGGCGAACGCCTTGTCCGTGTCGAACGACGCCAGCCCGGCCGCGGTGAGCCCGGCCTTGCCGAACCGCTGGGCCGCGAGCGGCTCGAGGTCCCGCAGGCTGAAGTCCGCGTCGACGACGGCGCGCACCGCGACCGTCTCGTCGGCGCGCTGTGCCCCGCGGGGCACGTACCAGGCCCGCAGCGCCGTGAACCGCTCGCCCGCCTGCGAGGACCACGTCATGGCGATCGCCGACCAGGTGTCCGACGTCTCGCCGCGCAGCACGCGGTCCTTGGCCCGCGCGGACCCCGCCGTGCGCTCCTCGTCGAGCTTGCCGCGCGCGTAGGAGACGACGTTGCGCTGCTCCTGCCCGCGCGCGCGCCCGCTCGTGGCCGTGTTCGACGCGCCGTTGAACGGCGTCGTGTGGCTCATCATCAGGGCGATGTACGCGTCGAGCAGGGTCGACTTGCCGGACCCGGACGCGCCCGTGAGCAGCGTCGTCGTGCCCGCGAACCGCACCTCGTGGTACCCGTGGTAGCCGCCCCAGCTCACCAGCTGCATGGAGCGCGCCGTCCACTGCCGCCCGTCCGACGCCGTCGGGATGAGCCCGAACAGCGACTGCTGCATCCGGGGTGGGGCGACCTGCTCCGCCGCGTCGCTCGTGATCGTCACGCGCGGGCCTCCTCGTCCTCGTCGACCGCGTCGGTCTCGTCCTCCGTGGTCTCGACGGGCTCGACCGCCGGGTCGCGCAGCCACGACGTCAGCTCCCGCAGCCGCTCCACGGGGAGCAGGATCTCCACGACGGGCTGCACGCGGTAGCGGCCCTCGGCGACCTCGTCCAGCACGTGCTCGCGCACGAGCGTCGCGACCGCGTTGTCGACCTCGCGCCGGCGCGCGGCCAGGTTGGTCTCGTCCGCGGCGAGGAACCCGAGCGCGTAGTCCACGAGCTCCTCGGCGTCCACGTGCGCGGCGCGCTCGCCCGCGCCCTGCTCCTGCCGGAAGCGGTTGCGCGCGAACAGCATGAGCAGCGTCTCGACCCGCTTGTACGGCTCGTCCTTGAGGAGCACGGGGATGCTCAGCCCCGCCTCGCGGACCTGCCGCTTGTAGGCGATCTCGTAGTCGCGGTCGACGACGAGCTCCACGAACAGGTCGTGGCAGCGCGAGGCGAGCACGTTCTGGTGCGCCAGCAGCGCCTTCCACTCCGCCGGGTGCGCCGCCGCGGACAGGTAGCGCCGCTGCAGCACCAGCGCGAGCGCGCGGCGCGCCTCGTACGGCAGCACGCCCGTGTCGCCCGCGAACAGCGACGCGTCGTCGTCGGCCAGCGCGGGCACCTCGACGAACGCGGCCCCGCCCACCACCGGCTCGGTCGCCGGCTCGGGAGCCCGCTCGGTCGTCGTGTCGGTCATGCGTCCTCCTCGTCGTCGGGCGCGTCGCCGGGAGCCGTGAGGCCCACGAGCGGCACGACCAGGTCGCGCGTGCTGCCGTCGGCGCGCACGGCCGTCACGCGGCGCAGCCGTGCCGCGGGCACGTCACCCATGCCGCCGTCGCCGCCGAGCGCCTCGTCGAGCGCGTCCGGCGCTGCCAGCTCGAGGTAGCCCAGCAGCTCCACGGGCCGACGCAGCTCGGCCGGGCCGGCCGCGAACACCTCGTCGGCCGTGGCCCCGCCGCGCTCGCGCAGCACCCGCGCCGCATGGGCGACGGTCTCCTCGTAGCGCGGGCCGCCCATGCCGCGCAGGCCTCCCAGCACCTCCCCCGGCGCACCCGCGGCGTCGTGGCCGGGGTCGTCGAGGTCGGCCAGCGCGTCGGGCGGGGTGTCGGGGCGCAGGTCGTGCAGCTGCGCCCGGAACCGGCCGAGACGCGCCCGCTCGAGCCAGCGCAGCGGCTCCACGCGCGCCGCCCGGCCCGACGTCGGGAACCACTCCGCCATCGCCGCGGTCGCCTCGCGCAGCGCGGCGTCCAGCTCGCGGTCGCGCAGCGGGTTGTGCACGGTGAGCTGCTGCGTGATGGTCCGCGACGCGCGCGCCTGCGCGTCGAGCACGCCGTCGACGGCGGCGAGCAGCTGGGAGTACAGGGCCCGCACGGACTCCCGGCGGTCCGCGGGCAGGTCCGCGGCGAACGGGTGCGCCAGCACCGCCCGGACCCGCTCGTCGACCTGGCCGAGCAGCTGCGGGTCGCGCAGCAGCTCCATCGCCCCGGAGAAGGCGCGCCCCTCGGGCGTGCGCTGCATGAGCGAGTCGGAGGCCTCCAGGTAGGCGCCCAGCACCTCACCGGTCGGGCGCTCGTCCTGGCGCAGGCCCGTGACGATGCTGCGCTGCAGCTCCGCGATCGACTCGGCCACGCGGGCGAAGTCGGCGGGCAGCTCCCGGACCAGCGCGGCCACGTTGTCGAACTGCTCGACCAGCCGGTCCGTGGGCGCCTGCACGACGGGCCCGCCGGCGTCGAGTCGGGCCAGCTCGGCCTCGGCCACGGCGATCTCGTCGCGCGCGCGGGCGACCTGCTCCCGCAGCGCCCGCTGCTGCGACTCCCGGTCGGGTCGGGCATCGCGCGCGAGCCCGTCCAGGGCCACGAGCAGCGTGCGGATGCGCGACTCGCTGACCAGGGCGCGCGCCCCCTGCGTCCGGTCGACGAACGCGAGCGCCTCCGCCGCGTGCGAGCTCACCTGGTACTGCTCGACGCCGTCGTCGTCGAGCGCGCGCACCAGCCAGCGGCCCGCCACCCAGCGCGAGCACAGCGCGCGGGCGGCGTCGTCGGGCACGTCGTGGCCGGCGGCGCGCGCCTCGGCGAGCAGGTCCTCGACCTCCACGTGCATCTGCTCGGTCGGCACGGTGGCGCGGCCGGGTGTGAAGATCAGCGACAGCAGGGCGACGACCAGCGGCCCCTCCTTGCGGTGCAGGAGGGCGAGGGAGGGTGTGCCGAAGGCGCCCTGGCTGCGTGCCAGGGCGCCCTCGAGGCGGACGGTCGCCAACTCAGACGACGATGTTGACGAGCTTCGGCGCGCGCACGATCACCTTGCGCACCGTCGCACCGTCGATGGCGCGGACCACGTTCGGCTCCGCCAGGGCGGCGGCCTCCAGGTCGGCGTCCGAGATGGACGGCGCCACCTCGAGACGCCCGCGCACCTTGCCCTTGACCTGCACGACGCACGTCACGGTGTCCTCGACCAGGTACTGCTCGTCGGCGGTCGGGAACGGCTCGCGCGCCAGCGAGCCGTCGTGCCCGAGCCGCTGCCACAGCTCCTCCGCGATGTGCGGGGCGATCGGCGCGACCATGAGCACCAGCGGCTCGACCGCCGCGCGCGGCACCTGCTCCAGGGACGTGAGGTGGTTGTTGTACGTGATGAGCTTCGCGATCGCCGTGTTGGGCCGCATGTGCTCCATCTCGACGCGCACGTCCGCGATCGCACGGTGCATCGCCCGCAGCGTGGCGGTGTCGGGCTCGTCGTCGGTCGCGACGAGCGCGCCCGTCTCCTCGTCCACGACGTTGCGCCACAGCCGCTGCAGGAAGCGCTGCGACCCGACGACGGCGCGCGTCTCCCACGGGCGCGACAGGTCCAGCGGGCCCATCGACATCTCGTACACGCGGAACGTGTCGGCGCCGTACTGCTCGTACATCTCGTCCGGCGTGACGACGTTCTTCAGGGACTTGCCCATCTTCCCGTACTCACGGTTCACGGGCTCGCCCCGGTACGTGAAGCCGGTCTGCTCGTCGCCCTCGACCTCGCCGGCGGGCACGTAGGCGCCGCGGGAGTCGGTGTAGGCGTAGGCCTGGATGTACCCCTGGTTGAACAGCTTGCCGAACGGCTCCAGCGACGACACGTAGCCCAGGTCCAGCAGCACCTTGTGCCAGAACCGCGCGTACAGCAGGTGCAGCACCGCGTGCTCGACGCCGCCGACGTACAGGTCGACGCCGCCGGCCGGGCCGGACGTCGCGTTGTGGCGCGGGCCCATCCAGTACGACTCGAGCTCCGGGTCGACGACGGCGGTGCCCTTGGCGGGGCCGTCGGTCGAGTCGGTCGGGTCCAGGTAGCGCAGGTAGTACCAGCACGACCCGGCCCAGTTGGGCATGGTGTTGGTGTCGCGGCGGTAGGTCTTCGGCCCGTCGCCCAGGTCCAGGGTGACGTGCACCCACTCGTCGTTACGGCCCAACGGGGCCTCGGGCGAGGAGTCCGCGTCGTCGGGCTCGAAGGTGCGCGGCGCGTAGTCGGGCACGTCGGGCAGGTCGACGGGCAGCATGTCGGCCGGGATCGCGACCGGGCGGTCGTTGGAGTCCCACAGGATCGGGAACGGCTCGCCCCAGTAGCGCTGCCGGCTGAACAGCCAGTCGCGCAGGCGGTACGTGGTCGTCCCCTCGCCGACGCCGCGGGCGCTCAGCCACGCGGTGATCTTCTCCTTGGCCTCGGCCACGCCGAGCCCGTCCAGGCTGATCTCGTCGTTCGAGGAGTTCACCGCGACGCCGTCGCCCGTGTACGCGCCGGCGAAGTCCTCGGGCAGGCCGCCGGCGGGCTCGACCGTGCGGATCACGGGCAGCTCGAACGCCTCCGCGAAGTCGAAGTCGCGCTGGTCGCCGCCGGGCACCGCCATGATCGCGCCCGTGCCGTAGCCCATCAGCACGTAGTCGGCGGTGAACACCGGGACCGTCGCGCCGTTGACGGGGTTGACGGCCAGGTGGCCGGTGAAGACGCCGGTCTTCTTGCCCGCGTCGGCCTGCCGCTCGACGGCGGTCTTCGCGGCGGCCTCGCGGCGGTAGGCGGCCACGGCCTCGACGGGCGTCGCGTGCCCGCCGGTCCAGACGTCGCGCGTGCCGTCGGGCCAGGACGCGGGGACCTCGTCCAGCAGCGGGTGCTCGGGCGCCACGACCATGAACGTCGCGCCGAACAGCGTGTCCGGGCGGGTGGTGAACACCTCGACCTGCGCGCCCGCGCCGGCCGCGTCGTAGTCGCTGGTGCCGACGACGTCGAACCGGACGTTGGCGCCCGTGGAACGGCCGATCCAGTTGCGCTGCATCGACTTGACCTTCTCCGGCCAGTCGATGAGCTCCAGGTCGTCGGTCAGGCGGTCGGCGTAGGCCGTGATCCGCATCTTCCACTGCCGCAGGGACTTCTGGAAGACGGGCATGTTGCCGCGCTCGGAACGGCCGTCGGACGTGACCTCCTCGTTGGCCAGGACCGTGCCCAGGCCGGGCGCCCAGTTCACGGGCGACTCGTCGACGTAGGCCAGCCGCTGCGCGTCCAGCACGTCGCGCCGCTCGTCGTCGGACAACGCGTCCCACGACCTGCCGTCGGCCAGCGTGCGCTCGCCCGAGGCGTACTCGGCCTCCAGCTCGGAGATGCGTCGCGCACGGCCCTTGCCGCCGTCGGCCTCGGCGTCGTACCAGGAGTCGAAGATCTGCAGGAAGATCCACTGCGTCCAGCGCACGTACTCGGGGTCGATCGTGGCGAACGTGCGACGCGAGTCGTGCGCCAGGCCCATGCGGCGCAGCTGACGCTTCATGGTGACGATGTTCTGCTCGGTGGTGGTGCGCGGGTGCTGTCCCGTCTGCACCGCGTACTGCTCGGCGGGCAGGCCGAACGCGTCGTAGCCCAGCGCGTGCAGCACGTTGTCGCCGCACATCATGCGGAACCGGCCCACGACGTCCGTGGCGATGTAGCCCAGCGGGTGCCCGACGTGCAGCCCCGCCCCGGAGGGGTACGGGAACATGTCCATGATGAAGAACGGCTGGCCTGCGGCGTTCCGGCCGTCGCCGTCCGTGAGCGCACCGTTCGGGTTCGCCGCCCAGAAGGTGCCGCGCTCCTCCCACAGGTCCTGCCAGCGCTCCTCGATCTGCTGGGCGAGGGCGGGCGTGTAGCGGTGGGTGGGCTCCTGGGAAGGCGCGGTCGGAGCCTCGGATCGGGCGGGTGCGGTGTCGGGCGTGCTCACCCGGCGAGTCTAACGGCCGGGACCGCACGACCCGGCCGGATATTCACACCCCGAAGGACTCGACCAGCGGCCCACCGACGGCCAGCAGCAGCCAGCCGACCGCGACGACGTACCCGATGATCAGGACCAGGCCGCGGTTGCGCACGACGGCGCGGCGCAACCCGTCGCTCGCCGGCAGGTGGCCCTCCTGCACGGCGTGCACCACCTGGAACCACAGCAGCGGCCACACGATGGTCCACACCACCATGCAGGCCGGGCACAGCCGCACCAGCGCGTAGAAGCTCGACCACATGAGGAAGAAGATCAGCAGCTGGGCGAGCACCGTCACCGCGAGCAGCGACCGGTGGTACCACCGCGGCAGCCGCGCCCCCGCGAGCAGCACCACGCCCGTGGTGATCACCACGGGGAACGCCGCGACCCCGATGTAGGGGTTCGGGAAGCCGAGCAGCGTGCCCTGCCAGGACATCATCGCGACGCCGCAGTCGAGGAAGACGTTGAAGCTGCAGCTCGTCACCCGGTTCGGGTCGAGCAGCTTGAGGTACTCCTCGATCGCCAGCCACGACGCCGCACCGAAGCCGATCCCGCCCAGCACGGTCAGCAGCACGCCGTACGCGCGGGCGGTCAGGCCGCGCGCGGGTGTCGCGGGCATGCCCTCCCCCGCCGCGTCGTCGGGGATGTCGTGGGTCTCGTCGCGCACGCTCGGGCTCACGGGCGCGACCGTACCGCACGTTCCTGGGGGCCCGGCCCGACGACGTCGGCGAAGCCCCGCCGGGACCCTCGGCGCCAGGTCAGCCCGCGTGCGCCACGCGCTGCCGGCCGAAGGCCAGCACCATCGCCAGGCCCACGAGAGTGAGCGCGACGCCGACCCATGCGGGCGCGAGGTACCCGTAGCCCGCGGCGATGACGAGCCCGCCGAAGAAGGCGCCGCTCGCGTTGCCGATGTTGAGGGCGGAGTGGCACAGGGCCGCACCGAGGGACTGCGCGCGCGGCGACAGGTCCATGAGCCGGGTCTGCATCGCCAGGCCGAGGGTCTGGGACGTGACGGCCAGCAGGAAGAGCCCGACGACGGCGGGCACGGGCGACGTCCCGACCAGCGCGAACAGGACCAGCGACAGGGCCGTGGCGACGAACCCGCCGACCACCGTGCGCAGCACGTTCCGGTCCACCAGCCTGCCGCCGAGCAGCGTGCCGACGGTCATGCCGACCCCGAAGACGGCGAGCACCCAGGGCACGGCGCTCTCGGACATCCCCGCGACCTTGGTGACGGTCGGTGCGACGTACGTGTAGACGGCGAACAGACCGCCGAAGCCGATCGCACCCGCGGCGAACGAGATCCACAGCGGACCGTTGCGCAGCGTGCCCAACTCCTTCCGGACGCTGGAGTCCACGGGTCCCCGCTCGGGCACGAAGCGCCAGATGCCGAGGAGGGTCACGGCTCCGAGCACCCCGATGACGACGAACGCGGCGCGCCAGCCGAGGTTCTGCCCCACCGCCGTCGACAGCGGGACCCCGACGACGTTCGCGACCGTCAGGCCGGTCATCATCATCGACACGGCGTGGCCGCGCCGGCCCGGCCCCGCCACCGCGGCGCCGACCGCGGCCCCGACACCGAAGAAGGCGCCGTGCGGCAGGCCGGCGAGGAACCGCCCGACGACCAGGCTCTCGATGCCGGGCGCGGCCGCCGACAGCACGTTCGCCACCGTGTAGAAGCCCATGAGGCACAGCAGCAGCCGCTTGCGGGACATCCGCGCGGCCGCGACGGTCAGCAGCGGCGCGCCGACCACGACGCCGACGGCGTACGCGGTGATCGCATGGCCCACCACCGGGTCGCTGACGCCCAGGTCCGCGCCGATCTGCGGCAGCAGGCCCATCGTGGCGAACTCGGTGGTGCCGATCGTGAACCCGCCGACGGCGAGCGCGAACAGCGCGGCCCCGACGTGCTCGGGGCGGGGTGTGCGGCCGGTGCGGGCCGTGGCGTCGCTCGCGGGCGTGGTCGTCGAGGTCACTCGCCTCTCCTCGGGATCGGATCGCGCACCGGGATGCTCGAATCGTTTCGAGACGAGGCGTCGACGGCGGTGCGCCGTCCAAGCGCTCACGTCGTCGGGGAACCGGGTCAGCCTACGCGCGCACGACCCAGATGCGCGAGGCCGCCAGCAGCCCGAGATCCACGCCGACCTCGCGTCCGTCCGCCTCCCACGTCACGCCGACGGTCCCGGCGAACTCCCGCCGGGACGTCAGCCGCACCGGCAGGTCCAGGTCGATGCCGAGGTCGGCCAGGTACCGCAGCGCCTCGGGATCGGCGTCGGAGATCCGGGCGACCACTCCCCCGGCGCCGGCCTCGAGGTCCACCAGCGGCACCGCCTCGGGGCGCACCACCCGCCCGTCGGCGAACGGGATCGGGTCGCCGTGCGGGTCGCGCTCCGGGTGGCCGAGCCGCGCGGAGATCCGCTCGACGAGCCGGTCGGACACGGCGTGCTCCAGCACCTCGGCCTCGTCGTGCACCTCGTCCCACGCGTACCCGAGGTCGCGCACCAACCACGTCTCCAGCAGCCGGTGCCGCCGCACCATCACGAGGGCGTAGCGCCGGCCCAGCTCCGTGAGCCAGACCCCGCCGTACGGCTCGTGGCCCAGCAGACCCTGCGTCGTCAGGCGGCGCACCGTCTCGGAGACGGTGGACGGGCCCACGCCCAACCGGTCCGCCAGCAGCCCCGTCGTGACCTTCTCGTCCGACCACTCCTGCGCCGACCAGACCGCCTTGAGGTAGTCCTGGGCGACGGGGGTGAGCTCGTCCGGGTCGACGGCCTGCGGCGGCGTGGTGGGGCCTGGCGTGGTGGGTTCGGGCACGGTCCGAGCCTATCCGGGCGACCGCCCCTACGGCCCCGACGCCTCGTCGGCCGGCGGCACGACGTCGGGCACCGGCTCGCGCTCGCCCACCGTCGCCGCGCCGTCGGGCGTGACGCTCACGACCTGCACGTCGAGCATCCGCCGCGTCGCGGGGTCGAACCGCAGCACCGTCATCTCGGCCGTGCCGTGCAGCGGCCCGACGGTCGGCTGGTTGGGCGCCGCGCCGGCGGTGGAGCCGTTGACGTACCGGACGCCCTGCCCCACCTGCTCCGGCCCGGACCTGCTGTGCGTGTGCCCGGACACCTGGAACGGCACGCACCCCGTCTCGAGGGCGTCGAGGCCCACGGACGGCGTGTGGATCAGCAGCAGGTCGACGCCGTCGCGGTCCTCGCACGCGGTCGCGGCGAGGTCCGCCGCCTGCTGCTCCGGCGTCCGCTCGCGCGCGACGTTCGTGCCGACGCCGACGCGCGTCTCGAGCGCGTCCCGGTCCCCGAGGATGCGGACCCCCTCGACGTCGACCACCTGGCCGTCGAGGATCTTCTGGCCGTGCGCCGCCTCCTGGTCGGACGTGACCTGCGAGTCGTGGTTGCCGTCCGACACCACCATCGGCACCCCGCGCGGGACGGCCGAGGCGAACGAGTCGACGCAGACCTTCTCCACCGACGTGCCGTTCATGGTGGTGTCGCCCGCGTTGAGCACGACGTCGGCTCCGGAGCGTTCGATCGTCGTGCGGATCAGCGGCGTCATCCCCGTGTTGCAGTGCAGGTCGGAGATGACGACGAAGGTGACCGGCTCGTCCTCCGGGCCGCCGCTCGGCAGGGCGCGGGGCGGGGCGGCCGGCGCGGTGGGCTCGGCGGGACCCGGGGACGCGAACTGGGTGCCGGCCGCGGTCGCGGACGCGGCCGCCTCGGAGGCGAGCCGCGCGTCCCACGCGGCCGACAGGTCGTCGTCCGCGCTCGCGTAGAACTCCTCGTTGTCCTCGTACAGCTTGACGAGCTGCCCGCCGTAGGTGTCGATAACGCCGGCGAGGCGCCCGGTGATCCGCGCGCCCTCCAGCGCCGTCCCGGCGAAGACCGGCGAGGCGGGCTCCCCCTGGGCGGTGCTGCCGACGGCGCCGGACGTCACCGTCGTCACGACGAGGGCCACGACCACCACCCCCGCGGTGATCTCCCCCGTCCGGGGGGCCATCGCGTCGGCGAGCTCACGTCGTCGCCCGGACCCCAGCAGCCAGCGCACGGCGAACCCCACCGCGACCACCACCGCGGCGGCGCCCAGCGAGCGCCACAGGGCGTTCTCCACCAGCGCCAGGGCGACGCTGCGCACGGCGACGTCCGGGCTGGAGAAGAACTGCAGGTAGCTCTCGAGGTCCTGGCTCAGTGCGGTGAGGGTGTTGGCCGCACCCACCGTGGTCAGGTCGGCGGGGATCTCCTTGACCACCACGTCCACGCCCAGCCCGAGCGGGAGGGGCGAGTCGATCTCGAGCGTGCCCAGCGGGCCGAGGTCGACCACGACGAGGCTGTCGTTGGTCACCGAGTAGACGGCCTCGTGGGGCCCGAAGCCGAGCTCCGTGGTGGCGGTGCTGACCCCGAAGACGAGACACGCCACGGCCGCGGTCACCCCGGCGAGGGTCCAGCGCACCCAGCGCGGCGGCGTCCGGCGCGCGCGCCTCGCCCGCCCGCCGGGGGGCGTCTCGTCCGTGGCCACCGCCGCGGCGGTGGTGGCGTCCACCGAGGGCTCGTCCGAGGTGTCCGCCGAGGTCGGCTCGTCGTGCTGGTCGCTCATCGCGTCCACCCTCGCCGAACGCGGGCGGCGGCGCCACCGTCCTCGCCGGTGGCGCCGCCGTCGCGGGTGTGACACCGCCCTCACGGACGGCGTCGGGCGTCAGGAGCGCACGGCGCGCAGCGTCGTCAGCGCGATCCCCGCGGCGACGAGCACCGCGACGAAGCCGATCGCGGACGTCACGACGACGCCGCTGCCGAACGCCGCGTGCGCGGAGTCCAGCAGGGCCTGCGCCTGGCCGGCCGGCAGGTCGGCCGCCACGCTCGTCGCGCCGCCGAGCGTCTCGGCGGCCGACGCCGCGTCCGCGGCGGGCACGCCCGACGGCACCACGACGTTCGCGTGGTACGACCCGGTGAGGATCCCGCCGAGGACGGCGGTGCCCAGCACCGCGCCGACCTCGTACGCGGTCTCGGAGATCGCCGAGGCGGCGCCCGCCCTGGCGGCGGGGACCGTCGAGACGATGAGGTCGTTGGAGACGGTCTCGGCCGACCCCACGCCGATCGCCAGGACGACGAACGCGAGCCCGAGCCAGCCGGCCTCGCCGCGCCCGGCGACGAGCGCCGTGACGAGGTAGCCGACGGCGGACAGCGCCAGCCCGGCCGCGACGACGTGCGACGGTCGCACGCGGCGCACGACCTTCACCACGGCGAGGCCCGCGACGACCATCGCCACGGTGCCCGGCAGCAGCACGAGCCCCGCCTGCACGGGCGAGAGTCCGATGACGAGCTGCAGGTCCTGCGACACGAAGAACAGGAAGCCGACCAGCGAGAACACCGACAGCAGGTTCACCAGCACGCTGCCGGTGAAGGCGGGCACCGCGAAGAGGCGCACGTCGAGCATCGGGTTCCGGCGGCGCAGCTGCCGGCGCACGAAGAGCACGCCCATGAGCAGCCCGACCGCGATCGACGCGAGGCCCAGGGAGGGCAGCGCGCCCTTGGCGAGCGTCTTGATGCCGAACACGACCGGGGTCATCGCCGCCATGACCAGGACGATCGAGACCGGGTCGACCGGGCCCGGCGCCGGGTCGCGCGACTCGGGCACGAAGACCGGCGCGAGCACGAGCAGCAGGGCCAGCACCGGCACGGCGAGGAGGAACACGGAGCCCCACCAGAAGTGCTCGAGCAGCAGGCCGCCGACGATCGGTCCCACGGCCGAGCCCGCCGCGAAGCCCGCGGCCCAGATCGCGATGGCGAGGCGACGCTCGTCGCGGTCGGTGAACACGTTGCGCAGCAGCGACAGCGTGGACGGCATGAGCATCGCACCGAAGAAGCCGAGGCCCGCGCGGCCGGCGATCAGCGCGCCCGCGGTCGGCGCGAAGGCCGCGACGGCGGACACGACGGCGAAGCCGACGGCCCCGATCAGGAGCAGGCGGCGGCGGCCGACGCGGTCGGCGACGGAGCCCATCGGCACGAGGAGGCCGGCGAGCACGAGCGGGTAGACGTCGACGATCCACAGCAGCTGCGTGCCGCCCGGGGCGAGGGCCTCCGAGATCTGCGGCAGGGCGAAGCTGAGGACCGTGTTGTCGATCGAGACGAGCAGCACCGGCAGCATCAGCACGGCGAGGGCCGCCCAGCGACGCCCGGCGCCGGCGGGGCGCGCGGGGGCGAGGCGGCTCGTGGCCGAGGGAGTGGGGTGCGTCGTCACCTGGGTCTGAGCCATGAACCTGAGGTGCCTTTCACACGCTGCGGACGGCCGGGGCGACATGGTGATGCCGAACTTCCGCACCGTCCAGCCGGTACAGTAACACCTCGCCACTAGGCTGTCGACATGCCTCCCGCCCCCGCCGCCCGAGCCAAGGTCCTGCGCGCGTTCGCCGAGCTCCTCGTCGAGTCCGGGGAGCGAGCCGCGACGCTCGACGCGGTGGCCGAGCGGGCCGGCGTGTCCAAGGGCGGCCTGCTCTACCACTTCCCCTCCAAGGACGCCCTCGTCGAAGGGCTGCTCGACCACCTGGCCGTCCTCACCGCCGCCGACGTCGACGCCATGCGCACCGCCCCCGAGGGCGCGACCGACTACCTGCTGCGCACCTCGACCGTCATCGGCGGCGAGTTCGAGGTCGTGTACCTCGCCGCGTCCCGGGTCGCGCAGGGCGCCTCCCCGCGCGCCCGCGCCGTCCTCGACGACGCGCAGACCGCCTGGACGGCCGCCGTCCAGGACGAGCTGGGCGACCCCGTGCTCGCGCGGGCCGTCTCCCTCATGGGCGAGGGCCTCTACACCCTCGCCTCCGTCGGCGCGACCGGCCCGGACGACCACGAGATCGACGAGCTGCTGACGCTCGTGCGCGAGATCGCCGCCGCCCGCGCCCCCGCCGGGGGCGCCCCGGCGTGACGGGGCGGGCTCAGCCCGTCTTGCGCTCCGCCGTCTTCGTCGTGGGCGTCTTCTTCGCAGGCGCCTTCTTGGCCGGCGCCTTCTTCGCGGGCGCCTTCTTCGCCGCAGGCTTCGTCGCCGGGGCCTTCTTCTTCGCGGGGGCCTTCTCCTCCGCCTCGCCCTTCGACCCGCCCTTCGACCCGCCCTTCGACCCGCCCTTCGAACCCGAGACGCTCCGGCGCAGCGCCTCCATGAGGTCGATGACGTCCGCGTCCTCCTTCTCGGGCTGCTCGCCGAACGTCTCGGAGGTGTCGAGCGCGTCGCCCTGCTCGATCTTGGCGTCGATGAGCTGGCGCAGCTGCACCTGGTACTCGTCCTCGTACTCCTCGGGCGCGAAGTCGGCCTCGTAGCTCGCGACGAGCTGGCCGGACATCGCCAGCTCCTTGTCGGACACCGTCACGGACCCGTCGAGCGAGGGGAACGCGGCCTCGCGCACCTCGTCCGCCCACAGCAGGGTCTGCATCACCAGCACCTCGTCGCGCACGCGCATCGCCGCCAGCCGGGTGCGCTGGCGCAGCGCGAACTTCACGATCGCGGTGCGGTCCGTCTCCTCGAGCGTCCGGCGCAGCAGCACGTACGCCTTCGGGCTCTTGGAGTCCGGCTCGAGGTAGTAGGTGCGGTCGAGCATGATCGGGTCGATCTGGTCGCTCGGCACGAACTCGACGACCTCGATCTCCCGGTTCGCCTCCGCCGGCAGCGCCGCGAAGTCGTCCTTCGTGAGCACCACGGTCCGCTCGCCGTCGTCGTAGGCGCGGTCGATGTGCTGGTACGGCACCTCCTCGCCGTCCAGCTCGCACACCCGCCGGTAGCGGATGCGCCCTCCGTCCTCGTCGTGCACCTGGTGCAGCGGCACGTCGTGGTCCTCGGTCGCGCTGTACAGCTTGACCGGCACGTTGACCAGGCCGAAGGTCACAGCGCCCTTCCAGATCGCCCTCATGCGACCATCGTCACGCGAGCCGCCGGACCCCGCCAGCGTGCGCCGGCGCCGGCCGGGCGGATGTCGGACGCCGCGCCTACGGTCTCGCCATGGACACCGCCACGACGCGCGAGGTCGCGCACGCCTACGCCGCGACGCTGGAGCGCCGCGACTGGGCCGCCTTCGGCGCACTCCTCGACCCCGACGTCGTCTACGAGATGCCGCAGAGCCGCGAGCGGATCCGCGGCCGCGACGCGTACCTCCGTTTCAACCAGGAGTACCCCGGCGACTGGCACCTGACCGTGCGGCACGTGGTCGCGGACGGCGCCCGGGCCGCCCTGTGGCTCGACGCGCGCGTGGGCGACGAGCGGATGATCGCGAACGTCTGGCTCGACGTCTCCGACGACGGCCTGGTCCGGCGCGTCACCGACATCTGGCCCGAGCCGTCCGAGCCGCCGGCCGGGCGCGAGCACCTGGTGGAGCGGTACGACGCCGGCTGACGGGCCGGTCCGACCTGCCGCGGCGTCAGCCGACGAGGCCGAGCACGCCCACGACGCCCACCAGCAGGGCGAGCAGCATCGAGACGCCCACCAGCACGGCGTGCACGGTGAAGAACCGGGTGGGGCGACCGGCGTCGTCGCGGGCGCGGGGGTCCTTGGTCACGCGGCGCCAGAACGAGGGCCACACCGCCAGGTTCCACAGGGCGGCGACGAGCAGGACGACGGACCAGACGACGGGGATCTCCACGGTGTCGAGTATCGGCCACGACCCGTCCGGCGAGGAAACCCTCAGGCGAGCAGGCCGCCCTGCAGCGCCAGGAGCACCGCCCGGGTGCGGTCCTTGGCGCCGAGCTTGAGCAGCACGTTGGACACGTGGTTCTTCACGGTGCCTTCCGCGAGGTAGAGGGCGTCCGCGATCTCGCGGTTCGACCACCCCTGGGCCATGAGGCGCAGCACCTCCCGCTCCCGCCCGGTGAGCTCCGCCTGCGCGACGTCGGCCGGCGCGGGCCCGGAGCGGACCGCCCGCAGCAGGCGCGCCGTCACCGCGGGCTGCACCAGGGTGTCCCCCGCGGCCAGGGTCCGCACCGCGTCCGCGAGCTGCTCCAGCGTCACGTCCTTGAGCAGGTAGCCCCGCGCCCCCGCCTGCAGCGCACGCAGCACGAGAGCGTCGTCGTCGAACGTCGTCAGGACGAGGACCGCGACCTCCGGCCCGGCGGCGCGCAGCGTCTCCAGCGCCCAGATCCCGTCGCGGCCGGGCATCCGCAGGTCGAGCAGCAGCACGTCGGGCTCGTGCTCCCGGACCGCGTCGACCGCCGTCGCGCCGTCCTCGGCCTCCGCGACCACGTCGATGCCGCCCGCGATCTCCAGCAGGCTGCGGATGCCGTGCCGCACGAGCGTCTGGTCGTCGGCGAGCACGAGGCGCACGCGGTCGCGCGGCCCCCCGGGCGCGGGGCGCGCCGTCACGACGCCGCCCGCGCGGCGAGGCGTGCCCGCACCGTGAACCCCGCCGACGCGTCGAACGTCGCGCCCCCGCCCAGGGCCTCGGCCCGTTCGACGATGCCCGCGAGCCCGTGCCCGATCCGGACCGGCTCCGAGCCGAGGCCGTCGTCGCGGGCGACGAGGGTGAGGGCGCCGTCGTCGTCCGCCGCGACCTCGATCCGCAGCACCGTCGCCATCTCCGCGTGCCGCACGGCGTTGGTCACGACCTCCTGGGTGACGCGGACCAGGGCCGCCGTCTGTTCCTCGTCCGCGACGACGTCCTCGGCGACGTCGACCTCGACCCGCGGGGACGGCACGGCGGAGGCGACGGCGGCGAGAGCCTCGCGCAGGTCCGGCGCGCGGCGGCGCAGCTCGCCCACCGTGGCGCGGACGTCGCCGAGGAGCTCGCGCGCCACGGTGCGGGCCCGCTCCACGTGATCCGCCGCGCGCTCGGGCGGCAGGTGCGCCGCGGACTCGAGCTCCAGCGTCAGCACCGTGAGCTGGTGCCCGATGAGGTCGTGCAGCTCGCGGGAGATGCGCAGGCGCTCGGACGCGCGGGTCGCTTCCTCGCCCAGCACCGCCGCCGCGGCGAGCTCCGCGTGGGCGACGGTCAGCTCGGTGCGCATCCGTTGCTCGCGCTGCAGCGCCACGCTCACCGCCGCGCTGGCCACCTGCAGCAGGAGGTAGAGCCCGAGCGACAGCACGATCTCGAAGGGCCGCGCGTCCCCCGGGGCGAGCAGGAAGGCGACGAGCAGGGCCAGCGTGTTCGCCACGATCACGGCGACGACCACGCGCGTCGGACCGACGTACGTGCTCAGCGCGGCGCCGAAGACCAGCAGGATGGGCAGCCAGCCGATCCCGGGCACCGTGATCACGAGGGCCGCGGTCAGCAGCGCCTGGGCCGCGAGACCGGCGTAGGCGGCGCGGGTGCGGGGCGGCCGCAGGACGACGACGACCGTCGCGGCGAGCCACGCGAGCGCCAGCAGCACCCAGACGGCGAGCGGCACGAGCATCCGGTCCGGCTCCGCCACGAAGGGCACGGGCACGACGACCGCCAGGCAGACGACGAGGATCGTCAGCCCGGACGTCTCCTCGGGTCCCAGCCGGCGCACGGTACCCACGCTATCCGGCGAGCCCGGACGACGAGGAGTGCCGGAAGTCATGGGCGCAGGTCGTGACCGGCGGCACGCGCGACGGCGCCGGCCGCGTCCGTAGCGTCGCCGCCATGACCGCACTCGTGGCGCAGCACCTGCGCAAGACCTACCGCACCCGGGGCCGCGGCCGCCCACCGGTGGTCGCCCTCGACGACGTGAGCCTCTCCGTGGGACCGGGCGAGGTGGCCGGCGTGCTCGGCCGCAACGGCGCCGGCAAGTCCACCACCGTGGAGCTCCTGGCCGGCGCCCGGTCCCCGGACTCCGGGCGGGTGCGGGTGCTCGGGCTCGACCCGCGCACGGACCGCGGCCGGGTGCGCGGCGTGCTCGGCGTCCAGCTCCAGGGCGCGTACCTCCACGGCGCGCTGACGGTCCTCGAGCTCGTGCGCCTGTACCGGTCCTTCTACCCGCGCGGCCTGGACCCCGACCTGCTCGTCGAGCGCGTCGGCCTGGGCGCCTCGCGCGACGTCCGCTTCGAGAAGCTGTCGGGCGGGCAGCAGCAGCGGGTCTCGGTCGCACTGGCCCTCGTGGGGGCGCCGCGGGCCGTCATCCTCGACGAGCTCACCACCGGCCTGGACCCCGAGGCGCGGCGCAGCATGTGGTCGCTGGTCGAGGACCTGCGGGCCGACGGCGTCACCGTCCTGCTCGTCAGCCACCTCATGGAGGAGGTGGAGCGGCTGTGCGACCACGTGACGATCCTCGACGCCGGCCGTGTCGTCGCGCGCGGCACCGCCGCCGAGCTGATCGACCTGGCCGGCCTGCGGCCCACCGTCACCCTGCGCACCGACGACCCCGGCGCCGCCGACCTCCTGACCCGGCTGCCCGTCGTCGAGCACGTCGACGCGACCGGCCCGCGGCTCGTCGTCGCGGGCGCCGCGGCGGCGGGGACGACGGCGGCGGACGACCCGTCCCGCGGCGACCTGCTGCACGCGGTGGGCGCAGCGCTCGCCGCCGCGGGCGTCGTCGCGACCGAGACGCAGCTGCGCCGCCCCACCCTCGACGACGCGTTCCTCGCCCTCACCGGAAGCCCCCTGGAGGCATCATGACCACCGCCCGCCATCCCACCACCCCCCGCGTGCTGGAGCTGCCCGAGCCGGGCGCTCCCCCGCGCCCGGTGCGGCCCGGTGCGGGGGCGTGGCTCGCGCTCACGGTCGCCGAGGCTCGGATGGTGGCCCGCGACACGGCCGGGCTCGTGATCCCGCTCGGGATGCCGTTGCTCATCCTCGTGATGAACGGGCTGGCGCCGGGCCTGGACCAGGTCGTCCCCGGGACGGGCGGGCGCACGCCGCTGGACGTCTACGTGATCCCGCTGACGCTGACGATGGTGGTCGCGACGGTCGGCGTGATCAACATGCCGAGCTTCCTCGCCTACTACCGCCGCTCCGGGATCCTCAAGCGCCTCGGCGTCACCCCGGCGTCCCCGGCGATGGTGCTCGGCGCGCAGGCCTTCGTCGGGGTGGTGCAGATCCTGCTGGGCATCGCCATCGCCCTCGGCGTCGCGTTCGTGTGGCTGGGCGCCTCGCCGCCGGCCGACCCGTGGGTGGCGGCGGGCGTGCTGGCGCTGGCGATCGCCGCGATGTACGCGGTCGGGATGTTCGTGGCCGCCGTCGCGCCGACGCCGGGTTCCGCGGTGGCGATCGGCCTCGTCGCGTTCTTCGGCCTCGCGGCGCTCGGCGGGATGTTCGGGTCGCGGGAGAACCTGCCCGACGCGCTCGCCACGCTGGGCGGCTGGCTCCCCTTCGGCGCCTCCGTCGACGCGCTCGGCGCGGCGTGGGCCGGCGTCGCGTTGCCGGGGTCCGCCCTCGTCGGGTTGGGGGCGACCACCGTCGTCGCGGGCGGCGCGGCGGCCGCGTGGTTCCGCTGGGAGTGACGGCCCCGGGCGGCGCACGCGCGGCCCGGGGCCGGTGGCCTCAGAGGCCGACCGCGTCCAGCTTCGCGGAGAGCTCGGCGTCCGTGGGCTCGACGAAGAACTCGCCGTCGGGGAAGACGACCACGGGGATGTTCTTGCGGCCGCTGATCGCCTCGGCGTCGTCGGCCCGCGTGGGGTCGGCGACGAGGTCCACGTTCACGTACTCGACGCCGCGGGTGTCGAGCACGCGCTTGGCGCGGCGGCAGTCGCCGCACCACGTGGCCCCGTACATCGTGAGGGTCGCGGGGCGGCGGAGGTCGGTCGTGGTGTCGTCGGTCATGCGCAGCACCATACCCCCATGGGGTTAGTGAGCGGAGAATCCGCCGTCCACGAACAGTGACTGTCCGGTCACATAGCCGGACGCCGGGCCGGCGAGGAAGACGGCGGCGCCGGCGAAGTCGTCGGGCAGCCCGTTGCGGCCCACCATCGTGCGGGCCGCGAGCGCCTCGACCCGCGCCGGATCGGACTGCAGCCGGGCGTTCAGCGGCGTGAGGACGAAGCCGGGCACCAGCGTGTTGGCGGTGACGCCCCGGGACGACCAGGCCTCGGCCTGCGAGCGGGCCAGCGACTCCAGGCCGCCCTTGGACACCCCGTAGACGCCGGACTGCACGAAGGCACGGTGCGCCTGCTGGGAGGACACGTGGATCAGCCGGCCGAACCCGCGCTCCGCCATGCCGGGCCCGAAGCGCTGCCCCAGCAGGTAGGGCGCCTCGAGGTTGACGGCCATGGTCGCGTCCCAGGTGGCGTCGTCCGTCTCCCCCAGCGGCGGCCGCAGGTTGATGCCCGCGGAGCTGACCACGACGTCCGGCTCGCCGAAGACGGCGGCCGCCTCCTCGGCCGCCGCCCGCACGCCGGCCCGGGTGCTCAGGTCCGCGCTGACGCGGTCGACGGTGCAGCCGTGCGCCCGCAGCTCCGCGACCGTGTCGTCCAGCTCCGCCTCCCGCCGGGCCAGGACGACGACGCGCGCTCCGGCCCGGGCGAGCGCGCCCGCGATCGCACGCCCGATGCCGGAGCTGCCGCCGGTCACCAGAGCGGTCCGGCCGTCGAGGGAGAACAGGGAGGACAGGTACGCGTCGGTCACGCGGAGAACCCTGCCACGGTTCGTGGATCTCTCCGCCCTGCGGTCGATCCGCGGCGGAGGCGAGGACCGACGACCCAAGGACGGGCCGGACGAGCGGTGACGGCATCGCTGGGCGCGCGGCCCCCGACCTCACGCCCCCTGGATCGTCATGCGTCGCCGCGGACCAGACGGACGTCGGGGAGCACCTCGACGGTGTCGTCGCCGAACGTGCTGTAGTCGAGCGAGTAGAGCCTGCCGTCCTCCACCCAGAGCTCGAGGACACCGAGACCGTCGTCCCCGTCGACCACCTCGAGAGAGGCGATCGTGCCGCCGTCGTGCGGGGGAGGGATCCTCGGCAGACCCGGCACGGCCGGGACGTCGAGGAGGAAGCACGCGTCGCCCTCGTGGTCCTTGCCGCCCCACCGCGCGTGCGCGAGCTGCGCCCTGGCCTCCGCGGCACCGCGCCACGACCCCGCGCAGACCCGCTCCAGGAGCGCGCGCTCGTGGGACGTCAGCGCCGTTCCCGGTGCGCGGGGTGCCTCGACGGGCGGGTCGTCCATGCCGGACATCGTGGCAGACCGGGACGGCCCGCGTCCGCCGGGCAGGAGGGTGCGTGCCGCCCGTCCCCCGGCGTGAGGCGACCACCGGGGCACGTCGCTAGTGTCGCCCCATGTTCGACGGCTTCCGGCTGGACAGGGTGGACCTTCCCGAGGTGACGGTGCGGGTGCGGCACGGCGGCACGGGAACGCCGGTGGTGCTGCTGCACGGGCACCCCCGGACCCACACGACGTGGCACGCCGTCGCGCCTCTGCTCACGCAGCAGCACACCGTGGTCTGCCCTGACCTCCGCGGCTACGGGAGGTCGACCCTGCCGCCCGACGCGCCCGACCACGCGCAGTCCAGCAAGCGGGCGATGGCCCGGGACGTCGTCGACCTGATGTCCGCCCTGGGCCACGACAGCTTCGCCGTGGTGGGCCACGACCGCGGGTCGCTGGTCGCCTTCCGCACCGCCATGGACCACCCGCAGCGGGTCACGCACCTCGTCGTCATGGACGGGCTGCCCGTCGTCGAGCACCTGGAGCGGACGGACGCGCGGTTCGCCCGCGCCTGGTGGCACTGGTGGTTCCTCGCCCAGGACGAGAAGCCCGCCGAGCGCGTCATCGACGCCGACCCCGACGCCTGGTACCGCACGCCACCGCCGGAGGTCATCGGGCCCGGGAACCATGCCGACGTGTGGGACGCGCTGCGGGACCCCGCCGTCGTGCACGGGATGTGCGAGGACTATCGCGCGGGGCTCGGCATCGACCGACGCCACGACGAGGACGACCGCGCGGCGGGGCGACGGGTGGGATGCCCGACGCTCCTGCTCGAGTCGACCGAGGACGACCTGGACATCCACGGCGACCCCGCCGCCATCTGGGAGCCGTGGCTCGACCGGCCGCTGCGGCACCGCCTCATCCGGTCCGGCCACCACCAGGCCGAGGAGGCTCCCGGCGAGGTGGCCGCCGCCCTGCGGGAGTTCCTCGCCCCCGCGTGACCCGGCGGTCGCTCTGGCGCCTCCTGATGGTCGGCGTGCCCGCCCGAGGCGCGCGCATCGACCCCTCGCGCGACGATGTCCGCATGGCACGCGCGTCGTCGAGCAAGCCGCAGACCGTCACGGTCGACGACCGCCGCCTGCAGCTGACGAACCTGGACAAGGTGTACTACCCGGCCACGGGGACGACGAAGGGCGAGGTGCTGCAGTACCTCGCCCAGGTGGCACCGGCGCTGCTGCGGCACGCGGCGTACCGCCCCGCGACGCGCAAGCGGTGGCCGGACGGCGTCGCCGGGCAGATGTTCTTCCAGAAGAACCTGGACGCGTCGACGCCGTCGTGGGTGCCGCGGCGCTCGATCAAGCACCGCACGTCGACCAACGACTACGTGCTGGTCAACGACCTCGCCACGCTGACGTGGCTGGGTCAGACGGCCACCCTCGAGATCCACGTGCCGCAGTGGCGGTTCGGCCGCACGGGCACGCCGATGCCCCCGGACCGTCTGGTCCTCGACCTCGACCCGGGGCCGGGCGCGGGCCTGGCCGAGTGCGCCGAGGTCGCGCGGCTGGCGCGCGACATCCTGCGCGGCATGGACCTCGACCCGCTGCCCGTGACCAGCGGCTCCAAGGGCATCCACCTGTACGCGGCGCTGGTCGGTCACGACGACTCCCTCACCGCGGACGCCGTCTCGGCGGTGGCGCACGAGCTCGCGCGCCACCTGGAATCGGAGCACCCGGACCTCGTCGTCAGCGACATGAAGAAGTCGCTGCGCGCGGGCAAGGTGCTCGTCGACTGGTCGCAGAACAACGGCGCCAAGACCACCATCGCGCCGTACTCGCTGCGGGGCCGCGACGAGCCGACCGTCGCCGCGCCGCGCACCTGGGACGAGCTCGACGACCCCGACCTGCGCCACCTCACCTTCACGGAGGTGGTCGAGCGCCTGGAGCGCGACGGCGACCTCCTGGAGCCCCTGGCGGCCGGGCACCTGGCCCAGCTCGAGCCCACGCCGGAGCGCATGGCGACGTTCGAGCGCACGCCGGCCGAGAAGCTCGAGACGTATCGCGCCAAGCGCGACCCCGAGAAGACCCCGGAGCCGTTCGGCCCCGAGAGCCCGGACCCCCGCGACGGCGCGCCGACCTTCGTCGTCCAGGAGCACCACGCCCGCCGCCTGCACTGGGACTTCCGGCTGGAGCACGAGGGCGTCCTGGTGAGCTGGGCCCTGCCGAAGGGCGAGCCCACCGACCCGAAGCAGAACCACCTGGCCGTGCAGACCGAGGACCACCCGCTCGAGTACGGCGCGTTCGAGGGCAGCATCCCCGCGGGCGAGTACGGCGGCGGCGAGGTGACGATCTGGGACGCCGGCACCTACGACCTGGAGAAGTGGCGCGAGGACGAGGTGATCGCCGTCCTGCACAGCGAGCGGCGCGGCTCACGACGTCTCGCCCTCATCCGCACCGGCGGGCGCGGCGGCGACGACCAGAACTCGTGGCTGATCCACCGCACGAAGGCACAGCCCGGGGACGAGGACGACGGCGCGGGCGACGGCGCGGACGACGGTGGAGACGACGGCGGTGACGCGGACGACGCCCCCGCGGGACGGTCGCCGGCCCCCGGCCGCGCGCCTGACGACGACGCGCCGCCCGAGACGCCGCGCCCGATGCTCGCGACGACGGCGCCACCGGGCGAGCTCGCGCGGCTGGACCCGGACGACTGGGCGTTCGAGGTCAAGTGGGACGGCTTCCGCGCGGTGGTCGAGGTGCTCCATGGCGGCACGGACGGCGACGACGAGCGCGCCGTGCGGCTCACGTCCCGCTCGGGGCAGGACCTCACGGTGACGTTCCCGGAGCTGCGGGCGGTCGCGGAGATGGTCGCGGACGACGACCTGCCGCTGGCGCTGGACGGCGAGATCGTCGCCCTCGACGCGGACGGGCGCCCGTCGTTCCGCCGCCTCCAGCAGCGGGCGGGCCTCACCCGGCCGCGCGACGTCGAGAAGGCGCGCCGCGCGGTCGGGGTCGACCTGGTGCTGTTCGACGTGCTGGTCGTGGGCGGGCGCGCGGTGACCGACCGGCCGTACACCGAGCGCCGCGCGGAGCTGGCGCGGGTCGTGACGCCGCGCCGCCCGGTGCACGTGCCCGACGCCCTGGACGGCACGCTCGACGAGGCGCTGGAGACCAGCCGTCTCATGCGGCTCGAGGGGGTGGTGGCCAAGCGGCGCCGGTCGTCGTACACGCCGGGCCGCCGCTCGCGCGACTGGCTAAAGATCAAGCACGCCCGCACCCAGGAGGTGGTGGTCGTGGGCTGGCGCCCGCTGCATGCCGGGACGGGTCGGGAGGACGCGCGGGTGGCCGGGTCGCTGCTGCTGGCGGTGCCGGACGACGGCGGCGTGCTGCGCTACGTGGGCAAGGTCGGCACGGGGTTCAAGGAGGCGGAGCGGCGCGAGGTGGTCCGGCGCCTGCGGCCCGTGGACGACGCGCCGCTCGACGGCGTGCCCCGCACCGAGGCGGTGCACGCGCGGTGGGCCGCGCCCGAGCGGGTGGCCGAGGTGACGTACGGCGACTGGACGAGCGACCCCGCCGTCCTCGGCGCGACCGACGGCGCGGACGACGAGGGTCCGCGGCTGCGGCACTCGGTGTGGCGCGGGTGGCGCGACGACAAGCGCCCGGACCAGGTCGGCGTCGAGAGCTGACTCGTCAGCGCACCGTCTGTCCCCGCAGCGCGTGCGCGACGGCGGCCGCCCGCGACTCGACGCCGAGCTTGGCGTACACGTGCGCGAGGTGGGTCTTGACGGTCGCCTCGGAGATGAACAGCCGGCGGCCGAGCTCGCGGTTGCTCAGCCCCTGGGCGAGCAGCGTGAGCAGCTCCGCCTCCCGCGGGGTGAGCGCGCTGCCGGGGTTCTGCGCCTGCTGCATCAGCCGGGACGCGACGGGCGGGGAGAGCACGCTGCGCCCGACGACGGCGCCGCGCACGGCGGCGAAGATCTCGGCGGGCGGGGCGTCCTTGAGCACGTAGCCGATGGCGCCGGCGTCGACGACGCGCACCACGTCGGCGTCGGTGTCGTAGGCGCTGAACACGAGCACCGGGACGTCGGGGTGGGCGGCCCTGATGCGGCGGGTGGCGGCCACGCCGTCCTCCGCCGCGCCGAGCTCGAGGTCCATGACGACGAGCGCGGGCGCGAGCCGTGCCACGGCGTCGAGGGCCTCGTCGGCGGTGCCCGCCTCGCCCACGACGGTGAGGTCCGGCTGCGAGTCGAGCAGGGCGCGCAGCCCGGCGCGCACCACGTGGTGGTCGTCCACGAGCAGCACGGTGATCGGGTCGCTCATGCGTCCTCCTGGTCGTCCGGTCCGGTCGCCGGCGGCCCTCCCGCGACGGGCAGCTGCACCCCGACGACGGTCCCCTCGCCCGGCGCGCTCTCCACCGTGATCGTGCCACCGAGCTGCTCCACCCGCTGGCGCATGGCGCGCAGCCCGAACCCGCCGTCCGGCCCGGCGGCGCGGGAGCTCACCGCGGCGACGTCGAAGCCGCGACCGTCGTCGAACACGTCGAGCGCGACGGCGTCGGGCAGGTAGGTGAGGGTGAGCCCGAGCCGCGCGGGGCCGGCGTGCCGGTGCACGTTCGCGACCGCGCTCTGGGCGATCCGCGCGAGCGCGTGCGCGACCTCCGGCCCCACCGGCACGCGGTCACCGACCACCGTGAGCTCGGCGTCGGGGACGTGCCGCCGGGCCGCGGTCCGGACCGCCGCCTCCACGTCGGCGGGCGCGACCCCGCCGGTCGCCGGGGACGGGTCGACGAGGTCGTGCACGAGGTCGCGCGTCTGGCCGAGGCTGGCGCGCACGGCGACGGCGGCCTGCCGGGCGTCGTCGCGCGCGGCGTCGGGGTCGGCGTCCCAGCGCTGGTCGGCGGCCTCGAGGCGCAGCACCGCCGACGACAGCGACTGGGCCACGGTGTCGTGGATCTCCCGCGCCACGCGCTCGCGCTCGGCCAGGACGGCGACCTCGTGCTGGAGCCGCCCGCGCTCGCCCGCCTGCCGCACGATCGCGTCGTAGGCGAGGCTGAGCAGCACCGCCACGACGAGCGGAGCCACGGCGGCCGCCCAGTCGCTGCGGCCGGACAGGTCGAAGAGCGCCACGCCCGTGACGACCGCGACCGCGCCGACGAGGACGTGCGCCGTGGGCACCGGCACGAGGCTGCGGCACACGAAGAACAAGGGGATCGCCGACCACGCGAAGCTCGGCGCGACCAGCACCAGCGCGGACCACGCCACGAGCAGCACGGCCAGCACGCCGTGGACGACGGCGCCCGGCCCGGCCCCGCCGGACCGGCGGGCGAGCAGCACGAGGCCCGCGTACGCGACGGCGACCGCCAGCAGCAGCGCGACCACGAGCCACCACTGGCCGTCGAGGCCGTGGTTGGTGAGGTAGCGCGCCGCCGACGTCACGACGAGCGCGGCGAAGGCGAGGTGCACCCCGCGGGTGAGGGATCCGGGCACGGACGACCACGCTAGCCGCGCACGACGCGTCCGCACCTCATCCGTTCGGACGATCCCCCGCGCCCCGGACGCCCGATGCGGCGGCGCGACGCGGCCGACGAGCCTGGGCCGATGACCTCACCCCCGACCTCGCCCACGGCGCCGACGACGACACCGACGACGAGGCCGACCACGACACCGACGGCGTCAGGCCCGGCGCTCCTGGGTCGCGGCGCGGCTGGTGGCGAGGTGCTCGCGCGCCAGCCGGGCCGCGGTCTCGCCGTCGCCGTCCCGGACGGCGTCGAGGAGCTCGCGGTGCTCGTCGGCGATCGCCTGCAGGTCGAGGTGCTGCCCGAGCAGCCAGCGCACCCGGCTGGCGATCACGAGGTGCAGCTCGACGAGCACCGGGTTCCCGGCGGCCACGACGACGCGCTCGTGGAAGTCGGCCCCGGCGCGCCGGGCCGTGGGGCCGTCGCCCGCGCGGGCGGCGGCGTCCTCCCGCTGCCACGCCTCGGTCAGGCCGGCGAGCTGCTCCACCGACCGGCGCGTCGCCGCGAGCCGGAAGTGCAGCGGGTCCGTGGCCTCCCGCACCTCGTGCAGGTGGTCCACGTCGGCGTCGCTGAACTCGCGGACCACCGCCCAGGTGCGCGGCCGCGGCGTGACCAGCCCCTCCGCGACGAGCGTGCGCAGCGCGTCCCGCACGGGGATGCGGCTCACGCCCAGCTCGGCGGCCAGGTCGCGTTCGACCAGCCGGCTGCCGGGCTCCCGGGACCCCTCCACGATCTGCTCGCGGACGACGCGCGCCACCCGCACGGACTCGGGCTCGAAGGGGGCCGAGAGCTCGGAGGACATGCGCACATCCTGCCAGCCAGCCGGAGGAGAATATGGCATACCATCTGATCGTGACCCCCGCCCGCCGCACGCGCCGCCCGGCCCGTGCCGCAGGGGCCCTCGCGGTCGCCACCACCCTGCTCGCCCTCGGCGCCTGTGCGGCTCCGCAGCCGCCCGCGGGCACGACGACACCGGGCCCGCCACAGAGCCCGACACAGGGCCCGACACAGAGCCCGACGCAGAGCCCGACGCAGAGCCCGACACCAAGCCCGGGCACGTCGGCCGCACCGACGCCGTCGGCCGAGGCCGCTC
Source organism: Isoptericola sp. NPDC056573 (assembly GCF_042793335.1). Classification (NCBI taxonomy): domain Bacteria; kingdom Bacillati; phylum Actinomycetota; class Actinomycetes; order Micrococcales; family Promicromonosporaceae; genus Isoptericola; species Isoptericola sp. NPDC056573. The sequence goes on from NZ_JBHTUY010000004.1 coordinate 213,137, forward strand.
CAACCCAGCTGCTGCTGGCCACGCAGGCCGAGCGCGACACGCTCGCGGTGGTCGACCCGGCGGTCCGCCGGGGCAGCGCCGTCGTCGACGAGATCACCGTCGGCACCGCGCCGTGGGACGTCGCCGTGGACGAGGGCTCCCGCCGCGCCTTCGTCTCCACCGCCGAGGGTGTCGCGGTCGTGGACCTCGACACCCGCGAGCGCACGGACCTGTTCGCGTACGAGCACGCGACCACGCGCCTCGCGCACGGCGAGTACCGTCGCGGCGGCCTCGGGCTGGCGGTGTCCCCCGACGGCGAGCGCGTGCACGTCGCGGTGAGCACGGGGGACGCGGCGTTCCTCGAGACGCTCGACGCCGACACGGGCGAGGTCGTCTCCTCCGTGCCGGTGGGCCTGCGCCCGTTCGACGTCCTCGTGGGCGACGACGGCGACGAGGTGTACACGGTCGACCACGACGGGTTCACCGTCACGGTCGTCGACCCGGAGCGCGAGCGCGCCCGCGCCATCGAGGTGGCGCCGTTCGGCCGCGAGGGCGGCCTCGCGTCGTTCGAGAAGCCGCACTACGCCGTCCTCGACGACGACGGCGACCTGCTGCTGCCCTACCAGGGCCGGGCCCTGGCGCGCGTCGATCCCGGCACCGGCGACGTCACGACCACCGACCTGACCGCCGACTCCCACCAGCACGGCGTGGCCCGCGCCGACGACGGCACCCTCGTGATCGCCGGCAACGGCCCGTTCGGCAACGCCGGGTCGGGCCCGAGCATCGAGGTGGTCGGGCCGGACGGCGCCGACGTCGTGCTCCCGACCGACCGCCGGCACGAGACGGTCACGGTGTGGCGCGGACCCGACGGGGAGGCGTACGGCGTGCTCGCCGGCGGCTACACCCAGCAGGAGGCCTGGGACGGCGCGACCGTCGTCCCGCTCGCGGCGGCGCTCGACGGCGCCGACGAGAGCTACGAGATCACCATCCCCGGACGACCGCAGGCGGTCGTCCCCTTCGAGGAGGACCGCCCATGACCAGCAGCCCCGACGTCACCGTGATCCGCAACGTGCGCCCCTGGGGCGGCGACGCCGCCGACCTGCACGTGGCGGACGGCGCGATCACCGCCGTCGTGCCGCACGACGCGACCGCGGCGCCCGCCGAGGGCGCGATGGACGGGGAGGTCGACGGGCGCGGCCTGCTGGCCCTGCCGGGGCTGGTCAACGCGCACGCGCACGTCGACAAGTCGTGGTGGGGCAAGCCGTGGGTGAGCTACGGCGGCGAGCCGGGCGTCCGCGCGCGCATCGCGCACGAGCGCGCGCACCGCGACGAGCTCGGCATCCCCGGCGTGGACGTCACGCTGGCGGTGCTGCGCGAGTCGGTCCGCACCGGCACGACGGCGGTGCGCACGCACGTGGACGTCGACCTCGGCGTGGGCCTGCGCGGCATCGAGGTGGTGCGCGAGGCGGTCGCGGCGCTCGGCGGCGCCGTGCACGCGGAGATCGTCGCCTTCCCGCAGGACGGCGTGCTGCGGCGCCCCGGGGTCCTGGAGCTGCTGGACCGGGCGGCGGCCGCGGGCGCCGAGCACGTCGGCGGCCTCGACCCCGCGTCGATCGACCGCGACCCGGTGGGGCAGCTCGACGGGCTGTTCGCGATCGCCGAGGAGCGCGGCGTCGGCGTCGACGTGCACCTGCACGACGGGGGCGAGCTCGGCGCGTTCCAGATCGAGCTGATGATCGACCGCACCCTGCGGGCCGGGCTGCAGGGCAGGGTCAACGTGGCGCACGGCTTCGCCGTCGGCCAGCTCGCCGGGTCGCGCCAGGCCGACCTGATCGCGGCCATGGCCGAGGCCGGGATCACCATGACCACGGTGGCGCCGATCGGCGCCGCTCCCCTGCCGCTGCTGGCGCTGCGCGAGGCCGGTGTCCCCGTCGGCCTGGGCACCGACGGCATCCGCGACCTGTGGTCCCCGTACGGCACGGGCGACCTGCTCGCGCTGACCACGCAGCTCGCCCGGCTGTCGGGCCTGCGGTACGACGGGGAGCTCGTCACCGCCGCCCGCGTCGCGTCCGCGGACGCCGCCCGGTTCGTGGGCCGCGAGGTCCACGACCTCGTGGCGGGCGCGCCGGCCGACGTGGTGCTCGTCGACGCCGAGAACGTGCCCGACGCCGTGGTGCGCGCGCCGGCCCGGGCGCTCGTCGTCGCGGGCGGCCGGGTGGTCGCCCGCGACGGCGAGGTGCTCGTCTGACCGGCTCGCGTCAGACGGCCGCGGCCTGGCCTGTGAGGTCGTCGGCGGTCGCCACGACGACGCCGTACGCGTCGGCGACCGTCGCGAGCGCGGCCCGGTGGAGCTGTTCCGCGGGCACCGGCGCGACGGCGCTGGCGAGCGACCGGGTGGCGCACGCCTCCGCGACCACGGTGGGCCGGTTGCCCCGCAGGGCCGCTCCCTGGGACGTGAACGCGACGCACATGTGCGTCATGAAGCCCACCACCACGACGTCGACATGGCCGGCCGCGTCCACCAGGTCGCCGAGCCCGGTGCCGCGGAACGAGTCCGGGGCGGTCTTCGTCACCACGGCCTCGCCGGGCGCGGGCGCGACCCGCGGGTGGATCTGGCCCAGGTCGGTGGCGAGGTCGTACGGCGAGCCGGCGCCGCCGTCGTGCTGCACGTGGATCACCGTGGCACCCGCCGCGCGGGCGCGGGCCAGCAGGTCCGCGGCGGCGTCGAGGGCCGGCGCCCAGCCGTCCAGCTCCATGACGCCGCGCGTGTAGGTGTTCTGGTAGTCGACCAGGATCACGGTCGCCTCGGCGAGGTCCGCAGGGGTCGGGTCGGCGCCGCTGAGCTCGCGCAGGGTGGTGCTGGTCATGGTGTCCTTCCGCAGGAGGTCGAGGGATCGGGCGCCGAGGTGGCGGCACGCTCCCCACGCTACGAACCGGCGTACGGTGTCGGCAATGTCATGCAACCCGCAGATTCGGACATCCCCATGATCGAACGGCTCGTCGTGGTCACCCTCTTCGACGGTGTCGACCTGCTCGACGTCACCGGACCGGCCGAGGTCTTCGCGCTGCTGGCGCGCGAGCTCGACGGCCCGACCGGCTACGAGGTGGTGCTCGCCGCGGAGACCACCGACCCCGTGACCACGTCGGCGGGCGTCCGCGTGCTGCCCGACGCCACGTTCGACGACCTGGCCGGCCGGCGGGTCGACACCCTGGTCGTGCCGGGCGCGGTCCGGGTCGACGCCGAGCGGCACGTCCGCGCCGTCGTGGACCCCGCGCTCGTGCCGCGCGTGCAGGCGCTGGCCGACGGCGCCCGCCGGGTGGCGTCGGTCTGCGTGGGGGCGCACGTCCTCGCCGAGGCGGGCCTGCTGGAGGGCCGCCGGGTCACGACGCACTGGTCCACGGCGCGGCAGCTCGCCGCCGAGCACCCGGGCGTCCGGGTCGACGCCGACCCGATCTTCGTGCGCGACGGCGACGTGTGGACCGGCGCCGGGCTCACGGCGTGCCTCGACCTGACGCTGGCGCTGGTCGCCGCCGACCACGGCCAGGAGCTCGCGCTGCGCGTGGCCCGGCAGCTCGTGATGTTCCTCAAGCGGCCGGGCGGGCAGAGCCAGTTCTCGGTCGCCACGGACCCCCGCGCGACCACCCGGCGCGTGGACGACCTGCGTCATCACGTCCTGCGGAACGTCGCCGCCCCGCTGACCGTCGCGGAGCTCGCCGAGCGGGCGCACGTCAGCGCGCGGCAGCTCACCCGGCTGTTCAAGACCGAGCTGGGCACCACGCCGGCGGCCTACGTCGAGTCGGTCCGCGTCGAGGCGGCGCGGCAGCGGCTCGAGACCTCCGACGACACCCTGGAGCGCGTGGCGACCGCCTGCGGCTTCGGCACGACCGACACGCTGACCCGCGCGTTCCGGCGCCGGCTCGACACCACGCCCGCGCAGCACCGGGCCCGGTTCCGCCTCGCGGGCTGACGCCCCCGGCGGCCGCCGACAGCCGCGTCAGCGCCATCGCTCGAGCAGCCGGGCGACCGTCTCCCCCGCGCGGTCCAGCACTCGGTCCGTGCCCGACGAGGCCGCGGTGAGGAGGGCGGCGTCGACCAGGTGCGCCACGAGGTCGACGTCGCGCGGGTCCTCGCACGCCCCCTCGAACCCCGAGGCCTGCAGCACCGTGCGGGCGGCACCGAGCAAGCGGGGTCGCGAGCGCCGCATGATCGGCTGCAGCGCCGGGTCGCGCATCGCGGTCATCATCGGGTCGAGCCGGCGGGCCACGACGGTGTCGTCGACGTGGGGCGCGTACAGGACCTCGATCAGGAGCCGCGCCGCCGTCGCCGCGGACCGCCGCCGGTGCGGCAGCGCCTCGGCCGCGGCCTGGGCCGCGGCGCCGCGGACGTCCTCGGCGGCCTCCACCGCGGCCGCGACGAGCGCCGCGCTGGTCGGGAAGTAGTACGACGCCGAGCCCTGCGGCAGGCGGGCGGCCTCGGCGACGCGGCGGTGCGTGACGGCGTCGAACCCCTCGTCGATGAGCAGCGTCGCCGCGGCCTCGACCATCCGGCGCTGCTTGTCGGCGCCACGCCCCTGGACCATGCGGCGCCGCCGCGGCCGGTCGTCCTCCGTCACGCCGCCCATCGTAGGCGCGGCACGGTGACGGCGCCGGAATAACCTATACGCGCGTATGGTTTAGCCGATCGACAGACCGCCGCCGGGCGGCCCGGACCGAGGAGATGAAGAGCAGTGAACCTGATGGCCGCGGATGGCCTCGTGATCGACTGGGCGCAGATGCCCACTTACAACACCGTGATGTCCGTCGCCGTGGGCGCCGGCCTGATCCTGCTCGTGTGGCTCGGCCGTGACCTGCTGCGCGCGCCCGGGAAGGTCGTGGCCGAGGGCTGGTCGCTCGCGTTCGGCGTGCTCGGCCTGATCCTCACGGCCACCGGGCTGCACATGACGCTCACCTGGCCGCTGGCGGCCGGCGGCTTCCCCTTCGACAACATCATCTTCGGCGAGACCAGCCTCGCGTTCGGCGTGCTGCTGCTCGCCGCGGCCTTCTACCTGTGGACGCGCGGCAAGGAGGCGCTGGCCCGCGAGGACGTCGCCGACCACCTGCGCGCCGTCGCCCGCCCGGTCTCCGTGTTCGTGCTCGGCATGGGCCTCGGCCTGGTCGCCATCGCGATCGCCGGCGTCACGTACCAGCTCTTCGCCGCCCCGCCCCAGGAGCCGATCTCGGGCGCCTTCGCCGCCTACCCGCTCGTCGAGGCGATCTTCATGTCCGGCCTCATCGCGCTCGTCGGACTCGGCGCGATCCTCTTCCCGCTCGCCCTGCGCGACGGCGCCGGTCACGGCCTGCGCGTCGTCATCGGCTGGGCCTGGGGCCTCGCCGGGCTCGCGTTCCTGCTGTTCGGCGCGATGAACTTCTTCACCCACATCGGGCTGATCGTCAACACCATGGGCTGACGCCGTCGCAGCACGGCAGGGCCGGCACGGGCCGGGTCGCGGGAAGTCTCGCGGCCCGGCCTCTGTTGTGCCGGGCATGCGAGCCATCACCTACTCCCGCTTCGGCGGTGCCGACGTCCTCGAGCTCACCGACCAGCCCGACCCGCACCCCGGGGCGGACGTCGTCGTCGTGCGGGTGCGCGCCGCCTCCGTCAACCCCGTCGACTGGAAGGTCCGCCAGGGCTACCTGGACGGCCTGTTCGACACCCAGTTCCCCGTCGTCCCGGGCTGGGACGTGGCGGGCGTCGTCGAACAGGTGGGCCTCGACACCCCCGAGTACCAGGTGGGCGACGAGGTGTACGGGTACGTCCGCAAGGACTGGGTGCACGGCGGCACGTTCGCCGAGCTCGTCGCCGCGCCCGTGCGCACGCTGGCGCGCAAGCCCGCGTCGCTGACGTTCGAGGAGGCGGCGGCCGTGCCGCTCGCGGGGCTCTCGGCCTACCAGTCGGTCCTGCGGTCCGGCGTGCGGGAGGGCCAGACGGTGCTGGTGCACGCGGCGGCCGGCGGCGTCGGCGCCTTCGCCGTGCAGATCGCGCGCAGCCTCGGCGCACGCGTGATCGGCACCGCGAGCGAGGCCAACCACGACTTCCTGCGCGACCTGGGCGCCGAGCCCGTCACGTACGGCGACGGGCTCGCCGAGCGCGTCCGCGCCCTCGCCCCGGACGGCGTCGACGTCGCCCTCGACTACGTGGGCGGCGACGCCGTCGCGACCAGCGCCGCGGTGCTCGTCCCGGGCGGCACGATCACGTCCATCACGGACGCGACGGCGCGCACGGAGCACGGCGGGCACTACGTGTGGGTGCGCCCGTCCAGCGCCGACCTCGAGGCGCTCGGGGCGCTGATCGACGCCGGCAAGGTCGCGGTCGAGGTCGGTCAGGTCTTCGACCTCGCCGACGCCGCCGACGCCCACCGCGCCTCCGAGACCGGGCACGGTCGCGGCAAGATCGTGGTGCGCGTCTGACCGTGCGCCCGAGCGCGCGCCCGACCGTGGTGCAGGCCGGGGCCGCACGCGGCACGCTGGGCAGATGACGCCCTTCTCCCCCGCCGTGCACGCCGACCGCCGCCGCCGGGCCGCCGCCCAGGCCGCCGCCGCCGGCCTCGCCGGAGTGCTGGTGACGCCCGGCCCCGACCTGCGCTACTTCCTCGGGTACACGCCCGCCGCCGAGCTCGAGCGGCTCACGCTGCTCGTGCTGCCCGTGGACGGGGACCCGGTCGCGGTGGTGCCGAAGCTCGAGGCCCACGACCTCGAGGTCGGCGCGGTCGGCGGCATCGAGGCCGTGGCCTGGGTGGACGGCGAGGACGAGCACGCGGTCGCCGCCCGGCTGCTGCGCCCGGACGGGCGGTACGCGATCAGCGACACGGCGTGGGCGCTGCACGTGCTGGGCCTGCAGCGCACCCTGCCCGCGTCGTCGTACGCCGCGGTCACGACCGTGCTGCCCATGCTGCGGGCCGCGAAGTCGCCCGAGGAGGTGGCCCGTCTCGCCGCGGCGGGCGCCGGGGCGGACGCCGTGTTCGCCGAGATCGTCACCCGCCGGTTCGCGGGGCGCGCCGAGCGCGAGGTGTCCGACGACCTGGACGCGCTGCTGCGCTCCCACGGGCACGAGCAGGTCGACTTCACCCTGGTGTGCGCGGGCGAGAACGGCGCCGACCCGCACCACGAGGCCGGCGACCGCGTGATCCGCGAGGGCGACATGGTGGTCATGGACTTCGGCGGGCTCGCCGACGGCTACGGCTCCGACACCACCCGCACCGTGCACGTCGGCGCGCTCACCGACCGCGAGCAGGAGGTGCACGACGTGGTGCGCGCCGCGCAGCAGGCGGGTGTCGACGCCGTCCGCCCCGGAGCGACGTGCCAGGACGTCGACCGCGCGTCTCGTGCCGTCATCGCCGACGCCGGGTTCGGCGAGTTCTTCGTCCACCGCACCGGCCACGGCATCGGCCTGACGACGCACGAGCCGCCGTACATGGTGGAGGGCGAGGAGACCCCGGTCGAGGCCGGGATGTGCTTCTCCGTCGAGCCGGGGATCTACCTGCCGGGCGAGTTCGGCGTGCGCATCGAGGACATCGTCGTCGCGTTCCCGGCCGGCGTCCCCGGCGTCGCCGACGCCCCGGACGCCGCCGTGCGGCTCAACACCTCGCCGCACGAGGTCGTCGTCGTCGAGTAGCGCACGAACGACCTTCCAGCGAGAGACCACCCGGTGGAAAGCAGGTCAGCTGGGCGACGCCTTGCCGTGCCGCCAGTAGCCGACGAAGTCGACCGCCGCCTTCGGCCACTGCCGCTCGTTCACCAGGTGCCGCCGCACGCCGGCCGCGAGCGCCTGCTCGCCGGCGACGAGCGCGTACCCGCTGCCCGCGGGGAGCTCGGCGCCGCGCACGACCTCGAGCGCGGCCCGGCCGGGCACCTCCCCGAGGACCGGGTCGTCGGCCGCCGCGCGGTCGCGCTCGACCCACCGCAGGTCGACGCCGGCCGGCACCCGGAAGTCCTGGCGGTCGTCGGCGGTGGGGACCTCGACGACGGCGACGCCACGCGCGTCGTCGGGCAGCGCCTCGCAGATGCCGGCGACGGCGGGCAGGCCGCTCTCGTCGGCGACGAGCAGCCGCCAGTCGCACGCGGCCTGCCGGTGGTGGTAGGTGCCCTGGTCAAGGATTCCGACCCGGTCCCCGGGTCGCGCGGACAGCGCGAAACCCGCGCCCGGGCCGAGCGGCTCGTGCCCGCCGTCCGGCCCCGCGGGCGCCGCGCCGTCGTGGCCGTGCAGCACGAAGTCCACGTCGATCTCCCGCAGCTCGGGCCGCGCCGCGCGGATCGTGTAGTTGCGCACCAGCGGGCGGCGGGCGCGCGGCGTCGCCAGGTACTGCGCGTACCAGCCGAGGTTCGACGTGCGCGTCGGGAGCTTCAGCGTGTCCTGGCCCGGGCGCGGCAGGAACAGCCGGAACCACTGGTCGTCGCCCACGAGGGTGAGGCGGTCGATGTCGTCGATGCCGAGCGTGACCCGTTGCAGGTGCGGGCCCAGGCGCTTCGTCGTCACGACCTCGGCGACGAGGACGTGCGGGTCGACCGGCTTCGACAGCGTTCGCGTGCTCACGTCGGTAAGGTTAGGCGAACCTCACCCGAATGACCAGGGTCCGGTCGGGTGCCGCGACGGGCCCCGTACCCGAGACTGAGGGCGTGCACTCCCTCCTCCGGTCGCGAGCGCTCCCCGGCCTCACTGCCCTCGTCACGCTCCTCGCCCTCGGTGCCTGCTCGCCGTCGACGCCCGCGCCGACGGAGACGCCGAGCACGGTGACGACGCCGGGACCGACCGCGACCCCCGAGCAGCCCCTGCGGGTCGAGGTGACGGCCGGCGACGTCACGCTGGAGGTGTCGGTGCCCGGCGCGGCGCTCGACGACCCTCCCGTGCACGTCACCCCCGACCCGAGGGCGGGCACGTCGACCTTGACCCTCGAGCGGTCCGCGGTCGACGACGCCGACGACACCGACGATCCGGTGACGCTCGCCCTGGCCTCGGGCGGCGCGTTCGAGACCCGCGCCGACGGCAGCGTCGCGGTGCGCGACGGCGGCACGACGGTCGGCGGGCTGTCCGCCCCCCGGGGCGCGCGCCTCGTCGCCGCGGACGACACGCACCTGGAGGTCCGGCCCCTCGCGGACGGCACGTCGGGACCCGAGGACGACGACGTCACGACCACCCTCGGCACCACCGCCGTCGAGGGGACCGACTGGGGCGACCGCGAGGGCGGTCCGTCCCTCGCCGTCGTCCCGACGGACTGGGCGCGGGAGGCGGGGCAGGCGGGCACCGACCTCGTGTGGGCCGAGCTGGTGACGGCGGACCCCGACGTCGACACCGCGACGATGCACGACCAGCTCGAGTGCCACGCGATCGGCGCGCCCGACAAGGACTCGTGGAACCTGGAGCCGTGGCGGCCCGACGTCGGCCTGGTCGCGACGATGGCCGCGCGCTGCAACCCGACCTCCTGACCCTTCTTGACATATTCCGATATAGGCATAGGTTGGTCGTATGGCACGCGCGGCGACGACGACGGATGCGTTCAACGCGGTGGCCGAGCCCCGGCGCCGCGAGATCCTCGACGCCCTGGCGCAGCAGGAGCGCGGCGTCGGCGAGCTCGCCGAGCTGCTCCACGTCGCCCAGCCCGTGGTCTCCAAGCACCTCAGGGTGCTGCGCGAGGTCGGGCTGGTCGAGGTCCGCGACGACGGCCGTCGTCGCCTCTACCGCACGGACGCCCGGCCCCTGCAGGAGATCCACGCGTGGGTCGGCCGGTACGAGCGGCTGTGGGAGGAGCGGTTCGAGCTCATCGACGAGCTGCTCGACACCCTGGAGACCCCGCCGGGCGTCCACCCGGACCAGCCCCCGGAGCACCGAGGAGAACGATCATGACCAGCACCACCACCGGCACCGCCGTCCTGACGCTGCCGAACGACACCGACATCCAGGTCGTGCGCCGGTTCGCCGCCCCCGCGGCCGCCGTCTGGCGCGTGTTCACCGAGCCCGAGCTGATCGCCCGCTGGTGGGCCGGCAAGCGCGGCACCGTCACGAGCGTCGAGATCGACCCGCGCCCCGGCGGCACCTACCGCTACGTCATGCAGGCCGACGGCGGTTTCGAGGTCGCGTTCCACGGCGAGTTCACCGAGGTGGTGCCCCCGGAGCGCCTGGTGCACACGGAGGTCTTCGAGGGCATGCCCGACGGCGACGCCGCGGCGACCCTGAACACCTACACGTTCACCGAGGAGGACGGCGTCACCACCCTCACGCTCGTCACCCGCGCGCCCAGCCGCGAGGTCCGCGACGCGATCGTCGAGTCGGGCATGGAGGGCGGGCTGCAGGAGGGCTTCGACCTCGTCGACGAGCTCGCCGCCGGCCTCGCGGCCTGATCGGCGCCGAGATCGAGGTGAGGGCACGAGGTCGAGGTCACGGACCTCGACCTCGTGCCCCTGGCCTCGACCTCGGCGCTCGAGCGTCAGACGGCGGTGTAGCCGCCGTCGACCAGCCAGTACGCGCCGGTGACGAACGACGCGTCGTCGGACAGCAGGAAGCGCACGACGGTCGCGACCTCCGTGGGGTCGCCGAGGCGGCCCAGCACGTGCTTGCTCTCGAGGGCCTCGCGCGCCTCGGCCGGCAGGCTCGACTCGACCAGCGGCGTCTTGATGTAGCCCGGGCCCACGGCGTTGATGCGCAGCCCTTGCGCGCCGTACTCGGCGGCGGCGTTCTTCGTGATGCCCACGACGCCGTGCTTCGCGGCCGTGTAGGCGCCGTTGCCGATGGCGGCGACCGTGCCGTGGATCGACGCCATGTTGACGATCGCGCTCTGGCCGGCGCCCTGCTCGAGCATCGCGGGGATCTGCGCCCGCATGCCGTAGAGCACGCCGTTGAGGTTGATGTCGATGACGCGGTCCCAGTCGTCCAGGTCGGTCTCGCCCGCCGGCGCCTGCTTGCCGCCGATGCCGGCGTTGTTGACGGCGTAGTTCAGGCCCCCGAAGGTGGCCTTCGCGAACTCGACGGCCTTGGCCGAGTCCTCCTTGACCGCCGTGTTCTGCTCGAACGCGGCCGCCTCCCCGCCGGCGGCGGTGATCTCGTCGACCACGCGCTGCGCCGCGTCGAGGCGGATGTCCGTCACCACGACCTTCGCGCCGAGGCCCGCGAGCTCCTTGCTGATCGCCTCGCCGAGGCCCGACCCGCCGCCCGTCACGAGCGCGACCCTGCCCTCGAAGCTGCCGACTGCCGTCATGTCCGTCTCCTTCGCACCACGCCCCCGCGGGCGGGCGCACGGGTCACGCGCGGTGACGGCCCGGGGGACGAACGTCCGCCCCGGAGGCCCTCGTGAGGGTCGGGGCGCTGATCCTTCGACCGTAACCCCGCGCGCCGGGCGGACCGCGCCCCCGCCGGGTCTGACGCGTCACACCGCCACGTCAGGAGCCCTGGGCCCCGGTGCCCCCGCGGAGCCCGGCCAGCACGGCGCCCTCCTCCCCCGCGGTCAGGCCGGTGACCGCGGCGTCCGGGGTCGCCCGCAGCCACGCGAGCGTGTCGCGCGCGGTCTCCTCCACCGGCCGCGGCGACAGGCCCGCGGCCCGCGCCGGCGCGGCGTCGTGCGCCGGCATGCCGTCGTACTCGGGCCGCGGCAGCCACAGCGGCAGCGACCGCTCCCCCGACCACGGCCGGACGTCGGCCGCCGCCAGGGCGGCGTCGTCCGCCCATGCCCAGCGCGGCGCGGCGCCGACACCGCGCGCCACCGCGGCCAGCAGGTCGCCGACCGGGGTCACCGGCCCGACGGCGTCGAAGGTCCCGCGGGTGCGGCGCTCTGCCAGGTCGACGAGCCAGGCCGCGAGGTCGCGCACGTCGATCACCTGCACCAGGTCGGCCGGGTCGCCCGGCGCCAGGACGTCGGCGCCGTCGTCGAGCACCCGGGCCAGGCGCGCCGGCCAGTACGCGAACCGACCGCTCGGGTCCCCCGGACCGACGATCAGGCCCGGGCGCACCACCGCGGCGCTCGCCGCGCCCTCGCGGACGAGCTCCTCGCACGCCACCTTCATCGCCCCGTACGCCTCCGGGTCCTGCGCCCCGTCGACGTCGTCGACCAGCGGCTCGCGCAGCCGCCCGACGCCGGGCCCGCCCGGGTCGGCGTCGTCGGCGTACACGTTGACCGTCGAGACGAACACCCAGTGCGCGTCCGGCAGCGCGGCCACCGCGCGTCGCACGTGCGACGGGGTGCGCGACACGTCCACGACGGCGTCGAATCCCTCCACGGCCAGGGCGTCCGGGAACGGGTCGGCCCGGTCCAGCGCCACGTGCCGCACGCCACCCGGCACCGGTCCCGACGAGCCACGGTTCGCGGCCACCACCTCGTGCCCTCGCGCCACGGCGTCCGCCGCGACCACCCTCGACAGGAACACCGACCCACCCAGCACCAGGAGCCTCATGAGCACCACCCTGACGCACCCGCACGCCCCGCGCCCTGCCTTCTGCCGCCGGCAGAAGGCGCCGCCGGGCTAGTGTCCGACGACATGACCCCAGCCCTTCCGGACGACCTTCCCCGCACCGCGCCCGTGACCGCCGCGTTCGAGGTGCTCGTCCGCTTCTCCCCCGCGGCGCTCGTGCACCATGCCGTACGGTCCACGCTGCTGGCGGTCGACCTCGGCCGGCAGCTGGCCCTCCCCGTCGACGACGAGGTGCTCGCCGTCGCGGGCCTCCTGCACGACGCCGGCCTCACGGCCGGGTTCGACGCGCACGCCGAGCCGTTCGAGGTCGCGGGCGGCAACGTGGCCTGGGCGGTCACCGCGGGCGCCGGCTGGAGCACGCAGCGCCGTGACCGCGCGGCGCGGGCGGTCGTCGACCACATGCTCGACGACGCCGACGTCCCGCCGGGCGAGCGCCCGGAGGGGCATCTCCTCGCCCGGTCCACCGGCGCCGACGTCAGCGGCCGCGGGCTCGAGCACTGGCCCACGGCCTTCCGCGCGGACCTCGAGGCCCGGTGGCCCCGGCTCGACTTCCGCGACACGTTCAGCGCCTGCCTCCGGGACCAGGCCGCGCGCAAGCCCGCGTCCGTCGTGGCCGCCTACGTCGCCGCGGGCGGAGCCGACCGGGTGCGCTGACCGTCGCGGTCGCCGACGACGCTGCGACGCTCACCAGCGCTGCGCGACGTCCTCCGCCCAGCCGTCGAGGCCGTCGACGTCGAGGCGCACGCCGGCGTCGGTCGTGACCCAGCCCGACCAGGTGCCGAAGCACTGGTGGGTGGACGACGCCACGACCCCGAGCTGGGTGCGGCTCACGCGGTCGTGGGCGGGCACGAAGGCGAGGTCCAGCCGTTCGCCGCGCACCCGCCACGGCGCGGTGTACGCGCGGCGGTCGAACGTCCAGTCGAGCTCGTCGTGGAGCTTGTGCAGGCGGCCGTCGACGAGCACCCCGTTCTCCGTGGTCGCGCCGGCGCGCGTCCACGTCCCGCCGAGCTGCAGCGCCACCTCGTGCCCCGCGCCGTCGGCGTCGACGCCCCGGCCGAACCCCACGCCCCACTGCCAGGCGGCGCGGTAGGGCCAGCGGCCCCGCCCGTGGTCGAGCACGGCCCACGCCCCCGTTGCGACCGGGTGCTCGACGCCGTCGAGCCGGAGCCGGCCGGTGGCGGGCCGACCCACGTCCTTCACGGTGTACTGGAACCGCCGGTCCGACCAGGGCACCACGACCCCGAGCAGCTCCCGGCCCGCCGGCCGGGACACCGTCACGTCGAGGTCCACGCGCGGCGTCCGGGCACGCAGGCGCGTGCCGCCGACCCCCTCGTCGACGGCGATCGCCACCGCACGCGTGCGCGACCGGACGGGGCCGGCGCCGAGGCGGCCGGGCAGCGTCGCCGACCGGTTCAGCGGCGCGATCGCGACGGCGTCGACCTCCTCGCCGGTCGCCCGGTCCAGCACCCACACCTGGTGCAGCGCGGCGTAGTCCAGCGCGGACGTGGTGAGCGCGACGACGTGGTCCGCGGTGACGACCGCCCAGTACTCCCACCGCTTGTTCCGGCCCAGCCCGCGCAGGCCGCGTCCGATGCCGGACGTGTCGTGCAGGGGCACGCGCGACCAGCCGACGGCGTCGGGGTCCAGGCGCCCGTCGGGGAGGCAGAGGGGCAGGTCGGCGACGATCTCGCGCTCGGTCACGGGGCGAGGCTAGCGCCGCCTGCTAGCGTCCGGGCGTGCCCGACTCCCCCGCCGCCGCCGTCACCTTCCGCCTCGCGACCCGCGACGATCTGCCGCGTGTCGTCGAGCTCATCGCCGACGACGCCGTCGCCGCCTCCCGCACGGGCGTGTTCGGGCCCGCGCACGTGGCGGGCTTCGAGGCGGTCGAGGCCAGCCCGAACGACGAGCTCGTCGTCGCCGAGCTGGACGGCGCCGTGGTCGGCGTCATGCAGCTGACGTTCGTGCCCGGCATCTCCCGCAACGGCGCCACGCGCCTGCTCGTCGAGGCGGTGCGCGTCGACGCCGCGCTGCGCGGCCAGGGGCTGGGCCGCGCGCTCATGGAGCACGCGCACGAGCGCGGCCGCGAGCGCGGCTGCGTGCTGGCCCAGCTCACGTCGGACAAGCAGCGGCCCGACGCGCACCGGTTCTACCGGTCGCTCGGCTACGCGCAGTCGCACGAGGGCTTCAAGCTCCCGCTGTGACGCCGGGGCCCGGCTCGCCCTCCGCGGCCTCCGGACGGCGCACGTCGCGGATGCCGACCATGCTCACCAGCCCGCCGAGCACGAGCAGCCCCGCGGTGACCAGCAGGGCGCGGTGGAACGACGCGACGTCGAGCACCCCGCCGAGGATGACGCCGGCGAACGCGACGGTCAGCAGCCCGGCCACGCGCGAGACGGCGTTGTTCACCGCCGAGGCGATGCCGGCGTCGGCGGCCGGGGCGGCGCCCAGGATCGCGGCGGTCAGCGGCGCGACGGTGATGGACAGCCCCAGGCCGAACACCAGCAGCCCCGGCAGCACCTGCGTCACGTAGGTCGCGTCCGCGTCCATCGTGAGCAGCAGCAGGTAGCCGGCGCCCGCGACGACCGGCCCGATCGTCATGAACCACCGCGCCCCGTACCGGGCCGCCAGGGTGCCGAACCGCGTCGACAGCGCGAGCATCGCGAGGGTCGACGGCAGCTGCGCGACGCCGGCGGCGGTGGCCGACCAGCCCGCCACCTGCTGCAGGAACAGGCCGAGCACGAACCCGCCGAGCGAGAGCGCGCCGTAGACGGCGAAGGTCGCGACGTTGCCCCACGCGAAGTTGCGCGCGGCGAACAGGCGCGGCGGCATCATCGGGTCCCGCGCGCGCCGCTCGTAGACCACGAACGCGACCAGGAGCACCACCCCGACCGCGACGGCGGCCCACGTCCGCTCGATGAGCCCGTACACGCCCGCCGCGAGGCCGGTCGCGGCGAGCACGGCGCCCGGCACGTCGAGCCGGCGGCCGGTGGTCTGCCGCACCTCCGGAACCGGCCGCAGCAGCACGAGCGTGACGACGACGACCGGCAGGTTGATCCAGAACACCCACCGCCACGACAGCAGGTCCACCAGGCCGCCGCCGACGAACGGGCCGACGATCATCGCCGTGCCGGTCCACGCCGTCCACCGCCCGATGGCGCGGCCCTGCGCCTCGCCGTCGAACGTCGAGATGATGAGCGCCAGCGAGCTCGGCACCAGCAGCGCCCCGGCCACCCCCTGCAGCAGGCGGGCGCCCACGAGCACCGGGCCGGTCGGCGCGAGCGCGCACAGCACCGACGCCGCGGCGAACCCCACGAGTCCCGCGACGAGCACCCGGCGCCGCCCGTACAGGTCCGACAGCGACCCGGCGAGCAGGATGAGCGAGCCGAGGGTGACCAGGTAACCGTCCACCACCCACTGCTGCAGGCTGAGCCGCGCCTCGCCCGAGCCGCCGAGCTCGTCGCCGATGGCGGGCAGCGCCACGTTCACGACCGTGCCGTCGAGGAACGACACGAACGACGCCAGGATCGCGACCACCAGGACGCGGCTGCGCAGCCGGGCCTGCGCCGCGTCGGGCACGGACGGTGTGCTCACCGGATCACGGTACGGCGCAATGGCGGTGACGCGCCGGTCGTGGGGCGCTAGCGTCGCCGGCGTGACCCTCGAGTTCCGGCGCACCGCCATCACCGACGTCCCCGCATCGCGGCGCCTCGGCGCCGAGGCGTTCGGCGTCCCGTCCACGCCCGCACCCGATCCCGACCCGGCGGCCTGGCCGCTGCCGAACATCCGGCCCTGGGTCGCGACCGACGACGGCGAGGTGGTCGCGGGGCTGGGCGTCCGGTCGTTCACGTCCTGGTTCCACGGCGTCCGGCTGCCGACCGCGGGCTTCGCCGGTGTCACCGTCGCCGCCGAGCGCCGGGGCTCCGGCCTGCTCCGCCCGCTGATGGAGGCCGCGCTCGCGGAGGCCCGTGACCTGGGCGACGTCGTCTCGACGCTGTACCCGTCGTCGGCGGGCATCTACCGCGGGCTGGGCTACGAGGTGGTGGGCGCGTTCGAGGACGTGCGGATCCCGATGGCGGCCCTCGCGGCCGTGCCCCGGCCCGCCGAGGACGTGCGCGCCCGGCGGGCCACCGCTGCCGACGTCCCCGCCGTCCGGCGGGTGTACGAGGCGTGGGCCTCCGCGCAGAACGGCCCGCTCTCCCGGGCCGAGGCCCCGTTCACGATGGAGGCCGACGACATGGTGGGGCCCGACGCCGACTACACGGGCGTCAGCCTCGCCGTGCGCGGCACGGGGGCGGCCGAGGAGGTGCTCGGCTTCGCGAGCTGGTCGCGCGGCCCGGGCTACGACCGCACCAACACCATCGAGGTCGACGACCTGGTCGCGCTCACCCCCGACGCGGCCCGCGTCCTGTGGCGGGTGCTCGCCTCGTTCGCGTCCGTCGCGGGCTGGGTGCAGGTCTGCACGTCGGGCGGCTGGTCGGGGGTCGACGTCTCGCGCCTGGTGCTGCCCGACCACGCGGCGACCTCGGCGCCTCGCCCGTACATGCTGCGCCTGCTCGACGTGCCCGGCGCGCTCGGCGTCGCCCGGGTGGCGCCGGTGCCGGCCCGCGTGCCGTTCGCCGTCGTCGACCCGCGGACGCCCGACATCGAGGGCGCGTGGACCCTCGAGGCCGCCGACGGCGCGGTGCGCGTCACGCCCGACGACGACGCCGCCCCGGGCGACCGCCTCACCTTCACGTCCGCCGGGCTGGCCGCGACGTGGGCGGGCGCGCAGTCGACGGCGAACGCCCGGCTCGCGGGCGGCGCGTCGGGGCCCGCCGCGCACGACGCCGTCTGGGACGCCCTGTGGGGCGGCCGCCAGGTGCACGTGCGCGACTACTTCTGAGGCCCGGCCCCGGATGCCCGGCCCCGCCCGCTCCCCCGCCGCCGTGACCCGCGCGCTGGCGCCCCGGCTCGCGCTGCTCCTGCTCGCGCTCGTCGTCGCGCGCCTCGGGCGCCTGGCCGAGCACCGGCTGGCCGAGCCGGTCGGCGGCCCGCTCGGTGGCGTCATGGCGGCGGCCATCGTCGCGGTCCTCGTCCTGGTCGTGCGCCCGCGGACGCGGGCGCTCACGGCCGGGTTGGTCGGGTTCGCGCTCTGCGCGGCGGTCGAGCTGCTGCGGCTGACGTCGCTGCCGCAGGCCCTCGCCGAGCGGTGGCCGCCCCTGGCACCGGTGCTCGGTGCCGCCTTCTCCCCGGCGGGCCTGCTCTGGTGCGCGGCGGGCGCGGTCCTCGGCGCGGTCGGGGGCGTCGCCGTCGCGCGCGCCGTCTCCCGGGGCCGGCGCGCGGGGACGGAGCACCAGGGGTAGCCACCATACCTAGAGGTAGGTATGGTGGCGGCATGAGCACGCCGACCGATGCGCGCGACCGGCTCGTCGCCGCCGCGCAGGAGATGTTCGCCGCCCAGGGCGTGGGCGCCACCAGCCCTCGCCAGGTCCTGGCCGCCAGCGGGGTGGGGCAGGGCAGCCTCTACCACCACTTCCCCACGAAGCACGACCTCGCCGCGGCCGCCGTCGGCGCCACCGTCGAGGCCGCGCTCACCGCGGCGCGCCGCGACCTGGAGGGCACGACGCCGGCCCTGGACCGCGTCGTCGCGTACCTCGAGCGCCCCCGCGACGCGCTCGCGGGCTGCAAGGTCGGCCGCCTCACCAGCGACCAGGCCGTCATGGACGACGACGGACTGCGCGACGTCGTCACCGCCTACTTCGTCCGCCTGCTCGACGTCGTCGCCACGACCCTGCGCGAGACCGGACTGCCGGACGACACCGCCCGCGACCGTGCGCACGCCGCCGTCGCGATCGTGCAGGGCGGCTACGTGCTCGCCCGCGCCACCGGCGACCCCGACGCGATGCGGGCCGCCGTGCGCGGCTTCGTCTCGATCCTCACCCCGGAGAACACGAAGGAGACCGCGTGACCTTCCGCGAGCGCCTGCGCGCCCTGCCGACCTTCCCGCCCGGCCTGCCGCCGTTCGGCGTCGACCTGGACGACCTCACCACCGCCCCGGCCACGCCGCAGGAGCTGTTCGCGCAGTGGTTCGACGACGCGCTCGCCGCCGGCGTCGGCGCCCCGCACGCGGCGACCCTCTCGACGGCGGACGCCGCGGGCCGCGTGCACGCGCGCACCCTGGTGATCAAGGACGTCACCGCCGACGGCTGGTGGTTCGCGGGGCACGCGACGAGCCCCAAGGGCCGCGACCTGGGGGAGAACCCGCACGCGGCGCTCACCGTCTTCTGGCGCGACCTCGGCCGGCAGGTCCGCGTCAGCGGGCGCGCCTCCTCCGCCGGGCCCGACGCCGGAGCCTCGGACTTCCGCGCCCGCCCGGACGGCTCGCGCGCCGCCGGGCTCGTCGGCCACCAGAGCGAGGCGCTCGGCTCCCGGCAGGAGTACTGGGACGCCTTCGCGGGCCGCCTGGACGAGGCGCGCGAGCACCCCGACGCCGTCGCCCCGGCGTGGACCGCCTGGGTGCTCGCCCCCGTCACCGTCGAGTTCTGGGCGGCCAGCGACGACAAGGGCCAGTCCCGCCTCCGCTACCGCACCGACGCGCCGCCAGCCCGCACCGAGACCGCCTGGACCAAGGAGCTGTTGTGGCCGTGAGCCCCACCGACACCGACGCGCGCACCCCCGACCTCGCGCACGCCCTCGCCGACGCCGACGCCGCCCTCGCCGCCCTGATCGACGTCGTGCGCGGCCTGCCGGAGGGCGCGGGCGCCGACCCGTCCCCCCTCGACGGGTGGACCCGCGGGCACGTGCTGTCGCACGTGACGAACGTGGCCGCCGCCCTCGCACGCCAGGCGGAGTACGCCGCGCGCGGCGAGACGGTCGCCCCGTACGACGGGGGTCCGGCCGGGCGGAACGCCGACATCGAGGCGGGCGCCGGGCGCAGCGCCGCGGAGCACGCGGCCGCGCTGGAGGTGGCACGGGCCCGGCTCCTGGCGGCCTGGCCCGCGCCGGACGACGCACTGTGGGCCGCACCCGTGGCGTACCGGGACGGCGTCCTCGCGGACGCGCTGCTCGCCTGGTGGCGCGAGGCCCGCATCCACGCGGTCGACGCGACCGCCGGCCTCGGCGCGGCGGCGGGGTACGGCTCCTGGGACGACGCGTTCTGCGCGCACCTGCGCGACTTCCTCGCCGTGCGCCTGCCGGAGCCCGAGGGCGCCGACGGCGCGGGGCTGGAGCTCGCCGGCGACCCGCGCGACGTCGCCGCGTGGCTCGCCGGGCGCACCCCCTCGGGCCCCGTCTCAGCGCTCCGGGACGGCGCCGCCGTGCCGCTGCCCGACCTCGGCCCGTGGCCGTCGTCGGCGACCCCGAAGCCCTGACCTGCGGCGGCGCCCGCCACGGGTGTGACCCACGTCACTGCAGGTCAGAGGCTCGTGTGAGGTTGCTCTCATTCTTTGTGACAGTTTTCACGCGCGGCGTATGGTGACCCGGTGACTTCGAGTGCTACGACTGCTGGGGCCCCCACAGGGGCCGACGTCGACGTCGTCCTCATCGGCGGCGGAATCATGAGCGCCACGCTCGGCACGCTGCTCCAGCAGCTCGAGCCGTCGTGGTCCATCCGGATCTACGAGCGCCTGGACGACGTGGCGCAGGAGTCCTCGAACCCGTGGAACAACGCGGGTACCGGGCACGCCGCGCTCTGCGAGCTCAACTACACGCCCGAGCGCAAGGACGGCTCGATCGACATCACCAAGGCGGTGGCGATCAACGAGCAGTTCGAGATCTCGCGCGAGCTGTGGCAGCACCTGCTCGCCACGGGCCGCATCAAGGACGACTCGTTCCTCAGCAAGACCCCGCACATGACGTTCGTGCGCGGCGAGAAGAACGTGGACTACCTGCGCCGCCGCTACGAGACGCTGCACGTGCACCCCCTGTTCCGCGACCTCGAGTACAGCACCGACCGCGCCACCATCGGCCGCTGGGCGCCGCTGCTCACCACCGACCGCGACGCCGACGAACCGATCGCCGCGACCCGCGCGACCTCGGGCACCGACGTCGACTTCGGCAACCTCACCCGCCAGCTCGTCGACGGGCTCGTCGCGAACGGCGCCGAGCTCAAGCTCCAGCACGAGGTGAAGAGCCTCAAGCGCACCAAGGACGGCCGCTGGCGCCTGCGCGTCAAGGACCGCTCCTGGAACGCGCGGAACCGCACCAGCACCGTCACCGCGAAGTTCGTCTTCGTCGGCGCCGGCGGCGGCGCGCTCCCCCTGCTCCAGTCGGCCGGCATCCCCGAGATCAAGGGCTTCGGCGGCTTCCCCATCTCCGGCGAGTTCCTGCGCACGGACGACCCGGAGCTCGTCGCGCAGCACCAGGCGAAGGTCTACGGCAAGGCCGACGTCGGCGCCCCGCCGATGTCCGTGCCCCACCTCGACACCCGCGTGGTCGACGGCAAGACGTACCTCATGTTCGGCCCCTACGCCGGCTTCAGCCCCAAGTACCTCAAGAAGGGCAAGTACCTGGGCCTGATCACGTCGCTGCGCGCCAACAACGTGACGTCGATGCTCGGCGCCGGCCTCAAGAACCTCGACCTCACGCAGTACCTCGTCGGCCAGCTCCTGGCCGCGCCCGAGACGAAGTTCCAGGCGCTCCAGCAGTTCATGCCGACCGCTCACCCCAAGGACTGGGAGAAGCTGACGGCGGGGCAGCGCGTGCAGGTCATCAAGCGCGACGCCGACGGCAAGGGCGTGCTCCAGTTCGGCACCGAGATCGTCACGGGCGCCGAGGGCTCCATCGCCGGCCTGCTGGGCGCCTCGCCGGGCGCCTCGACCGCGGCCTCCGCGATGGTCGACCTGCTCGAGCGGTGCTTCCCGTTCCGGTTCACCAAGTGGCGCCCCGAGCTCGCCTCGGTCATGCCCAGCCTGGACGGCGTGCCCGCCGACGCCAGCACCATCGACGCGACGCCGGTCCCCGACTCGCCGTCGTACCTGCACGCCGACGGCGTCCTGGACGCGGCGGTCTACGAGTCGCAGGCGGACTCCCGCCTCTGAGCGCCTGAGCGCTCCCCCTCCTCGGCGGCGTCAGAGAGCCTGGACGATCTTGTCCACCTGCTCCCTGGCGTCGCCGAAGAGCATCCGGGTGTTCTCCCGGAAGAACAGCGGGTTCTGCACGCCCGCGTAGCCGGTCGCGAGCGACCGCTTGAAGACCACGACGTCGCGCGCCTTCCACGCCTCGATGACGGGCATGCCCGCGATGGGTGACGACGGGTCGTCCTGCGCCGCCGGGTTCACGGTGTCGTTGGCGCCGATGACGAGCACGACGTCGGTGCCGGGCAGGTCCGGGTTGACCTCGTCCATCTCGAGCACGACGTCGTAGGGCACGCGCGCCTCCGCCAGCAGCACGTTCATGTGGCCGGGCAGCCGCCCCGCCACGGGGTGCACGCCGAACCGGACGGTCACGCCGCGCGCCCGCAGCCGCTCGGCGAGGTCCGCCACCGGGTGCTGCGCCTTGGCCACCGCCATCCCGTACCCGGGCACGACGACGACCGACCGCGCCGCGGTGAGCAGCGCGGCCACCTCGTCGGGCGACGTCTCGCGCACCTCCCCCGCCTCCTGCGTGCCGCCACCGGGGCCGCCCGTCGTTTCGCCAGCAGCGCCCGCGCCGAAGCCGCCGAGCACGACGGACCAGAACGACCGGTTCATCGCCCGGCACATGAGGTAGCTGAGGATCGCGCCGGAGGCCCCGACCAGGGCGCCGGTGACGATGAGCAGGTCGTTGCCGAGGGTGAACCCGGCGGCCGCGGCGGCCCAGCCGGAGTACGAGTTGAGCATCGACACCACGACCGGCATGTCCCCGCCGCCGATCGCGGCGACGAGGTGCCACCCGAGCGCGAACGCGACGAGCGTCATGAGCAGCAGGGGCAGGAGCGCGGACCCGACGTCGTCGGCGGTGACGAACCAGGCCAGCAGGCCGGCGGACGCGACCAGCGCCAGCAGGTTGAGCGCGTGCCGCCCGGGCAGCGTGAGCGGCGCCGAGGGCAGCCGCCCCGACAGCTTGCCGAACGCCACGACCGACCCCGTGAACGTCACCGCGCCGATGAGCACGCCGAGGAACACCTCGACGCGGTGCACGGTGTCGCCGCCCGCGGCCGCCGCACCCGCGGGCTCGGCGAGGAACGAGCCGTAGCCGACCAGCACGGCCGACAGCCCGACGAACGAGTGCAGCAGCGCGATGAGCTCCGGCATCTGCGTCATCTCGACGCGCCGGGCCCGCCACGACCCCACGGCCGCGCCCACGACCAGCACCAGCAGGATCAGGCCGGCCGTCACGGGCCACGGGCGCTGCGACCGGTCGAGCGCCAGCGCGACGGTGGCGACGATCGCGAGCCCCATGCCGAGCATCCCGAGCACAGTGCCGCGCCGCGCGGACTCCTGCGCCGACAGCCCCGCCAGCGACAGCACGAACAGCAGCGCCGCGATCACGTACGCGGCCTGCGCGACCGACGTCACCGTCATGGCGCCTCCCGCCGGAACATGCCCAGCATCCGGTTCGTCACGAGGAACCCGCCGAACACGTTGACGCTCGCGAGCGCCGCGGCCACGACGGCGAGCGTCGTGACCAGGGGCGAGGAGTCGCCGATCTGCAGCAGCGCGCCGACCATGATGATGCCGCTGATCGCGTTGGTCTGGGCCATGAGCGGCGTGTGCAGGGCGTGCGTGACGTTCGAGATCACGTAGAAGCCGACCACCACGGCGAGCGCGAACACCGTGTAGTGCCCGACGGCGTCCGGCGGCGAGACGGCGATCAGCAGGCCCGCGGCGACGGCGCCGAGGGCGCCCAGCACCGCGCGGCGCGTCGCGCGGCGACGGCGCTCCGCCCCGGGGTCGACGGCGGCCGGCTCGGGTGGTGCGGGCGTCGGGGCGGGCGAGGGTGCCGCGGACACCGCGACGGGCGGGGGCGGCCAGGTCACCTGGCCCTCGTGCGTCACGGTCATCCCGCGGACCACGGGGTCGTCGAGGTCGAGGACGAGGCACCCGTCCTTGCCCGGCGTCAGGAGCGTGAGCAGGTTGACCACCACGGTGCCGAGCAGCCGCGAGCTGTGCTGCGGCAGGCGCGCGGCCAGGTCGGTGTACCCGAGCACGACGACGCCGCGGCCGGTGACCACCCGCTGCCCCGGCACCGTCGCCTCGCAGTTGCCGCCGCCGGGCGCGGCCAGGTCCACGACCACCGACCCGGGGCGCATCGCGTCGAGCATCGCGCGCGTGATCGTCGTCGGCGCCGTGCCGCGCACGAGGGCGGTCGTGACGACGACGTCCGCCTGCGCGGACTGCTCCGCGTACGCGCGCAGGGCGGCCGCCTCCTGGTCGGCGCTCTGCGCGCTCGCGTACCCGTCGGCGCTGACCTGCTGGACGGCGTCGTCCGCGCGCACGACCCGGGCGCCGAGCGACTCGATCTGCTCGGCCGCCTCGGGCCGCACGTCGAAGGCGTGCACCTCGGCGCCCAGGCTCACGGCGGTGCCGATCGCCGCCAGCCCCGCCACGCCGGCGCCGATGACGAACACCCGCGCGGGCGGGGTGCTGCCCGCGGCCGTCACCTGGCCGGCGAACATGCCGCCGAACTCCTCGGCCGCCTCGACCACCGCGCGGTACCCGGCCACGTTGGACAGCGCCGACAGCACGTCGAGGGCCTGCGCGCGCGAGATCCGAGGCACCGCGTCGAGGGCCAGCGCGGTCACGCCGCGCGCGGCGATCGCGTCCAGCAGGTCGGGGCTCGCCGCGGGCGCGAGCTGGGCGACGAGCGTCGCGCCCGGCCGCATCAGGTCGAGCTCCGCGAGGCCCGGCGGGTGCAGGGTGACCACGACGTCGGCCGACCACACGTCGGCCCGGTCGGCGACGCGGGCGCCCGCCGCGACGTAGTCGTGCGCGGGCAGGCGCGCGCCGTCCCCGACCCCGGGCTCGACCACGACGTCGTGCCCGAGGCCGACGAGGCGGCGGGCGGCGTCCGGGGTGACGGCGACGAGTCGCGGGTCCGCGCCGGCCGCGCGAGGAGCACCGATACGCATGGCCGTCCCCTCAGCGGGCGGTGTCCGACGAGGTGTCGAGAGCGCCGCGCAGGCTGCCCCACGCCGTCCAGCGGTCGACCTCGACGACGGCGGTCACGCGGGCACGGTCGCGCACCTTGTACGGGTCGCCGGTGTAGTGGCGCGCGATGCGGTCGGTGTCGGCGAGGTCGACGTCGTCGCGCCACGCGGTGACGCGGCCGAGCAGCGTGGCGTGCGTGTACCAGTCGTCGTCCAGCACGGTGAGGCTCACGTGCGGGTTCGCGTGCAGGTGCTGCACCCGCTTGCGCGTCGCGTCGAGGTTCACCAGCACGTGCCAGCCGTCCGCGCCGTCCTCCTCGAGCAGGTACCACGTCGCCGCGGTGACGGGGCTGCCGTCGGGCCGGACGACGCCGATCACGGCGGGCTGGGGGCGGCGCAACAGGTCGAGCACGGGGGCCGGGAACGGCGGACGGGGCATCGTTGACTCCTCGCGGACTTCGTGACGCACGGCACTTGCGGTCGCTCGGCGCCGACGCTACGCCCTGGACGTGCGCGGATGCACGCGGTCTTGTCGTCCGTGCCGCCGCTAGGGTGACCGGCAAGCGCTTGCCCGCTCCCGTCCCAGCCCACCTCCGGAGGACCCGCATGCCCCGCACCGTCCACCTCGCCGGCGACTCCACCGCCGGCCCGAAGAGCCGTGCCGCCGCACCCGAGACCGGCTGGGGGATGGCCCTGCCGTACTACCTCGACGACGCCGTCGCCGTCGCCAACCACGCGCGCAACGGCCGCAGCACCCGCAGCTTCGTCACCCAGGGGCGGCTCGACGCCGTGGCCCGCGACCTGCGGGCGGGCGACGTCCTGGTGATCCAGTTCGGCCACAACGACGCGAAGGTCGAGGACCCCGAGCGGCACACCGAGCCGTGGACGTCCTACACCGATCACCTCGCCCGGTTCGTCGACGTCGCGCGCGCCGCGGGCGCGCGGCCCGTGCTCGCGACGTCGGTCGAGCGGCGCCGGTTCGACGACGCGGGCCGCGCGGTGCCCGCCCACGGCGAGTACCCCGACGCGATGCGCGCCCTCGCCGCGCGCGAGGACGTGCCGCTCGTGGACGTCCAGCGCGACTCGCTCGCGCTGTGGCACGACCTCGGGCCCGAGCGCACGCTGCACTATTTCTTCCACGCCGACGACGGGCGCCGCGACGACACGCACTTCAACCCGCCGGGAGCGGGGGCCGTCGCCCGGCTCGTCGCCACCGGCCTCCTCACCGCGGGCGTGCTCGCCGCCGGCGAGGTGCGCCGGCTGGACGAGGACGTGCCCGACGTCTGGTTCCGCTGGCTCGACGACGAGCCGGCCTGACCCCGCGGGTACCCGGAGGGTCGGGCAGCAGGTAGGCTGTGGAACGAACTGGAACCGGTTCCAGTACATGCTCCACCGTCGACGGCGTGCAGGGAGGTCCGCGTGGTCACGCTCCGCGACGTCGCGCGCGCCGCAGGCGTCTCGCTCGCCACCGCGTCGCGCGCGATGAGCGACGCACCCCACGTGTCGGCGGCCAACCGCGCACAGGTGGCCCGCGCCGCGGAGTCGCTCGGCTACCGGCCCCACCCCGCGGCCCGCGCGCTGACGACCGGGAGCACCGGCACGGTCGGCCTGGTCGTGCCGGACCTGGCCAACCCGTTCTTCGCCGCGGTCGCCAAGGGCGTGCAGGCGCGGGCGCGCGAGACGGGCCGCGAGGTCCTCGTGGCCGACACCGACGAGGACGTCACCGTCGAGCCCGACGTCATCGCGCGGCTCGGCGACCGGGTGGACGGCCTCGTCCTCTGCTCCCCCCGCCTGCCGCACGACCGCCTCGGCCCGCTCCTGGCGTCGGCGGGCGGGCCGGTCGCGCTCGTCAACCGCGAGGCGCCCGACACCCCCTCGGTCTCCTTCGACATCGCCGACGGGGTGCGCCAGGCGGTGGACCACCTGCGCGCGCTCGGGCACGACGTCGTCGCCTACGCCGGCGGCCCGCGCACCTCGTGGTCGGACGCCGAGCGCCGGACGGCGCTCGCCACGCTCTCGACGGGCACGACCGGCGACGCGGTGCTCGACCTCGGCAGCTTCCGGCCCACGCACGGGGGCGGTGTCCAGGCCGCGGACCTCGCGCTCGCCGCCGGCGCCACGGCGGTGCTGTGCTTCAACGACCTCGTCGCGCTGGGCGTCCTGGCCCGGCTGCACGCGCGCGGGGTGGCCACGCCCGCCGACGTGTCGGTCGTCGGGTTCGACGACGTCGCCGCCGCGTCGCTCGTGACGCCCGCCCTGACCACCGTCGCCGTGCCCCTGGCCCGCGCCGGACGGGTCGCGGTCGACCTGCTGGCCGGCGGCAGGGTGCCGACGGAACGGGTCGCGCCCGAGCACCGCCGCCTGCCCGTCGAGCTCGTGGTGCGCGCGTCCACCGCGCCGGCGACATCCGTCGCCCACGTCCCCCCTGGCACGGCTGCCCCCCTCCCCTCCACCACAGATCCCGAGGTCGCGATCCGATGAGCACCGCCCCGCACCACCCGCTGCTGCCGCTCGCGGCGACCCCCGCGCCCGGCGCGACGGCCGAGCCGCCCCTGCCCGGTGTCGTCGACCTCGCCGACGTCGCGCTGCTGCTGCGCCCGGCCGACGACGTCGCCGTCACGACGCGCCAGGTGCCCGCCGGCACCACCGTGCGCCTGCCCGACGGCGCCGAGGCGACCACCCGCTCGACCCTGCCGCGGGGCCACAAGCTCGCCGTCCGCCCCGTCGCGGCGGGCACGGAGGTGCGCAAGTACGGCCAGTCCATCGGTCGGGCGAAGAAGGACGTCGCGCCGGGCGACCACGTGCACACGCACAACCTGGGCATGGACGACGGCGCCCGCGAGTACGAGTTCGGCACCGCGCGCACGACGCTCCCCGAGCCCACGACGCGCCGCACGTTCCAGGGCTACCGCCGCTCGGACGGCCGCTGGGGCACCCGCAACTACGTCGGCATCCTCACGTCGGTGAACTGCTCGGCCTCGACCGCCCGGATGATCGCCGACCAGTTCCGCGGTCCGGTGCTCGACGCCTATCCCCACGTCGACGGCGTCGTCGCGCTCACGCACGACACCGGTTGCGGCCTGGTCCCGACGTCGGAGGGCGCGCAGGTCACCCTGCGCACGCTGCGCGGGTACGCGTCGCACGCGAACATGGCCGGGCTGCTGGTCGTCGGGCTCGGGTGCGAGATGCTGCCCGCCGCCTCCGTGCTCGACGGTCTGGAGCTGCGCGCGGACCTGCCCGTGCGCACGCTGACGATCCAGGACACCGGCGGCATCCGTGCCACCGTGCGCGCCGGAGTCGCCGCCGTCACCGAGATGCTGCCCACGATCGACGCGCTGCGGCGCGAGGAGGCACCGGCCTCGGAGCTGGTGCTGGGGCTCAACTGCGGCGGCTCCGACGGCTTCTCCGGGATCACGGCCAACCCGGCGCTCGGCCACGCCTCCGACCTGCTCGTCGCGCAGGGCGGCACGTCGATCCTCGCCGAGACGCCCGAGGTGTTCGGCGCGGAGCACCTGCTGCTGCGCCGCGCCGTCTCGCGCGAGGTGGGCCAGCGGCTGCTCGACCGCCTCGACTGGTGGCAGGGCTACGCGGCGGCCGGGGGCGGCACCCTCGACAACAACCCGTCGCCCGGCAACAAGGCGGGCGGGCTGACGACCATCCTCGAGAAGTCGCTCGGCGCGGTCGCCAAGGCCGGCACCGCCGACCTCGTCGCCGTGCACGAGTACGCCGAACCCGTCACCGAGCGCGGCATGACCTTCATGGACACCCCCGGGTACGACCCGGTGTCCGTGACCGGCATCGTCGCGGGCGGCGCGAACGTCGTCGTCTTCACGACCGGCCGGGGGTCGGTGCTGGGCTGCAAGCCGTCCCCGTCGATCAAGGTCGCGACCAACTCCGACACCTACCGCCGCATGAGCGAGGACATGGACCTCGACGCCGGCCGGATCGTCGAGACCGGGCTGACCGTCGAGGAGGTGGGCGAGGAGCTGTTCGAGAAGATCCTCGCCGTCGCGTCCGGCGAGCAGACCGTCTCGGAGGAGCTCGACCTGGGGGCCGACGAGTTCGTGCCCTGGCAGCTCGGCGCGGTCACGTGACGCGGCGCTGACCGTCCCGATCCCTCAGGCCTCGATCCCCCGCAGCAGGCGGCGCAGCGCCGCCCACGCCTGGTCGAGAGCGCGGTCGCGGTCGGGCGAGGCGGCCACCCACAGGGCCGCCTCGTTCATGGCCCCGGACAGCAGGGCCGACGTGGCGGGGACCTCGGGGGCGCGCACGCGGCCGGCGTCCGCGAGCTCGCCGAGCACCTCGTCCAGCAGCCGTCCCGAGCTGGCGGCGTCGTCCTCGCGCCAGCGCGCCCACCCGAGCACGGCGGGCCCGTCGACCAGCACGACCTGCCGCGCGTCGTCGGCGACGACCGCCGCGAGGAACGCGCGGCAGCCCGCCTCGAGGCTCTCCCACGGGTCGCTCAGACCGTCGGTCGCGCGCTCGATCCCGGCGCCGACGCCGCGGGTCACGTCCGCGTGCACGGCGGCGAACAGCCCGGCGCGGCTGCCGTAGTGGTGGTAGACGGCCCCGCGGGTGACGCCGCACGCGGCGGCGACCTCCTCGACGGCCACGGCGGCGTACCCCCGCTCCGCGTACAGCCCGCGCGCGGCGGCGAGGATCGAGGCCGCCGTCGCCTCGCTCTCGGCCCTGGATCTCCTCGGCATGGTTGACAGGTTACCGACACCGTGAATGTATATATACGTACACGCCGTATGTATCTGCCCCGGGAGTCGTCATGATCACCAGCCTGTACCCCGTCCTCGCCGTCTCGGACGTCCCGAGCGCCGCGCGCTTCTACGCCGACCTGCTGGGGATGACCCCGACGTTCTCCTCGGACTGGTACGTCAGCCTGCGCTCCGGCGCTGCGGAGCTCGCCGTCGTCGACGCGGACCACGGGACCGTCCCCGAGCGGGCCCGCGGCACGCGAGCGGCGGGCGTGCTCGTCACCGTCGAGGTGGACGACGTCGACGCCGTGCACGCCCGCGTCCTCGCGACGGGCGGGCACGACGTGCTGCTGCCGCTGCGCGACGAGGAGTTCGGCCAGCGGCACTTCATCGTGGCCGGGCCCGACGGCGCGCTCGTCGACGTCGTCACCCCGATCCCGCCCTCGGGGGAGTTCGCCGCCCTCTACGCCGGGGCGGGCGCCGAGGACCCGGGCGCCTAGACCCGCTCCCGCACCCGCGGCAACCCCTCGCCCGTCAGCTGGTCGCAGAACGCCGGCCGGCCCGCCAGCGCCATCACAAGCGCCAGGGTGGTGCCGCGGACCGGCGGTCCGTCGCCGTGCGCGAACGGCCCGTCGGTCGCCTCGAGCCGCAGCCCGCGCGCCACGGACCGGCCCGGGACCGTGAAGTCTCTGCCCACGAAGAAGCGGGCCACCGCGGTGGTCGCGGCGAGGGACGGAGCGCGCGGCAGGCCGAGCGGCGTGCGCACGTCCTGGCCGTGCACCACGACCTCGCCCAGCCACGCGGCCGTGTGCCCGCTCGGCGCGACGGTGCTGGTCGTGACGGCACGGAACCGTGCGAGGGTCTCGGCCGGCGTGGCCCCCCGGTGCTCCGCCAGCCGGCGGTCGTTGTGCACGCCGGCGTCGAAGCGCGCCCCGGCGATGCTGCGCAGCCACGCCCACCGGCCGGTGCTCGCGCCCGCCGTGAGGTGGGCGACGACGTCCTGCACGGACCACTCCCCGCACAGCGACGGCGCGACCCACGCCGCGTCGTCGAGCCCTCCGAGCTCGTCGGCGAGCGCCGCACGCTCCGCGTGGATCATCGACCAGGTCCGGGCGCGCTCGGTGCTCGTCGTCACGTCGCCAGCCAACCACGGGGCACCCACGCCGCGGTTAGGCTCGACGGTGCCCACGACGACGCCGAATGCCTGGAGGACTGCACCCGTGTCGGGTTCGAAGAGTGACGGGGCGCGCGTGGCGTTCCTGGACGTGGACGGCACCTACGCGGACCACGGCACGGTGCCGCCCGCGCACGAGGAGGCCGTGCGCGCCGCACGGCGCGCCGGCCACCGGGTGCTGCTGTGCACGGGCCGCCCGGAGTCGATGCTGCCGCCGTCGCTCCTCGCGGCAGGGTTCGACGGCGTCGTGGCGACGGCGGGGGCGTTCGTCCGGCTCGACGGCGAGGTCGTGGCCGACCTCCGCTTCCCCGACGACCTCGCGACGCGCGTGCGGCACGTGCTCGACGCCCACGACGTCGCGTACCTGCTGGAGGCGCCGGAGGCCGTGTACGGCCCCGTCGGGCTCGACGCCCGGCTCGCGGTCCGCGGGGACGCGGCACCCCACGAGATCCTCGACGTGCTGCGGATGCCCGGCGACCTCGCGGGCGTCCGGTACGCGAAGATCAGCTACTTCGACTCCCGCGTGCCGATCGCGGCGCTGCGCGCCGAGCTCGGCCCCGAGGTCGGCATCCTCCCCTCGTCCTACGCGGACACGGGCGACAACGCCGGGGAGATCCACCTGGCCGGGGTGCACAAGGCCGTCGGGATGGCCGCCGTGATGGAGCACCTGGGGCTCACCGCCGCGCAGGCCGTCGGCGTCGGCGACGGGTACAACGACGTCGAGATGCTCCAGTACGCGGGCACGGCCGTCGCCGTCGAGGGCGCGCCGGAGGCGGTGCTCGCCGAGGCGGACCTCGTCGTGCCGGGCCCGGCACGCGGCGGCGTCGCGGAGGCGTTCGCCCGGCTGGGGCTCACGACCGCCCACGTCTGAGGTCGTCACCGCCCCGCGCCGCAAGGTCGCGTGCCGTCGCGACACGGGGAGGACATGAGGAGCACTGCACCGCGGACCCTGGCGCTCGTCGCACTGACCACCGCCCTGCTGACGGGCGCGCTCGTGGCGTGCGCGCCGGGCGGGGCGCCCGGCGCGCCGCCGTCGGGAGTCCCGTCCCCCACCGCGACGGCGACGCACGGACTGTGGCCCCCGGACGCCGAGGGGATCGAGCAGCCGCGGCCGTTCGAGGTGCGGTACGGCGACCGGGCGCTGCTGCTCCACCCGTTCACCTTCTGCGCCGACCAGGGCTGCGCCGACGGGTTCGACGAGCACCCGCCGGCGGTGGGCGACGCCACCGAGCTGTTCGTGCACGTCCCCCTCGACGGTGACGTCGAGCTCACGGTGACGGAGGTCGAGGGGGACGCGGTCCGCACCGTCGAGGGCGCGGTCGAGGCCTCGGCCGCAGAGCTCGGGGACGGCTGGTGGCGGGTGCGGTTGTCGGGCCCGGCCGGAGAGCACCTGATCAGCCTGTTCGCCGGCGGCGACGGGGCCGGCGACATGATCGCCGAGGCGCTCTGGACGGGCGGCGGCTGACCGCGCTCCCCGGGTACGGTGAGGTCGGCGGGCCCTGACGACGCGGTCCGCGTGCCGACCGACGGACGGAGCCCCTGATGGCCGACCTGGACGACCTCACCACGACCCACCTCGACAAGGCCCGCGC
The DNA here is from genome assembly GCF_042793335.1 of Isoptericola sp. NPDC056573. Lineage (NCBI taxonomy): Bacteria > Bacillati > Actinomycetota > Actinomycetes > Micrococcales > Promicromonosporaceae > Isoptericola > Isoptericola sp. NPDC056573. Next base: position 245,066 of record NZ_JBHTUY010000004.1, read on the forward strand.
AGCCGAGAACGGACGCAGCGCCGAGGTCGTCGTGCACGACGGCCCGCTGCGACAGACGATCCTGGCGCTGGTCGAGGGGATCGAGCTGGGCGAGCACAACTCCCCGCCGGCCGCGTCCGTCCTGGTGCTGCACGGGCGCGTGCGCGTGACCGCGCTCGACGGGGACGACGAGGTGCGCGCCGGGCAGCTGCGGGTGCTGACGCACGAGCGGCACGCCGTCAGCGCGCTCGAGGACTCGGTCTTCCTGCTCACGACGGTCACGAGCATCCCCAAGCCCTGAGGCCCCGTCGTCACCCCGTCCCATCTGGTGAGACCCGGGGGTGACGCGAGCAACCGGTTTCTGGCAACCTCGGTCGCGAACGGTGTGAATCGTCTCAACCGGAACGGAGCAATGATGCTGCCGACACTCCGCACGACCACAGTCACCACCACCCTCACCGCCGCGGCGGGAGCGCTCTGCGCGCTCGCCCTCGCCGCCCCCGCCCTCGCCGCCGGGGGCGAGCGGTCCGCCGCGGCGCCCACGACGCCGACCGCGTCCGCCGACGCGTCCCCCGGCGGCCGGGCGGTGATCAGCACGCCCACCGCCGACGGCAACCGCGTGAGCTGGCGCCTCCTGACGGCCGACGGCGACGACGCCGCGTTCCACGTCTACCGCGACGGCGTCCGGGTGCCCGGGCCGGCCGTCACCGGCGCGACGTCGTTCCTCGACCGCGGCGCCCCCGCCGACGCCCGCTATGCCGTGGTCGCCGTCGGCGACGGAGCGGCGCGCGCCGCGGCCGCACGGTCCGACGACCCGTCCGCCGAGGGAGCCGCCGGACAGGTCGCCGGCGAGTCCCTGACCCTCGCGCCCGTGGCGGGCGCGCAGGCGAGCTCTCTCGACGTCCCGCTCGACGTCCCACCCGCCGGCAGCGGCTACACGTACTCCGCGAACGACGCCTCGGTGGGCGACCTCGACGGCGACGGCGAGTACGAGATCGTCCTGAAGTGGGACCCGAGCAACGCCAAGGACAACTCGCAGTCCGGCGTCACGGGCAACGTCTACCTCGACGCCTACGAGCTCGACGGCGAACGGCTGTGGCGCGTCGATCTCGGCCGCAACATCCGCGCCGGGGCGCACTACACGCAGTTCCAGGTGTACGACTACGACGGCGACGGTGCCGCGGAGGTCGCGGTGAAGACCGGCGACGGCACCGTCTCCGGCACGGGCCAGGTGATCGGGGACGGCGACGCCGACCACCGCAACTCGAGCGGCTACGTGCTCAGCGGCCCCGAGTTCCTGTCGGTCTTCCGGGGCACCGACGGCGCCGAGCTCGACACCGTCGACTTCCGCCCCGCCCGCGGCAACGTCGGCGACTGGGGCGACACGTACGGCAACCGGGTGGACCGCTTCCTCGCGGGCACGGCGTACCTCGACGGGTCCCGGCCGAGCATCGTCATGGGGCGCGGCTACTACGCCAAGACCGCCGTGTCCGCGTGGGACTTCCGCGACGGCGCGCTCACCCGCCGCTGGACGTTCGACTCGAGCTCGTCGACCAACGGGCCCGACTGGACGGGCCGCGGCAACCACCAGCTGTCGATCGCCGACGTGGACGACGACGGGCGCGACGAGATCCTCTACGGCTCGATGGCGATCGACGACAACGGGTACGGGCTGTGGCAGAACGGCACCCACCACGGCGACGCGTACCACGTGAGCGACCTGGTGCCGTCGAACCCCGGGCTCGAGGTGTTCAAGCCCTCGGAGTCGGGCAGCGACCCGGCGCACTGGGTGGCCGACGCCGCCACCGGCAGGATCCTCTCCAGCGCGCCGGCCGCCGGCTCCGACAACGGCCGCGGCGTGGCCGCGGACATCACCGCCGACAACCCCGGGGCGGAGGTGTGGTCGTCCAAGGTCTCCGGCCTGCGCAGCGCGACGGACGGCTCCGAGGTGGGTCGTAAGCCCGGCTCCACCAACTTCGTGATCTGGTGGGACGGCGACGGGCAGCGCGAGCTGCTGGACGACACCCACATCGACAAGTACGGCGCGAGCGGCGACACCCGCCTCCTCACGGGCGAGGGGGTCGCGTCGAACAACGGCACCAAGGCGACGCCGGCGCTCCAGGCCGACATCCTCGGCGACTGGCGCGAGGAGGTCGTCTTCCGCACGACCGACTCCAGCGCGCTGCGGATCTACTCCACGGACATCCCGACCGACATCGCCCACCCGTCCCTCATGGAGGACCGGCAGTACCGGTTGGCCGTCGCGTGGCAGAACACGGCGTACAACCAGCCGCCGCACCCCAGCTTCGCCACGGTGGACTGACGCGGTGACCGGTCGGCCCGCGCCAGGCCTCAGCCCTGGCGCGGGCCGACCCACACCTGCTGCACGTTGACGAACTCCTTGATGCCGTGCGGGCCGAGCTCGCGCCCGTAGCCGGAGCGCTTCACCCCGCCGCTCGGCAGCCGGGGGTCGGTCTTGACGATGCCGTTCACCGAGACCTGCCCGGCAGCGATATGGGGGGCCATCGCCTCGCCACGCTCGGGCGTCGTCCAGACGCTCGCCGCGAGGCCGTACTCGGTGCGGTTCGCCGTCTCGAGCGCCTCGTCGGCGTCCGCCGCCCGCATCACCGCCATGACCGGGCCGAATGTCTCCTCGCAGGCGGCGGTCATGTCGTCGGTGACGTCGTCGAGCAGCGTGGGCGGGTAGAACCAGCCCGGGCCGTCGGGCAGCTCGCCGCCGAGCAGCAGCCGCGCCCCCGCCTGCACCGTGCGGGTGACCTGGCGGTGCAGGTTCTCGCGCAGGTCGGCACGGGCGATCGGCCCCACCTGCGTGGCGGGGTCGCGCGGGTCGCCGACCTTCAGCGCGGCGAGGCGGTCCCGGAGCCGGTCGACCAGGGCGCCGTGCACGGCGTCCTCCACGATGACCCGCTTCGCTGCGATGCACGACTGGCCGGCGTTGATGATCCGCGACAGGGCGATGGTGTCGGCCGCGGCGTCCAGGTCGGCGTCGGCGAGCACGACGCACGGGTCGGAGCCGCCCAGCTCCAGCACGGCGGGCTTGATCTCGGCCGCCGCGACGCTCGCCACCGCCGCGCCGCCGCGCGACGACCCGGTGAACGACACCGCCTGCACGCGCGGGTCGCGGATGACGGCGGCGACGTCCGCGGTCTCCAGCGGCAGGTTGAGGAACACCCCCCGCGGCGCGCCCGACGCCGACAGCGCCCGTGCGAAGACCTCGCCGATCGCCTCCGCGCAGCCGGGCACGTGCGGGTCGTGCTTGAGCACGCCCGTGTTGCCCGCCATGAGGGCCGGCGCCGCGAAGCGCAGGGCCAGCCAAAAGGGCGCGTTCCACGGCAGGACGCCGAGCACCGTGCCCAGCGGCAGGTGCTGCACGTAGCTGCGCGTCGCGTCGGAGGCGATCTCCTCGGTCGCCAGGTACGCCGCCGCGTGCTCGGCGTAGTGCTCGGCGCACCAGGCCGCCTTCTCGACCTCGCCGAGCGCCTCGGTGATCGGCTTGCCCATCTCCTGCGTCATCAGGGGGGCCAGCTCGTCGGCGCGGGCGCGCAGGTCGGCCGCCACCGCGTGCATCACCTCGGCGCGCCCGTCGAGCCCACGGTCCCGCCACGCGGCCCGCGCCGCCTCGGCGGCCGCCAGGGTGGCGTCCACCTCCCCCGGCGTCGCCGCCGGGACCTCGCGGACCGTCTCGCCCGTGCTCGGGTCCGTCGCGATCAGCATCGTCATGCGGTCTCCTCCTCCGTCGCGTCCATGCCGTCGGTGGCCGGGCCCGGCACGAGCGCGAGGGAACCGCCGTCCGACGGTTCGCCGCCGATCCGTCCGCCATCCGCGGCGGCGTGCTCGGGCTTGCAGGTGAAGTCCTCGCCCAGGGTGAAGAACGACTCGCACCCGTCGGCGGTCACCCGCACCGTGTCGGAGATGCCGACGGTCTTGTCGCCGTCGACCCCCCACATCCACGGGATGATGTGGAACGTCATCCCCTCGCGCAGCACGCGCGGGTCGCCCTGGTTGAGGCTGACGATGTAGCCCTCGTCCCAGCTGGGTGGGAACGCGATGCCGATCGAGTACCCCGACCGGGTCACCAGCCGCGCCCCGACGCCGTTGTCCGAGATGATGTTCCGCACGATGTTGTCGGCGTCGGACACGGTGAGCCCGGGCCGGATGGCCGCCTTGACCTCCGCGAGCGCCAGCTTCATCCGCTCCTGCGCCACCAGCATGCTGCGCGAGAGGTCGTCGAGCACCACGGTGCGCATCATCGCGGTGTGGTAGCGCCGGAAGCAGCCGCCCACCTCGAGGAAGACGTGCTCCCCCGGCTGCACGGTGCGACCCTCCCAGGTCGCGTGGCCGATCATGCTCCGCGGCCCCGAGGTGACGTACGGCATCACCGCGGGGAACTCGCCGCCGGAGCGGAACATCGCCGACGCGATCTCCGCCGCGATCTCGTTCTCGGTCACGCCGGCGGCGACCGCCTCGATGCCCGCCGCCATCCCGACCTCCGTGGCGCGCGCGGCTCGCCGCATGACCGCGATCTCGGCGTCGGACTTGGTCACGCGCCCCTCCTCCACGATGCCGAAGCAGTCGAGCAGGCGGCCGTCGGTGAACGAGTTGTGGATGTAGTCCTGGTGGTAGGCCGGGAAGTAGTAGCTGTTGCGCTCGTACCCGACGTCCTTGGTGTCGAGCCCGAACTCGCGCAGGGACTGCACGAGGCTCTGGATCGCGTCGCCGGTGTCCGGGTAGGGGCGGGTCAGCTCCACCCACGTGCGCGCGTGGACGTTCGACTCCTCCATGGCACGGGTGATCATGAACGGCTCGTCCTCGAGCGGCACCACCAGCGCCTGGAAGAAGGAGTACCCCGTGGTCTGGTAGTCCGTGAGGTACATGAGGTTCTCGGGGTCGGTGATGACCACCGCGTCCAGCATCCGCTCCGCCATGCGGCGGCGCAGGTCGCCGAGGCGTCTCGCGTACTCCTCGAACGGGAACGTCATGTCGTCGCGCTGCCGCATGCCGGCCTCCTTCTGCTGTCACGCGCCCCGGCGAGGTTGCTCGAGGGCGCTAGAGGGTGTCGCGCACCGCCCCCGCGAGGATCTCCAGGCCCTCGTCGAGGTCATCGTCGGGAATGGTCAGGGGCGGGATGAGCTTGAGCACGCGGCCGCCGCTGCCGCACGGCCCGATGAGCAGCCCGCGGGCGAAGCACTCCGCCGCGACCGCCTTCGCGAACGCGCCGTCGACCACGTCGAGGCCCTGGATCATCCCGCGGCCGCGCACGGCGAAGCGGCGATCCTTCCCGGCGGACCCGCGGTCGGGGACCTCGGCGGCGAGGCCGTCCAGCACGGACACCATGCGCTCGGCCTTGGCGTGCACCTCGTTCATGAGCTCGTCGTCGTCGAAGTAGGTCAGCGCCTCGCGCCCGGCCACGAACGACAGGCCCTGGCCGCGGAAGGTGCCCGTGTGCTCGCCCGGAGCCCAGTGCGCGTCCAGCTCGGGCCGGTTGAGGTTCATCGCCAGGGGCGTCCCGTAGCCGCCGATCCCCTTGGCGAGGCACACGATGTCGGGGTCGAGCCCCATGCCGTCGAAGCTGAAGTAGCTGCCGGTGCGGCCGCAGCCCACCTGGATCTCGTCGATGACGAACAGCGCCCCGACGTCGCGGGCGAGCCGCTGCACGGCGTGCAGCCACTCGGCGCCGGCCACGTTGACGCCGCCCTCGGCCTGGATCGTCTCGACGACGAACGCGGCGGGGGGAAGCAGCCCGCTCGACACGTCGGCCAGCTGTTCCCGGTACGCCTCGAGCGACGCGAGACCGCCCCCGGGGGCGGTCTCGAACGGCAACCGGTGCACGTTCTCCAACGGCACCCCCGCGGCCCGGCGGAAGACGTCGTTGCCCGTGAGCGCGAGCGACCCGAGGGTCATGCCGTGGAACCCGTGCGTGAAGGCGACCACGTCGCGCCGGCCGGTGACCTTGCGGGCGAGCTTGAGAGCCGCCTCGACGGCGTTGCTGCCCGTCGGCCCCATGAACTGCAAGCGCATCGTCATGCCGCGCGGCTCGAGCACCGTGGAGACGAACTTCGAGATGAAGTCCCGCTTGGTGGTGGTCGCCATGTCGAGGCTGTGCGCGACGCCGTCGGCCTCGAGGAACTCGATCATGGCCCGTTTCATGCGCGGGTTGTTGTGCCCGAAGTTCAGCACCCCCGCACCGGCGAAGAAGTCGAGGTAGCTACGGCCGACCTCGTCCACCTGCCGCGCGTTCGACGCCGAGGCGAACACCGTGGGATACGTGCGGCTGTACCCCCGGATCTCGGATTCCCACTTCTCGAAGACCTCCATCAACCAGATGTAGGTGCCCGAGGCCTCCCCCGTCAAGGAACTCGCGGGACGACCTGCGTAACGTTCTGATGTCGCGGGCGGGGGCCGAACGTCGCGCGGTAGGCGGCGGGCGAGACCCCCAGCGCCCGCGCGAAGTGCTGGCGCAGCGACGCGCCCGTGCCGAACCCGGCGCGGCCGGCGACGGCGTCCACGGGGAGGTCGGAGCGTTCCAGCAGGTCACGAGCCCGCAGGAGGCGCTGCTGCAGCAGCCACTCCCCGGGCGAGAGACCGACCTCGCGGCGGAACCGGCGGGTGAAGGTGCGGGTGCTCATCGACGACTGCCGGGCGAGGCGGTCCAGCGAGAGCGGCTCGTCGAGGTGCTCGAGCGCCCACGACCGCGCGGGGCCGGTGTGGTCCCCCGCCGGCTCGGGCACGGGGGCGTCCACGTACTGCGCCTGGCCGCCGTCGCGGAAGGGCGGCACGACCGTCCGGCGCGCGACGTCGTTCGCGACCGCCGCGCCGTGGTCGGAGCGGATCAGGTGCAGGCACAGGTCGATCCCGGCCGCCTCGCCGGCCGACGTGAAGACCCGACCGTCCTCGGTGAACAGCACGTCCGGGTCCAGCTCGACCGCCGGGAACGCGCGCCGGAACCGCTCGGCCGACATCCAGTGCGTCGTCGCCCGGCGCCCGTCGAGGAGGCCGGCGCGCGCGAGCGCGAACGCCCCGGTGCAGATCGACGCGATCCGCGCGTCCGGGCGGACCTGCCCCAGCAGCTCCGCGAGGGAGCTCTGGCCCGGGGCCACGCCCTCCTCGTCGGGCGCACCGGTGTCGTCCAGCGCGTGCGAGGCCGGCACCACCACGGTGTCGGCGTCGACGAGCGCCTCCGGGCCGTGCGGGACGTCGAGGGCGAAGTCCGCGTCCGAGCGGACCCGGCCCGGCACCGCGGCGCACGTGCGCACCTCGTACAGCCGCTCGCCGCCCGGACCCCGGGCCGTGCCGAACAGCTGGTGCACGGCGCCGAGCTCCAGCGGCATCACGCCGTCGCGCACGAGGACCGCGACGTGGTGCGGACGCGCACCGGGTGCGGCCGGGGCGATGCTCGCCGGAGTCGTCATGGCTCGATCCTTGCACAGGGTGGCTCTCCGGCCACTTCCGGAGGCGCGCGCGGACCGGCAGCGTGGTCGTGGTGGGCGGCGGGGCGCCGCCCTTCCCGAGAACCTCGTACCGAGACGGAGCAGCGATGGAGGTCCTGATGGAGAACCCGATGGAGAACGCGACGGACGTTCGGACGGACGACCGGACGGACGCGACGACCCACCCGATGAGGGTGCTGTGGGTGCTCGCCCACCCCGAGCCGCGGTCGCTCACCGCGCACCTGCGCGACGACGGGGTCCGGGCGCTGCGGGACGCCGGGCACGAGGTGGTGCAGTCCGACCTGTACGCGATGGGCTGGGACCCCGTGGTGACGGCTGCCGACTTCGGCGACGCCGCGGACGACCGGCTCGACGTCGCGGGGGCCTCGGAGCGCGCCCTGCGTCGCGGGCAGCTCGCGCCGGACATCCAGGCCGAGCACGACAAGCTGGCCTGGGCCGACACCGTGGTCCTGCAGTTCCCCCTGTGGTGGCTGGGCGTCCCCGCCATCCTCAAGGGGTGGCTCGACCGGGTGCTGGTGCAGGGCTACGCGTACGGCGTGCGCGACGCGGCGACCGGGCGCACCCGGCGGTACGGCGACGGCGGACTGGCGGGCCGGCGCGCGCTGGCCGTGGTGACGGTCGGCGCGGGCACGGGGCTCGGGCCGCGCGGGCTGCACGGCGACCTGGCCGAGACGCTGTTCCCCCTGCTGCACGGCACCTTCTGGTACACCGGCATGCAGGTGGCGGAGCCCGTGCTGGTGCTCGGCGCGAACCGCCTCGACGACGCGGGCTACGCCGCCGTCTCGGCCGGCCTGCGCGAGCGGCTGCTCGCCCTGCCCGACGGCCCGGTGCTGGCGTACCGGAGCCAGGACGGCGGGGACTACGACGAGCGCGGCGAGCTCCACGACGCGCTGGAGCCCGGCCGCCGCGGGCTGGGCGTGCACCTGCGCGCGTGAGGCACGGACGTCACGGCCGCCGGCGCCGGGGCGGCACGAGGTTCGCGAGCGACGAGTACCGCGGCACCCAGCGCGCGAGCGCGGCCGCGGACGCGCCGCCCAGCGTGGCGGTGGCCCACACCCCGGCCGCGAGCGAGCCCAGGGCGGCCCCGGCCGACAGGATCAGCGGCCCGAGCGCGTCGCCCGTGTCCTGGAACAGCCGCCACACGCTGAGGAACGTGGGCCGCACCGCGGCGGGTGCGACGTCGGCGCCCAGCGTCATGACGATCCCCGAGCCCATGCCGTTGCCCACGCCGAGCAGGGCGGCGACCACGGCGAGCGCGCCGGCGGTGTGCGCGAACGGCAGCACCGCCAGCCCCACCGCCATCGTGAGCATCGACGGGACGGCCACCCACAACCGGCCGAACCGGTCCATCACCTTGCCCGCCGGGTAGAACAGCAGCATGTCCAGGGCGCCCGAGACGCCGAAGACGAGCGACGTCACCTCGGCGTCGAGGCCCAGGTGCTCGCCCCACAGCGGGATGACCGTCTGCCGCGCGCCGCGCACGGCGCTCACCAGCAGGATGGCGACGCCGAGGGTCGCGAACAGCTGCCTGTGCTCGCGCGCGACCGCCGCGATGGACACCCGCGGACCGCCGGCGGGGCGCGGCAGCGCGGCGTCGGCCCGCGGCTCCGGCCGCACCAGGGCGATGACGAGCACCGCGACCAGCGCGGAGCCCGTGCCCAGCCAGAACGCGCCGTGCAGCGACGTCGCCGCGATCATCGCGGCCCCCGCGAACGGCCCCAGGAACAGGCCGATGCGGTGCACCCCCGCGAGGGTCGACATCACGCGCGCCCGCCGCAGCGGCGGCGTGATCTCGGTGAGGTACGCCTGCCGGGCGAGGTTGAACACGGCGTTCGCCGCGCCGAGCGCGAGCACCCCCGCGGCCAGTCCCCACAGCGCCGACGACAGCGCGATCGTCGTGAACGCCACGACGGCGACGCTGCCGGCGACCAGCATCGCCACCCGGTCCCCGAGGCGCTGCGAGAGCGCCCCGGCGGGCAGGTCGAACGCGATCTTGCCGAGCGGCAGCAGCGCGGCCACGAGGCCGGCGACCGTGAGGGTGGCGCCACGGCCCGTGGCGGTGACCGCCACGACCGGCAGCAGCGCACCGATGCCGATCTCCAGCACCAGGGTCGGGAGGAACGCCCCGAGGACGACGCTACGGAACGGGAAGAGCGGCGGGGACGGCACGCACCATTCCTATCGCACCGGCCCCGTGGGGAGCCGGTCCGTTCACGGACGTCTCATGCGGCCCGCCGGGTCGTGAGGAGCAGCGCGGGCAGGTGGAGCTCGTCGCCCGCGGGGCGCGCGGTGATCTCGGCGTCCGAGACCACGGTCGCCGACCAGGAGGGCCCCTCGAACGCGGCGCGCAGCCGGTCGTCGGTCGTGCCCCAGCCGAGCCCGGCGGCCACGGACATCGCGAGGACGGCGACGAGCGCGTCGGACGGGCAGATCGCCTCCAGCCCTGCCACGTAGGCGGCGCGACCGGCATCGTCCAGGGTGTGCAGCAGCCCTGAGTCGAGGACGGTCCGGGGCCGCACGGCCAGGCGGTCGAGCCGCCGGGCGTCCGCGACCTCGAAGCGCACCTCGCCGGGCGGGTCGACGATCGACTCCGCGGCCCGCTCCCGCGCGCGGGAGATCGCGTGCGCCGCGGCGTCCACGCCCACCACCCGGTGGCCCGCCCGGGCGACCGCGAGCGCCAGCACGCCCGTGCCGCAGCCGACGTCGAGCACCGGGTCGGCGAGCACCGACCGGCGCACGAGCGCCAGGAGCGCGGGCTGCGGGCGCCCGATCTCCCACGGCGGCGGGACGTCCGCGGCGTAGAGGGCGTCGAAGTCGTGCACCTGGCGGGCCATGCGAGCACCTCCCGACACCCATCCTGCGCCCGACGGGCCCCGCTCGACGGCTACCGCCAGGCCAGGACGGCGAACGGCAGCGCCGCGACGACGGCGCCGGCGGCGAGCACGACGCCGTCCGTACGGGTCCACGGCGCAGGCTCCGCCCAGGTCCGGCGGTGGGCGCCCGCGAAGCCCCGGGTGTCCATCGCGACGGACATGGCCGCCGCGTCGCGCAGGGTGGCGGCCAGCACGGCGAACGTCACCGACGCCGCGTGGCGCGCCCTCGAGAGCGGGCCCCGGCCGGGCCCGACGCCGCGCGACCGACGCGCCCGCGACGCCTGCTCCCACACGGCGCCGAGCCGCTCGAACCGCTGCAGCGCCGCGGCCACCCCGACGACGAAACGGGCCGGCAGGCGCAGCCGCTGGCCGAGCTGGTCGGCCAGCCCGCTCGGGTCGACCAGCGGGGCGAGGGCCACGCCGGGCAGAGCGAGCACCGCGATGCGGGCCCCCGCGACGGCGGCCACCACCGGGTCGTGGCCACCGAGCAGCCACGTCGACCACGCCACCGACGCGACCGCGACGACCACCGCGAGGTAACGGGCCGGGGACCCGGCGCCGCGCGGCAGGAGCACCAGTCCGAGAGCCAGCGACCCGCCCAGCGCGACGGCGGCGCTCGCGACGTCCCGGACGCCCAGGGAGGCGACCAGGCCGAGCAGCCCGAGGGCCACGAGCACGAGGGCGTTCACGCGCCCCAGCGCGCCGGTCACGCCGCCACCGTCGCTCGCTCGCTCGTCGCGCCGCCGAGCCGCACCTGGTGCCCCGCGAGGGCGACGAGGTGCGCGTCGTGGGTGCTCGCCGCGACGGTGGCGCCGTGCCGGGCCGCGGCGCGGGCCCACCCGGCCACCGCCGCCCAGGTCCCCCTGTCCTGGCCGACGGTCGGCTCGTCGAGCAGCACGAGCCCCGGCCGGTGCGCCAGCGCCGCCGCCAGGGCGAGCCGCCGCTGCTCGCCGCCGGACAGCCGGAACGGATGCGCGTCGGCGAGGTGGTCGAGGCGCAGCAGCGCGAGCACGGCGTCCACGTCCACCCGGACGCCGAGGCGCCGGCCGGTGAGCTCCACCTCGTCCCGCACGCGCAGCGCGAGCAGGCCGTGCTCCGGGTGCTGCGGCACCCACCCGCAGGACCGCGCGAGCTCCTCCGAGCGGGCCGTCCGCCCCGGGACGCCCCGCACCTCGCCGGCCGTCGGCCGCAGGTGCCCCGCAAGAGTGGCGACGAGCGTGGACTTCCCCGCCCCCGAGGGCCCCGTGACGGACGTGAGGCGGCCCGCGGGCAGCCGCGCGGCCACGCCGTTGAGGGCACGCGTCGTGGTGCGACCGCGCAGGCCGCGGGTCACCAGGTCGACGCGGAGGCCGGCGACGACGACGTCCGGCCCGGGCACGTCCGGCGCCACCAGCGCCGCGGGAACGGACAGCGGGGACGGCGCCGCCACGCCGGGCAGCCAGACGCCGGCGCGCGTCAGGTCGTCCCGCAGGGCGGACGGGACGTCGCGCAGCGCGGCGGGCGCGACGTCGTGCGTGACCCGGCCGCCCGGTCCGAGCACCACGACGCGGTCCAGGTGCTCGAGCCACGGCCCGACGTGGTGGTCGACCACGACGAGGGACGTGTCCGAGCCCTCCAGCGCGCCGACGACGGCGGCGCGCACCTCGGCCGCCGCGGCGGGGTCGAGCATCGCGGTCGGCTCGTCCAGGAGCAGCAGGCCCGGCGCGCTCGCCAGCGCCCCGGCGAGCGCGAGCCGCTGCAGCTCGCCGCCCGAGAGGGCCGACGTCGGCCGGTCGGGCGGGTGGCGCAGCCCGACCCGGTCGAGAGCCTCCCCGGCCCGGCGCCAGATCTCGTCCCGCGGCAGGCCGGCGTTCTCGGGGCCGAAGGCGACGTCCCGGCCGATCCGGGCCGCGACGACCGCGGAGCCCGGGTCCTGCGGGACGAGCCCCACCCCGCCGTCCACGTGGACGGTCCCGGACAGCTCGCCGGGCAGCGGGTCGCCCAGCACGCCCGCCAGGGCGTGCAGCACGGTCGACTTGCCCGCCCCGCTGGGACCGACCAGCCCCAGGCGCTCCCCCGCGCCGACGGTGAGGTCGAGGCCCTCGATCGTCGGGGCCCGGCGCCCGGTGGGCCGCCAGCACAGCCCTCGCACGCGCGCCCGGACGTCGTCGTGCGCCACGCCGTCAGGCCGGCGCGCGGTCGACGGCACGGTCGGCGGCGCGGTCGGCGAGGTCGCGACCCGGGCCGAACGCGTCGAGCACGCCCGCCCGCGCGAGGGCGCGCACGAGCGCCGCGCCCCCGAGGCCGGCGAGCAGCGCGCCGGAGAGCGCGAAGAGGCCCAGGTACGCCAGCCGGAAGCCCCACTCCCAGTCCGGGTAGTACGCGAACCACTCGTACACGGCGCCGCACGCGCCCGCCGCCGCGCCCGCCAGGGCCGCGACCGCGGCGCCGAAGCGCCGGTAGAGGAACAGGGCGAGGACGAGCTCGGCGCCGAAGCCCTGGACGACGCCGGAGACGATCGCCGAGAAGCCCCAGCCGGCGCCGAGCAGCGCCTCGACGCTCGCGGCGACGACCTCGGTGAGCAGCGCCGCGCCCGGACGGCGGACGATGAGGCCGCCCAGCACGCCGCCGAGCAGCCAGCCGCCCCCGAGCAGCCCGGTGGCCGGCGGGAAGGCGACCGCCAGCCCGGCGGAGAGCAGGTGGTAGAGCTGGGTCCAGCCCCAGAAGACGACACCGACGGCCACGCCGAGCATGGCCACGGTGACGAGGTCGACGGTGCGGTACCGCAGGGACGCGCTGCGCGCGAAAGTGGGCGCGGACATTCCAGGTAACTCCCTTCGCCGGTGCTAACCGGAGCAGGTTCCAAGGGTCTGCGGCTGTGCCCGCACTCTCAGCGCCCCTTCGACGGCGCTCCCCTGTCATGGGTGTCTTCAGATGTGACTTCAGGTGTGACTTCACGGCGGCCGACGACGCGGCCGCAGGTCCGACCCTAGGCGACGACGGCGTCGGCGCAAGGGCGTCCCGCACCGTGAAACCCCTGGTCACGCAAGAAGGCCCGGAACCGTGTGGTTCCGGGCCTTCTCGTCGGGGTGGAGCTGAGGGGACTCGAACCCCTGACCCCCTGCATGCCATGCAGGTGCGCTACCAGCTGCGCCACAGCCCCGAGAACCGACTCTCGCGGCCGACGGGCGACCGGGCGATTCGTCTGATTCGGTGCGTTCCTCCGGGCTTGCGCCCCTCGGGAACGTCGATATCTTAGGCAGACTTCGGGCCAGGTTCCAAATTCCAGTCCGGCCCCGCCTGCCAGCGGTCCAGGGGGTACCCCGCGCCCACGTTGTGCGCCACGAGGCGCCAGGCGGGCACGGCACCCTCGCCCGCACGGTGCAGGTGCGACCAGTGCACGTTATGCATCCCCGACAGCCCGCGCCACGTGGTCGGGTCGAGCCCGAGCAGCGCCGTCACCGCCAGCGAGATGGCGGCGCCGTGCGACACGACGACGAGCGTCGCGTCGTCGTCCAGGTCGCCGGCATGCTCGGCCAGGGCCTCGGCCATGCGCTCCGCGACCGCCGCCTTCGTCTCGGCCCCCGCGCCCACGGGCTCCGCGCCCAGGCGCCAGGCGGCGTACTCCTCGGGCCAGCGCTCCTGCAGCTCCGCGCCCGTGAGGCCCTCCCAGGCGCCGAAGCCGCGCTCGCGCAGGCGCTCGTCGGTGACCAGGGGCTGCCCGCCGAGCGCGTCCGCGTACGCGGTCGCCGTCTCGACGGCGCGCCCCAGGTCGGACGACACGATGCGCGTCGCGCGGTGCGACGACGCGAGCGCGGAGCCGCCCTCCGCCGCCTGCCAGCGCCCGACCTCGTCGAGCGGGATGTCGATCTGCCCCTGCAGCCGCAGGGACGCGTTGTAGGCGGTGCGGGCGTGCCGCAGCAGGACGACGGTGCCGGCCGTCACCGCTCGTCGCCCGCGAGACGGATCGCCCCGTCGCCCCCGCCGTCGCCGTACTCGGCGGCGGCCGCCGCGCCGTCACCGCCGCGCGCGTCCTCCGGCAGCTCCACCGCCGGGCAGTCCTTCCACAGCCGCTCGAGCGCGTAGTACACGCGGTCCTCGGCGTGCTGCACGTGGACGACGACCTCCCCGAAGTCCAGCAGCACCCACCGCGCCTGCGCCTTGCCCTCCCGACGGATCGGCTTGGAGCCGGCGAGGAACATCGCCTCCTCGACGGCGTCCACGATCGCCGAGACCTGGCGCTCGTTCGTGCCGGAGGCGATGAGGAACACGTCGGTGAGCACGAGCTGGTCGCTCACGTCCAGCGCGATGATCTCCTGCGCCTTGCGGTCCGACGCGGCCCGGGCGGCGACGACCGCCAGCTCGACGGCGCGGGGGCTAGCGGTCATGCAGCGGCTCCGGGGTGCTCGTACGTGAGGGAGACGCCGGCCGCGGGCGCGGCGGCGTCGGTGTCCGTCTGGAAGTTGCTGTCGTCGGGCGCCTGGAGCAGCAGCTTCCAGACCAGGAGCCCCAGCACGAACGCGACGACCACGAGGACGATGTAGTGCAGCCAGGTGTATGACGCCTCGGGCTCGTCCCAGTCCTCGTCGTCGTCCTCGTCGTCCAGCGGCGCGGCCGACCGCGCGCGGACGGGCTGCTCCGACGCGACCAGCGCGTCGAACGGGGACGCGGCGGGTCGCTCCGGCGCGGCCGACGGCTGTGCAGGGCCCGCAGCGGGGCGGGACGGCGGCACGGACGCGGGCCGCTCGGTGGTCGGGCTCGCCCAGGGCAGCGGGGGCGCGACCGACGTGGCGGCGGGCGGCGCCGGGCTCGGTGCCGCCTGGGCGGGCGGCGCCGAGGCCGCGGTGGCGCCGAACGGCGACGCGGTGCCCGTCGTCGCGAACGGGGAACGGCGGGCGGGGCCGTCGGGGCGCGGCGCGACCGTGGCCGGCGGGCTGGCAGCCGGGGCGGCCGGGGGCGCGGCGCTCGTCGGTGCGGCCAGCGGCGGCAGCCCGAGCCCGGTGGCGCCGGGCGTGGCGGCACCCTGGTCGCGGCGGGTCGAGGGGCGCGCGGGCGGCGCGGTCGGGGCGCCGGCCGGCGGCGCGGGGCGCACCGGGGGCGTCGGGGCGACGGCGCGCGACATCTCGCCGGTGGGGCGCTGGATCGGGGCCAGGCGACCGGTCTCGTCCAGCCCGCGCACCCCGGCGGAGGTGGACGGCGGCCGCACCATCGGCGCGGGGGCCGGGGCGGCGGGCGCCGGGCTCTGCTCGCGGAGCGAGCGCCGCGACGGCGCGCTGGTCGCCGGCGCGGAGAAGCGCGGCGCGGGCGCCTGCCCGGGGGGCGGGGCGTACGGCGACCTCGCCGCGGCGGGCGCGCCGTACTCCGGCCCGGACGGCGCCGGCGGACCGGCGTTCGCCTGCGCGGCGGCGGCGGCCTGCTCCCGCTCGCGGATCTCGCGACGGGTCAGCGGGCGGGACGGGTTGTTGTCACTCATCGAGACCTCGATACAGACCGTGCTTGGCGATGTACTGGACCACGCCGTCCGGCACCAGGTACCACACCGGTTGGCCGGCCTGCGCCCGGCGACGGCAGTCGCTCGACGAGATCGCCAGCGCCGGGACCTCCAGCGTCGTGACCCCGTCGTGGGGCAGGCCGTCCACCATGAGCTGGTGCCCCGGCCGCGTGACAGCCACGAAGTGTGCCATCTCCCACAGGAGCGCGGCATCCTTCCAGGTCAGGATCTGCTCGATCGCGTCGGCGCCGCTGATGAAGAACAGGTCGGCGTCGGGTCGTTGCTCGTGCAGGTCCCGCAGCGTGTCGACGGTGTAGGTGAGCCCCGGACGGTCGATGTCGACCCGGCTCACCGTGAACCGGGGGTTCGACGCCGTCGCGATCACCGTCATCAGGTAGCGGTGCTCGGCCGGGGACACCTGCTGGTGCTGCTTGAAGGTCGGCTTGCCCGTGGGCACGAAGACGACCTCGTCGAGGTCGAGCAGTGCAGCCGCCTCGCTGGCGGCGACCAGGTGCCCGTGGTGGATGGGGTCGAAGGTGCCGCCCATCACGCCCAGGCGCGGACGGCGCGGCTGCGACGACGGCTCGTTCACGCTGACCGGACGGGGGCCGTCAGTGGTGGCGGTTGGACACGTTGCGGAAGGCGTACGTCACCACGAGCGCGGCGACCAGGCCACCGAACGCGAGGAGACCCATCGCGATCGGGGAGATGGTCTCGGCGTGCTCGGCGGCCTCCTGGGCCACCTGGACGGCGGTGTGCAGCACGGGTTCCTCCTGTGCGTGGGTGTGCGACGGGTCGCTTCGGGCAGGTTCGGGGGTCAGTCTCTCACGCGGGCCGGACGTGCCCGTCGCCGTGCACGACCCACTTGGTGGTCGTGAGCTCGGCCAGGCCCATGGGCCCGCGCGCGTGCAGCTTCTGCGTGGAGATGCCGATCTCGGCGCCCAGGCCCAGCTCGCCGCCGTCGGTGAAGCGCGTCGAGGCGTTCACCATGACGGCGGCCGAGTCGACCTCGGCGACGAAGCGCTCGGAGGCGGCCAGGTCGCGGGTGAGGATCGCCTCGGTGTGCCCCGACGACCAGGTGCGGATGTGCTCGATCGCGTCGTCGAGCGAGTCCACGACCCGGACGGCGAGCTCGAGGGCGAGGTACTCGGTGGCCCAGTCCGCGTCGGTCGCGGGGAGCACCTCGACCGACTCGGGCGCCAGGGCGACCGCGCGCGCGTCGCCGTGCAGCACCACGCCCGCCCCGCCGAGCGCCGCGAGCGCCGCGGGGAGGAACGCCTCGGCGGCGTCGGCGTGCACCAGCAGCGTCTCGGCCGCGTTGCACACCCCGACCCGCTGCGTCTTGGCGTTCATGACGATCTCGACGGCGTTCGCGACGTCGGCCGTGGCGTCCACGTACACGTGCACGTTGCCGACGCCGGTCTCGATGACCGGCACGGTCGACGACTCGACGACCGTGCGGATGAGGTCGGCCCCGCCGCGCGGGACGAGGACGTCCACCAGCCCGCGCGCCTGCATGAGCGCGACGCCGCCGGGGCGCCCGTACGCGTCGATGGTCTGCACGAGGTCGGCGGGCAGGCCCTGGGTCTCCAGCGCACGGCGCAGCACGTCGACGACCACCGCGTTGGACGACGCCGCAGCGCTGCCGCCGCGCAGGATCACCGCGTTGCCGGACTTCAGCGCGAGGCCCGCGGCGTCGACCGTGACGTTGGGCCGCGCCTCGTAGATCATGCCGACCACGCCCATCGGCACGCGCAGCTGGCGCAGGCGCAGGCCGTTCGGCAGCGTCTGGCCGCGCACCACCTCGCCGACCGGGTCCGGCAGGCCGGCGAGCTCGCGCAGCGCGCCGGCGATGGCGCCGATCCTCGCCGGCGTGAGCGCCAGCCGGTCGAGCAGCCCGTCGCTCAGGCCGCGCTCCCGCCCGCGGGCGAGGTCGTCGGCGTTCGCCGTGACGATCTCGCCGGCCGCGGCCTCGAGCGCGTCGGCCAGCGCGTGCAGCGCGGCGTCCTTCGTGGCCCTGGGGGCGGTCGCGAGCGTCCGCGACGCGACCTGGGACCGCCGCGCGACGTCGCGCACGGCGGCCGTGACGTCGTCGCCCGAGGTGCCGGGTCCCGAGCCGCCCGCGGTCAGGTCCTCGGTGAGGGTCGTGGTCATCCCCCGAGAGTACGACGGTGGCGCGCGCGGCGGCAGGCCCCTCTCACCAGGAGGGACGGGGCGCGGGCGGCGGCACGAACCGGGTGAACGCCGGGGCGTGGTCGACGGTCTGCTGGGTGACCACCTCGAACGTGGCGCGGTAGTCCGGGCCGAGCGCGTCCGCCGCGCGGTCCAGCGTCCGCGGGGCGAGCGAGGGCCACCGGCCGGTGTCGACGCGCCGCTCCAGAGTGCGCAGGGCGACGAGCTCCTCCCCCAGGCTCACGGACAGGTGCGCCCCCCGCTCGACGTACAGGCTCCGGAACCGGTCCGGGTGGCCGACCTCGGCCACGCGCCGGGCGAAGGACCGCTCCGCCGACGGCGGTGCGCCGCCGTCGCCGGTCGTGTGCAGGGTGAGCACCGGCGACGGCGTCGTGCCCTCCGGCCGGTGGGCCGCCATCGCCGCCCGGGCGGCCGGGTCCGCCACGATCGGGACGCCCGACTCCAGTGCGGCCAGGTCCGCGCGCAGGTCGAGCCCCGCCGCGGCATACGCCGCCCGCACGCCGGCGCCGTCGCCGGACCGCGCGAGCCGCGCCCGCAGCCGGGTGAGGTCGGTGCTGCTGGGGTTGCCGCCCAGCGTCTCCTCGAGGTGCACCCGGGCGCTCGGCCCCAGGCCCAGCGTGTACGCCCCGACCAGCCACTGGGCCTGCCCGCGGGCCCACGCCTCGGGGTCCTCGGGGCGCGGCTCGTTCATCCAGTACCACCCGGTCACGGTGTTGAGGGAGGCGATGAGCGAGATCCGCGCCCGCCCCTCGGGCGACTCCGCCGCCGCGGTGAGGGCGGCGACCAGGGCGTCGCGGCTGGCCTGCGGGTCCGCCGCGTCCACGAGCTCGATCGGGTTGCCGTGGGCGTCGGTGCCGTCGGTGAGCAGCACGCGGGTCGCGAGGTTCATGTCGAGGATCGCGTCGAGCTGGCCCACCCAGTCCAGGACGCCGCCGACGGTGAGCACGCCGTCGATCCGGTCGGGCTCCGCCTCGGCGTGCTTCACCGCCGTGACGGCCCCCATCGACTGCCCGTAGGTGAGGGTGCGGTCCGGCTCGCCCACGGTCGCCTCGAACCAGTCGAGCAGCCGCGACTGGTCCGCCACGGCCGTGGGCACGGTGAAGTCGAGGCCATCGCCCTGGAAGAGCGAGCCCGCGAGGGCGTACCCGTGGTCGGTGAGCGTCTCCTCGCTCAGCTCCTGGTTGCCCAGCAGGTGCGGCGCGGGGAAGCCGCCGAAGAACTCGGACGGGTAGTGCCCGTGGCTGAACAGCAGCAGGGTGCCGTTCCAGTCGTCCGGGACCAGCACGCGGTAGCGCGCCCCGGCCAGCTCGCCGGTGTACTCCGTCGGGTCCCGGTCGGACGCCGCGGCCGACGGCCCGACGACGAGGGCTGCCGCGACGGCGACGGCGGTGAGCGCCGCCGCCAGGGCGCGGCCGGCGGCGTGCGTGCGGGCGTGCGCGGGGGCGTGGTCGGGGGCGTGGTCGGGGGCGTGGAGATGACGGCGCATGCCGGCCTCCTGTGTCGGTGGCGGGTCGTGACGCGCCCGGTGCGCGCCCGTGCCCCTACCGACGCCCGTGGGCCGGCGAACTCATCGCCGGTGCTCGAGCACCAGGTCGTCGCGGTGCACGACCTCGCGGTCGTACCCCTCCCCGAGCTCGGCCCGCAGGTCGAACGTCGAGCGGCCCAGCAGGCCCGGGAGCTCGCCGGAGTCGAACGCGACGAGCCCGCGCGCCACGACCGCGCCGTCCGGCGCGACCAGCTCCACCGGGTCGCCCGCCTCGAACGTCCCCTCGACGCGCGTGACGCCCGCGGGCAGCAGCGACGCGCGGCCACCGAGCACCGCCCGCGCCGCGCCGTCGTCGAGGTGGAGCCTGCCGTGCGCCTGGGCCGCGTGCGCGATCCACAGCCGGCGCGCCGTCGTGCGCCGGCCGGTGACCGCGAAGAACGTGCCGACGTCCTCGCCCGCCAGCGCGGCCGCGACGTTCCGCGCGCTGGTCAGCACGACCGGCACGCCGGCGCCGGTCGCGATCCGGGCCGACTCGAGCTTGGTGACCATGCCGCCCGTGCCGACCGCGCTCCCCCGCGCGGTGACCTCGACCCCGGAGAGGTCCGCCAGGTCCGCCACGTGCGGGATGCGCCGGGCGCCGGGGCGCGACGGGGGCGCGTCGTGCAGGCCGTCCACGTCGGTGAGCAGCACCATCGCGTCGGCGCGCACGAGGTGCGAGACGAGGGCCGCGAGGCGGTCGTTGTCGCCGAAGGTCAGCTCGTCGGTGGTCACGGCGTCGTTCTCGTTGACGACCGGCACGACGCCGAGCGCGAGCAGCCGCTCCAGGGAGCGCTGCGCGTTGCGGTACCGCGACCGCCGCACCGTGTCCTCCGCGGTGAGCAGCACCTGCCCGATCTGCAGCCCGTGCGCGGCGAACGCCTCGGTGTACCGGGCCACCAGCTGACCCTGGCCCAGCATGGCCGCGGCCTGCATGGTGGCGACGTCGCGGGGCCGGGCGCTCAGGCCGAGCGGCCCGATGCCGGCCGCGATCGCGCCGGAGGAGACGAGCACCACCTGGGCGCCGCCCGCCACCCGCGCCGCCAGCACGTCGACGAGCGCACGCAGCGCCGCCAGGTCCAGGTGCCCGTCCGGGCCGGTGAGCGACGACGAACCGATCTTGACGACGACGCGGCGGGCGTCCGGCAGGCTGGCGCGGGAGGTGGCGGCGTTCACCCGTGCATTCTCGCCGGATCGGCGGTCAGTCGTCGTCGGGGTCCGTCCAGTGACCCGACTGACGCTCCGTCCACAGCTCGCGGCGCGCCTCGGTCTTGGCGTCCATGCGCTCCTGGTGCTCGCGGCGCTTGTCACCGCGGGTCGGGCGGTCGCTCTCGTCGAGGCGCAGGTCGGTGCCGCGCGCGCCCAGCAGCTCCGGGCCGGTGGAGAGCGTGGGCTCCCAGTCGAAGACGACGGCGTTCGTGGGGTCGCCGATGCGCACCTCGTCGCCCGCGACGGCGCCGGCCTTGAGGAGCCGGTCCTCGACGCCCAGCTTGGCGAGCCGGTCGGCGAGGAAGCCGACGGCCTCGTCGTTGTTGAAGTCGGTCTGCCGCACCCAGCGCTCGGGCTTGGAGCCGCGCACCTCGTAGTAGACGCCCTCGTGCTCCCGCTTGGCCGTCACGGTGAAGCCCGCCTCGTCGACGGCGCGCGGGCGCAGCACGACGCGCGTCGGCTCCGGCGCGGGGGCGGCCGCACGGGCGCGCTCCACGAGCTCGCCCAGCGCGAAGGTGAGCGGCCGCAGCCCCTCGTGGCTGGCGGTGGACACCTCGAAGACCCGCAGGCCGCGTGCCTCGAGGTCGGGGCGCACCAGCTCGGCGAGCTCGCGGGCCTCGGGGACGTCGATCTTGTTGAGGACGACGAGGCGCGGGCGCTCGGTGAGCGGCACCCGGCCGCCCTCGATGCCGAGGTCGCCGGCGTACGCCGCCAGCTCGGCCTCGATGACGTCCAGGTCGCTGAGCGGGTCCCGGCCCGGCTCGAGGGTGGCGCAGTCGAGCACGTGCACCAGCACGGCGGTGCGCTCGACGTGGCGCAGGAACTCCAGCCCGAGCCCCTTGCCCTCGCTGGCTCCGGGGATGAGGCCGGGGACGTCGGCCACGGTGTAACGGGTGTCGCCCGCCTGCACGACGCCGAGGTTGGGGATGAGCGTCGTGAACGGGTAGTCCGCGATCTTGGGCCGTGCGGCGGAGATCGCCGCGACCAGCGAGGACTTGCCGGCGCTCGGGTACCCGACGAGGGCGACGTCGGCGATCGACTTGAGCTCGAGGACGACCTCGTGCTCCTCCCCCGGCTCGCCGAGGAGCGCGAAGCCCGGGGCCTTGCGCCTCGGGGACGCCAGCGCGCGGTTGCCCAGCCCGCCGCGGCCACCCTGCGCGACGACGTACTCCGCGCCCGCGCCCACCAGGTCGGCGAGCACGTTCCCGTCGCGGTCCTTGACGACGGTGCCGTCGGGGACGGCGAGCACGAGGTCGCCGCCGTTGGCGCCGTCGCGGTCGTCGCCCATGCCCTGCGTGCCGCTGGTCGCACGGCGGTGCGGGGAGTGGTGGTACTCGAGCAGCGTCGTCGTCTGCGGGTCCACGACGAGCTTCACGGTGCCGCCGTCGCCGCCGTTGCCGCCGTCGGGCCCCGCGAGGGGCTTGAACTTCTCGCGGCGGATCGACGCGACGCCGTGGCCGCCGTCACCGCCCACGGCGTGCAGCACCACGCGATCGACGAAGCTGGCCATGGTCAGATCCTCTCAGGCAAAGCGACGAGGGGCGCACCGCGACGGTGCGCCCCTCGTCGTCGACTCGGGTGGGAGCCGGGGAAGTGTGTGCGGCTCAGACCTCGGCCGCGACGATGTCGATGACCTTGCGGCCACGACGCGTCGCGAAGGCCACCGAGCCGGCGGTCAGCGCGAACAGCGTGTCGTCGCCGCCACGGCCGACGTTGTCGCCGGGGTGGAAGTGGGTGCCGCGCTGGCGGACGATGATCTCGCCCGCCTTGACGACCTGGCCGCCGTAGCGCTTGACGCCGAGGCGCTGGGAGTTCGAGTCACGACCGTTGCGCGAGGAGCTCGCGCCCTTCTTGTGTGCCATCTGTCAGACCTGCTTTCTGCGAAGAACGAGGGGATCAGTGCCGCGGGCCGTGCTGCGGGATGTCGCGCTCGGCCCGGCGGTGAGTCACTTGATGCCGGTGACCTTGAGGCGGGTCAGCGACTGGCGGTGACCCTGGCGCTTGCGGTAACCGGTCTTGTTCTTGTACTTGAGGATCGTGATCTTGGGACCCTTCTCGTCCCGCACGACCTCGGCGGTGACCTTGACCTTCGCCAGCTTCGCGGCGTCGGTGGTCACCTTCTCCCCGTCCACCAGAAGCAGAGCGGGCAGCTCCACCGTGTCACCGGCCTGGGCCTTGAGGCGGTCCATGACGACGATGTCCCCGACGGACACCTTCTCCTGACGGCCACCGGCCTTGACGATCGCGTACACCACGTTGCTGCTCATCTCTCCTGGTCTGGGCATGTCGCACGACGTTCTTCACCGACTTGGTCTGCAACTCGGCCCGCCGCGGCGGTCGAGTGCGGTGCGTCGTGGACACACGGGACTGGCACGCCACAGGCGCGCCGACGTCCAAGACTACGTCACGGCGCCGATCGGTTCAAACGTCCTCCCCCGCCGGCGGCCGTGACGTGCCCCACCTCGCGAACGCTCCGCTCAGCCCTCGAGCACGAACGTCACCTGCAGGTCCACCTGCCATGCGACGATCGCGCCGTCCGACACCTCCACCTTCTGCTCCTTGACCCAGGCGCCGGTGATGTGGCGGACCGTCTGGCCCGCCCGCTCGAGGCCGACGCGGATCGCGTCCTCGAAGCTCGTGTCCGAGCGGGCCGTGATCTCCGTGACGCGCGCGACCGTGCCTGCCATGTCGTCCTCCGATCTCGGGCGGTCGACGTCCGTCGCCGACCGTCCCTCCGATCGTCGCCCCGGCGGGGTCCGCTCGCCCGGCGTCGCTCGCCCGGCGTCGCTCGCCCGGCGTCGCTCGCCCGGCGTCCCGCCCGGTGTCCGGACGGCTCCGGGGCGACGATGGGGTCATGACCGGGCGGACCGGAGCGCCAGACCTGCCGACCGGGGCCGGAGGCGTCGACGACGCGGTGACGGCCGCGCTGCGCGCCGTCGACCGGCGCGGCTTCCTGCCCCGCGCCAGGGCCCGCTGGGCCGAGGCGGACAGCCCTGTCGAGATCGGGCACGGCCAGACCTGCTCGCAGCCGTCGACCGTCGCGGCGATGCTCCGGCTCCTCGACGTGCCCGTCGGCGCGGACGTGCTCGACGTCGGGTCCGGCTCCGGCTGGACGACGGCGCTGCTCGCCCGCCTCGTCGGACCCACCGGGTCGGTGCTCGGGCTCGAGCGGCACGCGGACCTCGCCGTCTGGGGCGCGGCCAACGTGCGACGCACCGGCATGGCCTGGGCCCGGGTGGCCCGAGCCGTCCCCGGACGCCTCGGCGCCCCGCGCGCCGGCGGGTGGGCCCGCGTGCTGGTGTCCGCCGCGCCCGCACGGCTGCCCCCGGAGCTGGTCGACCAGGTCGCCCGCGGCGGCCGGATGGTGATCCCCGTGCGACACGTGATGGTGCTCGTGACCCGGGACGAGCACGGTGAGGTCCGCACGTCCGAGCACGGGACCTACTCGTTCGTGCCGCTCGTGGAGGACCGGGCCTGACCTCGGACCTCCACGAGCGGCGTGCGCGGTCAGCGGATCTTGACCGAGTCCTTCGCCTGCTTGGCGACGAGCGTGCTGCTCCCGGCGTACTTGACGATCCACGTGCCCGACGTCGACTGCTTGAGCTTCTTGGCGTACGTGCCCTTGCTCGATGTCTTCGTCGACCCCTTGTAGATCGGCCCCTTCGAGCCCGACGGGTCGAAGTAGATCTTCACCGTTCTGCCCGTGAGCGGACGGATCGCGCCGTCACCGTAGCGGTATTCGGGGTTCCAGTACCGCAGAGTGCCCTTGACCGTGACGTACGAGCCCTTGCGCACCGGCTCCGGCGTCGCGTTGGCAGACAGGTACGTGTTCCGCTTGAAGGAGAAGCCGTCCGAGTAGGTGGCCCCGGGCAGGGAGCAGTAGTGCTCCCAGGTATATCCCTCGTCATCGACGCCATAGACCCAGAAGTCACGATCGACGACCGCCCTGGCGGAGTACCGCCCGAAGCCCTCCCAGTCGTACCAGCGGCTCGAGGTGACGCTGCCGGACTTTGCGTTCTTGCCCGAGTAGAGGAACGCCCCACCGCCCACAGCGTTGCCGTACCGGTCGAAGTACCCGATGTCCATCGACCAGTCGAGCTCGCCCCAGCCGGTGTAGACCTCGCCGTACTCGGGGTACGACTCGTCGGCGAAGCACTCCCGGATCTGTGCGCTCGTCGGGTTCTTCACCGAGTAGGCGATCTTGACCGCCTTGTTGTGCTGCCCGTTGTACAGCACGACGTCCGGGTGGCTGACGCCGCCCGCCGACCCGCTCGACGCGGCCTGGGCCGGGGCGACCGTGAGGCCGGTGGCCACGACGGCCCCTGCGAGGATCGCGGCGATCTTGCGCTTCATCTCTTGTCCTGTTCGACGTGCTGTGGCGTGCCGAAGGAGACTACGCACCCGCCCGGCGGCTGACGAGGATGAAGTTCTGCCATGCTCGGCGCGTGACGAGCGATTCCGAGGTGGCGGTCGAGGCCGCCCTGGCCGGCGCGACCGAGGTCGCCGACGCCTTCCGACGCCCCGTGACCCGCCACGCGAAGGTGGGGCTGGACTTCGCCACCGACACCGACGTCGCCGCCGAACGGGCGGTCCGCGCCGTCCTCGCCGCGGCCCGGCCCGGCGACGCCGTCGTCGGCGAGGAGCTCGGCACGTCCGGCGGCGACGCCGCCCGGCGGTGGTACGTCGACCCCCTGTGCGGCACGCTCAACTTCGCCGCCGGCGTCCCGTCGTTCGGCGTCAACGTCGCCCTCGTGGAACGGCGCGACGGGATCGAACGGGTCCTGGCCGCGGCCGTCGCGGACCCCCTCACCCGCGAGGTGGTGTGGACCGACGGCGTGCGCACCCGCGTGCGGGACGCGGCCGGCTCCCCCGAGGTCGACGCCTCCCCCACCCCCGTGACCCGCCTCGTGAACGTGGACGTCGACAACGGCGGGGCGACGCCGGCGCTCGTCGCCGACGCCGGGCTGCGCGCGTCCTGGGCCGTCCGGGTCGCGTCCAGCTCGCTCGCGCTCGCCTGGGTGGCCGCGGGCCGTCACGCCGCCTACGTGACCGGGGCCGGCGTCGCCGGCAGCGTCCACTTCCTGCCCGGTGTCGCCCTGTGCGAGGCGGCCGGATGCGTCGTCACGGATCTCGACGGCGGTCCCGTGCACGGCGGGCGCGGGATCCTCGCGGCCGCGGACGCCGCGACCGCGCGACAGGTGCTCGACAGGCTCCGCGCGCTCCGGGGGACATCCCCCTTGTCCTGAGCCTACGGTTCCGTAGGCTCGGGGCATCCGCGCGACCGAGCGACCGCTCACACCTCGGCTGGGAAGTCGACCCCGACCCCTGCGAGGCACGCATGCCCCCAGTCGTCCCGGCCGTACTCGACAGCTCCGCCGCCCCGCGCGACGGTGCCGCCGCGAAGTTCACCAGCACGTACGGTGCCCTGTCCCGGGAGGTGCGCGACGCCGGGCTGCTGAGCCGGGCGTACGGCTACTACCTCGTCAACGGGCTGGTCCTCCTCCTGGCGCTCGGCGGCGTCGCGACCGGGTTCGTCCTGCTGGGCGACTCGTGGTTCCAGCTCCTGATCGCGGCAGCGCTCGGGGTCGTGCTCACGCAGCTGGCGTTCCTCACGCACGAGACGGCGCACCGGCAGGTCTTCGCGTCCGGGCCGCTCAACGACCGCGTCGGCCGCATCCTGGCGAACGCCGTGGTCGGTATCAGCTACTCGTGGTGGATGACGAAGCACACCCGCCACCACGCCAACCCCAACCAGGTGGGCAAGGACCCCGACGTCGCCCCCGGCGTCATCTCCTTCACCGCGGAGGCGGCCGCCGACCACCACGGGTTCCTGGGCGCGATCACGCGCCGCCAGGGGTGGCTGTTCTTCCCCCTCCTCACCCTCGAGGGGCTCAACCTGCACGTGACCGCCGTGCGTTCGCTGCTGACCGGCCCGCCCGAGGACCGCGCGTCCCGCCGACGCGAGCTCGTGACGATCCTGGTGCGCCTCACCGTCTACGTGGCGGTCGTCCTGTGGTGGCTGCCCCTGGGCCTCGGGTTCGCCTTCCTCGGCGTGCAGCTCGCCGTGTTCGGCGTCTACATGGGTGCGACGTTCGCGCCCAACCACAAGGGCATGACGATGATCCCCGAGGGCAGCAAGATCGACTTCCTGTCGAAGCAGGTGCTCACGTCGCGCAACGTGCGTGGGGGCGCCTGGATGAGCGTCCTGATGGGCGGCCTCAACCTCCAGATCGAGCATCACCTGTTCCCGAGCATGCCGCGTCCCCACCTGGCGCGCGCCCGGCTGATCGTCCGGGAGCACTGCGCGCGGCTCGGGATGCCGTACACCGAGACCTCGCTGCTGCGCTCGTACGCGATCGTCGTGCGCTACCTCAACGAGGTCGGGCTGGCCGCCCGCGACCCGTTCGACTGCCCGATGCGCCAGCAGCTCGGGCGCCGCTGACCGTCGGGCGGCGCGGCGGCGTCCCCCTCGTCAGCCGGCGCGGTGCTGCCGGCAGCGCGCCTCGTACGACTCGGACCCGCCCACGTGCCCCGACGTCGGGGTCAGCGCGTCGTCGTCGGTCGACGCCTGTTCGATCCGGACGTGGAACGCCGCGTCGCGACCGCA
Source organism: Isoptericola sp. NPDC056573 (assembly GCF_042793335.1). Lineage (NCBI taxonomy): Bacteria > Bacillati > Actinomycetota > Actinomycetes > Micrococcales > Promicromonosporaceae > Isoptericola > Isoptericola sp. NPDC056573. The sequence goes on from NZ_JBHTUY010000004.1 coordinate 272,388, forward strand.
GACCGCGCACACCGCGGTGAGCTTGGTGACCGACTCGGCGACCGCCATCAGCTCGGGCAGCGGCGCGAACGCCCGGCCGTCGAACGTCACGGACAGCCCGGCCACCACCACGACGAGTCCCGCGTCGGCCAGCGCCGTCGCGACGTCCACGAGGTCGGGGCCGAAGAACTGCGCCTCGTCGACCGCCACCAGCTCCGTGCCCGCCGTGACGAGCCCCGGGATCTCCTCGGCGTGCCGCACGTTGCGCGAGGGCACCTCCAGCCCGGAGTGGGACGCCACCCGGCCCGGCCCGCTGCGCGTGTCGAGCTCGTGCGCGACGACGAGGACGCCCCGGCGTGCCACCTGCGCGCGGTGCACCCGGCGCACCAGCTCCTCCGTCTTGCCGGCGAACATCGGGCCGGCGATCACCTCGAGCCGTCCACCGCTGCGGTCGTCCCCCGTCATGGCCCGAGCATGACACGCCGAGGTCGAAGCGAAGGGCCCGAGGTCGATGTCCTGGACATCGACCTCGGGCCCTCACCTCGACCTCGCGGTCAGGTCACTCGGTAGGTCATTCGGTGCCGGTCACTCCCGCGGCCGCAGCCTCCCCAGCACCCGACTGAGCAGGCTTCGGGGCTCCGGCTCCTTTCCGCGCGCGGCGCGGAGCCTTCTTCGCGGGCTTCGTGGCCGCCGCGGGCACGGTGTCGGCCGCGGCCTCGGCCGCCGGCTCCGGCTTCCGCTCGGGCAGATCGATGAGCGTCTCCGGCGCGACGGGCGTCACGGCCGAAGGCTCCACGGGCTCGGGCAGGTCCAAGGGCTCGGGCCGGTCCAGGGGCGCCGGGGCAGCGGTGGCCGGAGCCGCCGCCGGGGCGGCGTCCTTCGCACCGTCCGCGGCCTCGTGCTTGGCCTCGTCCTTGGCCTCGTGCTCGTGCTCGTGGGCGTGCGCCGCGGCGGCCGCGATCGTGGCGAGCGTGGCCTTGACGGCCTCGCGGGCCTCGGAGCGGTCCTCGGGCAGGGTCGGCACCTCGGCTGCGGGCGCCGGGGTCGCCGGCTCGCCCTGCTTGCCGCCGCGCTTGCGGCGCGACCGCTTCGCCCCCTCGCCCTGGTCGCCGTCGTGGTGCTGGTGGGCACCGTTCTTCTCGATCGGCTCGCTGTGCACGATGAACCCGCGGCCCTTGCAGTGCTCGCAGGTCTCGGAGAACGCCTCGACCAGGCCCTGGCCCACGCGCTTGCGGGTCATCTGCACGAGACCGAGCGAGGTGACCTCGGCCACCTGGTGCTTGGTGCGGTCGCGGCCCAGGCACTCCACCAGCCGGCGCAGCACGAGGTCGCGGTTCGACTCGAGCACCATGTCGATGAAGTCGATGACGACGATGCCGCCGATGTCGCGCAGCCGCAGCTGGCGCACGATCTCCTCGGCCGCCTCGAGGTTGTTCCGCGTGACGGTCTCCTCGAGCGTGCCGCCCGCGCCGGTGAACTTGCCGGTGTTGACGTCGATGACCGTCATGGCCTCGGTGCGGTCGATGACCAGCGACCCGCCGGACGGCAGCCAGACCTTGCGGTCCATGCCCTTGGCGAGCTGCTCGTCCACGCGGTGCACGGCGAACACGTCGGTGTTCTCCGTCCACTTCGTCACGCGGTCGCGCAGGTCGGGGGCGAGCTCCTCGACGTACTGGGCGATCTCGTCCCACGCGCCCTGGCCCTGGATCTGCAGCGACGAGAAGTCGTCGTTGAAGATGTCGCGGACGACGCGGATCGCGAGGTCGGGCTCGCCCTGCAGCAGCGCCGGGGCGCTGGCCGACGACGACTTCTTCTGGATCGCGGCCCACTGGGCCTCGAGGCGCTCGACGTCGGCGCGCAGCTCCGCCTCGCTCGCACCCTCGGCGGCGGTGCGCACGATGACGCCCGCGCCCTCGGGCACGACGTCGCGCAGGATCTTCTTGAGCCGGCTGCGCTCGGTGTCGGGCAGCTTGCGGCTGATCCCGGTCATGCCGCCACCCGGCACGAACACCAGGTACCGGCCCGCGAGCGTGACCTGCGAGGTGAGGCGCGCGCCCTTGTGCCCGATCGGGTCCTTGGTGACCTGCACGAGCACCGAGTCGCCCGACTTCAGGGCCTCCTCGATGCGGCGCGGCTGGCCCTCGAGCCCGGCGGCGTCCCAGTTCACCTCGCCGGCGTACAGGACGGCGTTGCGCCCCTTGCCGACGTCGACGAACGCGGCCTCCATGCTGGGCAGCACGTTCTGCACGCGGCCGAGGTAGACGTTGCCCACCATCGACGCCTGCGACTGCTGCGAGACGTAGTGCTCCACGAGCACGCCGTCCTCGAGCACGGCGATCTGCGTGCGGCCGTCGCGCTCGCGCACCACCATCGACCGCGTCACGGACTCGCGGCGCGCGAGGAACTCGGCCTCGGTGATGATCTGGCGGCGGCGGCCGGCGTCGCGGCCCTCGCGGCGGCGCTGGCGCTTCGCCTCGAGGCGCGTCGAGCCCTTGAGGGCCGTGACCTCGTCGCGGTCACGGGTCCGCGCCACGGCGGCCTCGGCCCGCTCCTGGCGGGTGCCGCGGCGCCGGCGGCGACGGCGACGGCTCGAGGCGGACTCGCCGCCCTCGTCCTCGCCCTGCTCGTCGGCCTGCTCGTCGGCCTGGTCCTCGCCGCGGGCGTGGTCGTCAACCTCGGTCTCGGCGGGGCGCTCGTCCTCGCCGGCACCCTCGTCGGAGCCGTCCTCGTCGTCCAGGTCCTCGCCCTCGGGGCGGCGACCGCCCCGACGGCCGCGTCCACCCCGGCGCCGGCGCCGGCGCGGGCGGATCTCGTCGTCCTCGCCGTCCTCGTCGCTCAGGTCCTCCGGGCCCAGGTCGACGAGCTCGACGCCCTCGGCCACGAGCTCGGACTCGATCGCGCCGACCTCCTCGACCGCGGCGGCCTCGTCCTCGCTGAGCTCGACGTCGGCCACCCGCTCCGTGGACGCCGGCGACCCGACGGGCTCCGCGACCTGGGCGTCGGCGGCGGCGGGCGCCTCGACGGGAGCCTCCGGAGCCACCTGCTCGGCGGGCTCCGCGGCCTTCGCGGCGCGGGTGCCGCGGGTCGCACGGCGCGACCGGGTCCGCGTCGGCTCGTCCTTCGGCGTCTCGACGGCGGGCGCCGGAGCCTTCTCGGGTGCGCTCGTCGCGACCTCGGGCTCGGGCGCGCTCGTCGCCTCCTCGGCCGGCGCGTCGTGCGGGCGCGGCGGGCCGGCGGGGGCCTGCGCGCGGCGGGACCGGCGTGCGGTCGACAGGTCGGGGGCCTGGAACAGCACGGCCGTCGTCGCGAGGCGCGGGGTGGCCGACCCGCCGCCACGCACGGCCGGCGAGCGCGGCGCGGTCTGCTCGGCGGTCTTCTCCGCGGCCGCCTCAGGCTTGTCCTCCGCGGCAGCGGCCTGCCCGGCGGGCTTCTCGGCGTCCTTCGCCGCGCCGGCGCCCTTCCGGGTGGTGGCCTTCTTGGTCGCCCGCTTCGCGGGCGCCTTCTTCGCGGGGGCGGCCTCCGCGGCGTCGGCCTGCGCGGTCTCCTCGGTGGTCTCGGCGGGGACCTCGTCCTTCGACGCAGCCGTGCGGCGGGCGCGGGTGCGCGTGCCGCCGGACGTGCTGCGCCCCTTGGCCGGCGCGGCCTCGGGCTCGGCGGCAGGAACCTCGTCGGCCGGCTCGGCGGCGACGGGCTCGGTGGTGGCCTCGGTGGTGGCCTCGGTGGTGGCCTCGGTGGTGGCCTCGGTGGTGGCCTCGGGCTCGGTGGCGCGCTGCGCTCCGGTGGTGCGGGTGGCGCGGCGGCGGGAGCGCGACGGCTTCTCGGCGACCTCGTCGGCCGCACGCCCGGCGGGCCCCTCCGGCAGCACGATGTCGGCGAGCGACGCGGCGCCGCCCGCGGCCGTCTCGGCCTGGGCGTCGGCACGCTCCGGCAGGACCAGGTCGGAGAGGGGGGCGGCCGCGGGGGCGGCGGGCTGCTCGGCCTGCGGGCCCTGGGGTGCGGCGGCGGCCCGGGTGGCGCGACGGCGGGCGGGCTTGCGGGCTGCGGCGTCGGTCGGGTTGTCGGACGTCACGAAAAGCGCTCCAGCTCCGGCGGCCCCGCCCCCACACGTGCGGGCCACCGGTGGTCGTCGTCGGACGCGCGCGCTGCTCAGCGCGCCGGCCGACGGAAGTCTCGGTTCCGGCTGCGGCACCGCGCTCTTCGCGGACGCCCGCCGCCCGGCCTCGTGGCCTGGCGGCGGCATCGCGTGCGGATCGCGAGTGCTGCGAGCTCGTGGGCCGCCCCGGGATGTGGGCCAGGACGGCTTCGCACCAGTATCGCATCCTGCGCGCCCCGCCGCGTGACCCGACGCCGCACGTCGCGGGCGCGACCCGCCCCGGCTTGACTTGTGAAGACCTTCACTACTTAGATCGTGAAAGTCTTCACGAATCCCGTCCCGTGACGACGACCGCGCTGGTCGTGCGCCCGCGCACCGGTGGTCCTACGGTCGAGAGACCGGTCGGACGAACGAGCAAGGAGAACCCCGTGGACGCCCTCGCACTGGCCCGCTGGCAGTTCGCCATCACGACCGTGTACCACTTCATCTTCGTCCCGCTGACCATCGGCCTCGCACCGCTGGTCGCCGGGATGCAGACGGCGTGGGTCGTCACCAAGAAGGAGCGCTGGCTCCGGCTGACCAAGTTCTTCGGCAAGCTCCTGCTGATCAACTTCGCGCTGGGCGTGGTCACCGGCATCTGGCAGGAGTTCCAGTTCGGGATGGCGTGGAGCGAGTACTCCCGCTTCGTCGGCGACGTCTTCGGCGCGCCGCTCGCGATGGAGGCGCTGGCGGCCTTCTTCGTCGAGTCCGTCTTCCTCGGCCTGTGGATCTTCGGCTGGGACCGCGTGTCCAAGAAGGTGCACCTCGCGGCCATCTGGCTGTTCGCGCTCGCGACGAACCTCTCGGCGTTCTTCATCCTCGCCGCGAACTCGTGGATGCAGCACCCCGTGGGCACGATCTACAACGAGGAGACCGGGCGCGCCGAGATGGAGTCCATCGGCGCCGTGCTCACGAACAACACGCTGTGGGCCGCGTTCCCGCACACGATCACGGCCGCGTTCCTCACCGCGGGCACGTTCGTCTGCGGCATCGCCACGTGGTGGATGGTCCGGCTCGTGCGCAGCAAGAAGCCCGAGAACGTCGAGAAGGCGCGCACCGTGTACCGGCCCGCGGTCCTCGTCGGCGTGTGGACCATGATCATCGCCGGCGCCGGGGTGATCTGGTCGGGCGACCTCCAGGGCAAGCTCATGTACGAGCAGCAGCCCGGCAAGATGTCGTCGGCCGAGGCCCTGTGCGAGGGCACCGAGGCCGCCGAGTTCTCCATCCTCGCCGTCGGCCCCCTGTACGCCGGGTGCGAGGACGTGGACCACCTCATCTCCGTGCCGGGCGTCACCAGCTTCCTCGGCACCGGCCACTTCTCGGGCCCCGAGTCCTACCTGCCCGGCGTCTACGACGTGCAGGAGCAGTACACCGAGCGGTACGGCGACGTCACCGCGTCGGGCGAGCCCGTCACGTACACGCCGCCGCTGGCCATCACGTACTGGTCGTTCCGGCTCATGATCGGACTGGCGGTGTTCTCCCTGGCGCTCGCGCTCACCGCGCTGTGGGCCACCCGCAAGGGCAGGGTGAGCGACAACGTCTGGCTGGGCAGGCTGGGCCTCCTGGCGATCCCCATGCCGTTCCTCGCCTGCTCGTTCGGGTGGATCTTCACGGAGGTGGGCCGCCAGCCGTGGGTGGTGGCGCCCAACCCGACGGGCATCGACCAGGTGCGGCTGCTCACCGAGCGCGGGGTGTCCACGGCGGTGCCGGCGGGCGTGATCCTCACGTCGATGATCGTGCTGACGCTGGTCTACGCGGTGCTCGCCGTCGTCTGGTACCGGCTGATGCACCGGTACGCCGTCGAAGGGGTCCCGGACTCCGTCCGCGACGAGTCGCCGGAGGCGCAGGAGCCCGACGACACCGACCGCCCCCTGTCCTTCGCGTACTGAGCGCCCGACACCGAGAACTGGGAGACCCCCGTGGACCTCGCGATCCTCTGGTTCGTCATCATCGCCGTCCTGTGGACGGGCTACCTCGTGCTCGAGGGCTTCGACTTCGGCGTCGGCATGCTGCTGTCGATCCTGCCGCGCGGCGGCAGGGAGCAGCGCGACAAGGAACGCCGGGTGCTGATCAACACGATCGGCCCGGTGTGGGACGGCAACGAGGTGTGGCTGCTCACCGCGGGCGGCGCCACCTTCGCCGCCTTCCCCGAGTGGTACGCCACGATGTTCTCCGGCTTCTACCTGCCGCTGCTGATCATCCTGCTGGGCCTCATCGCGCGCGGCGTCGCGTTCGAGTACCGCGGCAAGATCTCCGACGCCCGGTGGGCGCGGCGCTGCGACGTCGCCATCCAGTTCGGGTCGTGGATCCCGTCGATCATGTGGGGCGTCGCGTTCGGCAACCTGGTGCGCGGCCTGCTGCTCGACGTCGACCACCAGTACGTGGGCGGCTTCTGGGCGCTGCTCAACCCGTTCGCCCTGCTCGGCGGCCTCACCACGCTGGTGCTCTTCCTGCTGCACGGCAGCGTGTTCGTCGCCCTCAAGACCGACGGCGACGTGCGCGAGCGCGCCGGCCGGCTCGCGTCGGCGCTGTCCGTGGTCGCGCTCGTCGTCGCGGGCGGCTGGGCCGTCTGGGCCCAGGTCGCCTACTCGGCGACCTGGACGTGGGCGGCCGTCGGCGTCGCCGCCCTCGCCCTGGTCGGCGTGGTCGTGGCCGCGCGGGCGCGACGGGAGGGATGGGCGTTCACGCTCTCGGCCGTCGCCATCGCGAGCGCCGTCGTCCTGATCTTCGGCTCCATGTACCCCGACGTGATCCCCGCGCTCGACGGTGGCGAGGCCCTCACGGTGGCGGAGGCCGCCTCGACGCCGTACACGCTCACGGTGATGTCGTGGGTGGCGGTGGTGCTCACGCCGCTCGTCATCGCCTACCAGGCGTGGACGTACTGGATCTTCCGCCGGCGCCTCTCCAGCAAGGACATCCCCGCCCCCGCGGGGCTGTCGTGGCAGAAGATCAAGGACGCGGCGTTCTGACGCGCGCCCCGTCGTCGATACTGACCTTCGTGCCGACCCCTGGCCTGCTCCCGTGAAGCCCCTCGACCCCCGCCTGCTGCGGCGTGCGCGCGCGGCCCGGTGGTACGTCGCCCTCACAGCGGCGCTCGGCGTCGCCGCCGCCGGCGCCGTCGTGCTCCAGGCCTTCGCCATCGCGCACACCCTCGGCCCGGCCGTCACGGCGGGCAGCGCGGGCGCGCCGCTCGCCCTGGCGGACGTCGCGCCGTGGCTCGGAGCACTCGTCGCCGCGATCGCCGCGCGCGCCGTCATCGCCTGGGCGCAGGAGCGGTACGCGCAGAAGGCGGCGGCCGACGTCGTGGCCGAGCTGCGCGAGCAGGTGGTCGCGCACGCGGTGGCGCTGGGCCCGCGGCCCACCGGGGGCGGCACCGACGGCGAGGGGGCCGCCGCCACGGCCACGCTCGCCACGCGAGGCCTGGACGACCTGGGCCCGTACCTCGTGCGCTACCTGCCCCAGCTGCTCCTCACGGCGATCCTCACCCCCGCGCTGGTGCTGGTCGTCCTCGGGCTGGACTGGGTCTCCGCGCTGATCTGCGTCGTCACCCTGCCGCTGGTGCCGCTGTTCATGTGGCTGGTCGGCGTCATGACCGCGGGCGCCTCCGAACGCCGGCTGCGCACCATCGAGCGCCTGGGGTCGCAGGTGCTCGACCTGCTGGCCGGGTTGCCGACCCTGCGGGCCTTCGGTCGCGAGATCGGGCCCGGCGCCCGCGTGCGGGCCCTCGGGGACGCGTCGCGGCGCGCCACGATGGGCACGCTGCGGATCGCGTTCCTGTCCGGGATGGTGCTGGAGCTGCTCACCACGCTGTCGGTCGCGATCGTCGCCGTCGGCGTCGGCCTGCGCCTCGTCGAGGGGATGATCGCCCTGGTGCCCGCCATCGCCGTCCTCGTGCTCGCGCCCGAGGTCTACCTGCCGCTGCGTCGCGTCGGCGCCGAGTTCCACGCGTCCACCGACGGCCTGGCGGCCGCCGATCGGGCCTTCACCCTCCTCGAGCGGCCCGTCCCGGTCGCGGGCACCACCCCCGCGCCGGCCCTCGCCGGCGCGACCCTCGTGCTCGACGGCGTCGGCGTCCGTGCCGGCGACCGCGGCGTCCTCGCCCCCGCCGGGCTCATGGCGCGCGTGCCGCTCGGCACCGGCCGCCCCGGCGGCGGCAGGGTCGTCGCGCTGCGCGGGCCGAGCGGCGCGGGGAAGTCCACGACGGCGCTCGTCCTGCTGGGGCTGCTGCGCCCCGACGAGGGCCGGGTGCTCGTCGAGGCTCCGGGCGCCGTGACCCCGACAGACCTCGGCACCGTCGACCCGGCCACCTGGTGGCCGCAGGTCACGTGGGTGCCGCAGCGCCCCACCCTGGCCCCCGGCACCGTGCGCGACGCCGTCACCGACGGCCGCCCCGTGCCCGCCGACGCCCTGGCGGCGGCCGCGCGGACCACCGGCCTGGACGACGTCGTCGCGGGGCTGCCACAGGGGTGGGACACCCCGGTCGGCCTGGGCGGCACCGGGCTGAGCGTCGGGCAGCGGCAGCGGGTGGCGCTCGCCGCCGCGCTGCTCGACGGCGAGACACCCGGCGACGGCGCTCCCCCGCCCCTCGTGCTGCTCGACGAGCCCACCGCGCACCTGGACGCCCGCGGCGAGCAGGTGGTGCTCGACACCGTGCGCGCGTGGCGCGACGCCGGGCGCACGGTCGTCGTCGTCGCGCACCGGGCGTCGCTCCTGGCGCTCGCCGACCAGGTGGTGGACGTCTCCGCGCGCGTCGTCGGCCCGGCCGAGGCGGTGGCGTCATGAGGCGCGGCGCGGCCGACCCGCTGCGCCGGGTGCTGCCGATGCTGGAGGTGCGCTGGACCCGCGTGGCGCGCGCCGTCGCGCTCGGCACCCTGGCGCTCGGGTTCTCGGTGGGCCTGGCCGCTGCCGCGGCGTGGCTCATCGCCCGCGCGTCGCAGATGCCGCCCGTGCTGCAGCTCTCGGTGGCCGTCGTCGCCGTCCGCGCCTTCGGCACCGGCCGCGGCGTGCTGCGCTACCTCGAGCGGCTCGCGTCCCACGACGTCGCCCTGCGCGGCATGGCAGCACTGCGGGCCAACCTCTACGACGCGCTGGCCCGGGGGCCCGTGACGCGCGTGATCGCGCTGCGCCGCGGCGACCTGCTCGCCCGCGTCGGCGCCGACGTCGACGCGGTGGGCGACGTCGTCGTACGGGCGCTGATCCCCGCCGGGGTGGCGGCGTGCGTGGGGCTCGGCTCCGTGGTCCTGGTGGGGGCCTTCCTGCCCGCCGCCGGTGCCACCCTGCTCGGCTGCCTGCTGCTCACGGGCGTGCTGGCGCCGTGGCTGGCGTCCCGCGCGGCGGCGTCGGTCGAGCGGCGGGGCGCCGCGGCGCGGGCCGAGGTGACCGGGCGCGCGCTCGAGCTGCTGGAGGACGGTCAGCAGCTGCGCGTCGCCGGCAGGCTCGACGCCCGGCTCGCCGGCCTGCGCGCCGCCGACGCGCGCCTCACCCGCTCGACCGACGACGGCGCGCGCATCTCCGGCACGTCGGCGGCCATCGACGCGGGGGCGCAGACCCTCGCCGTGCTGTGCTCGCTGCTGCTCGGCCTCCCCGCCGTCGCGGCGGGCACGCTGACTCCCGTCGAGCTCGCGGTCGTCGTGCTCACCCCGCTCGCCGTCTTCGAGGCGACGTCGACGCTGCCCGCCGCCGCCGTCCAGCTGCGCCGGTCGCGGGAGGCCGCGCGGCGCCTCGTCGCCCTCCTCCCCGACCTGTCGGACACCGAGCCCGGCGGGGCGCCCCCGGTGGGGCAGGCGTCGGACTCGCTGCTGGAGCTCGACGGCGTCGGCGCCGGCTGGGCGGACCGCGCCGTGGTCGAGGGCGTCGACCTCGCGCTGCGCCCCGGCGCCGTCGTCGCCCTGGCCGGGCCGTCCGGCGTGGGCAAGACGACGGTGCTGCTCACGGCGGCGGGCCTGCTGCCGCCACGCGCCGGCGCCGTCCGGACCGGCGACGGCGGGGCGCTGTTCGTCGCCGAGGACGGGCACGTGTTCGGCACGACGGTCCTGGAGAACCTCCGTGTCGCCCGGCCGGACGTGACTGCCGACGAGGCCGGCGGCGCGCTCGCCGCCGTCGGCCTGGACGCCTGGCTCGCCGGGCTGCCCGACGGCCTGGACGCGATGCTCGGCCCGGACGGCGCCGACGTCTCCGGCGGCGAGCGCCGACGCCTGCTCGTCGCGAGGGCGCTCCTCGCGCCCGCCCGGGTCCTCCTCGTCGACGAGCCCGCCGAGCACCTCGACGCCGCCACCGCCGACGCGCTGGTCGCGACGCTGGCCGCGCACGCCCGCGGGACCGGGCGCGCGGTCGTCGTCGCGTCGCACCGGCTCACACCGCTCGCGGTCGCGGACGAGGTGCTGCTGCTGGGCGCCGGTCCGGAGGCCGGGGACGCCGCCGCGCGGGTCGTGGCGCGGGGCCCGCACTCCGCGCTGCTGCGCGACGAGCCGGACTACGCGTGGGCGGCCGAGCAGGAACGGGACGAAGAAGCCAGGGTCCTCCCCGGGTGACGAGGGAGTCCGGGCCGCACGGCCCACGGCGCGCCGGGATCCGCTAGCCGCCGCCCAGCACCGCCATCGCCGCGGCGCGGCCGGGGACGCCGCTCACGCCCCCGCCGCGCCGTGCGCCCGCGCCGGCCAGCAGCACGCGCGGGTGCACGGTCTCCACGCCCCAGGAGCCCGGGCGGTCCAGCCCCGTGTCGTCCCCGTCGTCCCCGTCGTCGCCGGGGGCCCACGGCCACGACAGGTCGCGGTGGAAGATGTGCCCGCCCGGCAGCCCGACGTCCCCCTCGAGGTCCACGGGGGTGCGGGCCTCGAGGCACGGACGACCGTCGGCGTCGTGCAGCAGCACGTCCTCGATCGGCTCGGCGAGCACCGAGTCCAGCGACGCGAGCGTGGCCGCGAGCGCCTGCTCCCGCGCCCCTACGGGGTCGGGGCGGAACAGCCGCTCGGGCATGTGCAGACCGAACAGGGTGAGCGTCTGGGCGCCGGTGGCGCGAAGCTCGGGCCCGAGGATGCTCGGGTCCGTCAGCGAGTGGCAGTAGATCTCGCACGGCGGCACCTCGGGGACCTGTCCCGACGCCGCCTGCGCGTGCGCGGCCCGGAGCTGCGCGGCCGACTCGTGGACGTGGAACGTGCCGCCGAACGCCGCGGCCGGGTCGACGCCCGTGCCGTGGTCGCTGCCGCGCAGGCGGGGCAGGCGGCGCACGAGCAGGTTCACCTTGAGCTGGGCGCCCTCGGGCGGCTGCGGCGTGGCGCGGCCCGACGGCGCGGCCCCGGTCGCCGCCAGCAGGCGGTCGAGCGTGTCGGGCGCCGCGCCGCACAGCACCGCGCCCGCCGCGACCTCGTGGTCGCGACCGTCGTCGTCGGACCAGGCGACCCGCGCGTCGCCGCCGCCGGGGTCCACGGCGGACACCGCGGCCCGCGTCACCACCATGGCGCCGGCGGCGGCCGCGGCGTCCCGCAGCGCCCCGGACACGGCGCCCATGCCGCCCACCGGCACGTCCCAGTCCCCCGTGCCGCCGCCGATCACGTGGTAGAGGTAGCAGCGGTTCTGCGCCAACGAGCCCTCGTCGAGGTCGGCGAACGTGCCGATCAGCCCGTCGGTCGCGACGACGCCCTGCACGACGTCGGAGGCGAAGCGGTCCCGCAGCGCCTCCCCCAGCGGCCGCTCGACGAGGTCGCGCCAGGTCGCGGCGTCGTCCACGAGCGCGCGGGCTTCGGCGCGCGAGGGCAGCGGCTCGGTCAGCGTCGGGAACAGCCGGCGCGCGAGGCGGCCGGTGGCCGCGTACCAGCGTTGCCACGCCGCGTGGTCGCCCTCCGCGCCGACCGCCGCGAACGACGCGCGGGTGACGGCGTCGTCCCCGGTGTCGACGAGCAGACCGGTGTCCTCCACCGGCGTGTAGGAGGAGTACCGGCGGCGGCGCAGCGTGACCGGCAGGCCCAGCTCCTCGATCACCCGGCGCGGCAGGAGCGAGACCAGGTACGAGTAGCGCGACAGCCGCGCGTCCACGCCCGGGAACACCCGCGCCGACACGGCCGCGCCGCCCACGTGGTCGAGACGCTCGAGCACCAGCACGCTGCGCCCCGCCCGCGCCAGGTAGGCGGCTGCCGTCAGCCCGTTGTGCCCGCCGCCCACCACGACGGCGTCGTAGCGGGCGGCGAGGGGGCGCCGTGCGGTGCCGACCTCGGCGGGTGACGTCGTCGTCATGTGCCCATCGTGCCGTAGCCGCCGAGACGACGGTGGTTTCCCCTACCGGAACACGGAGCACAGCACGGTCGGACCGGGCGGTCCGTGCGCCTGGCGTCGGCGACATGCAGACACTCGAGGCCAGCACCAGCATGGCGCGCTCCCGTCCGCCTGCCGTCGTCCGTCGCGCGACCGCCCTGTGGGCCGTCGCGGTCGGGTCGGGGCCGTCGAGACGCTGCTGGTCGTCATCCCGTGGGCGACGACCGGTGCGATGGATGCCGGGCTCTGGATGAACCTCGGCCTCCGCGTGGTCGTGTACGGCGTCGCGACGCTCCTGGTCGTCGCCTACCGGCGCCGCCCGTCCGCGTGGTGCACGTGGCGGCCGTCGTCGCCGCGACGGTCACCATGTACCTCCCCGGGGCGAGCGCCTGGTACCGGGGAGCACCCGTCAGCCCGACGCCGACGAGCGCCTGACGCCGAGCCGGGCCAGGAACAGCGCCTCCCCGACGGCGAGATTCTCGATCTCGCTCGGGTGCACGCTCTCGTTCGGCGCGTGGATCAGACAGGCCGGCTCCTCGACGCCGAGCAGCACGATCGCGGCGTCCGGGTACTGGCCCGCCAGGATGTTGCACAGCGGGATCGACCCGCCCTGCCCGGCGGTCACCGTGCCGCGGCCGTAGGCGTCCGCGAGCGCCGTCGACAGCGTCTCGAAGACGTGCCCGTCGGTCCGGGCGGCGAACGGCTGCCCCGGGGTGTCGCGCTCCACGGTGACGCGCACGCCCCACGGCGCGTGCGCCTCGAGGTGCGCCACGAGCTTGTCCTGCAGGTCGCGGGCGTCCGCGCCGGGCGGCACGCGCAGGTTGAGGCGCGCCGCGGCGCGCGGCTGGATCGCGGCCGCCGACCCGACGACGGACGGCGCGTCGATGCCGAGGATCGTCACGACCGGGCGGGCCCACAGCATGTCGGCCACGGTGCCGTCGCCGAGCAGCCGCGTGCCCGGCAGGGCGCCCGCGTCGGCGCGGAACTGGTCGGCGTCGTACCCGACGCCCGGCCAGGTGCCCGAGGCGTCGACGCCGTCGATCGTCGTGTTCCCGTCGGCGTCGCGCAGGGAGGCCAGGAGGGCGACCAGCGCCGCGAGGGCGTCGGGCGCGGCCCCGCCGAACATGCCGGAGTGGATCTCGCCCTCGAGCGCCTCGACGCGCACGACGACGCTCGTCGCCCCGCGCAGCGACACGGTGAGCGTGGGCAGGCCGAGCGTCGCGTTGCCGGTGTCCTGGATGAGCATCGCGTCGGCGGCCAGGGCGCCCGGGTTCGCCTCCACCCACCCGTCCAGGCCGCCCGTGCCCTGCTCCTCCGAGCCCTCGATCACGATCCGCACGCCCACGGGGAGGTCGTCGCCCACCAGCGCGCGCAGGGCGCGCAGGGCGGTGAGGTGCGTGACGACGTTCCCCTTGCAGTCCGCCGCGCCCCGGCCGTAGTAGCGGCCGTCGCGTTCCGTCAGCTCGAACGGCGGGGTCGTCCATGCGGCGTCGTCGAGCGGCGGCTGCACGTCGTAGTGCGCGTACAGGAGCACGGTCGGCGCCCCGGGCGGGCCGGGCCGGTACCCGACGACGACGTCCGAGCCGTCGGGGGTGCGCTCGCGACGCGCGTCGTCGATGCCCTCGGCCCGGAACGCGTCGACGACCCACTGCGCCGCGCGCTCGCACTCCTCGCGGGGGTACAGGCGCTCGTCCGCGACGGACGGGATGGCGACCAGGGTGCGCAGGTCGTCGAGCGCGCGCGGCAGCAGCGGGCCGACGGCGGTCCGCACGGCCGCGACGTCCGGCACGGCGTCCGGCACGAGGTCGGGGGTGCTCATGAGGTCTCCTCGCTGGTGGGCTCGCCGGCCGGCTGGGTCGTGGTGTCGTCCAGGTTGAGGGAGTCGACGTAGGCGTCGAACTCGTCGAGCTGGTCGTGGCAGTAGGTCTCGATGACGAGGCGGTCGCCCTCGAGGCGGCGCTCGTCGAGCACGGAGGGCCGCAGGCCCGGGCCGGCGGCGCCGTTGGCGGACCCGAGGTTCGCGGTGGCGTCCACGAGCGCGGCGGGGTCGGTGCAGAACCCGCCGCCGTCGGACCCGAGCACGCGGGCGATGGTCTCCTCGGAGAAGGCCGTGATGCCGATGTCGGCGAACGCGGCGTGCAGGGTGGCGGCCTTCTGCTCCGCCTCGCGCTGGTCCTGCCGGTCCTGGTAGCCGGCGAACTGGACCACCATGATCGCGCCGAGCACCAGGAGCAGGACGGCAGCGGCCGTGTACGTGACCCAGCGGTGCCGGACCGGCGCGCCGGGCTCCGTCCCCGGCGACGACGTCGTGGTGGTCATCTCACTCCCCCTCGTCCGTCGCGACGTCCGCGGTGACGTCCGCCGGCTGTCGCCACGACGGCTTGCGGAGCCGGAGGAACAGCCACGGGATCAGCAGGCCGATGATGCCGAGGCCACCGCCGACGATGAGGATGTACACCCCCACCGAGCCGCTGGAGAACTGCGCGGGCGGCACGAAGCCGATGATCAGCGCCGCGACCGAGGCGAGGAAGCCGACCACGCACAGGACGCCGAGGGCCGGGGCGCGGTAGCCGCGCGGGTGGTCGGGCGCGGTGCGCCGCAGCCGCATCGCCGCGACGAACAGCAGCAGGTACATGATCAGGTACACCTGCGTGGTGATCACCGACAGGATCCAGTACGCGCTGGAGACGTCCGGGATGAACGCGTACAGCAGGGCGATGACCGTGGTGAACACGCCCTGCGCCACGAGGATGTTCTGCTGCACGCCGTTCTTGTTGAGCCGCTGCAGGAAGGGCGGCATGTAGCCCTCCTCGCGCGCCACCGTCAGCAGGCCCTTCGACGGCCCGGCGAGCCAGGTGAGCATGCCGCCGATCGACGCGGCGATGAGCATGAGCCCGAGGATCGGCGTGAGCCACGAGACGCCGAAGTTGGCGAAGAACGCGTCGAACGCCTGCATGACGCCCGCGGTCAGCGAGAGCTGGTCGGCCGGGATCACCCAGCTGATCGCGACCGCCGGGAGGATGAAGATCACCAGCACCAGCCCGATCGCCAGGAACATCGCGCGCGGGAACTCCTTGCCCGGGTTCTTCAGCGTGTTCACGTGCACGGAGTTCATCTCCATGCCCGCGTACGACAGGAAGTTGTTGACGATGAGCACCAGGGACGCGATGCCGGTCCACTGCGGCAGCAGGTGGCTCGAGTCCATCGGCGCGGCCGAGGTGTTGCCCTGGCCGAGGAACACGATGCCCAGCACCACGAGGATCGCGGCCGGGATGAGCGTGCCGATGATCAGGCCCGCGCTGGACAGCCCGGCCACCGTCTTCGTGCCCTGCGACGACACCCACACCCCGGACCAGTAGACGACGACGATGACGATCGCCACGTACACGCCGTTGGACGCGAGGGCCGGGTTGATCACGTACGCGAACGTGCTGGCCACGTACCCCAGCAGGCTCGGGTAGTAGAAGATCGTCATCGCGAACTGGCACCACACGGCCAGGAAGCCGAGCGGCTTGGACAGCCCCTCCGCCACCCACCGGTACACGCCGCCCGACCAGCCGGACGCCAGCTCCGCCGACACCAGCGACGTCGGCAGCAGGAAGACCAGCGCCGGCACCACGTACAGGAAGACCGCCGCGAGCCCGTAGACCGCCATCGTCGGAGCGGCCCGCAGGCTCGCCACCGACGACGTGATCATGAACGCGAGCGTGATCCACGTGATGTAGTTGCGCGGCGTGCGCGCCGTCATCGCCTGCCGCACCTGCTCGCGGGTCGGCGGCGCCGTCCCCGTCCCCGACGTCGCCATGCCGACCTCCTCGACACCCGTGCCTCCCGGCGGACGCCGGCCCTTCGCACGATAAGAGGGCAGGTCACGGGGCGCACGGCGAACGGCGCCGAACCACCCGGCCACCGGCTGATAGCGTCGCGAGGCGTGAAGCTCCTCGTGCCGGGCAACGTGCCCTTCGACCTGTCGATCGACGTCCCCGGCGTGGAGGTGGCGCGCTACGTGATGCGCGATCCCGTGCCCGAGGAGCACGTGGACGCCGACGCCCTGGTCACGTGGTCCAGCCCCCAGCGGGTCCTGGAGGACGCCGCGCGCCGGATGACGCACCTGCGCTGGGTGCAGACCCTCAACGCCGGCCCCGACCAGGCGCTCGCCGCGGGGTTCGCGCCCGACGTCGTCATCTCCTCGGGCCGCTCGCTGCACGACGCGACGGTCGCCGAGCACACGCTCGCGCTCGTCCTCGCGTCCGTGCGGCGGCTCGACCGCACCCTGGCCGCCCAGCACGAGCACCGCTGGGACCGCGACCTCGGCAGGGAGCAGGCGACCCACGAGTCGCAGTTCACGCTGCACGGCGCCCGCGTCACGATCTGGGGCTTCGGCTCCATCGCCGCCGTCCTCGCCCCGCTCCTCGCGGCGCTCGGTGCGCGCGTGACCGGGGTCGCGTCGTCGGAGGGCGAGCGCTACGGCTTCCCCGTGGTGGGCTCGATCGAGGAGGTCGCGCCCACGACGGACGTCCTGATCTCCCTGCTGCCCGCGACCGAGGCCACCCACCACGCCCTCGACGCGCGCGTGCTCGCCCTGCTGCCCGCGCACGCCCGGTTCGTCAACGCCGGCCGCGGGGCCACCGTCGACGAGGAGGCGCTGGTCGCCGCACTGCGCGACGGCACGATCGCCGGCGCCGCGCTCGACGTCACCGAGACGGAGCCGCTGTCCGAGGGCTCGCCGCTGTGGGACGCGCCGCACCTCATCCTCACGCCGCACGTCGCGGGCGGGAGGCCGCAGGGCGCGGCCGGCTTCGTCACCGAGCAGGCGCGGGCCTGGCTGGCCGACGGCGCGGCGGGTCTGCGCAACGTCGTCGCGCGCTGACGCCCCTCGGCCGGTCAGGCCGCCAGCGCCAGGCCGGCCGCGACACCGGCCGCCAGCAGGCCGACGGCCGGGGTCCACCAGCGGTCGTCGGCCCGGGCGAACCGGGTGCCCCGCACCCGCTTGGACACACCGACGTAGCGCCCGTCCCCCACGACGCGTGCCAGCAGGACGACCAGGGCCGCGACGCCGAGCCCGCGCCACCAGCCCCCGTCGGCCCCGAGGGCCAGCGCCACGACCACCGCCGCGTAGGCGAGCAGCGCCACGACGACGACCAGCGTCGCGACCGGGCCGGGCCGCACCACCGGCTCTCGGGTGCCGGTGCGCTGCGGCAGCACGCGGCCCCGCCCGGTCGTCGCCCCGGCCGCCCAGGCGACGTGGAAGCCCGCGGCGACGAGGGCGGCGACGACGGCGGCCCCGGCACCGACCCCCAGCACGGGCTCGGGGACCGCCCCGCCGGCCCCGAGCGCCAGCAGCCCCGCCGCGACGAAGACCGGCCAGGCGAGGTGCCCGGGAACGAACCCGAAGATGGCCCCGCCGGTGGCGAGGCACAGGAGCCCGACGACCACCGGTACGGGCAGGCCGAGCAGGATCGCGGCGAGCGCGTACCACGCCAGGGACAGCAGGTGCCAGACCGCCCGGAGCAGGCGGTCGGCCCACGGTCGCGCGAGGCGCGCGCGCCAGTCGGGCGAGGCGAGCAGCGGACGGACGATCACGTGCTCCCCGAGCACGGAGTGCAGGGTGGCGACGGCGACGAGCAGGACGGCGGCGGCGATCGACATCGGATCCTCCATACGGTGGCGTATGGTCAGGCTAGCCATACGGTGCCGTATGGTCAACGGATGGCCTCGCTCTCCGCCTCCGACTGGGTCCGCGCCGCCGCGGGGAGGCTCGCGGCGGACGGCGTCGACGCCGTCCGCGTCGAGCCGCTCGCCCGCGAGCTCGGTGTCTCCAAGGGCAGCTTCTACTGGCACTTCGCGGACCGGGCCGGGCTGCTCGACGCCGTCCTGGACCACTGGCGCGCGGCAGGCACGGCCGGCGTGATCACGCGCGTGGAGGAGTCCTCCGACGATCCGGCCGACCGGCTGCGCGAGCTCGTGCGCCTGGCCTTCGAGCACGCGGGAGGCGGGCCCGGCGGGATCCTCGACGGCCGGTTCGACGGCGCCGTCCGCGCCTGGGCCGCACGCGACCCCCGCGCCCGCGACGCGGTGCACGCCGTCGACGAGGCGCGGACCGCCTACCTCGAGCGGCTCCTCATCGGGGCCGACGCGCCGGACGCGCCGCGACGTGCCGCGGTCCTGTACCGGGCCCTGCTCGGCGAGTACGCCCTGCGGAACGCGGGGGCCGGCGCGCTGGACCGGCGCGCGGTCGACGAGCTGGTCGCCTGGGCCCTGGGCCGGTGAGCCGGCGCGGTCAGGGGCGCGTCACCAGCGGCCGTTCCGCGGCCGCGGCTGGCAGACGGGGCAGGTGTACGACGAGCGGTTCATGAACGCGTCCCGCCGGATCGGAGCCCCGCAGCGCGGGCAGGGCTCGCCCTCGCGGCCGTAGGCGGCGAGGCCGCGCGCGAAGTAGCCGGACTCGCCGTTGACGTTCACGTAGAGCGCGTCGAAGCTCGTGCCGCCCTGCGCCAGGGACTCGGCCATGACCTCGGCGGCGGCGTCGAGGGCGCGGCGCACCTCCACCGGCCGCAGCCGGTCGGTCGCGCGAGCGAAGTGCAGGCGGGCGCGCCACAGGGCCTCGTCGGCGTAGATGTTGCCGACGCCGGACAGCAGCGTCTGGTCCAGCAGCGCACGCTTGAGGCCGGTACGCCGGCGCCGGACCGCGGCTACGACGGCGTCGGCGTCGAACGCGGGGTCCAGCGGGTCGCGGCCGATGTGCGCCACCGGCTCCGGCACGGCCGGTAGGTCGCTGCCGAGCCCGCCCGGGGCGCCGTCGTCCGTCGGCTCCAGGTCGACGACGGACAGGTGGCCGAACGTGCGCTGGTCGACGAAGTCGAGGTACTCCGCCCCGCTCGGGGCACCGGTCAGGTGCAGGCGGGCACGCAGGTGCGGGTGCGCCCAGTCGCCCGCGACGGCGGGGTCGCGCACGAGCAGCTGGCCGGACATGCCGAGGTGCGCGAGCAGCGCGGCCGCCGGGACGTCGTCGGCCGCCGGACCCGACACGCCGGTCCCACCGCCCTCGAGGGGCAGCCAGAGGAACTTGCCGCGCCGCACGGCGGCGGCCAGCCGCCTGCCGCGGAGCTGGTCCGCGAACCCGGCGGGGCCGCCGTCGTGCCGCCGCACGGAGTAGTCGCGGAACACCTCGACGTCGCGCACGACGGCGCCCACGACCAGGCGGTCGAGGCCGTCGCGGACGGTCTCGACCTCGGGGAGCTCAGGCACCGGCGGCGTCGCCCGTCGTGCCGGACGTCGAGCCGGCGCCGGGCACGGGGAGCTGCTGCAGGGCGCGGTACGCCTCCTCGGCGGCGGCCTGCTCGGCGTGCTTCTTCGCGGAACCGGTGCCGAGTCCCAGCACCGGGCCGGTGGTCACCTGCGCGTGGAAGACGCGCGCGTGCTCCGGCCCCTCGCCGGTGACCTCGTACACGGGGGCGCCGAAGCCACGTACGGCGGCGGCCTCCTGGAGCGACGTCTTCCAGTCGAGCCCCGCGCCGAGCCCGGCGGCCGCGTCGAGCGTCGTGTCCACGAGGCGGTGCACCAGCTCGCGCGCCGGCTCCAGGCCGTGCGACAGGTAGGTGGCGCCGATGAGCGCCTCCACGGTGTCCGACAGGATCGAGTCCTTGTCGAAGCCGCGGGTGCGGAGCTCGCCCTTGCCGAGCAGCACGTAGCCGCCGAGGTCGAGGCGGCGCGCGATCGCGGCCAGCGCGCGCTGGGACACCGTCGCCGCACGCATCTTCGCCAGCTCGCCCTCGGGCTGGTCGGGGTGGCGCCGGTACAGCGCCTCGGTCACGACCAGCCCCAGCACGGTGTCGCCCAGGAACTCGAGCCGCTCGTTGGTCGGGATGCCCCCGGCCTCGTGCGCGAACGACCGGTGCGTCAGGGCAAGCACGAGAAGCTCGGGATCCAGGTGGACCCCGAGCTTCTCGAGAAGAGCGGTCGGCTCCGGCCGGGGCCGGTTGCCGGGTGCAGGCATGTCAGCCCGCGTGCTCGGTGCGCAGCGCCTCGGCGTACTGGCGGCCCTTGTAGGCACCGCAGGTGGGGCACGCGGCGTGGGACAGCTTCTGCCCCTTGCAGCTCGGGCACGTCGTGAGGACCGCCGCGGTGGTCTTCCACTGCGAACGGCGCGCACGGGTGTTGCTGCGCGACATCTTGCGCTTCGGAACAGCCACGGCTAGCTCTCTTTCGTCTCGTCGGACACGCTCGACTCCTCGAGCATGGTCTGCAGCGCCGACCACCGGGGGTCGACAACGTCGTGATGGTGGTCCGGGTCGTCCGCCAGCCGCGCCCCGCAGACGGAGCACAGGCCGGGGCAGTCCGGACGGCACAGCGGTTGAAATGGTAGTGCAGTCACGAGGGAATCCCGAACCGCCGGCTCGATGTCGGCCTGGTCGTCGACCAGGACCGGCTCGTCCTCGGCGTCCTCGTCGCCGGACCCCTCCGCCGCCTGCGCCCTCTCGGGATAGGCGAAGAGCTCCTGCACGCGCACCGTCACCTGCTGGGAGACCGGGTCGAGGCAGCGCACGCACTCCCCCACCGCCGTGCCGCGCACGACGCCGGACACCAGCACCCCCTCCATGACCGACTCGAGCCGGAGGCCCAGGGTGAGGTCGTCGCCCTCGGGCACGCCGATGACGGCGGTCCCCATGTCCGCGGGGGCGGGCACGACGCGCGCGACCTCCTCCATCGAACCGGGTCGCCGAGACAGCTCGTGCGTGTCGAGCACGAGCGGCGAGGGCTTCGCGGTGGCGATGGCAGGCTCCGATGAACAGGGGTGGACCCGACGGGCGGGAAGGAGTTCGGCCCGGACCCGGGCCAGCGACCTAGTCTAGGCCATGCCGGCGCCGTGGTGCAGCACGCCCGCGAGTGACGAGTCTCTCACGCGCTACGAGGCGGCCCCGGCCCGCGATGTGCGCGTCAGGAGCGCGTGTCAGGAGGGCCGGTCAGGAGCGCCTCTCCTGCGGCCAGCGCGGATCGGCGACGGAGTCCCACCGCACCCGCGGCGCGCCCTGCTCGAGGCGCCCGGCCAGCTTCTCCCGGCCGGCACGCACCTGGTTCGACAGGGCGTCGAGGTCCTGCTGGAAGTCCGCGAGGCGCCCGTCGCAGTACGAGTCCGCGTCGGTGCGCAGCGCCGCCGCGCGCGCCTCCGCCTCGGCGACGACCTCGGCCGCGCGCGACTGCGCCTGCACGACGACCTGCTCGGACTGCACCAGCTCGATCGCCCGGGCGCGGGCGGCGGCCACGATCTCCTCCGCCTGGCGGTGCGCGTCGTCCAGGGTGTCGCGGGCGGCCGCGAGCACCTCGTCGGCGCGGGCCACCTGCGTGGGCAGCGCGTCGCGCAGCTCGTCCACGAGCGCCAGCGCCTGGTCGCGGTCCACCTTCACGTTGGTCGACAGCGGCACGGAGCGCGCGTTCTCGACCAGCGCGGCCAGGTCCTCCAGGATGTCCAGCAGCCCGCCGGCCGGGTTGCCCCCCTGGCCGGTCCCGGGAGTGGTCTCGGTCGTCTCGCTCATCCCCTGCTCCTTGGTCCTGCTCGTGGGGCCCTGCTCGTGGGGCCCGGCTCGTCAGCCCCGCGTCATCTGCCGAGGGCTGCTCGCACCGCGTCCGCGACGCCGTCCGGCACCAGGTCGTCGATCGGCCCGCCGTACCGGGCCACGTCCTTGACCAGCGACGACGCGACGTGCGCGTACCGCTGCTCCCCCGGGACGAAGACCGTCTCGATCCCGGTCAGGTGCCGGTTCATGAGGGCCATCGGCAGCTCGGAGTCGAAGTCCGCACCGCCGCGGAGGCCCTTGACCACCGCGACGGCCCCGACCTCCCGGCAGAAGTCCACCAGCAGCCCCGGCACCACCTCGACCCGCACGTCGGCGGTCTCCGGGTCGGCCGCGAGCGCCGTCCGGGCCAGCTCCACCCGCTCCTCGGGGCCGAGCAGCGCGTTCTTGGCGGCGTTGCGGGCCACCCCGACCACCACGACGTCGAACATCCGGCGCGTGCGCCGCACGATGTCGAGGTGGCCGAGCGTGATCGGGTCGAACGACCCGGGGCAGACGGCGATGCTCACGCCGTCACGCTAGTACAGCGGCGTCGCGATCCCCGGGAGCCCGGTCGGGGTGCCGTCACCCCGCGACGGGGACACCCTGAGGGCATGACCGACGACGCCGCGCCCCACCCGTCGCCCGCGGAGCCGACCGTGGTGCCGCTGACCGAACCGGCACAGCTCGACTCGCTGTGGCGGCACGTCCTGGCGCCGTCCTTCCCGCCCGACGAGCTCACGTCGTCCGACGACCTGCGGGCCGGCCTCGCGGCGGGCGGGCTCACGGCCTACGGCGTGGAGCAGGACGGGACGGTCGTCGCCGGGATCGTGGCCTCGTGGTCGCGGGCCACGCAGGTGCTGCTCGTGGACTACCTCGCGCTGGCGCCCGGTCACCGTGGCGGAGGCCTCGGCGGTCGGCTCCTCGACCGGTCGCTCGCCGGGTGGCGCGAGGAGCTGCACCCCGTGCTCGTGCTGGCGGAGGTCGAGCACCCCGGCCACCACGCGCCCCACCCGAGCCACGGGGACCCGGCGGCGCGCCTGCGCTTCTACTCGCGGCACGGGGCGCGCGTGCTCGCCGTGCCCTACTTCCAGCCGGGCATCGGCGGCCCTGGGTCGCCGCGGGTCCCCGCGATGCTGCTGATGGCGCTCGGGACGGGCCCGGGCGCCGACTCGGTGCCGGCCGCCGCCGTGCGCGGCTTCCTCCTGGAGCACCTGCGCGAGTGCGAGGGCACCGTGCCGGGCGACCCGGCGGTCCGGCGGCTGCTCGAGGCGGCGGCCGGGGAGACCGTGCCGCTCGTCGACGCGGCCGACGCGGAGGCCCTGGCCGCCGTGCCCGTCGCCGTCCTCGAGGGGGCGGAGCGCTACGCCCCGCCGGCCCCCGCGCCCTCCGACCCGACCGGGTCCGAAGCGTCGGAGGGGTCGGACGGCTCGGCGTAGTGCACCGCCGTCTCCCCGTAGTCCTTGCGGGCGAGCACCTCCAGGCCCGTGGGCCAGGCCGGCTCGGGGCTACGGGTGGACCGCTCCACCACGACGACGGCGCCCGCGGCCAGCACCCCGGGTGCGGCCAGGTGGGTCAGGACCGTCGCGAGCGCGTCCTCGGCCAGGTCGTAGGGCGGGTCGAGGAAGACGACGTCGAACCCGGTCGCCGCGCTCGTCCCGGCCTTGCGTGCGGCGACGCCGGCGGCGAACCGCTCCGCGGAGTCGGCGACGACCCGCACCTCGCGCTGCAGGCCCAGGGTCGCCACGTTGCGGCGGGCGACGTCCGCCGCCCGCCGGTTCGCGTCCACCAGCACGACGTCGGCGGCGCCGCGGCTCAAGGCCTCGAGGCCGAGCGCTCCGGAGCCCGCGTACAGGTCGAGCACCCGCGCGCCGTCCAGCACGTCCAGGTGGTCCAGCCGGGAGAAGATCGCCTCGCGGACCCGGTCGCTGGTGGGTCGCGTGCCCTTCGGCGGCACCTGCAGCGAGCGCCCGCCGAACCGGCCGGCCACGATCCTCGTCATGGCGCCGAGCCTAACCAGTCGACCGGTCAGGCCCGTTCGAGGAACTCCTCCTGCTCGTCGTCCAGCTGCGCCGCGATCGCCGCGCGCAGCTCGGGGTGCTCACCGAGCTCGAGGTCGGCGTCGACGACGGCGGTGGCCTCCCGCCGCGCGTCGGCGATGAGGTCGGCGTCCTGCACGACGCGCAGCAGGCGCAGCGAGCTGGAGCGGCCGGACTGGGCCGCGCCGAGCACGTCGCCCTCGGAGCGCAGCTCGAGGTCCAGGGTGGCGAGGCGGAAACCGTCGGTCGTCTCCGCGAGCGCCTCGACCCGGGTCGCCGCGGGCGTGCCGGGCTGCGCCGTCGAGACCAGGAGGCACAGCCCCGGCGCGGAGCCGCGCCCGACCCGGCCGCGCAGCTGGTGGAGCTGGGACAGGCCGAACCGGTCGGCGTCGAAGACGACCATCACCGTGGCCTCGGGCACGTCCACGCCGACCTCGATCACGGTGGTGGAGACCAGCACCTGCAGCTCGCCGGCCGCGAACCGGGCCATCGCGGACTCCTTGTCCGCGGGCGCCATCTGGCCGTGCAGCACGCCGACGTCGAGGCCGTCGAGCGCCGGCGTCTCGCGCAGCATGTCCGCCACCTCGAGCACGGCGCGCAGCGCCGGACGCTCGTCGGCCGCCCCGTCGCCGTCCATGAGCTCGAGGAGGTCCGGGACGTCGTCGAAGTCCTTCGCCGCTGCCCCGCCGCCGGCGGGGAGGTCCTCGTCGGGGTGGATCCGCGGGCACACGACGTACGCGCGGTGCCCCTTGTCGACCTCCTCGCGCACACGCGACCAGGTGCGCTCCATCCACCGCGGGTTGCCGGCGGGGACCACGTGCGAGGTGATGCCGGCGCGCCCGGCGGGCACCTGCGTGAGCGACGACGTCTCGAGGTCGCCGAACACCGTCATCGCGACCGTGCGCGGGATGGGCGTGGCCGTCATGACGAGCACGTGCGGCGCCACGCGCCCCTTGGCGCGCAGCGCGTCGCGCTGCTCGACGCCGAACCGGTGCTGCTCGTCGACGACGACGAGACCCAGGTCGGCGAACTGCACCTGGTCGCCCAGCAGGGCGTGCGTGCCCACGACGATCCCCGCCTCCCCGCTCGCGGCCTGCAGCAGCGCCTCCTTGCGGGCGGCAGCGCCGAGCGATCCGGTGAGCAGGGCGACCCTGGTGCCGTGCGCGGCCCCGCCGAGCAGCCCGCCCTCGGCGAGCGACCCGAGGAGGGCGCGCAGGGTGCGGGCGTGCTGCGCCGCGAGCACCTCCGTGGGCGCCAGGAGCGCGGCCTGGCCGCCGGCGTCGACCACCTGCAGCATCGCCCGGAGCGCCACGACCGTCTTGCCGGAGCCCACCTCGCCCTGCAGCAGCCGCTGCATCGGGCGGGCCTGCGCGAGCTCGTGCGCGAGGTCCTCGCCCACCGCGCGCTGCCCGTCCGTCAGCGTGAAGGGCAGTGCCGCGTCGAAGTCGGCGAGCAGGCTCGGCTCCCCCGGCCCCCGCGACGGGCGGGCCGTGGCCTCCTGCTCGGCGGCGTGCGCCCGGCGCTGCGCGAGCGCCGCCTGCAGCACGAAGGCCTCCTCGAAGCGGAAGCGGTGGCGTGCCCGCTGCCAGGAGGCCTGGTCGACGGGGTGGTGGATCGCGCGCAGGGCGTCGAGCCGGCTCGGCAGCCCGTGCCGGGCACGGACCTCGTCGGGAACCGGGTCCTCGACGTCCGCCTCGGTGAGCGGGTCGAGGACCGTGCGCACGGCCCGCTGGATGCGCCAGGAGGGCACGGACGACGACGCGGGGTAGATGGGGATGGGTCGGCTGGCCTCGAACATCGCCTCCTCGGCGTCGTCCGCGTCCACGCCCACGAGGACGTAGTCCGGGTGGGTGAGCTGGCGGGTGCCCCGGTACTCGCTCACCACCCCCGTGAACAGCCCCACGCGCCCCGGTCGCAGCTTGTCCTCGTGCGGCCGCAGCGCGCCGGCACGCTTGGCGAAGAACGTCAGCGCCAGCTCGTGCCGGCCGTCCGTGACGACCGCCGACAGCATGGCGCCCGCGCGCGAGCGCATGGTCCGGACGGTCGCCCGCGCGACCCGCGCCATCACGGTGACGTGCTCGCCGAGCGCCAGCCGGTCCATGTCCGTGAGCGTGCCGGGGTCGCCGTACCGGCGCGGGTAGTGCCGCAGCAGGTCCCCGACGGTGACGAGGCCCAGCTTGGCCAGCGGGCCCGCGCTGCGGGCCCCCAGCACCTTGGTCAGCGCCTCGCCCTCGCGCCCGGTCACGCGGGTCCCTCCGCCGCGTCGACGGCGAGCGGCTCGACGCCGATCGCCACGTGGTCCCCGGGGCGACCGGTGCGCATGACGACGACGTCCGCGCCGTCGGACACGGCCGCGGCCCGCGACGCGAGCACCTCGACGGTGGCGTCAGGGACGTCGTCGTCGGGCAGCAGGGTGACGATCGCGATCGGCGAGCCCGCCACGAGCCGCTTGACGATGGCGCCGACCGTGACGGCCGGGCCGCCGCCGACGCGCAGCCCCGCGACCACCGCACCGACGGCGTCGGGGACGCCCGCGTCCTGTTCGCGCGGGTCGTCGAGCGTCGCGGCCAGCGCGGACATCCCCGCCACGACGTGCACGTCGCCGGGCGCGACGACCCGCACGATCTCGGGTGTCGCCTCGGGCCCGTCCGCGGCGCCCGCTCCCGGGCCCACGGGGTCGGGCTGCAGCGCCTCGGGCGCGAGGACGAGCACCCGCGGGGCCCCCGCCCCGACCGCCGCGGCGACGAGGTCCGCCGCGGTCGGGGGGACGTCGAGGTCGAGGACCACGACGGCGCCGCCGCGCGCGAGCTCGGCGGCCAGCGCCGGCGCGGCCGTCGTGACGACCACCGCCCACCGGTCGGGCGGGACCGCGAGGTGCCGCACCGACACCCGCGACACCGCGCCCCGCGACGCCCAGCGCCGTGCCACGCCGAGCGCCGCGTCGAGGTCCGCGGTGTGCACGTGGGCCTGCCAGAGCGAGCGCTCGACGTCGTCCGCACCGGTGCCGTCCTCGGCGCCGCCCACGACGACGACCGAGCTCCCGACGTCGTCCAGGTCGGCGCGCAACGCGTCGGCCACCGCGCCGGGGCTGAAGTCGGCGGCGGACGCCGACCGTTCCAGCAGGAACATGAGCTCGACGTCGTCGGTCGCGACGCCGCCGTGCTCGTGGGGATGCTCGTGGGGATGCTCGTGGGGATGCCCGTGCGACCGCTCGTGCCCACCCTCGGGCCCACCCGCGGGCAGGGCACCGCCGGGGCCTGCGCCCCGGCCGGTGCGCGACCCGTCGTCTCCCTCGGCGGTCTCGCCGGCGGAGGGCGCCGCGTGTCCTCGCAGGTCGATGTCCAGCAGCACGGGGCCGATGCTGCCGTCCGCCTCCGACACTCCCTCGGCGGCCGCCCGCTGCGCCGCCGCCAGGGACCGCAGCACCAGCACGAGCCCGCAGGCGCCGGCGTCGAGCACGCCGGCGACACGCAACGGTTCCAGGGCCCCCACGCTGCGCAGGGCCGCCTCCCGCGCACCGCGGCAGGCGGCGTCGGTCGTGGACAGCCGCGCCGCCGCTCCGGCGGGACCGACCATCCCGCCGGCCTCGGCGTGCCGGGCCGCGGCCGCGGCGGACTCCGCCGCCGTGAGGATGGTGCCGGGCGCGGGGTGCGCGACGGCGTGGCGCGCGGTCCGGGCAGCGACGTCGAGCGCGATGGCGAGGCTGTCGCCACGCGTCGCGGCGACGGTGAGACCGCGCAACCACTCGCTGAGGATCACCCCGGAGTTCCCCCGTGCGCCGCGCAGGGCCGCCCGCGCGGCCAGCCGCAGCAGGCGCGCCCCGCCGGCGTCCGCGGGCGCGGCGTGGACGGCCGCCGCGGCGTCGCGGATCGTGAGGTACATGTTGGTGCCGGTGTCGCCGTCGGCCACGGGGAAGACGTTCACGCGGTCGATCTCGGCGCGGGCCTCGGCCAGGGCCCGGGCGGCCGTGCTCACCCAGGCACGGACGACGGAGGCGTCGAGGAGCTCGGGCTGTTGCACGCCCCCACGGTAGCGGTGAGACACCACACGTTGAGGGGCACTCCTCCGATCGGCTATCCTCGTGTGGTTGCCCGGCCTGTTCCGGGCTCCCCCAACCACCAAGCTTCACGTCCTGCTGCCCTGGCGCGGGTCGTGTCACGACGATTCAGGAGAGACCGTGGCTGCCAACTGCGACGTCTGCGGCAAGGGCCCGGGCTTCGGGCACAGCATCTCGCACTCCCACATCCGCACGAAGCGCCGCTGGAACCCGAACATCCAGCGCGTCCGTGCCGTGGTCGCGGGCACCCCCAAGCGTGTGAACGTCTGCACCTCCTGCCTCAAGGCGGGCAAGGTCACGCGCCAGGCCTGAGCCTGCGCACCGGGCACACCCCGGTGCTTCGACGCTTTCGCGAGACGCCCGTCGGGATCTTCCCGGCGGGCGTCTCGTCGTCCCCTCGTGCACCCGGCGTCCCCGCGCGCTCGTCGCCCGCGGACACCGGCAAAGAATTCGTGAAGGATTCACCAAACGGCCTTGGCCGAGGCGGCGACGACGTGGCACTCTGAGCAGATGATCGTGCAGACCGACAGCGACGTGGAGATCCGGCCCGCCGCGGTGACCGACGCCGGGCGGATCGCCCAGGTGCACCTCACCTCGTGGAAGGGCGCCTACGCCAGCGTGCTGCCGGCCGAGTACCTCGACTCCCTCGACGCGTCCGAGCGGGCCGCCCAGTGGCAGCAGATCCTCGACGAGGGCACCCGCACCACGCTCGTCGCCGAGGGCGACGGCCGCCTCCTGGGTTTCGCGAGCTACGGCCCGTCGCGCGACGAGGACGCCGAGGACGGCGACCTCGAGCTCTACGCGATCTATCTCGACCCCGAGTCCTGGGGCCGCGGCGTCGCCCGCGACCTGATGCGCACCGTCCTCGCCGACGTCCCCGACGGCGTGCCGATGTCGCTGTGGGTGCTCGCGCAGAACGAGCGCGCGCGCCACTTCTACCGCCGCCACGGCTTCCAGGCGGACGGCGTCGAGCGCATGGACGACATCGGCGACACCCCGGTCACCGAGGTGCGCTACCGCCGCGGCTGAGCGACCCCCGCGCGGTCACCCGCCGAAGTGGTCCCACCCGCCGCGCGCGGCGGGCTCCGCACCGTCCACGGTCACGACGGCGGGTCCCTGCCGCACCTGCCCCACGCGGCGGAAGCCCTCCGGCAGCGCGACGCCCGGCGGGAACGCGGCGAGCAGGCCGTGGTCCTCTCCCCCGGTGAGCGCCCATCCCCGCGCGGCGTCCCGAGCGGCCTCCGGGCCGAGCCCCAGCCCCCGGGCGGCGGGCAGCAGCCGCTCGACGTCCACCGCCAGCGTGCCCGCCTCGACGTCCACGCCGACGCCGCTCGCGCGCGCCATCCGGCCCGCGTCGCGCAGCAGCCCGTCCGAGACGTCCAGCATCGCGGTGGCCCCGCCCCGGGCCGCCGCCGGACCGGCCGCGAGCGGCGCCCCCGGGCGCAGGTAGCCGGCCACGCAGGCACCGACCCCCGCCGCGCCGTCGACGGTCGTCGCGTCCGCGGGGGTCGCCGCGCCGGCGTCGAGCAGCGCGAGGCCTGCCGCCGAGAGCCCGCGGTGCCCGGCGTAGGCCAGCACGTCGCCCGGCCGCGCACCGGCCCGCGTCACGGGCGCACGCCCCTCCAGGTCGCCGTGCGCGGTGACCGCCACGACCACGGTCTCGCCGCCCGACAGGTCCCCGCCCACGACGCCCGCCCCGACCGGCGCGGACACGTCCGCCAGGCCGCGGGCGAGCCCGGTCACCCAGTCGACCGGCAGGTCCCCCGGGACCACGAGCGACACGACCAGGGAGGTCGGGCGCGCGCCCATCGCCGCGACGTCCGCGAGGTTGGCCGTCGCGGCCCGCGCCCCGACGTCGTACCCGCCCGACCAGCGCCGGCGGAAGTGCCGGTCCTCGACGAGCACGTCCGTCGTGACCACGAACCGCGCGTCCGGGGCCGCGACCACCGCCGCGTCGTCCCCCGGGCCGAGCAGGGTCGCCGCCGCCGCGGGCAGCAGCGGGAAGATCCGCGCGAGCAGGTCCTCCTCGGACAGGTCGCGCACGAGGGGTCGGGTGGCGTCGGTCACGGGACGACTGTAGGCGGTCGGCGGGCACGTCCCGCCCGGTAGCGTGGTCGCCGTGCCCCGTCGTGCCCGTGCCCTGATGTCGTCCCGCGCCGCTGCCCGCGCCGTCGCGCTGGGCGCCCTCGTCCTCCCGTTGGCTGCCTGCGCCACCACGATCGGCGCGACGCCCGCCGAGGACGCCGCCAACCCGGACTGCGCACCCGTCATGCTCGCGCTGCCCGACGTGCTCGCGGGCGACCTCGACAAGGCGAAGACCAACGCCCAGGCCACCGCCGCCTGGGGCGAGCCCGGGGCCGCCGTGACGCTGCGCTGCGGCGTCACCCCGCCCGGACCCTCTCCCGACTGCCAGCGCGTCGAGTCCCCGGCGGGCGCCGTGGACTGGATCGTCGAGGCCGGCGAGGACGGGACGTGGCGGTTCACCACCTACGGTCGCGAGCCCGCCGTCGAGGTCGTCGTGCCCCCGTCGGTCACCGAGGACCACTCGACGTCGTTCGTCGGCGATCTCGCCCAGGCCGTGAGCAACGTGCCGCCGACCGCGCAGTGCACCTGACGCGACTGCCGAGGCGCGGACCGACCGCCCGTGGCACGGTGACGGGATGGACCAGCGCCTGAGCCTCGTCACCCTCGTCGTCGCCGACCTCGCCGCCACGCGGCGCTTCTACGTGGACGGCCTCGGCTGGGAGCCGCTGATGGAGGCGCCCGGCGAGGTGCTGATGTTCCAGGTCGGGCAGCACCTCGTGCTGTCGCTCTGGGACGAGGGGCACGCCACGGAGGAGATCGGGCCGGTGGTGCGCGGCGGCACCGCGCCGCTGACCCTGGCGCACAACGTCGGCACGCCGGCCGACGTGGACGCCGTCCTGGCGCACGCCCGCCGGGCCGGCGCCGCGACGGTCCGCGACGGTGTGCAGCGCGAGTGGGGCGGCTACTCGGGCTACTTCACCGACCCCGACGGGTTCCTGTGGGAGGTCGCGCACGCCCCGGGCCCGCTCGGCGAGCTCGTGGTGCCCTGAGGCTCGCCGACCTCCTGCGCGTCCCCGTTCAGCCACGCCGCCGTTCAGCGCAGGCCGGTGGGGCGCTCCAGGGCGAGCTGGATGAGCTCGTCGACGAGCTCGGGGTAGCTCACGCCCGACGCCTCCCACATGCGCGGGTACATCGAGAAGGGCGTGAACCCGGGCATGGTGTTGATCTCGTTGACGATCACGCGCTCGTCGGGGGTGACGAAGACGTCCACGCGGGACAGGCCCTCGGCCTCCACCGCCTCGAACGTGCGCACCGCGACCTCGCGGATCTCGTCGATGACGGCCTGCGGCAGCTCGGCCGGGCAGCGCAGGTCGACGTGCGCCTCGTCGAGGTACTTCGCCTCGAAGTCGTAGAACGCGTGGCTGTCGTGGTCGACGACGATCTCGCCGGGCAGCGACGCCCGCGCCCGCGCGCCGTCGTGCCCGCCGAGCACGGCGCACTCGATCTCGCGGCCGTCGATCCCTGCCTCGACGACCACCTTGGGGTCGTGCTCGCGCGCGGCGTCGACGGCGGCGGGCAGGTCGGCCAGGTCGTCCACGCGCGTGATGCCGAGCGACGACCCCGCGCGGGCGGGCTTGACGAACAGCGGCAGGCCGAGCGGCTCGACGGCGGCGACGCACGCGGCGCGGTCCCGCTCCCACTCCCGCGGCCGGATCACGACGTACGGGCCGACGGCGAGGCCCTGGCCGGCGAGCACGAGCTTCATGAAGTGCTTGTCCATGCCGACCGCCGAGGCGAGCACGCCCGCGCCGACGTAGTGCACGTCCGACAGCTCCAGCAGGCCCTGCACCGTGCCGTCCTCGCCGAACGGCCCGTGCAGCAGCGGGAAGACGACGTCGACCTCGCCGAGCAGCGCGGGCACCTGGCCCGGCTCCAGCACGCGCAGGGTGCGCTCGCCCTGGGTGAGCGACAGCACGACCTCGGCGCCCGAGTCGGCGGTCACCTCCGGCAGCCGGCCGTCGGTGATCTGCCACCGCTCCGGGTCGTCGGCGGCGATCACCCAGCGACCCTCGCGCGTGATGCCCACGGGCACGACGTCGTAGCGGTCGCGGTCGATCGCGCGCAGCACGCCGGCCGCGGTGGACGCGGAGATGGCGTGCTCGCCCGAGCGACCGCCGAACAGCACGGCGACGCGGGTCTTGCGCGGGGCACCGTCGCCTGCGGGCGGGACGGCAGGAACGGGGCTCGTGGGAGCAGCGGTGGCGTCGGACATCGCCGCCCAACCTACCGGACCCGGACCCGCCGTCCCCACCACCTCAGCGGGCGCGCAGCTCCTTGCGCAGGATCTTCCCCGCCGCGGACTTCGGGACCGCGTCGACGAACTCCACGACCCGCACCTTCTTGTACGGGGCGACGTGCTCGGCGACGAAGGCCTGCACGTCGCCGCCGTCGAGCCTGCTGCCCTCGGCCCGCACGACGAACGCCTTCGGCACCTCCCCCGACTCCGGGTCCGGCACACCGATCACGGCTGCGTCCGCGATCTCGGGGTGCGTGAGCAGCAGCGCCTCCAGCTCGGCGGGCGCCACCTGGTAGCCCTTGTGCTTGATGAGCTCCTTGAGGCGGTCGACCACCGTGAACGCGCCGTCCGCGTCGACCGTCACGATGTCGCCGGTGTGCAGGAAGCCGTCGGGCTCGAGCGTGTCCCGGGTGGCCTGCTCGTCGGCGAGGTAGCCGACCATGACGTTCGGACCGGAGCACAGCAGCTCGCCGGGCGCGCTGACACCGACCTCGGGCAGCGCGATCGCCTCGCCCGTCGCCGGGTCGACGACCTTGGCCAGCATGTTGGGCACCAGCAGGCCGACGGTGCCCGGGGAGATGTCGGTGCGGTCGACGGGCACGACGTGCGAGACCGGCGACATCTCGGACATCCCGTACCCCTGCAGCACCCGGGCGCCCGGCAGGCGGCGGCCCACCGCCTCGGCCAGGTGCTCGTCGAACGGGGCCGCCCCCGACATGAGGATCCGCACGCTGGACAGGTCCCGGCCGGCGGCCGCCGGGTGCTTGGCGAGCGCCAGCGCGATGGGCGGTGCGACGAACAGCACGGTGGCCCGGTGCTGCTCGACGACGCGCAGGTATTCGGCGAGGTCGAAGCGGGGCAGCGTGACGAGCGCCGAGCGCTGGTAGATCGCGCCGTTCATGAGCACCGTCATGCCGTAGATGTGGAAGAACGGCAGGACCGCGGGGACGACGTCGTCAGGTGCGAGGGGCAGGTACGCCTCCGTCTGCACCACGTTCGCCACGAGGTTGCGGTGGGTCAGCATCACGCCCTTCGGCAGCCCCGTCGTGCCGGACGAGTAGGGCAGGACGGCGAGGTGCGTGCGGGGGTCGAACGCGACGTCGGGCGCGGCGTGGCCGCCCGCGAGGAGCTCCCCGAGCGACGGGTGGCCGTCCGCGCCGTCGAGCACGACGACGTCGGCGGCCGCCATCCCTACGGCGTCGGCGCCGGCCTCGGCCGCCGGCAGCAGGGCCGAGACGGTCACGAGCGCCCTCGCCCCGGACGACCCGAGCTGTTTGGCGACCTCGCGCCCCGACGCGAGCGCGTTGATCGTGGTCACCGTGATGCCGGCCCGCAGCAGCCCGTGGAAGACGGCGACGAAGGCGGGCACGTTGGGGCTGTGCAGGGCCACCACGTCCCCGAGGCCCAGGCCCCGGGCGGCGAACGCCCCGGCGATCGCCTCCACGCGGTCGCGCAGCTCCCCGTAGGTGATCCTGGCGCCGCTCGGGCCGTCGACCAGCGCGACCCGGTCGACGTCCGCGGCGGCGAGGGACGCGAAGAGGAAGTCGTAGAGGCTGACGTCGGGGATCTCGACGTCGGCGTGCGGGCTGCGGATGACGGAACGGTCGGTGCTGCTGGCGTCGGTGCTGATGTCGGCGCTGCGGCCGACGGCGGTGTCGGCGCTGGTCTCGGACATGGCGGTCCCTTCGTGCGGCACGGTCCTCGTCGACCGTGTGCACGGGAGCGTAGCGCCGGGAACCGATGGCGCGGGAGCGTCGTTGGGGCGATCGTGGACATCACGAACGACTCGAACGCCATCGCGGCGCCCCCGGCCGAGGATCAGGCCGCGCCCGCCGACGACCCCAGTCATAGTCCGGGCTCCCCGCAGCCCTCGACTCCTGCCGACCCTGAGGCGGTGCGCCCCCGGTGACCGCCGTCCTCTCCCTCCTCCTCGGCATCCTGGTGATCCTCGTGATCACGGCGGCGACGGCCTACTTCGTCGCCCAGGAGTTCGCCTACATGACCGTGGACCGCTCCCGGCTCGCCGCCCGCGCGGAGGCCGGTGACGCGACCGCGAAGCGCGCCCTCGCCGTCACGCGCCGCACGTCCTTCGTCCTCTCGGGCGCCCAGCTCGGCATCACCGTGACCGGCCTGCTGGTCGGCTACGTCGCCGAGCCCCTGGTGGGCGACGCGCTGGGCACGATGCTCGGCGGCGTCGGCGTCCCGACCGGGGTCGGCGTGGCCGTCGGCACGGTGGCGGCGCTCGCCGTCTCGACGCTGGTGCAGATGCTGTTCGGCGAGCTGTTCCCGAAGAACCTCGCCATCGCCCGGCCGGAGCCCACGGCCCTGCGCCTGGCCGGCTCGACGACGGCGTACCTCACGGTCCTCGGCTGGCTCATCGCGATCTTCGACAAGGCGTCGAACGCGCTGCTGCGCGTGCTGAAGATCGAGCCGGTGCACGACGTCGAGCACTCCGCCACCGCCCGCGACCTCGAGCACATCGTGGCCGACTCGCGCGAGAGCGGCGACCTCCCCGACGACCTGTCGGTGCTGATCGACCGCATCCTCGACTTCCCGCAGCACGACGTCGAGCACGCCATGATCCCGCGCTCGCGCGTCGGCACCGTCGACCCTGCCCTCACCGTGGGCGAGCTGCGCACGCTCATGTCCGGCGGCCACTCCCGCTACCCGGTGGTGGACGCCGAGGACCGCGCGCTCGGCGTCGTCCAGCTCACCGACCTGCTGCGCACCGGCCTCGACGACGCCGCTCCCGTCACCGACCTCATGCGGCCGGTCACCGTGCTGCCCACCCTCATGGCGCTGCCGGACGCCCTCACCGAGCTGACGCGCACCCGCAACCAGCTCGCCGTCGTCGTCGACGAGTACGGCGGCCTCGCGGGCGTGCTCACCCTCGAGGACCTCGCCGAGGAGCTCGTCGGCGAGATCACCGACGAGCACGACCCGGACCTGCCGGTCACCGTGGCGCACGAGGACGACGGCGCCTGGGTGATGGGCGGCGACGTCCACCTGGACGAGGCGGAGCGCGCCATCGGGCACGACCTGCCGCGCGGCGACCACGAGACGGTCGCCGGGCTGCTCATCGCGCAGACGGGCGCGCTGCCCCGCGCGGGAGACGCGGTGAGGGTCGACCTCCCGCCGGACCCGGCGGACCTCGTGCACGACGAACCCCGCCGCCGATGGCTCGAGGTCGACGTGATCTCGGTCGAGCGGCACGTGCCCCACCTGGTGCGCGTGCGGCTGTTCGAGGGCACCGCGGAGGGCACGGTCGAGCCCGCCCCGGACGCCACGCCCGACCTCGCGAAGGAGGACGACCGATGAGCAACCCCTGGGTCGTCGTCGTCGCGACCGTCGTCATCATCGCGCTCAGCGCGTTCTTCGTGGCCGTGGAGTTCGCCCTGCTCGGGGCGCGCCGCCACCGGCTGGAGGACGCCGCCCCGCGCAGCCGGTCCGCCCGGGCCGCGCTGCGCAGCTCGTCCGAGCTCACGCTGCTGCTCGCCGGGTCGCAGCTCGGCATCACCGCCTGCACCCTGGCGCTCGGCGCCGTGACCAAGCCGGCGGTCCACCACTGGCTCACGCCGCTGTTCGCGGCGTGGGGCGCGCCGTACTGGGTGGCCGACGTCGCGGGATTCGTGCTCGCGCTGATCCTCGTGACGTTCCTGCACCTCGTGGTGGGCGAGATGGCGCCCAAGTCGTGGGCCATCGCGCACCCGGAGGCGTCCGCGACGCTCCTCGCCCTGCCGATGCGGGCGTTCATGTGGGTCACCCGGCCCGTGCTGCGCTGGCTCAACGCGCTGGCCAACCAGTGCCTGCGTGCCGTCGGCGTGGAGCCGGTGGACCACATCGAGGCGGGTCACGACCCGGCCACCCTGCGGCACCTCGTGGAGCACTCCGTGAACGTCGGCGCGCTCGACGCCACGTACTCCACGCAGATCGCCGGGGCGCTCGAGCTCGAGACCCTCACCGTCGACGCGCTGGTGCCGGAGGGGGCACGCCCCACCTCTGTCGCCGCGGACGCCACGGCCTCCGACGTGCGCGCCGCGTCCGTGGCGTCCGGCCACCTGCGCATCCTGCTGCGCGACGGCGGTGCCGAGGGTGAGGTGGCCGGTGTCGTGCACGTGCGCGACACCCTGCTGCTCGACGACGGCGCCCCCGTGGCACCCGTGGCGCGCGCGCCGTTCGTGCTCGACGCCGCGACCACCGTGCACGCGGCGATCTCGCTGCTGCGCGAGGCGGGAGAGCAGCTCGCGCTGGTGCGACGCGACGGGCGCACGCTCGGCGTCGTCACGCTGGCGGACGTGCTGCACCGTTTGCTGCCGCAGGGACAGGAGGCGACGGCGGACGTCTGAGCCATGGCGCGGCGTACGGTGAGGTCATGCCTGTGACCTCGCCGGACGCCGCGCCGTCGTCCTTCCCCTCGCCGCTCTCCGCCCCGCGCCAGATCCTCACCGACGAGCTGCTGGAGACGATCCGCGGCCGTGCGGCGGCGTACGACCGCGAGAACGCGTTCTTCGCCGACGACCTCGCCGACCTCAAGGCGGCGGGGTACCTGCAGGCGATGGTCCCGCAGCACCTGGGGGGCGCCGGCCTGACCCTGCGCGAGGCCGCGCGCGAGCAGGCCCGGCTCGCCGGCGCGGCGCCCGCCACGGCCCTGGCGGTGAACATGCACCACGTGTGGGTGGGCGTCGCCCGGTTCCTGCACGAGCGCGGCGACTCCTCCCTCGACTGGCTGCTCGAGGAGACGGCGCACGGCGAGGTCTTCGGCTTCGGCTACTCCGAGGCGGGCAACGACCTGGTGCTGCTCGGCTCGCGCACCGAGGCCCGCCCCGACGGCGACGGCGGGTACTCCTTCCACGGCACGAAGATCTTCACGTCCAACTCCCCCGGCTGGACGCGTCTCGGTGTCATGGGCCTGGACGACGCGACCGACCCCGACGACCCGCGCATCGTGCACGCGTTCGTCACCCGTGACGGCGGCGGCTTCGAGATCAAGGACGACTGGGACACGCTCGGCATGCGGGCGTCGCAGTCCTGCACCACCGTGCTCGACGGCGCCCACGCCCCCGCCGACCGCGTGCTGCGGCGCATCGCGCCCGGCCCCAGCCTCGACCCGTACGTGCTGGGGATCTTCACCAGCTTCGAGATCCTGCTCGCGAGCGTCTACCTGGGGATCGCCGACCGCGCGCTGGCGCTCGCCGTCGAGACGGTCGGGAAGCGGCGCTCGATGAAGACCGGCAAGGCGTACTCGCAGGACCCGGACATCCGCTGGCGCATCGGCACCGCCGCCCTCGCGCTGGACGGCCTGTGGCCGCAGCTCGACCTCGTGGCGGGGGAGGTCGACGCCCAGGTCGACGTGCGGTCCGGGTCAGGTGCCGGCTTCTTCCGCTCGACGGCGGGGCTCAAGGTGCGCGTGACGGAGACGGCCCGCCAGGTGGTGGACGAGGCGATCCGTTGCTCCGGCGGGTCCACGTACTTCAACCGCTCCGAGCTCGGCCGGCTCTACCGCGACGTGCTCGCCGGCATCTTCCACCCGTCCGACGACGAGTCCGCCCACTCGACCGTCGCGCAGGCCGTGCTCGGCCCCCTCGAGGACTGACGACCGCCCCGAGGACTGACGACCACCCCGAGACGGTTCAGGCGGAGGCGCCGTCCAGCCGGGCGAGCTCGTCGGGGGTGAGCTCCAGCGTCATCGAGCGCAGCAGGGCGCCGAGCTGGCCCGTGTGCCGGGCGCTGGCGATGGGCGCGACGACGGTCGGCTGCGCACGCAGCCAGGCCAGCGCGACGGACGCGACGGGCACGTCGTGGGCGGCGGCGACGTCGTCGAGCGCGGCCAGCACGCGCCGCCCGCGGTCGTCGAGGTAGCGCGCGGCGCCCTGGGCACGGGGGCTGTCGGGCGCCTCGCCGTCGCGGTAGGTGCCGGCGAGGAAGCCGGAGGCGAGCGCGTAGTACGGCAGCACCCCGAGCGCGTGGCGCTCGGCGGCCTGGCGCAGCCCGTCCTCGAAGCCGCGCTCCACGAGGTTGTAGTGCGGCTGCAGGGCCACGGGACGGTGCAGGCCCGCCGCGTCGACGGCGGCGAACCACTCGTCGATCCGCCCCGGCGTGTAGTTGGAGACGCCGATCTCGCGCACGAGGCCGTCGTCGACGAGGGCGGAGAACGCCGCCGCCGTCTCCTCGATCGGGGTGTCGGCGTCGTCGAAGTGGGCGTAGTACAGGTCGATGCGGTCGGTGCCCAGGCGCTTCAGCGACGCCTCCGCCGCGGCCCGGACGTTCGCCGCCGCCAGCCCGCGGAACTGCGGGTGCGCGGAGACCTTGGTCGCGACCAGCACGTCGTCGCGCCGGCCCGTGCGCGCGAGCCAGCGGCCGATCGTCGCCTCGCTCTCGCCCCCGGAGTTGCCCGGCACCCAGGCGGAGTACCCGTCGGCGGTGTCGAGCATGCGCCCGCCGGCGTCGGCGAACGCGTCGAGGACCGCGAAGGACGCGGCGTCGTCAGCCGTCCAGCCGAACACGTTGCCGCCGAGCACCAACGGCGCTCCGGCGAGGTCGAGGGAGCCGAGCGCGAGGCCGGCCGGGGCAGAGTTCGTCGCCTGGGTCACAGTACGCACAAGGACGGCGGGCCCCGCGGCATTCCCGGACCGCTACGATCCCGCGTCATGACGCTGCGCAGGGGCACGGTCGCCCGGTACGCCGTCGGGTCCGTCGGCACCGGCGGGTTCGCGACGCTCCCCGGCCTGGTGCTGGTCTTCTACCTCACGGACACCCTCGGCGTCGCGGCCGGGCTCGCCGGTCTGCTCGTCACCGCGGCGAAGGTGTGGGACGTCGTCATCGACCCGCTGATCGGCGCGGCCAGCGACCGCGAGCGCGCCCGCACCGGGCGCCGCCGGCGCCTCATGGTCGTGGGCGGCCTCGCCCTGCCGGTGTTCTTCACCCTGACGTTCGCCGTGCCGGCCGGCCTCGCCCCGGCGGGAGCGGCGACCTGGGTGCTCCTCGCCTTCCTCGCGGCGGCGACGGCGTTCAGCCTGTTCCAGGTGCCGTACATCGCCCTGCCCGCCGAGCTCGCCGGCACCTACGACGCCCGCACGCGCCTGCTCACCGCGCGGGTCGTGGTGCTCACCGCCGCGATCCTGCTGTTCGGCGGCGGCGGGCCCGCGCTGCGGGGCCTCGGGGGCGACGACGAGCGGCTCGGGTACCTGCTGATGGCGGTGGCCGCGTCGCTGGTGCTCGGGGCGGCGCTGCTCGTGGCGTCGACGGTCGAGCGCTCCGCGGGGCCGCCCGCCCCGCCCCGACCGGTCCCGGCACGTGCCCGGCTCGCCGCGCACTACCGCGAGGGGCTCGGGCTGCTGCGCTCGAGCCGCCCGTTCCGCACGCTGCTCGGCGCGTTCGTGCTGCAGGCGCTCGCCACCGGCGCCATGCTCGCGGGCGCCCAGTACGTCGCGACCTGGGTGCTGGACGACACGGCCGCGGTGACGTTCCTGTTCGTCGCCCTCGTGGGGCCGGCGCTCGTCGTGACGCCCGCGTGGGGCGTGCTCGCCCGTCGCACCGGCAAGGAGCGCGCGTTCCGGCTGGCTTCGGTGCTGTTCGCCGTCGCGGCGCTCGCGCTGCTGCCCCTCGCCTGGGCGCCCGGCGCCTGGGTGTACGCACCCGTGGCCCTCGCCGGCGCGGCGTACGCGGGCATGCAGTCGCTGCCGATGGCGATGCTGC
Source organism: Isoptericola sp. NPDC056573 (assembly GCF_042793335.1). Lineage (NCBI taxonomy): Bacteria > Bacillati > Actinomycetota > Actinomycetes > Micrococcales > Promicromonosporaceae > Isoptericola > Isoptericola sp. NPDC056573. Next base: position 312,409 of record NZ_JBHTUY010000004.1, read on the forward strand.
CCGACGTCATCGCGCACGACGCCCGCGTGACGCGGACCGACCGTGCCGGCGCGTTCGGCGGCATCTGGACCGCGGGCGAGACCACCGGCATGGCCCTCGGCACCACCCTGCTGACCGTGGTGCTCGCCGTCACCGGCTACGTGGAGTCCACCGGCGCTCAGGCCGTCGACCAGCCGCCCGCCGCCGTGCTCGGCATCGTCGCGTCGTTCAGCCTCCTGCCCGCGCTGCTCGTGGTCGCCAGCCTCGTGCCCCTCGGCCGCTACCCGTTGCGCCGGCGCGACATCGACGCGCACGACAGCACGCCCGACCCCACCCGGGCCGACGCCCCCTCTCCCCGTCCCCAGGAGGCCCCGTGAACCGCCCCGCCCTGCCCGCCGACGCGCGCGACGATCCGTTCGACCTGGCCCAGGACCCCGCCGCCGTGCTCGCGGCGCTGGCCGCCCTGCGCCACCGCGACGCGCCCACCCACGGCGGCCGGGTGCTCAGCTACGTGTACGACCCGGGCGTCCCCGAGCTGGACGCGCTCGCCGGCGACGCGGCGCGCGCGATGCAGCCCGTCAACGGCCTCGACCCCACGACGTTCGGCTCGGTGGCCGCCCTGGAGCGCGACGTCGTCGCGTTCGCGCGCGACCTGCTCGGCGGCGACGCGGACACCGTCGGCAGCGTGACGAGCGGCGGCACGGAGAGCTGCCTGCTCGCGGTGCAGTCCGCGCGGGACACCTGGCTCGCCGCCCGCCGTCTGCGGCCGGGCGAGGCACGCCCCCGGCTCGTCGCCCCGGTCACGGTGCACGCCGCGTTCCACAAGGCCGCCCATCTCTACGGGCTGGAGCTCGACCTCGTGCCCGTCGCCGCCGACGGCCCGACGGCGGGCGCCGTCGACGCCGCGACCCTCGGCGCGCGCCTGACCGGCGGCCCCGCGGGCGCGGCCGACGTCGCGCTCGTCGTCGTCTCCGCGCCGTCCTACCCGCACGCCGCCGCCGACCCGGTGGCCGACGTCGCCGCGCTCGCCGCCGACCACGGCGTGCCGCTGCACGTGGACGCGTGCATCGGCGGCTTCGCCCTGCCCTTCTGGCCCGGGCTGCCCGCCTGGGACCTGCGCGTGCCCGGCGTGACCAGCGTGAGCGCCGACCTGCACAAGTACGCGTTCGCCCCCAAGGGCGCGTCCGTGCTGCTGCACCGCGACCGCGACCGCCAGCGGGCGCAGTACTTCGCCACCACCCGGTGGCCCGGCTACCCCGTCGTGAACCCGACGCTGCTGGGCTCACGCTCGGGCGGCCCGCTCGCCGCCGCGTGGGCGATCCTCCAGGCTCTCGGCACGGACGGGCTCGCGACGCTCGCCGGCCGCGCCCGGCGTGCCACCCTCGCGCTGCGCGACGCCGTCGACGGACCGGCCGGGATCGACGGGCTGCGCGTCGTCGGCTCGCCCGTCGGCCCGCTGCTGGCCGTGGCCGCCGACGCCGCGGTGCCCGCGGACCGGCGCGTCGACCCGCACGTGTGGGCCGACGCCGTGGCGCGCCGCGGCTGGGTCCTCCAGGCGCAGCCCGGCCTCGACCAGGCCGACGGCACGCGGCTGCCGCACACCACGCACCTCACCGTCACCCCCGTCACCGAGGGCGTGCTGGACGAGCTGGTGCCGGTGCTGCACGCCGCCGCCGACGAGGTGCGCGGGCGGCCGCGGCCCGACGCCGGCGCGCTGCTCGGCGCCCTCCCGCCCCTCGACCCCACCGCGACCCTCGACTCCGCGACGGCCGCGGCGCTCCTGGGCGGGATCGGGCTGGGCGCGGTCGGCGGCGACCCCGACGCGGCGCCGGGCGTCGGGCCCATGGCGCCGCTGCTCGCGCTCGTCGAGGCGCTGCCCGCGCCGCTGGTCGAGCGGCTGCTGGTCGAGCTGCTGGCCCGCCTCGTCGAGCCGCGCGCCGCCGTCTGACCTGAGTTGTCAGGACGAGCGCGCGGTATGCCGTGCGCTCATCCTGACAACTCGCGTGACTCAGGGCCGTCAGGGCGCGCGCCGGGTCTACCGCGCGCTCGTCCTGACAGGTCGGTGGGACGGCGCGCCGCCGGCCTCGCGCGCCGTCGTACCCTGCGGCCATGACGCACGACCCGCACGGACCGCAGGTGCCGCTGTCCCCCGCCACCCTCGCCGTCACGGCCGGCCGGCCGCCCCGCGTCCAGGGCGGGCCGGTGAACCCGCCGGTCGTGCTGAGCTCCACCTACGTCAACCAGGGCGTGACCGGCCCCGGCGAGCTGCTGTACACGCGGATGGACACCGAGACGTGGCACCCGTTCGAGGACGCCCTCGCCGCGCTGGAGGGCGCCCCGCACGGCGTCGTGTTCGGCTCGGGCATGGCGGCCGTGATCGCGGCCGTCGGCGACGTGCCCGACGGCGGCGCGGTCGTGGTGCCGCGGCACGCCTACCAGGTGTCGCTGGGCTACCTCGACGACCTCGCGGCGCGGCACGGAGTCGACGTGCGCCGCGTCGACATCGCCGACACCGCGCAGGTGGTTGCGGCGCTCGACGGCGCCGACGTGCTCCTCGCCGAGTCGCCGACCAACCCCATGCTCGAGGTCGCGGACCTGCCCGCGATCCTCACGGCCGCGCGCGAGCGCGGCGTGCGCACCGTCGTCGACAACACGTTCGCGACGCCGCTCGGCCAGCGCCCGCTGGACCTCGGCGCGGACGTCGTCGTGCACTCGGTGACCAAGTACCTGGCGGGCCACTCCGACGTCGTGCTCGGCGCCGCCGTCACCCGCGACGACGAGATCGCCGCCGGCCTGCGCGCGTACCGGACGCTGCACGGCGCCATCCCCGGACCGATGGAGGTGTGGCTGGCGCTGCGCGGCCTGCGGACGCTGCACCTGCGCGTGGAGCGGGCGAGCGCGTCGGCGGCGGAGCTCGCCCGACGCCTCGCGGCGCACCCCGGCGTGGCCGAGGTGCGGCACCCGTCGCTGCCCGGCGACCCCGGCCACGAGCGCGCCGCCGGCCTCATGAACGGCTTCGGCGCGATCCTCGGCGTCCGCCCGCACGGCGGCCCCGCCGCCGCCGACGCCGTGGTCGCCGCCGTGCGGCTCTGGGTGCCCGCCACGTCGCTCGGCGGCGTCGAGTCCACGCTGGAACGGCGGCGGCGGTTCGCGACCGAGTCCCCGACCGTGCCCGAGGACCTGCTGCGCCTGTCCGTGGGCGTCGAGGACGTCGAGGACCTCTGGGCGGACCTCGACCAGGCCCTGCGCTCCGGCGCCGGCCGCGGCTGACCGCGCCCGGGTCGGGCCGGCGCCCTCAGGCGACCGGCGACCGCAGCTCCCCGGCGAGCAGGCGTCCGCGCAGGTCCGCCAGGTCGGCGGCGTACAGGTCGAACGCGTCGTCGTCCCGCGGGGCGTCGCCCTGCGGCCGCGGCACGTAGGCGGTGCGCATCCCCGCGGCGGCCCCGGCACGCAGGTCCCAGGCGTGCGCGGCGACCAGCACGGGCGGCCCCGCCGTCCCTGTCGGCGCGGGCGCCGGCACGGCAGCGGCGACCGCCGCGGCGTAGACCTCCGGTGCCGGCTTGTAGGTGCCCGCGTCCTGGGCCGACAGCGCCCGGTGCCACGCCAGGCCGGCGTCCGCGCGCAGCGCGGCGAGCGTGCGGCGGTCCGCGTTGGACAGGCCGAGCACGGTGAAGTCCCGTGCCAGCGCTGCCACGCCCGCCACGGAGTCGGGCCAGGGACGCAGCCGCTGCGCGGCGGTCGCGAGGCGGGCGACGACGGGTGCCGGCAGCGCGCCCTCGGCGGCCAGTCCGGCGAGGACCTCGCGGTCCAGGTCACCGCTCGGCACGAAGTCCCGACGCCCCGCGACCACCTCCCGCTCCCGGTCGGCGACCCGACCGAGCCACGTCGCGACGACGTCGCGCGCGGCCCCCGCGTCGAGCCCCGCGCCCCGCACCTCGGCCTCCAGGCTCCCCGCCTGGTCGACCAGCGTGCCGAGGACGTCGAACACCAGGACGGGCCGGGGACCGGGAGTCATGGCGCCACCGTACGGGCGCGGTCCGACGACCGCCCTGCGGAGGTCGGGCGGGGAGCGTTCCCCGCCGTCAGGCGTCGACGCCCTCGGACTTCTGGGGGCGGGCGAGCAGGCCGCGGGCCATCTCCTCCACCGGGAGGCCCTCGTAGAGCACCGCGACGACGCCGGCGGTGATCGGCATGTCGACGCCGTGCTTGGCGGCGAGGTCGAGCACGGAGCGGCAGGACTTGGCGCCCTCCGCCGTGGTGCCGGTGGCCGCGACCGCCTCCTCCAGCGTCATGCCCTCGCCGATGTGGCGGCCGAGGGTGTTGTTGCGCGACAGCGGCGAGGTGCACGTCGCCACCAGGTCGCCCATGCCCGCCAGGCCCGCGAAGGTCGCGGCGTCGGCCCCGAGCTCGAGGCCGAGGCGCGTGATCTCGACCAGGCCGCGCGTGATGACGGTCGCGACCGTGTTCGAGCCGAAGCCGCGGCCCTGCGCCATGCCGACGGCCAGCGCGACGACGTTCTTCACCGCGCCGCACAGCTCCACGCCGACCACGTCGTCGTTGGTGTACGGGCGGAAGTAGGCGTTCGAGCAGGCCTCGGCGACGAACCGCCCCGCCGACTCGTCGGAGCACGCCACCACGGTCGCCGTGGGCTGGCGACGGGCGATCTCGGCCGCGAGGTTCGGTCCCGAGACGACCGCCACGCGCGAGAGCGGCACGTCGAGCGCCTCGACGATGACCTGGCTCATGCGCTCGTCCGTGCCGAGCTCCACGCCCTTCATCAGGGAGACGATCACGGCGTCGGGCTCGACGAGATCGCGCAGGCCGGTGAGCGTGGCGCGCGACACCTGCGACGGCACCGCCACGACGACGATCTGCGCGCCGGCCAGCGCCGCGGCGGCGTCGGTGGTGCCCGTCATCGCGGGCAGCTCGATGCCGGGCAGGTACTTGCCGTTGGTGCGCCGGGTCGTGACCTCGTCGGCGACGGCCGCGTCCCGGCCCCACAGCCGGACGTCGCAGCCCGCGTCGGCGAGGACCATCGCGAAGGTCGTCCCCCAGGACCCCGAGCCCAGGACGGCGACACGGGTCGGCGCCGACAGGTTCCCGGACGGGGGTGCGGTGGTCGGGTTCGTCATGGGCGCTCCACGGGCGGGTAGACGGTCTGCTTGCGTTCGTACTCGGGGTGCTTGCGCAGGTCGAAGCGGGTGGGCGGGGCCGTCTCGCCGCGGATCTCGGCGAGCTGCACGGTGATCGCGTCCATGACGCGGTTGGTGGCCTCGCGCAGGCTCTGCGTGTCGATCGGCCGGTCGTACAGGTCGGACAGGTCCACGGGCGGGCCGGCGACGATCGTCACGGGCTTGCGCGGGAACGGCCGCAGCAGGCGCCCGTACCGCGGCAGGATCTTGTGGGCGCCCCACTGGGCGACGGGCACGACCGGCAGGCGGCTGGCCAGCGCCAGCCGTGCCAGCCCGGTCTTGCCCTCCATCGGCCACAGGTCGGGGTCCCGCGTGAGCGTGCCCTCGGGCAGGATCGCCACGCAGGCGCCGCTGCCGAGCTGGTTGCCCGCGTCCTCGAGCGACCGGGCGGCCGCGGACGTGCCGCGGTCCACCGGGATCATCCGCGTCGCCCGCAGCACGGACCCGACCACCGGTGCGGTGAACAGGCCGCGCTTCGCGAGGATCCGCGGCTCGAACCCCTTGTCGAAGAGGTAGTGCGCCAGCGTCAGCGCGTCGTACTCGGTGACGTGGTTGGCGGCGGCGATGAACCCGCCCTCGCGGGGCAGGTTCTCCTCGCCGCCGTCCCAGTCGTAGCGGACCATCGAGAACAGCAGCGGCCGCACGATGCGCGCGACGAGGCGGTAACCACGGGAGTCAGGACGGGCGATCGGCACGGGGCCAGAGCCTACCTCCCGGCCTCGGTGGTCGAGGCGCCTCAGCCGCGGGAGACGTCGGCGCCGAGCGCGACGAGCTTGTCCTGGAACGACTCGTACCCACGGTCGATCAGGCTGATCCCCCGCACCGTGGAGGTCCCCTTGGCCGTGAGCGCCGCGATCAGGTGGGAGAACCCGCCCCGCAGGTCCGGCACCACGATGTCCGCCGCGGACAGCGGCGTCGGGCCGGAGATCACGGCGGAGTGGTGGAAGTTGCGCTGCCCGAACCGGCAGTCACGGCCACCCAGGCACTCCTTGTAGACCTGGATCGTCGCGCCCATCTTCCGCAGCGCGTCGGTGAACCCGAACCGGTTCTCGTACACCGTCTCGTGCACGATCGACAGGCCCTTGGCCTGCGTGAGGGCCACGACGAGCGGCTGCTGCCAGTCCGTCATGAACCCCGGGTGCACGTCCGTCTCGAGCACGATGGAGTCCAGGTCCCCGCCCGGGTGCCAGAACCGGATCCCGTCCTCCTGCACGTCGAACCGGCCGCCCACCTTCCGGAACGTGTTGAGGAAGGTCATCATCTCCGGCTGCGTGGCGCCCTTGATCGTCACGTCGCCGCCGGTGGCCAGGGCCGCCGACGCCCACGACGCCGTCTCGATCCGGTCGCTCAGCGCCGTGTGCGAGTACCCCTCGAGGCGGTCGACGCCCTCGATCCGGATCACCCGGTCGGTGTCCACCGAGATGATCGCGCCCATCTTCTGCAGCACCGCGATCAGGTCCATGATCTCGGGCTCGATCGCCGCACCGGTCAGCTCCGTGATGCCCTCGGCACGCACCGCCGTCAGCAGCAGCTGCTCCGTGGCGCCCACCGACGGGTACGGCAGCGAGATCTTCGTGCCCTGCAGCCGGCGCGGGGCGCGCAGCTGGATGCCGTTGGGCATCTTGTCCACCACGGCGCCGAACTGGCGCAGGATGTCCAGGTGGTAGTTGATCGGCCGGTCGCCGATCCGGCAGCCGCCCAGGTCGGGGATGAACGCCTCACCCAACCGGTGCAGCAGCGGCCCGCAGAACAGGATCGGGATGCGGCTCGAGCCCGCGTGCGCGTCGATGTCCGCCACGTGCGCCGACTCCACGTTCGACGGGTCGAGGTCGAGGATCCCGGCGTCCGGGTCCGACTTCACCGTCACCCCGTGCAGCTCGAGCAAGCCCGTGACCACGCCCACGTCACGGATCTGCGGCACGTTGCGCAGGACGCTCGCCGACTCGCCCAGCAGCGACGCCACCATCGCCTTGGAGACGAAGTTCTTCGCCCCCCGCACCGTGATCGTGCCCTCGAGAGGGGTCCCGCCGTTGACGTGCAGCAGATCGTTCATGTCGTCGTGTTCGTCCCGTCGTTACGGATGCAGTGGTCCCGGGACGTGGTCGATGCCGTCGTCCCAGCGCGCCGTCGATCCTGCCTCGCCCGGCACGGTGGTGCCAACACGCGCCCCGGCGGGCTTATTCACGTTCACCACACCTTCACGCGGCGGGCACCGGCACGCAGCGGGACGCGATTCATATCTTGAGACAACTGTTCATGATACGGGATGGCGGTCGTACGGTCGTCGACCATGACCACCTCCGTCACGTCGGGTGCCACGAGCGCGCCGACGCCGGCCGTCAACTCGCGCGGCCGCGTCGTCGTCGCGTCGCTCATCGGCACCTCCATCGAGTTCTACGACTTCTACGCGTACGCCACCGCGGCCACGCTCGTCTTCCCCGCGCTGTTCTTCCCGAACCAGGACGGCACGACGGCGCTGCTCGCGTCGTTCGCCGCGTTCGGCGCGGCGTTCGTCGCCCGGCCGGTCGGGTCGGTCCTCTTCGGCCACTTCGGCGACCGGATCGGCCGCAAGCGCACGCTCGTCGCGTCGCTCCTGACCATGGGCATCGCGACCGTGGTCATCGGTCTCATCCCCAGCGCCTCGACGCCGGGCTGGACCGTGCTCGCCCCCACCGTCCTCGTGCTCTGCCGCTTCTGCCAGGGCCTGGGCCTCGGTGGCGAGTGGAGCGGCGCCGCGCTGCTGGCCACGGAGAACGCCCCCGCCGGAAAGCGCGCCATCTGGGGCACGTTCCCCCAGCTCGGCGCCCCGATCGGGTTCATCCTGGCCAACCTCGTGTTCATCGGGCTCTCCACGTCGCTCAGCGACGCGCAGTTCCAGAGCTGGGGCTGGCGCGTGCCGTTCCTCGCCAGCGCCGTCCTCGTGATCGTCGGCCTGTGGGTGCGCCTCAAGCTCATCGAGACGCCGGCCTTCCAGAAGGTCGTCGAGGCCGACGCCGTCGCGAAGGTCCCGGTCGCCGCCGTCTTCCGCACCTCGTGGCGCAAGATCGTCTCCGGCACGTTCATCATGCTGGCGACCTACGTGCTCTTCTACCTGATGACCACGTTCACGCTGACGTACGGCACCACCCCCGCGTCTGACGTGCCGCCCGGCCTCGGCTACGCGAAGGTCGACTTCCTGTGGATGCTGATCATCGGCGTGGTGTTCTTCGGCATCTTCACGCTGGTGTCCGGCCCGCTCGCGGAGCGGTTCGGCCGCCGCGGCCACCTCCTCGTCGTCACGGCCGCGATCGCCGTCTTCGGCCTGCTCTTCGTGCCGCTGTTCGGCGGCGGCACGACGGGCGTCATGGCGCTCCTCATCCTCGGCTTCACGCTCATGGGGCTGACGTTCGGCCCGATGGCCGCCATGCTGCCCGAGCTGTTCCCGGGGAACGTCCGGTACACGGGCTCCGCCATCGCGTACAACGTGTCGTCGATCCTCGGTGCCGCAGTCGCGCCGTTCATCGCGGTCTGGCTGTGGGGCATCACGGACTCGCCGGTGCTGGTCGGCATCTACCTCTCGGTGATGGCCGTCATCACCCTCGTGGCGCTCTTCGTCGAGAAGGACACCACGCACGTCGACTTCACGGACGACGTCGGCGCCTGACGCGCCCGGCACGTGACGACGGCGCCGCTCCTCCGCACGGAGGGGCGGCGCCGTCGTCGTGCGAGGGACCGCGCCCGCCGGTCAGCGCGTCGCGGCGACGGGCTCGCGGTGCTGCACGGGCGACATCGCCGCGGCGCAGAGCACCCCGACGACGAGCACCACGCCCACCAGCAGCAGCGTCTGCGCCGCCGCGTCGGCGAAGCCGGCGAAGAACGCCTGCTGGGCCGCCGCCCCGACCTGCTCGGCGACCGAGGCGGGCACCGAGTCCGGCAGCTGCACGGACCCGACCGCCGTCGTGCCGAGGCTGCCGCTCGCCTGCGAGATGCCGTCGACGAACGCCTGCCGGTACTGCTCGGGCAGCTGCGCGGCGACGTCCTGCGCGGCCGCGGGGACGGTGACGCCGAGGCGCGCCGAGAGGGTCGCGACCACGACGGCGGAGCCGATGACCCCGCCCACCTGCCGGTTGGTGTTGAACGCGCCCGCGCCGGCGCCGGCCGTGCGCGCGTCGAGCCCCGACGTGGCCAGGTTGGACAGCGGGGAGAACGTGAGCCCGGTGCCGACGCCGAACAGCGCCATGGGCCACAGCAGCGCGTACGGCGACAGGTCCGGGTCGAGCACCGCGGCGAGCCACAGCACCGCGCCCGCGATGGCCGCGAACCCGGCCGCGACCACCCACTTGGCCGGCACCCGGTCGGACAGCCGGCCCGCGAACGGCGCGACGACGCCGGACACGAGCGAGCCGGGCATCATCACGAGCGCCGCGTTGATCGGCGTCAGGCCCAGGATCGACTGCAGGAAGATCGTCAGCGGGAAGAAGATGCCGATCATCGCGAACGTGACGACCATGCCGTCCACGTTGGCGAGGGAGAAGTTCCGGGACCGGAACAGGCGCAGCGGCAGCAGCGCGCGCGCCCCCAGGCGGTGCTGCCACCAGACGAAGACCGCGAGCACGAGGACGCCGAGACCCACCAGCGTCCACACGGAGAACGGCCCCCAGATGTGGCCCCAGTCGAAGTTCTCGCCCTCCTGGAGGCCGAAGACGACGGCCGCGAGGCCCAGCACGGACAGCACCACGCCCAGCGGGTCCATCGTGGTGCCGTGCGACGGGAGGTGCGGCAGCCGCGCGACCGAGAACCACAGCGCCGCGACGCCCACCGGGATGTTGACGTAGAAGATCCACTCCCAGCCGATCGTCTCCACGAAGACGCCGCCGAGCAGCGGGCCGACGAGCGTCGCGACGCCGGCGGTCGCGCCCCACAGGCCCATCGCCGCGCCGCGCTGGGTGGGCGGGAAGACGCGGGTGATCATCGACATGGTCTGCGGCGTCATCATCGCCGCGCCGACCCCCTGGACCACGCGGAAGCCGATGAGCCAGCCGATCTCGGGCTCCGAGCCGATGTTGCCGGAGAACCCGCACAGGAACGAGAAGGTCGTGAACACGATCAGCCCGGCGATGAACACCGACTTCTGCCCGTACCGGTCGCCGAGCCGCCCGGCGAGGAGCATCAGCACCGCGTACGACAGCAGATAGGCGCTGTTGACCCAGCCCACCTCGATGAGGGAGGCGGAGAACTGCTCGGTCAGGGTCGGGATCGCGATGTTCACGATCGTCGTGTCGACCATGATCATGAAGAAGCCGAGGATGAGCGGCGGGAGCACGCTCCACGCGGACCTGCCGTGCAGGTCGACGAGCGGGGTCACCGGGGCGCGCCCGGGAGAGGTGGACATGCGACGAGCGTGGCACGGGCCACCGACGGCCGCGCGCCCGGCAGACCGGCCGGTTCAGCCGCCCGGACGGTCCAGCGCGGACCGCAGCGCGGCGGCGATCTCGCCGGCGGCGGCGAGCTGGTCGTCGGTCAGCGCGTCGACGAACAGGTGCCGCACGGCCCGCAGGTGCGCGACGGACGCCCGGCGGAACGTCGCGGCCCCCTCGTCGGTGAGCGCGACGCCGGCCGCCCGGCTGCCCTGTCGGGCGACCAGGCCGCGCCGTTCCATGCGCCCCACCTGGTGCGACAGGCGGCTGCGCTCCCAGCCGACGGCGTCCGCGAGCGCCGACGACCGCAGGCAGTGGCCGTCGGCGTCGTGCAGGGCGAGCAGCACGGCGTAGTCCGGCGAGGAGAGCCCGGACTCGGCCTGGAGCCGCGCGGACAGGCGCGAGCGCAGCGCGTCCGTGGTCTCGACGAACTCGCGCCATGTGCGCAGCTGGTCGAGCGTCGGCGAGCGCCGCGCGCCGTCCCGGTCCTGGGTCATGCCTGCCTCCGCCGCGGTGGATCGACGCTGGGAATTGACACGTCAATTCCGACGTTACCCCCGGCGACCGACACCGCCACAGGAGGGCACCATGACCACGCTCCAGCTCGGGCTCGACTCGTTCGGTGACCGCCCCGTCGGCGCCGACGGCGAGCTCGTCTCGCACGCCGCCGCGATCCGCCAGGTCGTCGAGGAGGCCGTGCTCGCCGACCAGGTGGGCGTCGACGTCGTCGCCCTCGGCGAGCACCACCGGCCCGAGTACGCGATCTCGACGCCGGAGACCGTGCTCGCGGCGATCGCGTCGCGCACCGAACGCATCCGCCTCGCGTCGGGCGTGACGGTCCTGTCCTCCGACGACCCGGTCCGCGTCTTCCAGCGCTTCGCCACCCTCGACGCCCTCTCGGACGGTCGGGCGGAGGTCATCCTCGGGCGCGGCTCGTTCACCGAGTCGTTCCCGCTCTTCGGCTACGACCTGGCGGACTACGACCTGCTCTTCGAGGAGAAGATCCACCTCTTCACCGAGCTCCTCAAGGAGGAGCCGGTGACCTGGTCCGGCACCACCCGGCCCGCGCTGCGCGACGCCGACGTCTTCCCCAAGACGGAGTCCGGCCACCTGTCGACCTGGGTCGGCGTGGGCGGCTCGCCGCAGTCCGTGGTCCGCGCGGCGCACTACGGCCTGCCGCTGATGCTCGCGATCATCGGGGGCGAGCCGGGCCGGTTCGCGCCGTACGTCGACCTGTACCGGCGCGCGACCGCCCAGCTCGGCACGACGGCGCACCCGGTCGGCATGCACTCCCCCGGGTTCGTCGCCGACACCGACGAGGAGGCCGTCGAGATCTTCTGGCCCCACTACCGCCTGCAGCGCGACCGCATCGGCGCCTCCCGCGGGTGGCCGCCGATCCGCCGCGAGGAGTACGACGCCGAGGTGGCGCACGGCTCGCTGTACATCGGGTCGCCGGAGACCGTGGCCCGCAAGATCGCGGCCGCCGTCACCGAGCTCGGCGTCGGCCGCTTCGACATGATCTACACCACCGGCGCGCAGCCCGCCGAGGCCCGGCTGCGCAACGTGGAGCTGTACGGCACGCAGGTGGTCCCGCGGGTCCGCGAGCTCGTGGCCGAGCACGCCGCGACGCAGGACGCCGCCGAGCCCACCACCGAGCCCACCACCGAGGACGGTGACGGCGCGTGAGCGCCCCGTCGCCGGCGCCCGGCGCGCCCGCCACGATCGGCATCCTCGGCGCGGGGAAGGTCGGGACGGTCCTGGCGCGGCTCGCCGTGGACGCCGGGTACCGCGTGCTCGTCGCGGGCTCGGGCGACCCGGCGAGGATCGCGCTGACGGTGGAGGTGCTCGCCCCGGGGGCGCAAGCCGTCACGGCCCAGGAGGCCGCCGCGAAGTCCGACGTCGTCGTCCTCGCCCTGCCGCTCGGCCGCTACCGCACCGTGCCCGTGGACGCCCTGGCCGGCACGCTCGTCGTCGACGCCATGAACTACTGGTGGGAGGTGGACGGGCACCGGGCCGACCTCAGCGACCCGGCCACCTCGACGAGCGAGCTCGTGCAGGACTTCCTCCCCGCGTCACGGGTCGTGAAGGCGTTCAACCACATGGGCTACCACGACCTGGACGCCGGGGCGCGGCCCGCCGGGGCGCCGGGGCGCCGGGCGATCGCCGTGGCCGGGGACGACGCCGACGACGTGCGGCAGGTCGCCGGACTCGTCGACCGCCTCGGCTTCGACGCGGTCGTCGCCGGACCGTTGGCCGCCGGCGCGCGCCTCCAGCCCGGCACCCCGGCGTTCGGCGCGAACCTGCCCCACGACGAGCTGCGCGCGCTGGTCTCCCCCGCCGCCTGACGCCGCCCCGGGCGCCTGGCGGCGGCGGCCCCTATGCTGGTCGGCAGGGCGGCGCGTCCCGCCCGACCCCCGGACCGGCGCTCGCGCCGCCGGGACCGTGCGAGCGGTGGGGGCAGAGGGGACCTCGAGTGCTCGACGCGGTCAGGACACCGTGTTCACCGGTGCCTGCCGGCGGGCGCGAGCCGCGGGTGGCGCACCGAGCGAGCACGCAGGAGTCCTCATGACCACGCAGGAGTCGTTCAAGAAGCGCGTCCGTGCGCGCATGGCCACCACCGGCGAGAAGTACGGCGCCGCGCGCCGCACCCTCCTCGCCCAGGCCGCCCCGCCCTCCGCCGCCGGGACCCGCGCCTGGGTCTCGGAGCCCGACCTCTCCGACGACACGATCCGCGAGAGCACGGGCCGCGGGTGGGACGAGTGGGTCGCGCTCGTGGACGCCGGGCCCGGCCGCGGCGCCGGGCACACCGCCGTCGCCGCCTGGCTCGTCGACGCGCACGGCGTGTCGGGCTGGTGGGCGCAGTCCGTCACCGTCGGCTACGAGCGCATCACCGGCCTGCGCGTGCCGGGCCAGCGGCCCGACGGCACGTTCTCGGTCAGCCGCTCGCGGCTGACCGACGTCGACCGCGACGCGCTGCGGGCGCTGCTCGACGACGAGGCCGGCCGCGCCGACCTGGTACCCGGCCTCACGCTCGCACCCCGGTCCCGGCCGGGCGTGAAGAGCCCGCGGTTCGGCGTGTCCGACGGCGACGGCGAGCACGGCGTCGCGATGTTCTCGCTGGATCCGGCCGGCTCCCGGCTGCGGCTCACCGTGACCCACGAGCGGCTCGGCTCCGCGGCCAAGGCCGAGCTGTGGAAGGCGCACTGGGCCGACTGGCTGGCGGCGCTCGACGACGCCTGACGGCCACCCGACCGGAGCCCGACCGGTCGCCGGGGGCGTGCTACCCGAGCTCGGGTCGCACGCCCTCGGCGATCAGCCGTCGGCGCTCGACGTACTCCGGCAGGATCGTCACGTCGTCGTCGGCGAACCACTCGAACGGCGCGGTCGACGCGACGAGCGCGAAGTTCGCCCAGGGCTCGAACGAGCCGGAGCGCACCACGACCTTGGCGCGCGGCGCCCAGTGCTCGACGAGGTGCTCGTGGGTCGTGCCGTGGAACGTGGCGCCCGAGCCGGTGAAGAGGTCCTGCACGTCGCCGTACAGGCGCGGGTGGTGCGTCTTCACCTCGGTGGCGAGGTGCACCTCCTCGACGAAGACCTCCTCCCGCAGCACCCGCAGGATCGTCCGCACGTCGAGGTGCCCGCGCGTCAGCGCGAGGTCGACGCGGTGAGCGTCCTTCGGGATGGGGAACCCGGCGTCGGTGACCAGCACGACGTCGGTGTGTCCCAGCGTCGCGAGCGCCCCGGCGAGCCCGGGGTGCAGGATCCGTCCGCTTCTCATGCCGTCTCCTTCGTCGTGGCTCTCGTGGTGGCGAGGAACCCCTCGACCTCGGCGCGCGTCCGGTAGGACGGCACCGTCTCCCAGTGCTCGCAGCACAGCGCCGCCACGACGCCGGCGAAGGCGGCACCCGTGCGCAGGTCGCGCCCCTCCCCGAGCGCGACGGCGAGCGCCGCGTTGAAGCTGTCGCCCGCGCCGTTGGAGTCGACGACGTCGACCGCCGCGGTCGGCACCGCCGTCACGCCCTCCGCATCGGCCACGAGCGCCCCGTCCTCCCCGCGCGTGACGACGACGGCGCGCGGCCCGAGGGCGAGCAGCCGCCGGGCGAGCTCCTCGACCGGCGTGGGGTCACCGGGCGGCAGGCCCAGCGCGACCCTGGCCTCGTGCTCGTTCGGCGTCAGGACGTCCACCGCCGAGAGGTCCACGCCGCGCAGGTCGACGGCGGGCGCCGGGTTGAGCACCGTCGCCACGCCGGCGTCCCGCGCGACGCCCAGCGCGTGCAGCGCCGAGCCGAGCGGGATCTCGAGCTGGGCGAGGACGACGTCCGCCCCGCGCAGCGCGTCGGCGGACGCGTCCAGCACGTCGGGCAGCAGCCGGTCGTTGGCGCCCTTGTCGACGACGATGAGGTTGCGCCCGGCCGTGTCCTTGACGATGAACCCGACCCCCGTCGGCGCCGTCGGGTCGACCGTCACGCGCGAGTCGTCGACCCCCTCGGCCGCCATCAGGGCGCGGAACTCCGCGCCGTGCGCGTCGTCGCCCACCGCTCCGACGTACGCGACCTCGGCACCGAGGCGAGCGGCCTGGACGGCCATGTCGGAGCCCTTGCCGCCGTACGTCTCGCGGTACTCCCGCCCCAGCAGGGTCTCCCCCGCCTCGGGCAGCCGGTCGACCGTCATCACGAGAGCCTTCGCATAGCTCCCCACCACCGTGAGCCTCATCGCTCTCCTCCGTGTCGTGCCGTGCGCCGGGGACGTCAGTAGGCGTCGGGGTCGCCGACGAGACCGTCGACGATCGCGGGCCCCGAGCTGGTGCCGACCAGCTCGGCCCCCGCCTCGAACAGGCGCTGCATCTTCTCCAGCGAGTTGACCTTGCCGGACACCTTGACCCGGCAGGGCGGCTCGATGTTCGCGGCGAGCAGGCGCACGTCGTGCTCGGTGGCCTCCAGGCCGCCCTTGCCCCAGCCCGACGACTGCTTCACCCAGTCGACCCCGGCCTCGTACGCGATCCGCGTGGCGCGGGCCTTGAGGTCGTCGGTGGGCAGGAAGCCGAACTCGAGCATCACCTTCACGGCCACGCCCTCGGCGTGCGCGAGCCGGACCACGTCCTCGATGTCGCGGGCGTAGAGGTCCTCGTCGCCGCCGAGCAGCAGGCCCGGGTGCGGCGGGAAGTCGAACTCGTCCACCCCGGTCGTGACGAGGGCGCGCAGGGCCGCGAGCCGCATCTCAGGGGTGTCGTTGGCCATGGGGAAGTTGAGCGTGGACGCGACCTTGACGCCGGTCCCCGCGAGCACGTCCTTCGCCAGCGGCACCCAGTACGGCGCGATCATCGCGGCGTCGAAGCCGTAGGCGGCGCACGTCTCCAGGTGCTTCGTCACGCCGTCGCGCGTGAGGTCGGGGTTGACGTTCGTGTACTGGATCGCGCGGGCGACCTGCGTCGGGTCGGTGAAGTCGAGGGTCATGCGGGTTCTCCTGGACAGGTGAGGTGCGCGGGTCATCCCTTGACCGCGCCGGCGGACAGGCCGCTCATGACGTGCCGTTGCATGAGGACGAAGATGAGCAGGATCGGCACCACAGCCAGCAGCAGGGTGGGGAACACGATCTCGTAGTTGGTGGTGTACGAGGACACGGCCGCGTACACACCGGTGGTGATGGTCCGGAACGACGACCCGGGCCCGAGGATGAGCTGCGGGCTGACGAAGTCGTTCCACGCGCTGAGCGCGTTGAGGATGAAGGCCGTCGCGACGATCGGCTTCATGAGCGGGAACACGATCCGCCACAGCACGCGCTGCTGGCTCGCGCCGTCGATCGCCGCCGCCTCGTCGAGCGAGCGCGGCAGCATGCGGATGTACCCGGTGAAGATGAACAGGGTGAACGGGATCATGGTCGACGACATGAAGAGCACCAGGCCCGGCAACGTCCCCATGAGGTGCAGCGCCTTGAGCACGAAGATCGCGGGCACCAGGATGATCTGCGCCGGGATGAACATGCCCGCCACGAAGAACATCAGCAGCACCCGGAACAGGATCGTCGGGGTGCGGGCGATCACGTACGCGGTGGGGACGGAGACCCCGATCGCGACGACGTTGCACGCGACGACGAGGAACAGCGTCACCGCGTAGCCGGCGACGACCGGGAAGTTCGGGTTGGACCATGCGTCCTGCAGGAACTGGGTCGTGGCCGTGGCCGGGTCGAACCCGAGCGGGGACAGCAGGATCTCCTGCTGCGGCTTGAACGCGTTGACGACGACGATGTACAGCGGCACGAGCATCGCGACCGACAGCACCGCGATCGCGATGGTGCGCACGGTCGCGCGCGACCGCGCCGTCCGGCTGCCCGACAGGCTCATGACAGCGCCTCCGCTCCCTCTTCGGCGCGCCTGCGCAGCGCGATGATCGTGAACGACAAGATCCCGGCGACGACGATCAGCAGGACCGCCTGGGCGCACGCCAGGCCCACCTTGTTGTTGGCGAAGGAGACCGCGAGGATCTCGTAGGCCCAGGTCTGCGTCGCGTCGCCGGGCCCGCCGTTGGTCAGGCCGAGCACGACCTCGTAGACCTTGAGCAGCGACAGCACCGACGTCACGATCGTCACCGTCACGGTGGGGGCGAGCGCCGGCCACGTGACGTGCTGGAACACCTGCACGCGGCCGGCGCCGTCGAGCGTCGCCGCCTCCTGGAGGTCCGCCGGCACGGCCTGCAGGCCGGCCAGGTACAGCACGAGCTGGACGCCGAGCTGGGCCCACACGATGACCGCGATCATCGTCGCGAGCGCCCAGTCCGGGTCGGACAGGAACGGCAGGGCCGACCGGCCCGACCCGGTGAGCAGGTTGTTCACCGCGCCCTGCGGGCCCAGGATCGCCTGCCACAGGAAGCCCACGATGAGGGCCGACAGCACGTGCGGGTAGAACATCACGGCGCGCGCGAACGCGGTGAAGGGCGTGGTCCGCCGCAGCAGCAGCGCCAGACCGAGCGCGATCACGTTGACGCCGAACGCCCCGACGACCGCGATGACCCCGGTGACCCACAGCGACGAGTGCATGTCGCCCGTCGGGTCGGTGAAGATCCGCATGTAGTTCTTCAGCCCGACCCACTCGGGCGCCTGGGTCGGGATGCCGTTGTACTCGGTGAACGAGTAGTAGACGGCGTACCCGACGGGCACCACCATGAGTCCGATGTAGACCAGCGCCGCCGGGACCGTCATCAGGCCCCGGCCCAGCGCGCCCCTTCTCCCCAGCACGCGTGCCGTCCTCGCTCGAGCCATGTCAGCCCGCTGCCTCCGCGTCGTACCAGGCCGTGAGCTGGGCGGCGGCGTCGGCGGGCGACGTGCCCTGCCACAGCCCCTGCGCGACCTCGGTGAACTTCTCGTTGAACCCGGCGACCGGCAGGGCGAAGTCGCCCACCGTCTGGTTGCCGGGCACCACGAACGACGGCGCGGCGTCGATGAGCTCCTGGACCTGCCCCGCGTACTCGTTCGCGCTGGTGTCCAGGCCCTCGCGGTTGAAGTTGTCCATCTCCGCCTGGGTGGCGATGGCGTCCTCGTCGGTCACGAGGTACTCGACGAGCTGCGTGGCGGCGTCCTTGGCCTGCGTCCCGTTCCAGACCATGTACGGGAACGCCATCGTGGCGCCCATCGGCGCGGGCTGGTCGGCGGCGTCGTCGACCGGCGGCGCGAAGATCCCGACCTCGAACTCGGGCGGCGAGCCGGCGAGCGTCGTGGTGAACCAGGAGCCCATCGGGTAGATCCCGACGTCGCCCGCGATGAAGTTCGCCTCCTGCGTGCCGCTGTCCGTGGCCACGTCGTCGGCCGTCGTGTAGCCGGCGTCGATCCAGTCCGCCACGTGCTCGAACATCGGCTGGAACTGGTCGCCGAGGGTCGAGGACCCGCCGGCCACGGCCTGCTGCCACCCGGGGGTGGTGAGGTTCTGCTGCGGGTGCCAGATCTCCTGCACCTGGACGCCGGTGGCCCACTCGGAGGCGAACCCGATCGGCTTCTTCACGCCCTCGTCCTGCAGGGCCTTGAGGGCGGCGTCCATGTCCTCCCAGGTGGCGGGGGGCTCCGTGATGCCGGCCTTCTCGAAGAGGTCCTTGTTGTAGTACAGGAGCGACTGGGCCTGCATGCCCACGCCTACCACGTTGATGGCGCCGTCCGTGGAGTACAGGTCGGCCATCGGGGTGCCCTGCGCCCAGTCGTACTCCGACAGGTCGAGGATCTCGGGCGCCGTGTCCTCGGTGGGGAAGACCGACTGGATGACGTCGGGCGCCGTGCCGGCGGCGAGCTGCGTCGGGAACGTCTCGGCGACCGACTGGCCGCTGGGCCCCTCGATCTTGACGTCGATCCCCGTCTCCTCCTCGAAGGGGGCCACGAGCTCGTCCCACTTCGCCTGCGTGAGGTTGTCGGTGATGTTCACGAGCATCCGCACCTGGTCGCCGCCGCCCGAGCTGCCGCCGCCGTCGTCGGAGCTGCAGGCCGTGAGGGCGAGGACGGGTACGAGCCCGAGCGCGGAGGCGCCGATCGCCCCGCGCCGAAACCTTGCTGACATCGTTGTCTCCCTGGGTGGGTGCGTCGTCCTCGAGGACGAGGACCACTTGTCATACATGCTACATGTGAGAGGTGGCGGGCCACCAGTCCCTAGCCGAGCCGGCCTCGGAAGGGGACGGGGCCGACGACGGTCACGTCCGTCGGCCGGTCCGAGTCGTCGATCCGGAAGATCCCCTCGTCCGCGACGAAGAACGCCGGCGCGTCGGGGTACTCCAGCTCCGCCGGCAGCGGTTCCTTGTCCGTCCAGGCGAAGAACGACCGCGCGAACGTGTCGCGGTCCTTGCGGCCGAAGATGCTGAGGTCCCCGGCCGTGTACGGGCTGAGGATGCACCAGTGCACGCCGTCCTCGGCCCAGAACGCCCGGTCCGACAGGATCACCGCCTGCCGGTCGGGGTCCGCGAACACCGCGTCCCAGAACGACGCGTCCACGTCGCCCCGGGCCAGCGCGTGGCGGGCGAGGAAGAGCAGGTCGTGCGCGTGCCAGGCGGTGCTCGGCGCGACGTCGGCCTCGTGGTGCCAGCCCGTGGCCGACACGAACGGGCCGGCGGGCGACTGGTAGCGGGCGTAGGTCCGCAGGCACGCGTCGCGGAACTCGCCCAGCTCGGGCACGTCGACGTCGGCGAGCACCTCCTCGATGCCGTACAGGCTCAGCCCCATCCCCGCGACCAGCATCGGCGTGGTCGAGAGCAGGTGCGTGTCGCCCCGCACGTACCAGTAGCGGTGGAAGCGGGTGCAGCCCGCGTCGTCGGTCCACGCGGAGCGCGCGACGTGCCGGCAGATCGCGACGGCCTCCTCCAGGAGGTCCGGGCGGCCGAACCGGCGCGCGCCCAGCACGAGCGGCACCACCATGAGCCCGTAGTACTCGGCGGGCTCGAGGATGCCGCCGCCCTCGCGGTCGGTCGGCTGGCGGAGGACGCCCACCGACGCGCCGTCGGGCACCCCGCGCACGTGGCTGAGGCGCACCAGGGCGTCGAGGTCGTCCTCGAGCTCGGCGGCGTAGACGTCGTCGCCGCTCAGCTCCTCGTACCGCAGCTTGGCCCAGACCCGGGCGTACTCCTGGTTCACCGTGCCGTCGGGGGTCGGCCGGCCGCCGCCGTAGACGCGGCACGCGTCGAGGTCGCGCCGTACGGCCGCGAGCACCTCGGCGCGCTCGTCGCCGGGCAGCAGGTGCCCGGCGTGCCGCAGCCCCTCCAGCAGTCCGAGGCAGCCCACCATGTTGTGGATCAGGCCCGCCGTGGCCGACTCGCCCACCTGGAACCCGATGTGGCGGAACTGCCCGTCGTCCTGCACGGCCCGCGCCTGGAAGAGCATCATCCGCCGCCACAGGTCGAGCCCGCGGTCGTCGGGGTACCGCCCGAGCACCTCGCCGAACGCCGCGGTGGCCGGGGCGGAGAACGCCTGGTGGCCGCTGGTGAAGTCGACGAACGTCGCCGGGTTCGTGCCCCACACGCTGTGGTTGTGGAAGCCCCGGATCTGCCCCTCGTCGCCTACCCACGTGCGCATCCAGCGCGCGAGCGCCGCGACGTCGGGGCCGGCCTGTCCTGCCGCCATGCGTCCTCCTGCTTCGTTGCTGCGGGTGGCATCCTCGCGCACCTCGGTCGTCACGACGCCACCAGCTCCTCCGGGTGCGCGAACGGCAGCCCACGGGCGAACCGCTCGACCTCCGCCGCGACGGAGTCGCCGATCCGGCGCAGCTCCGTGCCCGTGGAGCCCGCGAGGTGCGGCGTGAGCACCACGTTCGGCAGGCTCCACAGCTCGCTGTCCGCCGCCGGCGGCTCGGGGTCCGTGACGTCGAGCACCGCGTCGATCCGGCCGGTGCGCAGCTCGGCGAGCAGCGCCGCGCCGTCGACCACGCCGCCCCGGGCGGTGTTGACGAGGGTGGCGCCGTCGGGCATCAGGCCGAGGACCCGTGCGTCGATCTGCCCCGCCGTCCCGGGGGTGAGCGGCTGGTGCAGGGACAGGACGTCGCTGCGCGCCGCGACCTCGTCGAGGCCCGTCGCCCGTGCCCCGGGCAGGCCTGGCACCGGGCCGGCGGACAGCTCCGGGCTGTACAGCAGCACGTCGAGGTCGAACGGCCGCAGCAGCTCGACCACGCGGCGCCCGACCAGCGAGGCCCCCACGATCCCCACCGTGCGGCGGTAGTTGCCGGCGCCGGTGAGGAGGCGCTCGGCGTCCGGCGCCGCGCGTCGCTCGCGGTAGGCCCGCTCGGCGGCGTGCGCCTTCTTGTTCGCGAGCAGGATCATCGCCAGCGCGTACTCGGCGACGGGCACGGCGTTGGCGGCCCGGGCGTTCGACGCCGCCACCCCGTGCGCCGCGAGCACGGCCGGGTCCGCGAGGCACGTGCGCGCGACGCCGCCCGCGTAGGCGACCGCCCGCAGCCGCGGCACGAGGTCCGCGGGAACGGGCGGAGCGCCCCAGCCGGCGACCAGCAGCTCGGCCCCGGCGAGCCGGGCGCGCGCAGCCTCCGAGCCGATCTCGACGACGACCTCCGGGTCGAGGTCGACGACCGCGCCCAGGCGCCCGAGGCCGTCCGCCCCGAAGATCCGCTCGACGAGCTCGGGCGGGTCGAAGGCCAGGACGGCACGGGGACGCGCGCCGGCCGCCCGGGGGCTCGGGCTCATCGCTGCTCGCCCGCGCGCCGGCGCGCGAGTCGCAGGCCGGCGTCCGCGGGCCGCACGTGCGGGCCCGACGGGACGGCCCACGTGCCGGACTCGCGGTTGGTGGCGATGAGCTCCTCGTCCACCTCGATGCCGAGGCCGGGCGCGTCGCCCAGCACGATGCCGCCGTCCTGGATCTCCTGGTCCACGTGCAGCCCGACCGGCCAGGTCAGGTCCTGCACCTCCGTGACGAGGTGGTTGGGCACCGCGGCGGACGCGTGGGCGACCGGGTTGGCGTTGTAGCCGACGGGGCTCACGGGCAGGTCCCGGCCGAGCGCCAGCACGGCGACCCGCAGGAAGTGGGTGATGCCCCAGACGCTGCCCGCCTGCACGACGCCCACGGCGTCGCGGTCGAGCAGGGGCCCGTACTGCTCGAGGCCGGTGAGGTTCTCCCCGGTCGCGACCGCGGCGCGCAGCTCCGAGGCGACGGCCCGGTGCCCGGCGACGTCCCACCGGCGCACCGGCTCCTCGATCCACATGAGGTCGACCTGGTCCTCGACGCGGCGCGCGAACCGGACGGCCTGGTGGCGCCCCCAGGCCTCGTTGACGTCGTACATGAGGTCGGGGTGGTCGGTGTTCTCGCGCAGGACGTCGCGGACGATGGCGAGCCGCTTGACGTCGCGGTCGACGTCGAGGCCGCCCTTGACCTTGGCACCGGTGAAGCCGCGCTCGGCCCAGGGCTCGTAGAGCTCGACGAGCGCGTCGTCGGGCAGCGCGTACTCCAGCCCGGACGCGTACGCGGGCACGAACCGGTCGGCCGCGCCGAGGGTGCGCCACAGCGGCTCGTCGGCGAGCTTCGCCTTGAGGTCCCACAGCGCCATGTCGAAGGCGCCGATCGTGCCGAACGTGCTGCCCGCGTGCCCGGACTTGAAGACGAACGCGAGCATGCGGTCGTAGAGCGCGGTCACCGCACGCGGGTCCTGGCCGTCGAGGGCGCCGAAGACCAGGTCGAGGTTGCCGCTCGCCCCGAGGCCGACGCCGGTGACGCCGGCGTCCGTCTCGAGGAGCACGACCGGCACCTCGGTCACCCCGTCCGCGACGACGCCGTTGACGTCGCCCACCGGGCGCCCCCATCGGTGGACGGTGGTGAGGGTCCGGTATCCCGTGATGCGCATCCGCTGCTCCTACTCCGCACGCGCCGCCGTCGGCGCGCGTCTCGAGGCCGGGTCGTGGGAGGTGCAGCGGCTGGGTGCCAGCGCCTCGTCGAGCCTGTCGGCTGAGTCATAACTTATGATACGAGTGATGAGTACGCAAGCCTCCGCTACGCTCGGGGTGGCCGTCAGCGCAGGCCGCGACGCAGAACGGAGCCCGGACGACATGACAACGACGCCCTCGACCGCCGGAGCGGTGCCCCGCCCCCAGCGACACCGCCCTCCGCTCGCCGCAGCGGTGGTGAACAGCCTCGTCACGGCGATCGTCGTCGGCGAGTACCCCCCGGGCAGCGCGCTCCCCCCGGCGGGCGCCCTCTGCGAGCAGTACGAGGTCAGCCGCACGGTGATCCGCGAGGCCACCACGGCCCTGGTGGAGAAGGGCCTCGTCGCATCACGACAGGGCTGGGGCACGATCGTGCTCGACCAGGACCAGTGGAGCCTGCTCGACCCGCTCGTCCTCGACGCGCTCTTCCAGCGCGAGGACCGGCTCGTCTACCTCGACAACCTCATCGAGATCCGCACCACCCTGGAGTGCGCGATGGCACGGCGCGCGGCCGGCCTGCTCGACGCCGAGCAGCGCTCCGCCCTCGCGGCGAAGCTCGACGAGCTCGCCGACCTGATCGACGACCCCACGGCGTACGCGCGGGTCGACCTCGAGTTCCACGAGCTGATCCACCGCGCCTCCCACGACGCCTTCGGCCGCGCGATCGTCTCCAGCGTGCAGGGCAAGGCGCTGCACTCCCCGCAGTACAGCGGCACCCCGAGCGTCGACGACGTCCGCTCGACGCACGAGGGCCACACGCGGATCCTCGAGGCGCTCGCCGCCGGCGACGGCGACGGCGCGGACGCCGCGATGCGCGACCACATCACGTCGTCCTGGGCGCGGCGCCGCCCCCAGGAGTAGCCCGGCCCGACGAGGCCTCGCCGACCACGAAGGCCCGGCCCTCCCCGCGACGGTCACGCCGCCGCCCGGAGGACCGGGCCTCTTCTCGACCTGTTGACTTGTACTACATGTGATGTACTACATTCGATCCATCGCGGCACCGCATCCCTGAGCACCTCGGGACGCGAGGACGGCGGGGCAGGGCTGCCCGGCCTCCACCGGCCGCGAGAGCACTCCAGCGACACCCTGCAGTTCCGGTACCGAAGGCGACGACGCCCGACCGCACGGGCAGCCGTTCGACCTTTCGTGGCCTCGACGACGAGACGGACGACGAGAGGGATGTGGATGCGATGACCTCGTTCACCCGACGAGACCTGCTGAGATCGAGCGGAGCCGCGGCGGCCGGCGCGGTCGTGCTGGCGGGCGGCTCCCGCGCCGACACGGCCGAGGCCGCCGCCGGGGACGCAGGCCCGGACGACGCCGCGACCGACCCGCTGGAGCTCTGGTACCCGCGTCCCGCGGCCGCGTGGCTCGAGGCGCTCGCGGTCGGGAACGGCCGGCTCGGCGCCATGGTCTTCGGCGGCGTCGCCACCGAGACCCTCATGCTCAACGAGGACACCGTCTGGGCGGGCGGGCCGCACGACTACGCCGACCCCGGCGGCGCTGAGGCCCTGCCCGAGATCCGGCGCCTCCTCGCGGAGGAGCGCTGGGCCGACGCCCAGCGGCTCGCCGACGCACGCTTCATGGGCCGCCCCACGGAGCAGATGCAGTACCAGCCCGTCGGCGACCTGCACCTCACGTTCCCCGGGCTGACGGACGACGTCGCGCAGTACCGCCGCTCGCTCGACCTCACCACGGCGGTGACCACCACGACGTTCGTCGCCGACGGCGTGCGGCACACGCGCGAGGTGTTCGCCAGCCACGCCGCCCAGGCGATCGTCGTGCGGCTGCGCGCGGACGCGCCGGGGGCCGTCTCGGTCGACGCCGCGTTCACGTCGCTCCAGGAGACGACCACCCTGGCGCACGACGGCCGGACGCTCGCCCTCGAGGGCCGCTCCGGCGAGGCCGAGGGGCTCGAGGGCGAGGTGCGGTTCGTCGCCCTGGCACGGGCCGTCGCCGAGGGCGGGTCCGTGGTGTGCGACGAGGCGTCGCTGCGGGTCCGGGGTGCCGATGCCGTCACGTTGCTCGTCACGATCGGCACCAGCCACCGCAGCTATCTCGACGTGGGCGGCGACCCCTTCGAGCAGGCGGGGCCGCCCCTGGAGGGAGCGAGCGTCAAGGGCTTCGGTGTCCTGCGCCGCGCGCACGTGCGCGACCACCGGGAGCTGTTCGGGCGGGTGGACCTCGATCTCGGCGCGTCGTCGGCGGCGGACCTGCCGACCGACGAGCGGGTGGCGGCGTTCCGCGCCGGCGGCGACCCGCAGCTCGCCGCGCTGTACTACCAGTTCGGCCGCTACCTGCTGATCTCGAGCTCGCGAACGCCCGGCCAGCCCGCCAACCTGCAGGGGCTCTGGAACGCGGAGATGCTGCCCGCCTGGCAGTCGAAGTACACGCTCAACATCAACTGCGAGATGAACTACTGGCCCGCCGGCCCGGCGAACCTCGCGGAGTGCTGGCGGCCGCTGTTCGCGATGATCGAGGAGCTCGCGGAGTCGGGGGCGCGGACGGCGCAGAAGATGTGGGGCGCCCGGGGGTGGGTGGCCCACCACAACACCGACCTGTGGCGCGGGACCGCCCCGGTCGACCACGCCTTCTACGGGGTGTGGCCCACCGGCGGCGCGTGGCTCTCGCTCCTCTTCTGGGAGCACTACGAGTACACCGGCGACCTCGACACCCTGCGCGAGTACTTCCCGGTGCTGCGCGGCGCCGTCGAGTTCTTCCTGGACACGCTCGTCGTCGACGACGCGACCGGCTACCTGGTCACGAACCCGTCGCACTCCCCCGAGCTCAAGCACCACGAGGACGACGACGAGGGCGTGAGCCTCTGCGCGGGGCCGACGATGGACTGCCAGATCCTGCGCGACCTGTTCACCGCGTTCGACCAGGCGTCGCAGGAGCTCGGGCTCGACCGCGAGACCGCCGTGGCCGCCCTCGCCGCGCGCGACAAGCTGCCCCCGAACCAGGTCGGCCACCTCGGCCAGCTCCAGGAGTGGCTGATCGACTGGGAGGACGCGGCCACCGAGACCAGCCGCCACGTCTCCCACCTGTGGGGCGTGTTCCCGAGCGACCAGATCACGCCCCGCCGGACGCCCGAGCTCGCGGCCGCGGCCGACCGCTCGCTGGAGCTGCGCGGGCCGGCGGTGACCGCCGGCTGGTCCCTGGCCTGGAAGATGAACATCCGGGCCCGGCTCCTGCAGCGCGACGGCGCCTACACGCACCTCACGCAGCTGCTCTCCCCCGGCCGGACGGCGCCCAACCTGTTCGACCTGCACCCGCCGTTCCAGATCGACGGCAACTTCGGCGGCACGTCGGCGATCAACGAGATGCTCCTGCAGTCCCACTCCGGGGAGGTCTGGCTGCTGCCGTGCCTCCCCGAGGCCTGGCCCGAGGGCCGCGTGCGCGGCCTGCGCACCCGCGGAGGCTTCGAGATCACGATGACCTGGTCCTCCGGCCGCCTCGACCACGCCCGCGTGCGCTCGCTGCTCGGCCGCACGGTCCGCCTGCGCACCGACGCGCCCGTGCGCGTCGTCGGACCGGGCGGACCGGTCGCCGTCGAACGCCCCGAGGACGGCCTGGCCGTGTTCGGGACGCGGCGCGGCGCCACCTACGTCGTCCGGCCGACCGCCTGAGACCACCCACCTGCCACACCCGCACCACTCACGAGGAGAGGACACCGATGTCCAGACGATGGATCAGGACCGGCACGGCGGCGGTCGTCGCGATCAGCGCCGTTGCCGCGGTCGGGGTCGGGGCCACGGCCTTCGACCCCTACGCGGCGAGCACGCAGGGCAAGAAGTGCCCCCAGTTCTACGTCTCCCCCGACGGCGACGACCGCGGCAACGGCACCCAGAAGAGACCTTGGGCCAGCCTCGACCAGGCCCGCGACCACATCCAGGACCTCGGGCTCAACCACGAGCGCAAGATGAGGTGCGACATCGTGGTCAACCTCGCCGAGGGCGACTACCCCGTCGACGAGACGATCGAGTTCACCGAGAAGGACTCCGGCACCAACGGCCACCAGGTGATCTACCGCTCCGCCGACGGCCCCGGCAAGGCCAACCTCGTCGGCGCCGAGCCCGTCACCGGCTGGGAGCCCTACCAGGACGGCATCTACAAGACGACGTTCGACCCCGAGCAGCAGTTCTACACGCTGTTCGAGGACGGCGAGCGCTCCGAGCTGGCGCGCTACCCCAACCGCACCTCGGAGGACACGCAGGCCCCGTACCTGTTCTCCGTCCTCGGTGAGCCCGAGAAGGAGGCCGTCCGTTCCTGGCTCTACTGGAAGGACGGCGACTGGGACCCGGCGTGGGACGACACCGCGGACAGCAACCCGCTCAAGGACGCCCAGATCACGGTGTGGTCCGGCGGGTCCTGGAGCTGGTTCACGGACACGATCCCGATCGGGGGCGCGGACTACCGCAAGGGCTTCGCGACGTTCGACTACTGGTCGCGGTACGCCCTGGTGAACAGCCGCAGCGGGTCGCGCTACTACATCCAGAACGCGATGCCGTTCCTGGACCAGCCCGGCGAGTACTACGTGGACCGGGAGGCCGGCGAGCTGTACTACATGCCGCGGGGCGACATCGACGACGTCACCATCATGCGGCCGACCGTGGCCAAGCTCGTGGACATCAAGGGGGACTCCCCCGAGGACAAGGCGCACGACATCACGTTCGACGGCCTCGGCGTGCAGTACTCCGACTTCGTCGACTGGTACCGCGCCGGGTGGATCAGCGCCGGCGACTCGGGCGAGCCGCACAAGTACCCCGAGTACGACCGGCAGATCGAGATGCCCCGCAACCGGTTCGGCGCCGTCACCCTCGAGAACACCAGCAACATCACCCTCACCGGCATGCACATCCGCGACACCGGTTTCATGGGCGTCTACGCACTCTTCGCCAACGACCACCTGACGGTCGAGAACTCCCTGCTGGAGAACATCGGCGCGGACGGCATCAAGGTCGAGGGCGGCTGGCCCGGCGAGGGCGACCTCACCCACGCCCACACGTTCCGCAACCTCTCCATCGACCACGTCGGCGAGCTCGTGCCCGGCGACGCCTCCGGCATCGAGCTCATGGGCACCGGCGACAACCTCGTGGAGCACGTCCACGTCAAGCACTCCGCGCGGTACGGCATCAGCCTCGAGTCCCGCCCCGAGGTGGTCGACGGCGACCAGTACACCGACAACAACACGTTCCGGTACATCCGGATCGACCAGGCGGGACTCGACTCCGGCGACATGGGCGCCTTCTACACCTACGGCGTCGCGAACCAGGAGCCGCACCCCGTGCAGAACACCGTCGACCAGATGGTCATCGGCGACGTCATCCCCGACCCCGCCGGCGCGATGCCCGACAGCGGCACCCGCGGCATCCACATGGACGCGGGCGGCTGCGGCTTCGCCTTCTCCAACATCGAGGTCGGCAAGACCACCGACCAGTCCTACCAGTCCTACCAGTGCAACGAGGTCACCAACGGCAACTGGGAGGACGGGTTCGACCCCTCCCAGATGCAGTACGACCAGATCGGCGTGACCGACGACTTCCCCTTCGAGGTCGAGTAGCGCCCGGGGCCGTGCCGCGCACCCGGCGTGCGCGGCACGGCCCGCCCCGCTCCGTTCCACTCCCGTTCCACACCGACCGGAGGACGACGATGTCCAGCACGTGGATGTCCAGCACGTGGATCAGAACCAGCACGGTGGCGATCACGGCGTTCGCCGCGGTCGCGGCCGTCGGGATCGGGGCCACGGCCTTCGACCCCTACGCCGCCGGCTCCCAGGACGCCGGGAGGTGCCCGCAGCTCTACGTCTCCCCCGACGGCGACGACCGCGGCAACGGCACCCAGAAGAGACCTTGGGCCAGCCTCGACCAGGCCCGCGACCACATCCAGGACCTCGGGCTCAACCACGAGCGCAAGATGAGGTGCGACATCGTGGTCAACCTCGCCGAGGGCGACTACCCCGTCGACGAGACGATCGAGTTCACCGAGAAGGACTCCGGCACCAACGGCCACCAGGTGATCTACCGCTCCGCCGACGGCCCCGGCAAGGCCAACCTCGTCGGCGCCGAGCCCGTCACCGGCTGGGAGCCCTACCAGGACGGCATCTACAAGGCGTCCGTCGACCTGGACGCCCCCTTCTACACGCTGTTCGTCGACGGGGACCGCGCCACCACCGCGCGGCACCCGAACCGCACGAGCGAGGACACCCACGCGCCGTACCTCTTCTCGCGCCTGATCGAGCCCGAGAAGGAAGGGGTCCGCGACCAGATCGGCTACAACCCCGGCGAGTGGGACGAGACGGCGGACCTGGGCTCGTACACCAGCTGGCCGGCGCAGGTCACGATCTGGTCGGGTGGCTCGTGGAGCTGGTTCACCGACACGGTGCCGATCAAGAACGCGGACATCAAGGACACCGACAACAAGATCATCCTCGACCACTGGACCCGCTACGCGATGATCAACAGCCGCAGCGGCTCCCGCTACTTCCTGCAGAACTCCCTCGACTTCCTCGACCAGGCCGGCGAGTACTACCTGGACCACGAGGCGGGCGAGCTCTACTACAAGCCGGCCGCGGGCTCGATGGACGGCGTCACCGTCATGCGGCCGACCGTCACGACGCTCGTGGACGTCAAGGGCGACTCCCCCGAGGACCGGGCGCACGACATCACGTTCGACGGCCTCGGCGTGCAGTACTCGGACTTCGTCGGCTGGTACCGCGCCGGGTGGATCAGCGCCGGCGACTCGGGCGAGCCGCACAAGTACCCCGAGTACGACCGGCAGATCGAGATGCCCCGCAACCGGTTCGGCGCCGTCACCCTCGAGAACACCAGCAACATCACCCTCACCGGCATGCACATCCGCGACACCGGTTTCATGGGCGTCTACGCACTCTTCGCCAACGACCACCTGACGGTCGAGAACTCCCTGCTGGAGAACATCGGCGCGGACGGCATCAAGGTCGAGGGCGGCTGGCCCGGCGAGGGCGACCTCACCCACGCCCACACGTTCCGCAACCTCTCCATCGACCACGTCGGCGAGCTCGTGCCCGGCGACGCCTCCGGCATCGAGCTCATGGGCACCGGCGACAACCTCGTGGAGCACGTCAACGTCAAGCACTCCGCGCGGTACGGCATCAGCCTCGAGTCCCGCCCCGAGGTCGTCGACGGCGAGCAGTACACCGACAACAACACGTTCCGGTACATCCGGATCGACCAGGCGGGGCTCGACTCCGGCGACATGGGCGCGTTCTACACCTACGGGGTGGACAACCAGGAGCCGCACCCCGTGCAGAACACCGTCGACCAGATGGTCATCGGCGACGTCATCCCCGACCCCGCCGGCGCGATGCCCGACAGCGGCACCCGAGGGGTGCACATGGACGCCGGCGGCTGCGGCTTCGCGTTCAGCAACGTGGAGGTCGGCAGGACCACCGACCAGTCGTACCAGTCGTACGACTGCAACGAGGTCACCAACGGCAACTGGGAGGACGACTTCGACGCCACCCGGATGCAGTACGACCAGATCGGCGTCACCGCCGACTTCCCCTACCCCGTCGACTGACCACCCCGCGGCCGGTGGGGCGGCGCCCCCCCCCCGGGCCGCCCGCGGGCTGCGACGAACCAAGATAGGCCCACAAGAACCCACACACACGAAAACACACAACCC
>NZ_JBHTUY010000004.1:343033-410775 GCF_042793335.1 Isoptericola sp. NPDC056573
TTTAGCCCCCCCCCGCGGACGAATTAGCCCCATACGGGCCCCCCCCCTTCATCCCCCCACCCCGCCGCTGCCCCCCGCCGGCGGCGGCCCCGGCCCCCCCGGGGGCGGCCACGGCCGTCCTTCCGTCCACGCATGTGAGCGCTCACAGACCAGGAGCAGCCATGACCGACCGCCAGAACACCCGAGCCCTGCGCCGCGCGCCCGTCGTCCTCGGCGCCGCGGCCGCGCTGCTCGCGACCGTCGCCGTCCCCGCCGGGGGCGCGACGGGCGCGGGCGGGCCGCCCGACACCGACGTCGGGCTCCAGCGCCCCTTCGCCCTGCCCGGCTACGTCGAGCGGGACGACAACGGCGCCCTCCTCGTCGGCGAGGGCGAGAGCCGGTTCGCCTTCCGGGTCGACCTGCTGACGTCCGCCGGGAAGCTCGTCCGGGAGAACCAGGGCCTTCTCAACAACGTCGCCCACGTCGGCCCGGTGACCGTGGACGGCTCGTACTACGAGGTGGAGATCAGCAGCGACGACCGCTCCATCACCCCCGACCGCCTCGGGGCGCTGCGCGAGATCCTCGACCACCCGGACGAGTGGTCCGCCGAGCAGGTGGAGCAGGCACGCGAGCAGCTGCCGACCCTCCAGGCGCGCTACGACCAGACGCAGCGCGACAAGCAGACGATCGTCCTGCGGTTCGCCCGCACCGCGCCGAACACCCTGGTCGGGTCGGTCACGGCACGCGACGCCGACGCCACCGTCTTCCTCGAGGCCGCGGCGCCGTGGGACGAGGACAACTCCTACGAGGTGACCGAGCGCGGCGTCCGCGCCACCGGGGTCGGGCTCGACGACCCGTCGGAGGTCGGCCACTTCGCCCTGCTCCCGACGCAGGCGCCGGACGACGCCGCGGCCTACGCGTCGGAGGACGACCTGGTCGCCGCGATGCAGGGCGAGGAGAGCGCCGCGGGCGACGCCGCGGCGGCCCTGCGGTACGACCTCGAGGAGGGCGAGACGATCACGTTCACCACGAGCGTGGCGGACGAGCCCCCGACGGCTCGCCCCGGCCGCGGCAGCATCCTCGGCACCCTCGCCCGGGCCCGGGCGAAGGCCGACGAGGGCACCCTCAGCGGGAGCGGGCCGGCGGGCCGCGCGGCGACCGCGATGCGCACCGCCATGGCCCTCAACGCGAACTACGACGAGCAGTCGCGCCAGAGCTTCCTCGTGTGGGGCTGGGGCCGCGGCGGGTCGGAGAACGACTCGATCTTCACCGGCTGGGACTCCGCCTGGGACGCGATCACCGCGCTCACCGTGGACCCGGACCTGGCGCGCCAGCACGAGCGGGTGCTGTTCGCCTCCGGCGGGCCGCGCTACGACCAGCTGCACGCGGGCCCGATGCACGCCTACGCCGTCAAGCGGATCTACGACGCCACGGGCGACCGCGAGCTCGTCGAGCAGGCGTACCCCGCGCTCGTGGAGTTCTTCGACAAGCTGCCCGAGTGGGACGTGAACGACGACGGGCTCCTGGAGGCGCCGTACGAGGCGGACCCGAGCAAGATCGGCAACCACCTCGGCCTCGACGACCTGCCGCTCTATCTCGCGGGCGACCGCGTCGCCAAGGAGGGCGGCAGCGGCGACGAGCGCGACAACACCGACCTCACCGACGTCGCGCTGACCTCCTACTACGCGCTGATGGCCGACTCGCTGACCGAGCTCGCCACCGCGCTCGACCGACCCGACGACGCCCGCCGGTTCGCCGCCGTCCTGGCACGGACCAAGCGCGCCGCGAACGACACCCTCTGGGACGACGAGCGCGGCATGTACCTCGACCGCAACCTCGACAGGACGTGGGGGAACGTCGTCACGCCCACGATCTTCTACCCCCTGTTCGGCGGCCTCGCCACGCCGGAGCGCGCGCAGCGCACGGTGGAGGAGAACCTGCTCGACCCGGAGCAGTTCTGGGGCGAGTACGCGATCCCGAGCATCAGCCGCGACGACGCGGAGTACTGCGCGAACGGCGACGTCTCCGCGACGACGTCCGACGAGTACACGTACTACGTGGGCTGGGGCGAGGAGAACACCTGCGAGCAGTGGCGCGGCGCCGTCTGGCCGCCGATGAACGCGACGGTCTACGACGGCCTCAAGAGGTACGGGCTCGACGGGGCCGCCGGCGAGCTGGCGGCGAAGAGCACGAGCATGTATCTCGACAGCTGGGACGAGAACGGCTTCTTCCCCGAGTACTTCGACCCCGAGCCCGGTCAGGTCATCAACGCCTCGGCGGTGGACAGCGCGTGGCGCTACTACACCTGGTCGAACGTCATGCCCCTGATGGCCGTGCACGAGCTCGTCGCCGAGGACGCGTGGGGCCGGCCCGGGTCGGTCACCTTCGGCTCGCACGCCCTGCCGGGCCGCAACTCCGTGGACGACGTGCGGGTGAGCGGGCACACGTACGCCGCGACGGTGAGCCCGGGCGCCACCGTGCTGGAGCGGGACGGGCGGACCGTGTTCCGGTCGACCGGCGGGCGCGTCGTCGTGCGCGACTTCGCGCTCACCCGCGACGGCGCGTGCTTCGACGTCAACGCCACCGGCACCGCGCGCCTGCAGGTGACGCCGCGACCCGGCACCACCCTGCGCGCCACGGTGCGGGAGGGCAGCTCGCACGTCTGCCTGTGACGCCGCACCGCCCCGGCGCCCGGCCGTGATTCCCGGTCACGGCCGGGCGCCGGCCGTCGTCCCGCCGTGCGCCGCCACCAGCTCCGTCCCGAGGCGGGCGAGCTCCGCGCGCACCTCGGCCGGACCGACGACGTCGGCCTGCGCGCCCCAGCCGGCCAGGTGGCGCGCGACGTCGAGCGGCGTGGGCGCGGCGACCCGCACGGTCACCCGGCCGGCGTCCCGGGCAGCGGGGTCGGCGGCGGGGTCGTCGTCCGTCACGACCGTGTGCCGCCCGAACTGGGCGCGCAGCACGTCGACGTGCTCCGGGGCCACGCGCACGGTGGCCCACGTCGCGGACCTCTTCGCCTCGACCTCGCCGACGACGCGGTCCCACTCGGCCTGCAGGTCGACGTCGTCGGGCACGACGGCGGGCTCGTCGGTGAGGTCCAGCGCACCGATGCGGTCGACGCGGAACGTGCGCGGACCACGGTCCGTGCCCGCGATCAGGTACCAGGCGCCCTCCTTGTCGACGAGCCCCCAGGGGTCGAGGACGCGCCGCGAGGAGCGTCCCGTCGCGCCCGTGTAGTCGATCCGCACGCGACGCCGCTCGACGACGGCGCGCTGCAGCGCGTCCACCTCCGGCGGGCGGGCGCGCCCGGCCGCGCTCCAGCCCTCGCGGTCGACGACCACGGCCGCGGCGGCCGCCTCCGCCTCGGCCCGAAAGGTGGCAGGCAGGGCGCGCACGAGCTTGCGCAGCGCCGCCCTCGCATGGTCGGACGACGCCGCTCCCGGGCCCGCGAGCAGGAAGAGCGCCCGCGCCTCGGGTGCCGTGAGGCCGCTGAGGTCCGTGCGCGACCCGCCGAGCAGCGACCACCCGCCGCCGCGGCCCGGCTGCGGGTAGACCGGCACGCCCGCGGCCGACAGCGCCTCGAGGTCCCGACGGGCGGTCGCCACCGAGACCTCGAGCGCGTCGGCGAGCTCGGCCGCCGTCACGCGGGGGCGTGACTGGAGGTGGAGCAGCACCTGGATGAGTCGGTCGGCGCGCATGGTCCGAGACTGCCATGAAAAGTAGTCAGCAGGTGAGCACTTTGGACGGAAGAGTGGTGCTCACGAGGTCACCGGGCCTCGACCACACCGACCGATACCCACCCACACACCGAGCACGGGGAGCCGACATGCTGCGCGGACTGACCACCATCACCTACCTGGCCGACGACGTCGCCGCCGCCCGCGACTGGTACGCCGAGGTGCTGGGCGCCGAGGCCTACTTCGCCCGCGAGGCCGGCGGGGCGCTCGCCTACGCGGAGTTCCGCATCGGCGACTACCAGCACGAGCTCGGGATCATGGACCGGCGCTTCGCTCCCCCGCAGCCCGACGACGCCGCGGGCGCCGTCGCCTACTGGGCGGTCGACGACGTCCGCGGCGCCTTCGCGCGGCTGCTGGAGCTGGGAGCCGCCTCCTACCAGGAGCCGATCGAGCGCGGCCCCGGGTTCGTCACCGCGGCCGTCGTCGACCCGTTCGGCAACGTGCTCGGCGTCATGGAGAACTCCCACTACCGCGACGTGCTCGCCTCCCTGACGTCCTGACCGCCACGCCGCCAGTCGCCGTGCCAGCATGGTGGCGACCCGCGACACGAGGAGGATGGCGATGGATCGACCAGCCATGGACCCACGGGACGACGCCGAGCTCGCGCGTCGCGTCCTCGACGACGGCCGCTACCTGGTCCTCGCGTCCGCGGACGGCGACGGGAACCCGTGGCCCACCCCGGTCTGGTTCGCCCGCGAGGGGCGGGAGCTCGTCTGGGTCTCCCGGCTCGGCACGCGCCACTCGACGAACGTCGCCGGGCGGGCCGCGGTGGGCATCGTGGTCTTCGAGACGCCCGTGCCCGTCGACGGCCGCCCGCGCGCCGTGTACGCCGAGGCCACCGCGGGCGAGGTGCCCGAGTCGGACCGCGACCGCTGCCTCGCGATCTTCGACCGCCGCTCCCGCGCCGAGGGCCTGGGCCCCTGGACGCTCGACCGCGTCGTCGCACCCGCCGAGCTGCGCCTCTACCGCGCCGTCGTGTCCCGGTTCTTCGTGCTCGAGCCCGACCGCGACGTCCGCCGCGAGGTCGACCTCGAGTGACGGTGCCTCCCGCCATGATGTCCCGATGATCACGATGTTCGACGGCCGGCTGGACGTCCACTACGGCTACTTCTCGGTCGCACCGCCCGACGAGCTCGTCGACGACCTGGCGGCCGCCCGGGCCGGTCAGGCCAACGGGCTGCTCGGCGCCCGTGAGCCGCACCGCCTGTCGGGTGTCACCGGCCTGCACACGGGCGAGGTCACCTTCCGCGTCGAGTGGTCGCCCGAGGAACCCGCGCCCGATACCACGGGTCAGGACGTCGTCGAGGTGTCCGTCGACCTCGCCGGTCCCGGAGCCGAGCTGCGGACGTTCAACGAGGCGTGGCCGCTGACGTTTCCGGGCCAGGGCTGGCACCGCGTCCGGTTCACGGCCCGGGAGATGGACGCCGGACGAGACCTCGACACCGCGTTCGAGGTGCCGGCCCCGGACTCCTACCTCCTGCAGCTGTGGCCCGCCCCTCCTGCCCCCGACGCCGTCGTCGTCCGGCACAGCGCTATCGCGGAGTACTGGCACGGGGTCGCGGGCAGCACCGGCTGACGGTCACGCCGTCAGCACGAGCACGGCGAGCGCGACGGCGAGGATCACGTCGAGCACGCCGCAGAACTCCGCGAGCGAGCGGGCGACGACCCGGCCGGTGCGGTGGTGGTAGGCGTCCCAGGCGGCGTGCCCGAGCAGCCCGACGGCGACGACGAGCCCGCCCGCGGTGGCGTCCAGCCGGACGGCGGCCAGCGCGGCGACCCCCAGGACGAGCATGGCCGCTGCCTGGAGCGGCAAGGACCACGCAGGATGCCTCCGCCCGGCCGCGAGGCCCACGACGGCCAGCACCACGGCGAGGCCGATCATCCAGGGCGTCGGGTCGAGGTCGGTGACCTTGGCGACGCCGATCAGCACGAAGGTCGCGCCGAACGCGGGCCACGCGGCGGCCGGCCGGCCGAGCGCGGCGGCCGCCAGGTAGACGAGGCCGGAGGCGGCGAGCACCGGCGCGACGTCGCGCGCGTCGGCGAGCCCGATCGCGGTCGCCGCCGCGACGAGCACCCCGAGCGCCGCGGGCCACACCCTGCCGAACACCGAACGCCGGTCGGCCGCGGCCGTCGACGTGCCTGCCGCCTGGTCCTGGGTCATGGTCTTCTCGCTCTCGTGCGTGCGAACCGCGTGAGGTGAACCGCTGACGATCGAGCGCGATAAACTGTACACACTTGTTCGAGTTAGCGGAAGGGCGGACGACGATGTCGCACACCACGACGTCACTGACCACGCCGGTCGAGCTCCGGCCCGCGACGGCGGACGACACCGACGCCGTCGCGCGGATCTGGCGCGAGGGCTGGGCGGACGCGCACCTGGGCCACGTGCCCGACGCGCTCGCGGCGGCGCGCACCCCGGCATCGTTCCCGGAGCGCGCCCGCGAGCGCGTCGCCGACACGACCGTCGCGGTGCGCCGGGGGGCCGTCGTCGGGTTCGTCATGGTCGCCGGGGACGAGGTGGACCAGCTCTACGTCGACCGCGCGGGCCGCGGCGGCGACGTCGGCGGCGCCCTGCTGCGCCACGCGGAGCACGCCGTCCGCGCCGCCGGGCACCCGCACGCGTGGCTCGCCGTCGCGACGGGAAACGCGCCCGGCCGCCGCTTCTACGCACGCCAGGGCTGGGTCGACGCGGGCCGGTTCGCGCACCGGGCGCCGGTGCCGGGCGGCACGGTCGAGGTGGACTGCCACCGCTTCACGAGCCCGGACCGCCCGGACCGATAACCTGGACACCACTGTCCGACCTTGGAGGAGCCCGTGGCCACCACACCTGCCCAGACGACGGAGACGACGGGCAGGGGCCCGGCCAACGACGGCCGGGACCGCGCGAAGCGCGCGGACGCCGTCCGCAACGTCGAGGCGATCCTGGCCGCGGCGACCCGGGTGCTGGCGACCGACCCCGACGCGAGCATCAACGAGATCGCCAAGGCCGCGGGCGTCGGCCGGGTCACCCTCTACGGGCACTTCGACTCGCGGGCGACGCTCGTGCGCGAGGTCGTGGACCGCGCGATCGCCCAGACCGACGAGGCCATGGGGCGGATGGACCTGGGCGGCGACCCCCGGGACGCCCTCGGCCGCATGCTGGAGGCGACCTGGCACCTGACCCACCGGTTCGGGGCGCTCGTGGTGGCCGGGTCCCAGGTGCTGCCGCCCGACGAGATGCGACGGGCCCACGAAGGCCCGATGACCCGCGCGCGCGGCGTGCTCGAGCGAGGGCGAGACGTCGGCGAGTTCCGCGACGACATGCCGATCGACTGGCAGCTCAGTGTGATCCAGGCGATCCTCCACGGCGCCTCCGCCGCGGTGCACCGCGGCGAGATCACCGCGGAGGAGGCCCCGGCGCTCGTCCGCGGCACGACGCTCGCCGCCCTGTCCGCCTGACGTCGCCCCTCCCGGAAGTCACCCGCACACCCCTCTTGTCGAACACACCTGTTCGAGTTAATTTACTCGAACAGGTGTGTTCGACTTATTCGTGCTCGACTCATCGAGGGACCGTGCCATGACCCCGTCAGAACAGCCCGCTCCGGAGAAGACCGGCCAGGACCAGAACGGCCAGGACCAGACCGCCGCGCCCGACCCCCGGCGCTGGCGCATCCTCGCGCTGCTCGGCATCGCCCAGCTGATGCTCATCGTCGACGTCACCGTGGTCGCGATCGCCCTCCCGGAGATGGGCGCCGACCTCGGCCTCGACCGCTCCGGCCTCACCTGGGTGGCGAGCGTCTACGCCCTGGTCTTCGGCGGGCTAATGCTGCTCGGCGGCAAGGCCGCCGACGTCCTCGGGCCGCGGCGCGTCGTGCTCGCCGGGCTCGCGCTGTTCACCCTCGCCTCGCTGCTCGCCGGGCTCGCGAGGTCGCCTGAGCTGCTACTCGCCGCCCGCGGCCTGCAGGGCGTCGGCGCGGCGGCCATGTCGCCCGCCGCGCTGTCCGTCATCGTGCGCACGTTCAGCGGGCCCGAGCTGTCGCGCGCCATCGGCGTCTGGTCGGCGCTCGGCGGCGCCGGCGCCGCCGTCGGCGTGCTGGTGGGCGGCCTCCTCACGTCCGGCCCGGGCTGGCCCTGGGTGTTCTACGTCAACGTCCCCGTCGGGGCGCTGCTGCTCCTGGCCCTGTTCCGGTGGGTGCGGCCGTGGCCCGGGTCGGGCGGGCGGCTCGACGTGCTCGGCGCCGCCCTCGCCACCGGCGCGACCGCGGCCGTCGTGTTCGGGCTCGTCACCGCCGGCGACTCCGGCTGGCTGAGCGCGCCGACCCTGGTCGCCCTGCTCGTCGGCGTCATCGGGTACGTGCTGCTCGCGCGTCACCTGCGCGCGTCCGCCGCACCCCTCGTGGACCCGGCCATGCTCACCCGGCGGCCGGTGCTGCGCGGTCTCGGGCTGATCTTCGTCGCCACGGCGCTGATGATCTCCGTGTTCTTCCTCGGCTCGTTCACGCTGCAGCAGCTGCACGGCTTCAGCCCGCTGGACACGGGGCTGACGTTCCTGCCCGTCGCGGTGGGCACCATCCTCGGGTCGGGCCTCGCCGGCCGCGCCCTCCCCCGCCTCGGGGTGCGCACCGTGTCCGTCGCCGGGCTGCTGGTGGCCGCCGTCGGCCTGGCCGCGGCGGCCGGCATCTTCTCGATGACGGTGCTCGTGGTCGGCATCACCGTCGCCGGGTTCGGCGTGGGAGCCGTGTTCGTCGCGGCCGCCGGGAGCCTGTTCTCCGCCGCCCAGCCGCACGAGGCAGGCGTGGCCTCCGGCGCGCTGAGCACGTTCCACGAGTTCGGCGCCGCGACCGGCGTCTCGGCCGTGTCCAGCGTCGCCGCCGCGGCCCTGGTGGACCCCGGGTTCGACACGTTCGCCACCGGCTACTGGTTCGCCGCCGTCGTCGCCCTGGTGGCCGCGCTCGCGTCGCTCGCGCCGGCCCGGGACGGTCGCTGACGGGACTCATCACCGGGCCGGGCCGGGTGATATCGCGCCGTCGCATGGCCGCTCGCCGGGCGGAGAGAGACGCTGGGTGCTGCCGCACCCGCCGCGCGCGGGCCCATGCCAGCCCGTCCGTCGCGGCCGTACGTGCCGCGACCGACAGGGCTGGCACCGTCGCAGGAGGACCTCGATGACAGAGCAGCAGGTGGGACCGATCGACTACCTCGTCCTGGAGTTCCCCGGCGCGAGGCTGCAGGGCAAAGGGCTGGCCGCGCTCCTGGACCTCGTGGAGCGCGGGATCATCCGGATCCTCGACCTGCGCGTCGCGAGGGTGACCGACACCGGCGTCGTCGGGGTGGCGCTCAGCGACCTCGACGACGACGGCCAGCTGGACCTCGCGGTGTTCGAGGGGGCGACGTCCGGGCTGCTCGACGACGACGACCTGGCGCGCGGCGCCTCCCTCGTGGAACCGGGCAGCGCCGTCGGGATGATCGTGTACGAGAACACGTGGGCGGGACCCTTCGTCGCCGCCATGCGCGAGGCCGGCGCAGAGGTCGTGTCCAGCGGCCGCATCCCGGTGGATGACGTCGTCGCGGCGCTCGACGCGCTCGAGGAGGAGTGAGATGGGACTGCTACGAGGGGTCGCCCGGACCGCGGTGGTCGCGGGCACCGCGACCGCGGTGTCGAACCGGGTGTCACGACGTCAGGCCGGCCGCTGGGCGGCGCAGGAGCAGTACGCGGAGTCCCAGCCGCAGTACGCGCCGCCGCCTCAGCAGTACGCGCCGCCGCCCCCGGCCCCGGCGGCTGCAAGCGGCGACGACGTCATCGCGCAGCTGGAGAAGCTGGGCCGCCTGCGCGACAGCGGCGTCCTCACGGACGAGGAGTTCGCCGCCCAGAAGGCCAGGCTGCTCGGGTCCTGACGCGGGAGCTCGGCGAGAGGCCGTCCGGCTCAGCCGCGCCCCGCGCCGCCTCGCGCGGCGAGCTCCTGGAGGAACGTCGGGATCCGGCCGGTGCCGAAGTCGTAGTAGCGGGCCCAGGTCGGCACGACGGCGATGCGCGCCATGCGGTCGTAGAGCGCGCGGCAGGCCTGCTCGAACTGCGCGAGGTCGTCGCCGGCCATGCCCTTGCCGGCGGCGGCGAGGTACTCCGGCACCACGCCGTCGACGATCGTGATCTCCGCGCGGCCGCGCACGGACAGCGACCGCGCCCCCGAGGGCGCGTCGCCGTCCACGAGGGACAGAGCCACCTCCGGGCGGGCCCGGAGCGCGGCGACCTTGGGCGCCGTCTCCGCCGTGGAGAGCACCAGCTCCCGGCCGGTCCACCAGAACCCCGCCGGCACGACCCGCGGCGTGCCGTCCTGCGCGGTGTAGGCGAGGTGGAGGGCGGACGGCGAGTCGAGCAGCTCCGTCGCGTCCGCCAGCTCGCCGTCGATCTCCTGCTGCTCCATCGCGTGCATCCCTCCGTCGGAAGCGGCGCCGGTCGCCGCCCTCGCCCCGGGGACGGAGCGGAGCGCGCTCTCTCGACATCGAACCGCGGGACCGCACCGAGCGCGCGACGGTGCCCTGGCGGTACACCTCTCACCAGGGACTCCCCCGCCCGCCGTCGAGGGCGTTGACTGGGTCCCGAGCCGGTGCCGCACGGGCGCCGACCGCCACGTGGGAGGAACGACATGACGACGCTCGCCATCATCGGCGCCGGCCCCGGCCTCGGCCTGTCCGTCGCCCGACGCTTCGGTCGCGAGGGCTTCTCCGTCGCGCTCGTCGCGCGGGACGCCGCGAAGCTGGACCGGCTCGCGTCAGGGCTGCGCGACGACGGCGTCACCGCCGCCGGGTACGTCGCCGACGCGCGCGACCGCGACGCGCTGACCGCCGCGCTCGACCGGGCGGCCACCGACCTCGGCCCCGTCGAGGTGCTGCAGTACAGCCCGGTCCCGGCGCGCGAGTTCATGAAGCCCGCGCTCGAGACCACCGCCGAGGACCTGGTCGGCCCGCTCGAGATGTCCGTGCTCGGCCCCGCCGCCGCCGTCCAGCACGTGCTGCCCGGCATGCGCGCGCTGGGCCGCGGGACCGTGCTGTTCCCCAACGGCGGCAGCGCCGTCCGGCCGCGCGACGCCGTGACCGGCACGTCCGTCGCCTTCGCCGCCGAGAGCGCGTACGCCCGGCTGCTGCACGACGCGCTCGAGCCCGAGGGCATCCACGTCGCGCAGCTGATCATCCCGCTCGGCATCGGCGGCGGGGAGCCCGACCACGACCCCGACGCCCTCGCCCAGCGGCTCTGGGACCTGCACGTCCAGCGCGGCGAGTTCCGCACCTTCGTGCGGCCGCTGGACTGACCCCCGACAGCCCGGCCGTGCGCCGTCAGCGGCCGGTCCCGGCGTCGTCGCCCGGGAGCTCCGCGGTGACCAACGGGTCGGAGTGCATGTGCACGATCCGCCAGCCGTCCTCGCGGCGCCGGTAGACCTTGGTGACGCGGCGCTCGCGGACCACCCGTCCGCCGGTCGCGGACCGGGAGTGGATCTCCTCCACGTGCACCGTCCACGCGGTGTCTCCGTGGACGTGCTCGTCCAGCTGGTCGAGCCGCCGGTAGACGCCGTCGCCGTACGCGGCGGACACGGCGGCGAGGCGGTCACGCACCTCGTCCCAACCCCGCGCGACGCCGCCGAACGCGCCCAGCAGCGAGACGTGCGGTGTGTGGTCCCACAGCCGCTGGAAGTCGCGCGGGTCACCGGCCACCAGCGCGGCCAGCGCGGAGCGCTGCGCGGCCTGGAAGTCGGCCCACGTCGACACCATCGTCATGACCTCTCCGGGATGAGGGGTGAAGGTCGCGGTGCGACCGCACGCGCCCTCGGGCCTCCACGTCACCACACGGACGGCGGCGGTTCAACCCTCCGCCCGCACAGGAACGGCGCGGCCGGGTGATGGTGGCGAGCGGGACGACGGCGAGCGCGGTGCGCCGGCGACCCAGCGGTGCAGGTGTTCGACGGCGAGGACGCCGCCCTGAGCGTGGTCGGTGCACTATCCACAGACGCTCAGGCAATCAAATGACGTTCTGCTCTACAGTGACCGCGACGTCACCGCCGACAGGGAGCACCGTCATGACCCGCAGCCGGGCCATTCTCGCCGCCACCTCCATCGCCGCTGCCGCTGTGCTCCTCGTCGCCGGTTGCGACGACGACCCGCCCGCCACGCCGTCGGCCGAACCCACCGCGACCGACGTGAGCCCCTCGGCATCACCGTCGCCCAGCTCCTCCGCCGTGGTCGTCGCACCCGAGCGGCCCCAGGAGATGGACGACGACGGCCCCGCAGGCGCCGAGGCTGCAGCCGTGTACTTCCTCGAGCTCGACGACTACATGATGAGAACGGGTGAAACCGACCCGTTCCGAACAATGTCTGCGAAGGACTGCCAGTTCTGCGTGAAGCGTGTAGACCAGGCACAAGAGATTCAGGATCTCAAGTACACCTGGGAAGGAACACAGACACGACCTCAGGTAACTCATACGTACGAGCAGGACGACGCGACTGGCATTTGGCCCATCGACGTTGAAGTCACTCAGAAGATCAAGATCGTTGACGCTGAGGGCGAATCCGTCAGCGCTGGCGACCCGAAGAAACTTGGTCTTGCGTTTGAAGTGGGCCAGAAGGACGGAAATTGGGTCATAGTCGAGGTCGGTCAGGTGGACAATGGCTAGCCCGAGGATTGCCGTGCTGATCCTGGCGGGACTCCTACTTGGCACATCGACGGCCTCACCGAACGCTCCAACTGACTCCCCAAGTGACGATCCCTGGGGGCTTTCCGACGACATCAACAACGAACTCAACGTCGGTCGCGATGGAACAGCGCCACACGGGGATGGCGGCGCCGAAGCACCCAACGAAACAAGAGACCGCTACGCCCGCACCGATGCGGTGACGTGCGGGACGCTGGGCGAAGAGTTGGACTCCCTCAGCGGCA
This sequence comes from Isoptericola sp. NPDC056573, assembly GCF_042793335.1. Classification (NCBI taxonomy): domain Bacteria; kingdom Bacillati; phylum Actinomycetota; class Actinomycetes; order Micrococcales; family Promicromonosporaceae; genus Isoptericola; species Isoptericola sp. NPDC056573. Next base: position 355,652 of record NZ_JBHTUY010000004.1, read on the forward strand.
TTGTCACGGCACCGGGCGCGTGCCCTGAGGGCACGGACGTCGTGGAGATCACCACACCGTGCGAGGACGGCGAGTACACCCTCGACGCGCTCTGGGTGCAGCGCGTCCAGGAGGACGGCACCTACGACGACGCCGAACAGCTGTCGGACGATCAGTGCGTCACGCCCGCCGACATCGCGGCCCAGGCGCGCCGCGAGTTCAAGTCGATGAAGATCGCCGCCCCCGAGGCGACGGTGCAGGGCAACCCGCCCATGGTGGTCAACGTCCACTACCCGGCGTACACGTCGGCCGCGCCCCTGGACCGCACGGTCACCCTCCTCGGCGTGCCCGTCGTCCTGCGCGCGGAGCCCACGGAGTACACGTGGGACTTCGACGACCCGTACTCGTCCACGGGCAGCACGCTCACGACCACCTCCCCCGGGCGCCCGTGGCACGAGGGCGACGCCACCCCGGACGAGAGCTGGGTCGGGCACACCTACGGCCAGCTCGGCACGCCCGGCAAGGACGCGGGCACCGGCGTCGACGACAAGGGCAACGTCTACCGAGCAGGCGTCGCCGTCACCCTCACCACGACCTGGCAGGGCCGCTTCCGCGTGCAGGGCACCAGCGACTGGACCGACATCCCGGGCACCATCTCGACCACGAGCACCACCAACCCCACCACGGTGACCGAGGCACGCACCCGCCTCGTCTGCGAGGACCTCGAGGGCAACGCGACCTGCTGAGCCGCCGCGGCCGCGCCTCGACGCCGTCGCGGACGACGGCGTCGAGGTGCGGCGGGCGCCGGGCCAGGGGGCACCGCGCTAGATCACGCTGCGCCCCTCGGCCCTGGCCTTGCGCAGCTCGCGGTAGAACGCGCGGCTGATCACGAAGAGCACGCCGGCCACGACGACGGGCCAGACGAGCACGTACACCGTCAGCAGGAACGTCATCAGATCCCCTCTCCTGCCGCGACGGGCTCGCCCCGTCGCGGCTCCTCGGCCGGACGGCTCGCAGCCGTCTCCTCCTCGTCGAAGTTGCCGGTGCGCTCCTTGATCAGGGCGAAGTCGAACCGGTCCTTGCTCAGCAGCGTCAGAGCGACGCAGACGATCGTGCTGACCGCGTACGCCACGAGCGAGCCCGACAGCACCGGGTAGGTGTGCAGGAACCCGATCGCGAACGGCGCGGCCGCCACCGTGGCGACCGTCCCGACGACGAGGGCGACCCGCTTGCCGAAGAAGCCGAAGGCCATCAGGCCGAGCACGATCCCGATGCCGAGCGTGGACAGGACGTCCGACGCGAGGCCCAGCCCGCCCGAGAGGTCGACCCACGAGAAGCGCACGGGCAGGAAGCACGCGAGCCCCGCGACGACCGCGGCGCTGAAGGCCACGTTCGTGACCCGGTCCCAGTAGAAGCTCGCGATGACGGGGAACACGAGGGCGCCCCACAACGCACCGACGAACACCAGCAGGTCGAGGATGTTGAACTTCGACCCGGCGAACACCAGTCCCGCGGCGATGGAGACGACCATCGTGATCCGGCCGATGAGGACCATGGTCCGCGGGTTGGCGCGCTTCTTGCCGGCGACGTTCTGGCCGTAGATGTCGGCCATGACGATCGACGAGAGGGCCGTCAGGTCGGAGTCAGCCGTCGAGGAGAGCGAGCCGATGATCATCACGAAGAACAGGCACAGGAGCGCGGGGTTCAGGTAGTTCGCGGCCATCTGCGGGACGAGGTTGTTCATGTCCCCGCCGAGCGGCTCGATGCCCGCGTACAGGGCGATGACACCGAGCATCCCGATGCCGATGATCGTCGCGCCGTAGCCGAAGGTCGCGGTCACGAACGTCTTCTTGATGAGGTCCTCGCGGACCGCGAACAGCCGTTGGGCGATGGTCTGGTTGCCGATCGCGTAGGCCAGCACGGCCGCGATGTACGGGGCGCCCTGGTTGAAGAACGCGTCCGAGGAGAAGAAGTCCTTCTGCTGGGCGGTGAGGTTCGCCGCGCCCGTCTCGAACAGGCTGGGCCCGCCGGCCGCGAAGAACACCACCGGGATGATGACCACGACCGCGCCCAGCAGCGCCACCACCTGGGCGAAGTCGGTGAGGACCGACGCCCGGAAGCCCGACCAGAGCGTGTACAGGAGCACGCCGGCCGCGATGGCGACGATGCCCTGCGTGAAGGTGTAGGGCGTGAGCATGGCGACGAGGGCGCCGCCGGCGATGAGGTTGGACGTGAGGCTGATGACGCTGCCGAGCACGTTGGACCCGGCGAGCATGAGCTGGCTCGAGCGGCCGTGGCGGGCGAACATCACCTCCGCGATCGTGTGCGCGCGCGGCGCGACCGCGCGGATCCGGCGCCCGAACGGGTAGATGAGCAGGATCATCAGCGCGCCCCAGAGCCCGTAGTGGATGGGGCCGGACACGCCGTAGGTGTAGCCGGACGTGGCGGAGGCGTACATCGACGACGCCCAGATCCAGGTGGCGGTCATCGACGCCGCGGAGATCCCGAAGCCGATCTTTCCGCCGCCCGTCATGTAGCCGTCCGCGTTCTCCTTCTTGCGGCTGATGCGGACCGACATGTAGAAGCTGCCGCCGAAGAACAGCAGCAGGATGAGGATCACGATCGGTCCAGGGATCTGTTGCAGGTTGCCCAAGGGGTTCTCACTCTCTCGTCAGGGAACCGGAGGCCCGATGCGGGTCCGGCGGGACGGGGACAGCGGGAACGACAGCTAGGCGGGCGGCACTCGCCGGGGGCAGACGGGGCGGCACGCACAGGGCAGTGCGTACCGTGCCGGCTGGGTCGACAGCACGACGCTCCTTCCGTTCGTCAACCGTCCTGACCAGGGCGCACGGCGATGCGCCGCGGTCGGGGCGTGCGGGTGCCGGCGCACGGAGGGGCCGGCGGTTCGTGACGGGGACCAAGCGGGAACTCTCGCGAGAGCGCGCCGACGAGACGTGGTGTCGGGGTTCCTCCGGGCGCGGCACAGCGCGCCGATCAATGGCCGTCGGTCACGTTTATACCACAAAATGGACACATTATTCCCAGGGCGCCACCGACCAGAGGACGCGGGGAATTCCCGTCGCCCACGACGCGCCGTCCTGCCAGACTCCCGCGCATGACGACCGACGACGGGCGCGACGGCGGCCCCGGCCCGACGCCCTCCCTCCGCACCGCGCGGGTGCTGCGCGTCACCGAGACCGCCTGCGACGTGTGGCACGACGGCCGCGTCGCCACGGTCCCGTTCGCCGCGACGGTCCCCTCGCCGCACACCGAACGCTTCTCCCCCGGCCACCTGGTCGCGATCGCGGCACCCGCCGGCGGGCGCGACGTCGTCGTGTGGCGGTGGTACGACGCCGTCGTCCTCGACGATGAACGCGACGGGTCGGTGCGCCTGTGGGAGCCGGCGCACGGCGAGGTCCTCGCACGGCCGCGCCCCGGCTGCCCCCACCTCGAACCAGGCGTGCGCGCCTACGCCTCGGCGGGCCTGCCCGGCGCCGACTGGTGGGTGGCAGCGGCCGTCGGCACCGGCGACTCGGTCCCCCCGGTCGACCTCGACGAGGTCGCCGAGCTCTACACGAGCAGCAGGCTCGGGGCCGCGGCCCTCGGCTGAGGTGCCGAGGTCATCTCACGTCACTTCACCGCGCCGCCGAGCGCGCCGGCGGCGATGTACCGCTGGGCGAGGACGAGGAGCACGATCGCCGGCACGGAGGAGATGACGGCGCTCGCCATCACGGGCCCCCAGCTCTGGACGTTGCCCTGCAGGTAGTCGTAGATGCCGAGGGTGATGGGCTTGATGTCCGCACCCGTGGTGAGGGTGAGGCCGAACATGAAGTCGCTCCACGCGAAGAGGAAGCTGAACAGCCCGGCGGTGATGAGCGAGTTCTTGCTCACGGGCACGATGATCGACCAGAACGCGCGGAAGTGGCCGGCGCCGTCGACGCGCGCCGCCTCGGTGAGCGCGGGCGGGATGGACCGCATGAACGCGCTCATGATGAGGATCGCGAACGGGATGCCGTGCGTGGCGTTCGCGAGGATCAGGCCGACGTACGTGTTGAGCAGGCCCAGGTCGTTGAACAGCGTGTAGAGCGAGTTCGCGATGACGATGCCGGGGATCATCTGCGCCAGCAGCAGCACGAACAGGAAGATCCCCATGCCGCGCAGCCGGAACCGCGACAGCGCGTAGGCGGCGGGCGTCGCGATCACCAGGGACACGAGCACCGCGCCGAGGGCCACGATCATGCTGGTGACGAGGTTGCCCGTCTGGTCCTCCCACGCCCGCTGGTAGCCCTCGAACGTGACGTTCGTCGGGAAGAACGAGCTGTTCGCCGCCGTACCGCCGCCCTGGAGGGACACGTTGACCATCCAGTAGACGGGGAACAGCATGACCGCGAGGAGCACGATCCCGACGATCGTGTACCGCAGCTTCCGGGCGTCGGTCGTCTGATTCACGATGAACCTCACTCATCCACGGCGCGCTTGTTGACGCGCAGGTACACGACGGCGAACAGCAGCGACACCACGATGAGGATGTTGCTGACCGCGGCGCCGGTGCCGAAGGAGAACTCCTGGAACGAGCGTCGGTAGGAGTCGGTGGCCAGGGTCTGGGTCGCGTTGGCGGGTCCGCCGCCGGTGAGGCCCAGGATGATGTCGAGCACCTTGAGGGTGTAGATCACGCCGAGCACGAGGACGACGCTGACCACGGGCCGCAGGTTGGGCCACGTGATGTGCCAGAACGCCTTGGCGCCGGTGGCGCCGTCGAGGGCGCCGGCCTCGTAGAGCTCGTCGGGGATGTTCTGCAGCCCGGAGTACAGCAGCGTCATGTTGAACGGGATGCCCACCCAGACGTTCACCAGGACGACGGCGATGAGCGCGACGTCGGGGCTGGTGAGCCAGTGGACCGGCGCGATGCCGATCGAGCCCAGCGCTGCGTTGAGGACGCCGCCGTCCTGGTCGAGGATCCACTTCCACACCGCGGTGCCCGCGATCATCGGCAGCAGCCAGGGCAGCAGGAGCAGGGACCGCAGCACGTTCCCCAGCGGGAACCGCCGCTTGAAGAACAGGGCGAACAGGAGCCCGATGACGAACTGGCCGACGATCGAGCCGACGGTGAACAGCGCCGTGTTGAGCACGGTCGTGCGGAACAGGCTGCTCGTGACGACCTCGACGTAGTTGTCGAGCCCGACCCACGGCGCCTCGCCCGAGACGAAGGTCCGCACGGTGTAGTCCTGCGACCCCATCACGAGGTTCTTGACGATCGGGTACCCGAAGAACACGAGCACGTACGCGATCGCGGGCACGAGGAAGAGCCACTGGGCGGTCCGTTCCCGCATGCGGGCGCGCCTGCGCGGGCGGTCGGCACCCGGTCGGGGCGCGACGACGGGCGTCGGGCCGGCGAGGGTGGTGGTCATCGTCGATCCTTCCTCGGTGACGACGCGCGCGACGTCGGCGTGCGCATCAGTGCTCCGTCGCCCGCTCGAGGGCTTCCGCGGGAGGCTCGCTCCCGGTCAGCGCGAGCTGCTGGGCGGTGTAGATCTGGGTGGCGGCGCCGGGCCAGTCCGGCCCGAGCAGCGCGGTGCGCGACCGGGCGGTCTGCACGGTGTCGACGAACGTCGCCACGACCGGGTTCTCGGCAGCCGCCTCGGCGGCGACCTCGGTGTCCGACGGGACGGCGCCCCGGCCGGTGGCCATGGCGAGCTGGTGCTCGCCGCGGGTCACGCAGGCGACGAAGTCGCCGGCCTTCGCCATCTTGTGGGGGTTCCCGGTGCGCGGGACGGTGAACGCCTCGCCGCCGAGCGGCGCCTCGAGCGTGTCACCCGCCTCCGGGACGGGCAGCGGGACGGCGGCGTAGTCGAGGCCCTCGGCGGCCTCCAGCGCGGGCATGTTCCAGGGCCCGTTGACCATCATGGCGGCCTTGCCCGCGATGAACTGGTCGTTGACGTCGTTCTGCGACCAGTTGACGACGCTCGACGACGCGTACCCGTCCTGCACGAGGCCGTCGACGAAGGAGAGCGCCTCGACCGCCTCGGGCGACGTGAGGTCGTCCTCGTCCGCCCCGTTGCTCCACAGGTAGGGCAGGAACTGCCAGGTGCCCTCGAACGTGTTGGCAGCGCTGAACGCGAGGCCGTAGCGCCCGTCGGTGGTCAGCGCCTCGGCCGCCGCACGGAGCTCGTCCCAGGTGGTGGGCGGCTCGATCCCCGCCTCGGCGAGCGCGTCGACGTCGTAGAACAGACCGACCGTGTTGACGACGGGCGCGATGCCGTACAGGTCGCCGTCGTAGGTGCCCGCGTCGACGACGCCCTGCGGGAACCCCTCGCCCGTGATGCCGTAGTCGGTCAGCGGGCTGAGCGCGCCGGACGACGCGATCTGCTGCACGTCGGGGTTGTCGAGCATGAGGACGTCGGGGAGCGTGTCGGACGACGCCTGCTGCAGCACGGTCGCGATGAGCCCGGAGCCCGCCACGTGGTTGGCCTGCACCTTCATGCCGACCTCGGCGGCGCAGGCGTCGTAGACCTCCTGGTAGACGGGCGCGCTGGTGTCGGACAGCGTGTCGGTCACGACGAGCGTGCCGTCGTCCGCACGGGCACCGCCGCTGCAGGCTGACAGCCCCAGGACGACGACGGCGGCCGACGCCGCGCCGACGGCGGTGTGGGTTCGTCGCACAGTCGTAGCTCCTTCGCTCGGTTCACGTGACGGCGAGGTTAGGCACGACCCGGCGAGGCTGTCAAAGCGCTTTACCAATCTCGTCCGGCTGTGTGATCATCGATCCGCAGCACCGTTCCCGAGCCCTGTTCCCGACCTGTTCCCGATCTGTTCCCGACGTGAGGAGTGCCCCGTGGTGACCATGCAGGACGTGGCCGACCGGGCCGGCGTCTCCCTGACGACCGTGTCGTTCGTCGTCAACGGGACCAAGCGCGTCGCCCCGGCGACGCGCGCCCGCGTCGAGGACGCGATGGCCGACCTGGGGTACCGGCGCAACGTGCTCGCCCGGGCTCTGGCGAGCCGCCGCAGCCACATCGTGGCGCTGGTCTTCCCCGCCCTGCAGCACCGCCTCGGCAGCACCGCGCTGAGCATCGTCACCGCCGCCGCGAGCGCCGCGACCGAGCGCGGCTTCAACGTGGTGCTGTGGCCGGTCGACGACGTCGCCCAGCTCGACGACTACCTGTCCGGCGGGCTCGTCGACGGCGTCCTGCTCATGGAGGTCACCGCCGACGACCCGCGCGTCGCGCTGCTCGCCGAGCGCGAGGTGCCCTTCGGGCTGATCGGCCGGACCGAGGACCCGACCGGGCTGTCGTACGTCGACATGGACTTCGCCGGCATGGTCGCCACCGGTCTCGACCACCTCACCGACCTCGGGCACCGCCGCGTGGCCCTGGTCCTCGGCGAGCCGGGCGGCCCCTCCGGCCCCGCGTGGTCGGGGTACGGGCCGGTCGTCCGCACCGAGCAGGCGTACCTGGCCGAGGCGGCGCGCCGTGGCCTCGACCCGCTCGTCGTCCGCGCCGCCCAGGACCCGCGCTCCGGACGGCGGGCCGCCACCGCCCTGGCCGCCGACCACCCCGACGTCACGGCGGTCCTCGTCCTCAACGAGGCGGCCCTCTCCGGGTTCGTGAACGGGCTCGGCGCGGCCGGCCGCGCCGTCCCGGGCGACGTCTCCGTCCTCGCGCTCGCGACGTCCGCGGCCGACCTCGCGACGGCGGACCCCGCCGTCAGCGCCGTCGTCGCGCCCGGCGCCGAGCTCGGCTCCCGCAGCGTCCAGGACCTCGTCGACCGTCTCGCCGACCCGTCCGCCGCCCCCACCCACGACCTCCTGCCCGGCACGCTCCAGCTCGTCGGCTCCACCGCCGACGCCCGCTGACGCCCGCCGGCGCCCCGCACCACCCGCACCACGGAAGGCCCTCCCCCCATGAAGTTCACCGACGGTTTCTGGCACGCCCGCCCCGGCGTCGCGATCCACTACGCCCGCGAGGTGGACCGGGTCGCCGCCGACGGCGCGAGCCTGCGCTCCGTCGCGCCGACCAAGGTCGTGCGGCACCGCGGCGACACCCTGAACAACCCGGTCATCACGACCACGGTGTCGTCGCCGATGGAGAACGTCGTGCGGGTGCAGCACGTCCACCACAAGGGTCGCCAGGAGCCCCGCCGCTTCGAGCTGGACCTGCTCGACGGCGTCGGCGAGGCCAAGGTCGTCGACGGCCAGGGCACGCTCACCACCGGCGACCTCAACGTGCAGCTGTCCGTCGGGAAGTCCTGGGAGCTGTCGTTCCACGCCGGCGGGCGTCGCCTCACCGGGTCGAGCGGCAAGTCGGCCGCGTGGGCCGACGTCGCGCCCGACGCCTCCGTCGACCACGGCCCGATCGAGCTGCGCCGCGACGGGCGCACCAGCTACGTGTTCGACCAGCTCGACCTGGGCGTGGGCGAGCTCGTCTACGGCCTGGGCGAGCGCTTCGGCCCGGTGGTGAAGAACGGCCAGACGGTCGACATCTGGAACTACGACGGCGGCACGTCGAGCGAGCAGGCGTACAAGAACGTGCCGTTCTACCTGACCACCGGCGGGTACGGCGTGTTCGTCAACGACCCCGGCCACGTCTCGTTCGAGGTGGGCTCCGAGGCCGTCGAGCGGGTGCAGTTCTCGGTGCTCGGCGAGGCCCTCGACTACTTCGTCGTCTACGGGCCGGACCCGAAGACGATCCTCCAGCGCTACACCGCGCTCACAGGCCGCCCCGCCGAGATCCCCGCCTGGACGTACGGGCTGTGGCTGTCCACGAGCTTCACCACGGACTACGACGAGGCCACGGTCAACTCGTTCATCGACGGGATGGCCGAGCGGGACATCCCGCTGAGCCTGTTCCACTTCGACTGCTTCTGGATGCGCGAGTTCAACTGGTGCGACTTCGAGTGGGACGAGCGCACCTTCCCCGACCCGGAGGGCATGCTGGCCCGTCTCCACGACCGCGACCTGCGGGTGTGCGTGTGGATCAACCCGTACATCGCCCAGCAGTCGCCCCTCTTCGACGAGGGCATGGCGGCCGGCTACCTGGTGAGGCGTCGGGACGGCTCGGTCTGGCAGTGGGACCGCTGGCAGGGCGGCATGGCCCTGGTGGACTTCACCAACCCGGATGCCGCCTCCTGGTACAAGGACAAGCTGCGCGTGCTCGTGCGCCAGGGCGTCGACGCGTTCAAGACCGACTTCGGCGAGCGGATCCCGGTGGACGTCGAGTACTTCGACGGATCCGACCCGGAGCGGATGCACAACTACTACACGCACCTGTACAACGAGGCGGTGCACGAGGTGCTCGCCGAGGAGCGCGGCACCGGCGAGGCCGTGCTGTTCGCCCGGTCGGCCACCGCCGGTGGGCAGCAGTTCCCGGTGCACTGGGGCGGCGACTCCACGGCGTCGTACGTGTCGATGGCCGAGTCGCTGCGCGGCGGCCTGTCGCTCGCGTACAGCGGGTTCGGGTACTGGAGCCACGACATCGGCGGCTTCGAGATGACGCCGGACGCCGGCGTGTTCAAGCGCTGGACGGCGTTCGGCCTGTTCTCCAGCCACAGCCGCATGCACGGCAGCGGGTCCTACCGCGTGCCGTGGATGTTCGGCGAGGACGAGTCCGACCCGACGAGCGCCGTCGCCGTGACCCGCACGTTCGCGCGGTTCAAGAACCGGCTCGCGCCCTACCTCGTCGCCACGGGGCACGAGGCCCACCGGTCGGGCACGCCGATGATGCGGCCCATGCTGCTGGAGTTCCCGGAGGACCCCGCGGTGCCGCACCTGGACCGCCAGTACATGCTCGGGTCCGACCTGCTCGTGGCGCCGGTGTTCAACGCCGAGGGCGACGTCGACCTCTACCTGCCCGACGGCGAGTGGGCCGGCCTCCTCACCGGCGAGCGCGTCGCCGGCGGCCGCTGGGTGCGGGAGAACCACGGCTTCGACTCGCTGCCGGTCTACGTCCGCACCGGCGGCGTCGTCCCGCTGAGCGCCCACGAGGAGCGCCCGGACGCCGATCACCTCGACGGGCTGACGCTGCTCGTGCACCCCGGCGCCGACGGCTGGTCGCGGCGCGTCGAGGTCGACGGCGCCGACGGCGAGGCCGTGGCGTTCACCGTCCGGCGCGACGGCGACGAGGTCGTCGTCGAGTCGGCGCTCGCGGCGGGCTGGTCGGTCGAGGTCGTGGGCGGCGCCCGCGCCGAGGCCGCGGACGGCACCGCGCGGGTCGCGGCATGAGCGGCGCGACGGCGGGCCCCGGCGTGAGCGTCGCCCGCCCGGCCCCGCTGCCGGGCTGGCTGCCGGACGCCGTGGCGGCGGCCGGCGCCCGACTGGTCCCGCCCGGTCCGGAGACGGATGGCCTGCTCTGGTTCGGCGGCGACCTCGCCGACCTGCGGGCGGCGCTGGCGTCCGCGCCGGGCACCCGCTGGGTCCAGCTCCCGTCGGCCGGGGTCGACGCGTACGCCGACGGCGGGCTGCTCGAGGCGCCCGGCATCACCTGGACCTCCGCGAAAGGATCTTTCGCCCGCCCCGTGGCCGAGCACGCCCTCGCGCTGACCCTGGCGCTGCTCCGGCACCTGCCGGAGCGCGCCCGCGCCCGCTCGTGGGGCAGGTCCGCCGGGACGTCCCTGTTCGGGGCCGACGTGCTCGTCCTCGGCGCAGGCGGCATCGCCCGGATGTACCTCGACCTGCTCGCGCCGTTCGGCACGCGCACCGTCGTCGTCCGCCGTCGGGCCGAGCCGGTGCCCGGCGCCGAGCGGACCGTCACCACGGAGCACCTGGGCGCGGAGCTCGCCCGGGCGGACGTCGTCATGGTCGCCGCGGCGCTGACCACGCAGACCCGCGCGCTGCTGGGCGCCGAGGAGCTGGCCGCCTTGAAGCCCGGCGCCGTGCTCGTGAACATCGCGCGCGGCGGGCTCGTCGACACCGACGCCCTCGTCGCCGCCCTGGCCTCCGGCCGGCTCGGCGGCGCGGCGCTGGACGTCACCGACCCCGAGCCCCTGCCCGACGGCCACCCGCTGTGGGACCTGCCGACCGCGCTGATCACCCCGCACACGGCGGACACCGCCGAGATGGTCGCGCCGCTGCTGCGCGCACGGGTCGAGGAGAACCTCCGCCGCTTCGTCGCGGGCGGCACGCTCGAGGGCGTCGTCGACCCCGCCGCCGGGTACTGACATGGCCGGAGCGGTCCCGGGCGACGTGCGCGGCGTCGTCGTCATGGGCGTCGCAGGCTGCGGCAAGTCGACGGTCGGGTGGCTCCTCGCTGCCCGCCTGGGCCTGCAGTTCGTGGACGCCGACGACCTGCACCCGCCGTCGAACGTCGCGAAGATGTCGGCGGGGACCCCGCTCACCGACGACGACCGGCGCCCCTGGCTCGCCCGCGTCGCGGAGGTGCTCCGCGGCGGCGACGACGGCGCACCGGCGGTCGTGGCCTGCTCGGCCCTGCGCCGGTCGTACCGGGACATCCTGCGGGCCGGCGCGGGCGGCGACGTCGCGTTCGTCCACCTGCACGGCGACCGCGACCTGCTCGCGCGGCGCATCGCGGCGCGCGCGGACCACTTCATGCCGCCGGCGCTCCTGGACTCGCAGCTCGCCACGCTCGAGCCCCTGGGCTCCGACGAGACCGGCGTGATGGTCGACGTCGACCAGACCGTTGACCGCGCCGTCGACGTCGTCGCGGGCTGGTTCAGCCGCCCAGGGGTGCCCTGAGAGGGTCTCCCGGGGCGGGCCGCCGGCATCTACGGTGGGCACGCACCATCGACCGAGGAGAACTCTTTGCGCACCGTCAACGCCTACGCCGCCCCGTCCGCGACCGAGCCGCTGGTCCCCACGACCATCGAGCGTCGCGACGTCGGCCCGAAGGACGTCCTGATCGCCATCCGCTACGCGGGGATCTGCCACTCCGACATCCACACCGTGCGCGGCGACTGGGGCCCGATCACCTACCCGCAGGTCGTCGGCCACGAGATCGTCGGCGAGGTCGTCGAAATCGGCCCCGCCGTCACGAAGCACGCCGTGGGCGACCGCGTCGGCGTCGGCTGCATGGTGAACTCGTGCCGCGAGTGCGAGAACTGCCTCGCCGGCATGGAGAACTACTGCCTCGCGGGCAACACCGGCACGTACGCCGCCGTGGACCGCGACGGCACCATCACCCAGGGCGGCTACTCGACGCACGTCGTCGTCGACGAGGACTTCGTGCTCCGCGTCCCCGCCGCCATCGACTACGCCGCTGCGGCGCCCCTGCTCTGCGCCGGCATCACCACCTACTCGCCGCTCGCGCACTGGAACGCCGGCCCCGGCAAGCAGGTCGCGGTCGTCGGCATGGGCGGCCTCGGCCACATGGCCGTCAAGATCGCCGCCGCGATGGGCGCCGAGGTCACCGTGCTCTCGCGCACCCTGGCGAAGAAGGACGACGGCCTCGCCTTCGGCGCGACCGACTACTACGCGACCGACGACGCCGCCACGTTCGAGGCGCTCGCCAACCGCTTCGACCTCATCGTCAACACCGTCAGCGCGCCGCTCGACCTCAACCAGTACCTGCGGCTGCTGCGCCTCGACGGCACCATGGTCAACGTCGGCGCCCCGCCGGAGCCGCTGCCCATCCAGGTGTTCTCGCTGTTCAACAACCGCCGGTCGTTCGCCGGCTCCAGCATCGGCTCCATCGCCGAGACCCAGGAGATGCTCGACTTCTGCGCCGAGCACGGCATCGCGCCGGAGACCGAGCTCATCGGCGCCGACCAGATCAACGACGCCTACGAGCGCGTGCTGTCCAGCGACGTGCGCTACCGGTTCGTCATCGACACGGCGACCCTGTAGCGACATCGGCGCTCGCCCCCTTCAGTCCGACCGGGTCGCCTCTGGCTGCTCGAGCCCGCGGAAGGGGGCGAGCGCCTCCTCGTAGGCGGGCTTCATGCCCGCGCGCACCACCGTCGCGCCGTACTCCAGGGTGATCGAGGCCGCCGAGAGGTCCAGCTCCTCGGCCTCGTCGAGGCCGTCGCCGGTCGGGTCGAGGGACGCGTCCTGGAGATCGAGGCTGATCCACCGGTAGCCGTCGGCGGCCACGGCCGACCACCACCAGCACCCGCCGCCGACGACGTTGCAGAACCGCTCGTGGTGCTCCTTCCGCCAGGCCGGGTCGTCCGCCATCGCCCCGGACTCGTGCTCGAGCACCAACGGCCCCAGCCCGGCCTCCTCCGTCACCCGGCTCGCGGCGTCGACGATCGCTCGCCACCGCTCCAGGTCAGGCACCCGGTCGCTGCTGAGCCGGCAGCAGTTCACCGTCGTCAGCAGGGGCTCTCCCCCGTACCCGTTGCCCTCCACCGGGTACCAGTCCTCGTCGTCGAACCAGGACTCCTCCGTACGCTGCGGCACCAGTGGCGTCCCCGCCGCCTCCTCCACCGCGTCGCGGAGGTCGTTCACCAGCTGCCTGGCGGGGGCTTCCAGCTCCGCCTGGTCCGGGGCGTCGAGCATCGCCTCGGCGTCCGACCCCTCGGCGGCCGGGTAGTCCTTCCAGTCCACCGTGACGGTCTGGCCGTTCGCGTCCGTGTACGTCGTCGTCGGGGACGGCCCCATCTCGAGCACGCTGCACCCGGCCAGCAGCGCCGACGTGACCAGCACCAGGACCACCGGGAGACGCCGCCACATCCGCGAAGTCTGTCACCGCGGGCGGCGTCGCCGGCCCAGGGGCGTGGGTGAAAGCGGCCGTGCGTCCGACGCCGGGGCGACGCTCCGTCAGCCTGTCCGCTCGACGCCGGCGCTCGCGCGCTGCTGCGCCATGCGGCGCAGCGTGAGCAGCACGGGGTCGGTGAGCAGGGTGCCGACGACGACCTGCCGCACGGCCCCGGCACGGTCCGCGGGCACGGAGGCGACATCGGCGGCGGCCACGGTGTCCGCCGCCTCGGCGAGGGCCGCGAGGTGGGCGTCCGTCAGGTCGATGCCGGCGGCGTCCGCGGCCCGGAGCTGGCCCGCCAGACGCGCGACGAGCGGGTCGTCGTCGGCGCACCACTCCCGGGCCGCGACCAGCGCGGCCGCGCGGGCCGCCCAGTGATCGCGCTCATCGGAGGCCGGCTCACCCTGCTCGGCGCGGTCCTGCGGGCGTCCGTCCTCCCGCGCGAGCATGACGTGCTGCGCCGCCCCGAGGAGCTCGTGCCGGCTGGCCGGCGGGTCGTCCAGCACGGCGAGCACCTCGCGCACCGCGCCCAGCGTCAGGCCGGCGGACTCGGTGAGAGCACGGACGAGCCGCACCCGCTCGACGTGCGACATGTCGTACACGGCCTGGGTGCGGGCGGTAGCCGTGCCCGCGTGTAGCAGCCCCTCCCGCACGTAGAACTTCAGCGTCGCGACCGGGACACCGGTCCGTTCCGCGAGACCCGAGATGCGCATGCTCCTCCGTCCGTACCTCTTGACTTTGGAGAGTAGCACTATCCAATATTGGAGAGTTCCACTATCCGTTCGAGTGGCGGTTCCCATGAGCACGCTGACGACCCACCAGCACGAGGGCGGCCTCGCCGTCTTCCTCATCGGCGCGCGAGTGGTCAAGCCCTGGCGCCCCGACGCCTGGCTCCCCGCGTTCGCCGCGATGGGACCGATGCTCGCCGAGCTCGGTCGCGACCCCGACGCCGGGCTGCTCCACGCGCGCACTACGATCGACGCCGACCTGCGCGGCGTCACCGTCGTGCAGTACTGGCGCAGCATCGACGACATCTACCGCTACGCCAACGCCGACGAGCGACGGCACCGGCCCGCCTGGCTCGCCTTCTATCGCCGTGCGCACCGCGTGCCCGGCGCCGTCCAGGTCTGGCACGAGTCGTACGCCGTCCCCGCCGGGCACCACGAGAGCCTCTACGCCGACGCTCCCCGACCCTTCGGCCTCGCCCGAGCCGCGGGCAGCATCCCCGCGTCCCGCCGCGGCCGCACCGCACGCGAGCGGCTGAAGAGCCCCGTCACGTCGGCATAGGCGGCCGGCGGGTACGGTCCCGGCCCTACTCCCCCGCGCCGCTCCGCTGCGCGATCGAGACCAGGTGGGCGTGGGCGTACTCGCACACCAGCGCGTGCCGGTAGACGAGCTGCGGGACGTCCACGTTCGTGTCCATCCAGAGGCTCAGGGCGCCCATCTTCCAGTGCTCGAACGTCTCGTCGGCGGTCAGCACGGCGAGGATGCTCAGGAAGGAGTCGTCGAACCGCAGCGAGTGGATCGCGCGACGGAACTCCTCCAGGTTCAGCGCGATGCAGAACGGGATGTTCATCAGGCACAGCGCCGTCTGGATGTCGAGGCGCAGCAGACGGGGGCGACGACGTTCGGGGTCGAGGTCCGGCACGTCCAGCTGGGCGAAGTCGAGTCGCTCGGGCGCCGTGATGTCGATCCCCTCGAGCGCGATGAGCACGTCGTAGACGTTGACGTCGTGCTCGACGACCGCGTTGTCGCCCAGCCCGGACAGCGTCGTCGGGCGCAGCGTGACCGGCTCGATGGCGGCCGGGGTGTTGCGGATGATGAAGTTCACCAGGTTGGTCTCCACCACGAAGTGGCGGATCAGCAGCTCGACGGCGTCCGGCGACACGAACCGGCGCAGGAACCACAGGCACAGCGCGTCCATGGTCGCGAGGGTCATCCACCTGCCGGGGAACACCCGCTTCACGACCGAGAGCACCGCCACCAGCACGCGGGAGACGATCCGCGCGATCGGGTACAGCAGCCGCCGGGAGGGGCGCTGCTGGTCCTCGATGATCATCCGCACCAGCGGCTTGTCGAGCGGGACCGAGGGGTCGGCGTAGATCGCCTCCCACATGCTCGGGTCGGACCTCACGGGCATCAGATCTCGTCCAGCTCGGTGAGCTGCATGACGTAGAGCCGGGCCACCACCCGCGCGCAGGTGACGATGGCGTCGGCCGCGTCGTCGTCGATCCGGTCGGACGTGAGGATGGCGTCGAGGGTGCCGGTGTGCTCGGCGTCGGCGTCCTGGTGGTAGGCCATGAAGTGCACCTGGTTGTCCGCCAGCCCGAGCACCTCCTGGAACCGCCGGGCCCACACGCCGGCCTTCTGCGCGCCGAGCCCCTCGATGATGAACATCGCGCCGAGGCACCCGACCGGGTTCGGCCTGCTCGCCTCGTGGAACATGTAGCCGGACAGCGCCTGCGACCCGAGGTTCTTCCGGCCTGCGCGCAGCGCCTCGAGAGAGCCACCGACGGCGACGTAGTCGCGCTCCAGGAGCAGGTGGTCGCGGTGCTCCTCCAGCGCGTGCGAGATAGCGGCCGAGCGCAGGTCGAAGTGGTCCATGTCGAAGTTCGACGCCGCCCGCGCGATCCACAGCGACCCGTCGACCACCTGCTGGCGCAGGTTGTGCAGCAGGCGCTGGTAGTCCGCCACCGTCACGTCGCCGGCGTCGAGCGCCCGCAGGATCGGCACGTCGGCCAGCCGGGCCTCGAAGTCCGTCCAGACGTCGGAGAGCCGGGCAAGCAGCCCGGCGGCCCGGTCCGGCTGGGGCGGGCGGTAGCCCTCGACGGTCTCGGCGCTGACCTGGGTACTGGCCTCGGTGCTGATCCCGGTGCTGGTCATCTGGTGCTCCTTCGCGGTGCGACGACGGTCAGGTGGGCGAAGCCGAACGAGAACCGTCCGGACTCGGGGACGGCGAGGAGGATCGTGTCGCCCGGCGCGAAGCGCCCGGTGCGCCACGCCTCCTCCAGCGCGATGAAGATGCTCGCGGCGCCGGTGTTGCCGCACGTCTCCAGGTTGGAGAACCAGCGGCTCGTGTCCATGCCGGGGACGCGCGCGCTCAGCGCGTCGAAGACGACGTCGCGGAAGGCGTTGGTGCTGTAGTGGCAGAGCACGTGGTCGAGCTTCTTGAGGTCGATCAGGCCGCGGTCCACGAACTCCTCGAACTGCGCCAGCCCGGCGGCGGCGAGCTCGTCGAGCACGGCCGTCTCCTGCCGGATCTGCAGCAGGCCGGCCTTCTCGGCGGTGGCCACGTCGTCGTAGTCCTGCCACGTACGGCCCGCGACGGCGGTGGGCCCGTCGAGGCCGGCACGCATGCAGACCTCGTGCTCGTGCGCGAGCGAGACCTGCCGGACCCAGTCCACCCGCAGCGACGGCTTGTCGGGGCGCGGCTGGAACTCCACGATCGCCGCGCCCGCGCCGTCGGACAGCATCCACCGCAGGAAGTGCGCGTCCAGGTGGTCCTCGACGCCCTCAAAACGCCGCTGGTGCAGCCAACGGCTGGACAGCTCCGAGCCCACGACGGCGGCCCGCGGGTGGTCGCCGAGCCGCACCTTGCTCACCGCCGCGTCGAGCGCCGCGATGCTCGACGCGCACACGCCGCTCGCCGTCAGCACCTGCATCGGGCCGCCGCCCAGCCGTCCGTGCACCATCGACGCGAAGCCCGGCACCAGCAGGTCCCCCTGCGTCGTGGCGCAGGCGAGCATGCCCAGGTCCGCGGCGGTGATCCCCCGGTCGGCGAGCGCATCCTCGATCGCATGCACCGCAAGCTCCTCGTTCAGCTCGGTGGTGCGGCCCTCGTCGTCCAACGCGTAGTACCGCTGCCGGATGCCGTTGGCCCGCTGGATGCGGGCACGCAGGCCGTCAGTGCGCTTGTCCACACCACCGAGCCGGCGCGCCACGTCCTCGTTGGCTACCGGTTCGCCGGGCAGGTACCGGCCCAGGCCGGTCAAGTACGCGGTCGCTGGCATGGGGGTATTCAGCCACACCTGGGCGTCCGCGTCATCAGGTCAGATCACACCAACGTGATCTCGTTCGACGCCGCCGGGTGACAAACTGGGGCCTCTCCGTCAGTCGTGGTTCGCTACAAGCTCGGCGAGGGACGCGAGCCCGCCGTCCCGTTCGAGGGCCCAGAACTCGAACCCGCTGACGTTCGTGACGCCCAAGAACCGGCTCGCGTCGTCGAGGCTGTCGAACACGTGGGTACCGTCGATGACGATCGTGCCGTCCTCGCTGACGACGGCGTCGACCTGCCAGTCGGGATCGATGGGATCGAGGAGATCGCCGGGTCGGAGCGCGCCTCGCGTCAGGAGCTCTTGCAGCGTGAGGACCTCGGACCCGGCCTCCGGAATGTCGACCGGCGGCGTCGGCGCCGTGCTCTCTCCCGTGCTGAGGACCCCGAACGCGTCACGGATGACGTCGGAGATGAGCGTCCGCCTCGCCTCGAGGAAATCGTCGTACGGCATCGACTCCCAGCCCTCGGGTAGCGCGTGCCAGTAGAACTGACGCTTGACCCACTCAGGGTCGCCGCCCCGTTCGGCGAGCAACCCGGGCCAGTAGTCGGCCGGCGGCCTGTCGGAGATCCTGATGTTCGTATCCCAGTCTGTCGGCGCAAAGTTCGCCACCTGGTTGATGCGCTTGGTGTCGTTGATGTCCAGGACCTTCTCCTGGTATGCCCGCGGAAAGAGGTGGTGCCCCTCGAGCCCCTTGACCACCGGGAGCGTCGGATCCATCCAGTCACGGACAGGCATCCGAAGCATGAACATGTCGGCGTTGAGTATGTTCAGCGCGGCGAGGTAGCACTGGTACACCGGCGACAGTGCGACGCTCGACGTCACGAGCAACTGCGGGACGTTGAAGGTCCAGAAATCGGACGTCAACGACGTAGCGACGGTCTGCTTCACGATGCGCTCGAAGCCTGCCGAGTCGTCGCTGTCCAAGGCACCGAAAATATCGAGGTCTTTCTGCAGCTGGGACTCCCCAGAGCCCGTATACCGCGAGGTCATCTGCGACATGAACATCCACCGCGCGACGAGCGACCGAAGTTTCGGAAGCCCGACGCCATAGCGCGTTCGCCCGAGCAGGAAGATCACGTAGCTCGACACCAGGTTGGTGTTCGATGTGACACCCTTGTGCGAGCGGAACCCAGCCGTCTGGATCGCGTGTATGAACTCCGTCCAGTTCACGCGGTCCGTGACGATCGGCAGGCCCTTCTGGAGGAGGTTGAGCTCCCGCTCCTGGCGCTCCGCGTCGATGACGCCCGTCGTGCGGTCCTTGGCCTGCAGGGCGGCGTACGCGTCGGTGAGCCGCGCACGGTTCTGACCCACCGCGACCGTTGCGCGCACCACGTGGCCGGTGTCGATGGCGAGGAACGGGTTCTTCGGGGTCCAGTCGACCCTGTGGCCCGCGATCTCCGACGCCCGCTCGGGCGTGACGCGAGAGAACCGAGCGAAGTTCTCGATCGCCTCGCGTCCGTCGGGCCAGAATACGCTCAGCCACGTCAGGATGTAGTCGTATGCCTTCAGGCTCACGCCCTCGGAGTTGATGCGAACGAAGATGTCGGCGACCGTTCGCTTCGCCACGTCGCTCTGGATGTGCACCACCTGGAACGAGTACTTCCGAAGCCCGTCGAGCTTGCTGATCGCCGTCTCGACAGCCCGCTCGGCCTCGCGGGAGACTTCCTGCGAGCCACGCAGACGGTCGAGAAACGCGTAGCGCGCATCGATCGCAGACGCGAACACCGTCGATATGTCCTCAATCCATTGCGGCGAGCGAGCAAGGGCCGGCGTCCGCACGTCGAATTTCTCCGTGAACGGGTTGAACGAGATCATCACCGACTTCTCGCGGTACGACTCGTCGCGGACCTTCAAACCCTTCATCGCGGCGTAAAGACTCGTCAGTCGTTGCTGCCCGTCGACGATCTGGTGCACCGCTTCGACCTGGCCCAGGCCCGAAATCGCCCGCGACTCTCCCGTGGCGGCCACGTCCCAGAACATCAACTCGCCGACAGGGTACCCGCGATACATCGAGTCGAAGAGGTCGCGCACCTTGGTAGCCGGCCAGACGAACGGTCGCTGCAAATCAGGGAGGCTGATGCTCCCCTTCTGCACGCCCGAGACCAGCTGGTCGACCTCCCACGGCGTCGGCTTGAAGATTGCGCCCATCAGACGGCCACCTCACACATGATCGTCACGCTACCCAGGCCCGACCCACGGCGCCCGGGTTGACCGGTGCTGCCCTCAAGCTCAACGGCGCATACGAGCGACGTCAAGCCCATGACTCCCCCTTAATCCGCGATTCCTCCGCTTGCCGAAGCCTTGCGCAGCCGGGCCACCTGATGGACGGTTGCGATCCGCAGCATGGCTCGGACGAACTGCTCCGCCGTCGCCCTGGACAGAAGTTGATCGTATAGTCCGAGGGCTCAGGATCGTTGAAATTCCGCGGCTTCTGAACTCGCGACGAGTGGCCGTGCAACAGTCGTGCCACTGCGCAAGGGCCCCGGCTCGAGTACGTCCATGTGTCCTACCAGCATACGGAGGCCGCCCTCACCGCCGTCTCGGCAGCGGGTAAATTCCCGGTCACCCGACCATGTCGGTGCGGACTGGCATCCTTGCGGTGTGCGCGCCTTCATCAGCAGCGTCCGCAGGGGCCTCGAAGCCGAGCGAGACGCGTTGCCAGGTCTGATCCATGCTCTCGGGCACCAGCCGATCGCCTTCGAGCAGTTCACTGCTCAACCGGTGCCGTCACGCGAGGCGTGCCTCAAGGGTGTAGCCGACGCGGACGTCTACATCCTGCTCCTCGGTCCGTACTACGGCTATCGCTTCCCGGAGACCAACCAGTCCCCCACACACGACGAGTGGATGGCCGCTAAGGCAGCCGGCAAGCCCGTGTTCGTCTTCCGCAAGGAGGGTGTCGGGGTCGAGCCCGACCAGGCGACCTTCATCCAACAGGTCGGGGATTACGGCGCTGGATCCTTTTACGCGACGTTCTCCGACGTCGCCGAACTACTCACCGAAGTTGCGCGCGCAATCAGAGCACACGAGGCAGCGCCATCTCCGTTGACCTTCGCGCCGCTCGATCAACCCCTCGCGATCGAATGGAAGGACGAGTGGTCCGACGGCCAGGGGCTCACCCGGGAACACGACGCCGTCGTCGAGCTTCACATCGTCCCTCTCGATGGTGGCCCCATCGCCGGCAGAACGATGATGTCGGCACCGAACTCTCTGGCCACGGCGCTGCGGGCCGCCGGAGCCGTCCCCGTCACTGCGGGAGCAAGCGTTCACGGCCACGCGCGAGCCGCCACGGTCCACGTCCACTCGACCGCGCCTGGGCTTGGCCCGGAGGACGCGCGGTTCCTGGGCGCACGACTGGCGGCCAACGGACAGCTTTCTCTGTGGTCGACGCTGCCCCGTGACCAGCTCGGCTCGATCCTGGACGAAGACGACCTCGAACAGACCCTCACGACGAACCTCCGGCTCACGAGCGCCGTCAACATGTTGTCCGGGAAGAGGTTCGGCCTCGCAACCGGGCTGAGCGGTGCGCTCGGCGTCGTCAGCCGTGGCAAGAAGACTGGTGTCAGCAGAACATCCGCAAGCATGGTCGTGAGCCCTCGCCCGATTCGGGTGAGCATGGACGAATCCGTCTCGACTGCCGCGTTCGACCGTGGCGCGGAAGAAATCGCGTCGTACCTGGGCGCACTGCTGATTCGCGAGTTCGAGTCGGTGCGCTAGCAAGAACGAGATGCCTGGACGCCCAGGAAGACGGAGAACCCGGGCCTTCGACCTCGGCCGGTGTTCGCCGCGTCATCTATGAAGTCAGATCGAAGAAACGATCGAAGAACGCGGTGAGCTTGTCGATGACGGTCTGCTTCTTGATGCCGTGGTTCGTACCGGCTCCGCGGGCGAAGCGTGAGACGGGCGGCAGGATTCTGGTGATCGCAGTGCCGGTGGTGCGGACGGCTCCGTCGCGGAACGCGGCGTCGATGAACTGGTGGGTCGGTCCGGGCTTGAGGTTCTCCTCGGCGATGATCCGCTCGAGTTCGGCGTCGCGCTTCGCGGCGACGTAGTCGCGCCATTCGTCGGCTACGTCATCGTCCAGCGAGAGACGGTCTACGAACTCCTCGATGAGGTCTTTCTTATTCCTCATGCTCGGCGACGAGTCGATGGCGCGGTCGATGCTCGCCTTGATCTCCTTGTCCTGACCGTTGCCTCGCGCGTCCCGGTACTGCTCGACGAGCATGAGGATGAAGTCGACATCGATCTCGACCTGCTTGATCAGCTCGATCTCGAAGGTGACGTCGTCGTTGATCGTCTCCCGCTCGGCCCGCTGGCCGCCGCGGCGCTGGTTCCATAGTTCCAGGTAGACGCTCTGGTAGTCCTGCCGGTCTCGCTCGGCCAGGATGTCCGCGCCGGCGAACTCGTCGAACGACACCAGGATGTTGCGCAGCCGCAGAATCGCCCCGAACACGGCGATGAAGTCCTTGCTCGCCCGCTCCCCCACTGGCATCTCGCCCGGCGCGAACTGCTCACGCAGCTCGGTGACCTTGCTGGCGTACTCCTCGAAGTAATCGGTGTACGGCTTGAGCAGCACGATGCCCGCGGCGTCCTTGTTGCCGAACAGCGCCAGCGCGTCCTGGGTCTCGTCCTCCAGGTTCCGGAACGAGACGATGTTGCCGTAAGTCTTGACCGAGTTGAGGATCCGGTTGGTGCGCGAGTACGCCTGGATCAGCCCGTGGGCGCGCAGATTCTTGTCCACCCACAGGGTGTTCATCGTGGTCGCGTCGAATCCGGTGAGGAACATGTTGACCACGATGACGAGGTCGATCTCGCGGTTCTTCATCCGCAGCGACAGATCCTTGTAGTAGTTCTGGAACTTCTCCGCCGACGTGTCGAACGACGTGCCGAACATTTCGTTGTAGTCCTGGATCGCGTCCTCCAGGAAGTCCCGCGACGACTGGTCCAGCCCTTGGGTCTCGAACTCCTCCTCCCCAAGCAGGCCGCCCGCCTCTTCGGCGGCCGCCTCGTTCGCGGCGTAGGAGAAGATCAGCCCGACCTTGAGCCGCTTCGCGTCCGGCAGCCCCCGCTCCTCCTGGACCCGGCCGAACATGTTGTAGAAGATCTTCGCCGCCGTGATCGACTCTGTGGCGAACAGGGCGTTGAACCCCGCCACCCGCCGGTCCTTGAGCCGGTAGGTGGTGTTACGTCGGGTCTTCTGGTCGAAATGATTGAGCGTGTACTCCACGATTCCGCGGATCCGCTTCGGGTCAAGGCGCGCGGCATCGGTGTCGATCCCCGCGACTTCCTTGTCCGACGACCCACCGCGCGTCTGCACCGTGTTGACGTAGTCGATGCGGAACGGCAGCACGTTCCTGTCGTTGATCGCGTCAACGATCGTGTACGTGTGCAGCTTGTCCCCAAACGCCTGCTCCGTGGTGCGCAGCGTCGCCGCCCCGCCCGAGCGGGCGTTCTCCGCGAAGATCGGCGTCCCGGTAAACCCGAACAGGTGATACCGCCGGAACGCCCGCGTGATCGCGGTGTGCATATCCCCGAACTGGGACCGGTGGCACTCGTCGAAGATAATCACCACGTGCCCGCCGTAGATCGCGTGGCCCGGGTTGGCGGCGATGAACGTCGACAGCTTCTGGATCGTGGTGATGATGATCCGAGCGGTCGGGTCCTCGAGCTGCCGCTTCAGCACGGTCGTGGACGCGTTGGAGTTCGCGGCGCCCCTTTCGAACCGGTCGTACTCCCGCATGGTCTGGTAGTCCAGGTCCTTGCGGTCGACGACGAACAGGACCTTCTCAACGTCGGACAACCTGGAGGCGAGCTGGGCCGTCTTGAAGCTCGTGAGCGTCTTGCCGGACCCGGTCGTATGCCACACGTACCCACCGGCCGACAAGGTGCCGAACCGCTTCTGGTTCGACGACGTCTCGATCCGCGTGAGGATCTGCTCAGTCGCCGCGATCTGGTACGGGCGCATCACCAGTAGCATCCGGTCCGCCGTGAGCACGCAGTACTTCGTCAGCACGTTCAGCAGCGAGTGCTTGGCGAAGAACGTCTTTGTGAACCCCACCAGGTCCGCGATCGGCCGGTTCGCCGCGTCCGCCCACCACGACGTGAACTCGAACGAGTTCGACGTCCGCCTCCCGCGCCCACCCGCACGCGCAGCCCGGCCCTGCTCATCCAGGTGCGACGCGCGCACCGTGTTGGAGTAGTACTTCGTCAGCGTCCCGTTCGAGATGACGAACAGCTGAACGTACTCGAACAGCCCCGACCCCGACCAGAACGAGTCCCGCTGGTAGCGGTCGATCTGGTTGAACGCCTCGCGGATATCGACACCGCGCCGCTTCAGCTCCACGTGAACCAGCGGAAGCCCGTTGACCAGGACCGTCACGTCATACCGGTTCGCCCGCTGCGCCGGGGCCCCCTCTCCCGACGACGGCGCGCCGGGCACCTCGTACTGGTTGATCACCTGCAGCAGGTTGTTGTGGATCCGGGTCTTGTCGATTAGGGCGATGTTTTTCGTCGACCCGTCGTCACGCCGAAACGCCTCGACATGGTTCTCCTGGAGGCGGACCGTCTTCTCCCGCACCGAGTCGTTCGCCGACGCGATCACCGTGGAGAAAAACCGCGCCCACTCCTCGTCGGAGAACCGGATGCGGTTCAGCGCCTCGAGCTGGGCGCGGAGGTTGGCAACCAGGTCCGCCTCGGACGTGATCGGCAGGTACTCGTACGCCTGCTCCTGCAGCAGCCGGACCAGCTCCGCCTCCAGCGCAGCCTCCGACTGATACCGCTCCGCCGACGCCGCGTCCGCTTCGAACTCCGCCACCACCGTCGACTCCGACGACAGCGCGATCGGCTCGAACCTCGACGACCCACCGCCCGCAGGCACCACCTCGCTCACGCCGCAGCACCCTCCAGCTTCTCTGGGAACGACAACAGCCGGTCCCGGTAGTGCGCGTACTGCGCACGCCGCGCCTCAACCTCCGCCGGCAAGCCCGACGACAGGTCATTCACCAGCGCGTCGAACTTGTCGAGTACCGCGACAATCCGCTCGTGCTCCTCATGTGTTCGAAGCGGGATCCGGATCCGGTTGAGGCTCGCCTTCGTAAGCTTCGGCTGCGCACCGCTCGAAACGTAGGGCGTCAGATCAATCGAGTTGAGATAGAACTCGGCAAACCGCCGAGCAGCGTAGGTGTCGAATCTCAGCACGTGCGCGTGGTTGTTGACCCACGCCTTCCCCGAGATAGAGAACGCGATGGGCGTGCTTCTGGCGAGCAGATTGGCACCGTCTTCGGATACCAGGAGGTAGTCGCCATCGAAGATGTAGTCGCGCACGTGATCCACGACGCCCGACGCGCCGTAGTACGGGATCTCACCCGCCGTGCGCGCCGCCTTCGTGATTGGCTTGCGCTGCGAGTCGAGATTCGCGGCCACGTCGCCGAGTGTGGTCCACCCCGTCGACTCACTGCGAGGGTAAAGGAGCGCGTCCCGGTAGTGGGCATACTGCTGCCTGCGGGCCTCCAGCTCAGCCTCCAGCTCAGCCTCCAGCTCAGCCTCCAGCTCCGTGAAGGCATCCAAGATTCTCACGATCTCCCGCTGAACCTCGACAGTCGGTACGGGTATGCGGATCTTCGCGATGCCGGCGAACGGCAGTTCCAGCACCTTCGTGCCGCTGACGTGCTTCCGCTTCTGCCGCTGGAACGACTCGGTCTGGAAGAAGTAGGCGACGTACTTGGGCTCGAGGGAGTGCGTGAAGATACTGGTGTGGCCGCCAAAGGCCACCTCGCCCACACCGAGCCAGGTGACGGCTTTACCGACGTCCTCCATGTTCTCGCTCGTCGTCGCGATGAGAAGATCGCCCGGCGCGGCTCGGCGCAACTTCGCGGCTAGCTCATGCGAGACGAACGACTTGGTTTCCGCCGTCGAGGTGCCGTAGTAGGTGTAGATCTGCCCGTAGTGGATGCAGGGAAATCCTTCCTCAACGAAGTCCTTCTTCTGAAGGCCGTTGCCGCGCACGAACGTGCCGACATCACCGAGCGCCCTGTACTCGACGCCGTCGGGCGCATACTGCTTGATCAAGTCGTCGATGCGGCTCATGCGTCGACACCTTCCAAGTCGGCGACAATCGCATCGATCTGCGTCCGCAGCTCGGCCTGGCGCTCGACTATGGCGGCGATGCGGGCGTTGAGCTCGGTGATGTCGACAGTCTCGCGGGTGTCCTCGGACTCGACCCACGAGGACACGGAGATGTTGTAGCCGTTCTCCGCGATGGCCTCGTTTTCCACCAGCGTGGCGAAGTAGCCCACGTTCTCGCGAACCGCGAACGCCTTCAAGATCTTCGCCTGATGGGCGTCGTCGAGTTTGTTCTTGTTCCCGCCACGCACGAACTCGGCCGATGCATCGACGAACAGCACGGCATTGTCGTTCTTCGACTTCTTCAGCACGATGATGCAGGTCGCGATCGTGGTGCCGAAGAACAAGTCCGGAGGCAGCTGGATCACCGTGTCGACGTAGTTGTTGTCGATCAGGTACTTGCGGATCTTCTGATCGGCGCCGCCGCGGTACAGCACGCCAGGAAACTCGACGATTGCTGCCGTCCCGTTGACCGCCAGCCACGACAGCATGTGCATCGTGAACGCCAGGTCCGCCTTCGACTTCGGAGCGAGCACTCCGGCCGGCGCGTAGCGCGGGTCGTTGATGAGCAGCGGGTTGGCGTCGCCCTCCCACCTGATCGAGTACGGCGGGTTGGACACGATCGCCTCGAACGGCTCATCGTCCCAGTGCGCCGGGTCAATCAGGCTGTCGCCGTGGGCAATGTTGAACTGCTCGAAGTTCACGTCGTGCAGGAACATGTTGATCCGGCACAGGTTGTACGTGGTCAGGTTGATTTCCTGGCCGAAGTACCCCTGCCGTACGCCGTCCTTGCCGAGCACCTTGCGGTACTTCAGCAGCAGCGACCCGGACCCACACGCCGGGTCGTACACCTTGTTGACGCTCGTCTTGCCCACCACAGTGATGCGGGCGAGCAGCTCGGACACCTCCTGCGGGGTGTAATACTCCCCGCCCGACTTACCCGCGGCCGATGCGTACATCTGCATCAGGTACTCGTACGCGTCGCCGAACGCGTCGATCTTGTTCTCACTGAACGTCCCATTGCCAAGGTTTAGGTCGCCGATCGCGTCCAGCAGCTTGACGAGCTTCTCGTTGCGCTTGAGCACCGTGTTGCCGAGCTTGTTCGAGTTGACGTCCACGTCGTCGAACAGGCCCTTGAGGTCGTCCTCCGCCTCCGTGCCCACGGCAGACGCCTCGATGTTGCGGAAGACCCGCTCGAGCGTCTCGTTCAGGTTCGGGTCACGCGACGCGCGGGCGCGGACGTTGGCGAACAGCTCCGAGGGACGGATGAAGAACCCCTTCTCCGCCACGATCTCGCGCGCCAGGTCCGGGTCCGCGACGTCGGCGTTCGGGACCTTGACGTAGTCGAAGTCCGTGTTGCCGGCCTCGTGCTCGCCCGCGTTGAGGTACGCCGCGAGGTTTTCGGAGATGTATCGGTAGAAGAGGAATCCGAGCACGTACTGCTTGAAATCCCACCCGTCCACCGACCCTCGCAGGTCGTTCGCGATCCTCCAGATGGTCTTGTGAAGCTCGGCCCTCTGGGTCTCACGGTTCATGCTCTCGTTCTCCTGTCAGACGCCTCAGTCGGCGCGTCGAAACGTCCACCTCTGCCGCCGACTCGCGTCGAGCGCACGGTTGTCGCCGACCCTACCGGCCGAGAGTGGGCATAGCGCGACGCGCGCCGGTCAAGGCCACACGTACGCGCACCACCGGCATCAGCGGCCTGCGACACAGGTCGACTAACGGTATCGACGCCCGATTGGTCCTCACAGCGCAAGCAAAGCCACCTCGTTCGCCCGAACGATTTGGGCCGCGCCCCGGCGGGTAGTTCCCCACAGATCCGCCAAGTCGTCGACTACGGCTGTCACGTCCCACGGTCGCAGCGGCCGGCGGTTCTTCTGCGCGAACGGCCCGTCTGTCTCCAGGACCAGCCGGTCGCTTGGGATCTCGGAGACCAGCGAACGCCCCCGCGCGCCCAGCAGCATCGCAGGGCCGACACTGAACCAGCATCCTCGTTCGACTGCCCGGCGGAGCTCGGCCTTGGTTCCGGAGAACCAGTGCATGGCCACCTTGCTTAACGCGGGGTGCCGGTCCAGGCAGTCGAGGACCTGCGACGCGGCACGACGACTGTGTACGGACAGGACTTTTTCCCCCGCCTGCTCGCAAGCCTTCAAGACGTGGTCAAACACCAGGACCTGCGACTCCCAGCTGCTGAGGTGCTGCGGCGAACCGTCTAGCCCCACCTCACCCACGAACCGGGTCTCGGGCAGGTGCCGGTCGAACAGGTCGAGCTCGCGATACCGCGAACCGGCGAGCTCGGGGTGAAATCCCAGCGCAGTGCGGATGGAGGGCCGCCCCTGAGCTAGGCGAACCGTCCCGGCCCAGGCGGCCGGCGTTGTCGTGACCGACAGAACACCGACTCGGCGGCGCTCGATCTCGTCAGCGACCGCCACGGGGTCCGGGTACAGGTCGAGGTGGCAGTGAAAGTCAATCACACCACACCGTAATGGTCGAGCAGGTCACCGAGCTCCCCTAACCCCCGCTCGAGCATCGTGCGTAGCTCTTGGGAGTTCTTGACGTGCGGGGAGCTCAAGGCGTTGCCGATCCAGCGGTCGAGGCCCTGGTCCTTGACCTGAATCCGCGCCCTGGCGATAGCGCGCAGGTCCTCGAGATCGGCGCTGGCGTACGTCCCGAGGTCGTCGTACCTGTATGTCGTCGTGTCCGGCAAGCCCGCGGACAGGAACGCCGCCCGACGGACGCTACACGGCAGGCACCGCCCGCAGTGCTGGAGACCGTAGCGCTGGTAGCGACCGCAACTCGTCGACTCCACCGCAAGCTCGGCCAGCAGCTCCGGGTCGGCGCTCGCCTGGATCATCTGGCCCTTCGTCTTCTCGGCGTACGGGTTCCGCAGCTCCACCCTCAACCCGACCGCATTCAGGATCGTTTGGAATTCGCCCAGGTAGTGGGGATGCGCGGTGCGGGTACTCAGGCTGCCGACCCGCCCGGGGGTCAAGGGCGGGTTGATCGCGATGAACCCGTTCTCGCAGATGTAGACCGGCACCACGTCCCCGTCCGCGTACCGCTGGGTGGCGGTCGCGGCGAGCACCGCGAACGCCAGGAACAGAAGCGAGCGTGCGCGCTGCGACGTCTCGCTGGCCGTCCACGGGGTGCTGACGTTGTGGTTCACCTGGAGGTGATCGACGGCGGCGGCCCTCTGAGCGAAGCGGACCTGATTGGCCTGGTCGCCGCGCACGGTGTGGCTGACGGCGAGGATCGAAGACCCGGCGGCGTGCAGGTCGGTCACACCGATGAGGCTGTCGAGGCCGCCGGACAGGAGCACCGCGGAGTCTGCCGTGGACAGGCGGGGCTTCTTCGGCGCCTCGGGCAGGTCGACGCCGTCGGCGAACCCGATGGACCAACGGTCGGTGGTGAGGAACGCCAGCGTTGACGCGATTCGGTCGGTGAGGCCGGCCCACCGCGACGCTTCGCTCACCGCCACCTCCAGATCGATCTCCCGGGTCCACCCGTCGACGCTCGCGTCCCGCCGCACGGTGAAGTCCGCCGCGACCGCGGTCAGCGCGAGGGAGACCAGGTCCCAGGCCACCGGGGCGGGTTCCAGGCGCATGCGTCGCACCGTGGCGGCCGCCGAACCTCCGGCCGAGATACCACCGGCGGGAGTGGTCTTGCTGTACAGCACGACCGGTGTCGCGCCGACTCCGGATGACCTGCCAAGGATCGACTTCGGACCGCTGGTGAACTTCATTGCAGGTACCCCTCGAACACCCGGAACGTCTCCCTGAGCGCGCCTTGGGTCACGCGTGCCAGCTCCGGGCTGGCGGGCGTCACGCCGACGGCCCAGAGCTTGTCGAATTCCGCGGCGACAGTCGCGGCAATGTACTCCCGTACCTCCGCGGACCGAGCCGCGGCAACAGACGCGGACGACGCGTGCTCGTCAAGCTTCTCGCCCAAGTCGAGGCAGAACCGGTTGTATACATCCAGCCCGACGAACCTCTGGACGACGTACTGCCGCTGTGCGTCGTCCAAGTCGAGCAGGTCCGCGTCGGGGTATCGCTCCAGCACGTCCGAGAGCGCATCGCGGACCGCCCGGCGCGACGACTCGGCGTCTTGGGTACCGTCGACCGGCCTGATCGCCTCGACAATGGCATCAAGGACGGACTGGGCGTTCTTGCCGCCGGCGATGGCGGCATCGCGAGCTGCAGCCAGGTCCGGCCCGGCCCCCGGCCGCAGCGCCGCACCCAGCCTTGCGGCGGTCCGCGAGGTGCCGCTAAGCCGCCGCGCCATCGTCGCGCCACCGCCGTACCCACTGCGGACGTAGTGCCCGAGAGCACGGCGCATCTGCTCGCGGCCGCCGGAACGTGCATACCGCCCGATGCTTGTACGCGCGTCGCGGAACCTCGCAGGTGCGGCGACCGGGGTCGTCCCGTCCGGCGTCGGCTCGTCGAGCGGCAGCTCACCGGCGGGCGGGTCCATGGGGATGTCCTCCACCCATGGTGGGATCAGGGCAACGGACGCGGACGGTCCACTGCTACTTTGCGAGGTTCCCACTGCCGCTCCGCTCCGCGATGGCATTCTTGACCGGTGCCTTGATGCCCTCTGCCTGCTTCCAGACGCCGAACACCGAGGACGACCACTCCTGCCCGGCGATCTTCGGCACCACACTCGCGCTGATCTGAGTCTGCGGGCGCTCGACCAGGAAGCGGGCTAGCTTCTGGCCCCACGCCGGGTCGATGCTCGCCATCGTCAGGCAGGCGTCAAGGATCGGCGGGCTGCCCCAGGACTGGATCGGTCGGGCAATCGCGAGCAGGCGGTCGAGGATGAACCCCTGCTCCACGCTAGGCAAAGCAGCAAGGTCGTCCTTCATCCGGGGGGCCTCGCGCGGATACTCGGTGAGCGCAGTGAGCAGTTCCACGGCAGCCGCCGACAGCTTGTCCGAGCCGGTGACGAGCGGTGCCTGCTCGCGCCCGACGTACAGCGCGCCGCGCAGGTCGATGCCGGCGAGCTCCGGCTCCAGCCCCAGCCAGTCGCGGGCAAAGGCGGTGTCCCACCCCTTGGGGAGCTCGAGTTCCGCACCTGCGGCCACGGCCGCCTCCCACGGCCCGAGGAACGTCGGACGACCGTCGGGGTCCTCGTTGACCTTCGTCGCGAGCTCGACGAACACGGGAGCCTCAACCACCCGTTCGAACAGCAGCAGCTTTGCCAGCACCGCCTCGTCCACGTCGACACCCTGCGCCCGAGCAATCGACATCCGGATCGACAGCGCGTTCAGGAAGCGCTTGATCAGTCGCGGGTTCCCGACGATGTGGGTGGCGCCCGTCATCAGCGGCGCCAGACGCTCGGCCGTCTCAAGCCTCGTCACGAGGGCAGCCGGCAGCTGGTCGTCGACCTGCGACACAAAAGCGCCGTCGACGCGCACGCCCTTCCAGGACCCGCGTAGGCCCGCCGCAATCGCCGTTCGTAGTGTGTTCTTGCTGGCGATGTCGAGCTCTGTGCTGTCGTCGATGAACAGCATCATCATGTAGGCGCGCACCTCCTGGATCCCGAGCGCCGGGACCTTGATGGGCACCTGGATGAGCTTGTCGAAGTAATTCGTCACGAGTTCGTCGTCGTCGAGGCCGCCGAAGTGCTTCTTGACGGCCCGCTTGATCATCTCGTCGTCGGCCGCGATGACGAAGGCGGTGTTCTGCAGAAACAGCAACAGTCGGATCGCCTCGAGCGTGGAGATCGCAGTCTCGGGCAGGCAACGATCCAGGTCGTCGATCAGCACGACGAGCGTGACCCCGATCGCCTCGAGCGTCTCCTCGAAACTGTCGCGCAGCGCCTGGATCTCCTTCGGCGGAGACATCTCCAGCCCGGGCTTGAGCAGTCCCGCGCCCGCCGCGGCCAGGGCGCTCCCGACGCTCTCGATCTGCTCACCATCGGCCGCACCATCGCGCACGTCGCGCACCACCTCGGCGATCTCGCCACCGAGACCCACCGGCGGGATCCCCAGCGCCACAGCCGCCGCCGGCAGGGCCACGAGCTTCGCCAGGCGCAGCCACCTGACCCGGCGCATGAACTCCTTGACCTTGTCGGTCCCGGACTTTCGTTCCTCAGCGATGGCCTCCAGCTTGGCGGCGATCACGTCCAGCAGTGCCGCGCGAGCGTCGTCGTAACCCTGGTACAGCCACGCGTTGAACTCAACGAACACGAACTCTGTCGGGTCGTCCGCGTGGCGCTTCTCCTCGAGCGCCGCCCGCGTCAGTTGGATCATCGTCGACTTGCCCACACCCCAGGCACCCGAGACGCCCACGGAGATGGGCGCCCCGTTCGCCTGAAGAATGAACTCGGCGACGGTGTCAGCGACCCCCTGGAAGTTGAGCAGGTCCCGATCGGTCTCGTTGTCAGACCACACGACTTCGTCCCCCTGAACCTTGCGCAGCGTTGCATGCCCGAGCATGAGGGTAGGGCCCGCTCCGCGGTCCCGGAGGGTAGTTTGCGGGTGATTTCGGTGGGTTGGGCACGCCGGGTCGGGGTTTCCGATGCTCGCGCGCCGTTCCTCTTCGAGGCCTGCCCCGGTTCGCTCGATCAGAACTCATCACCGCGGAATGATTCGCTGAGCGTGACCCGTCGTCCTGCGCCGACGGTGCCGCGCAACCGACACTGCTCTTGCCTGCAGGGCAACCTGCCATCGGTCCCCCTGGGCTCGACCCTCGATCAGCGCACGACGCTCTGACAAGGCACGTGCAGCGTCCTCCGTCATCGGACCGCGGGCGGCCGCGATGCGTCCTGCGATGAGGTCGGGCTTCACGCCGCACTCCGGTCGCGCAGTCGCGCGAGCCAGGCGTGCGGTCACAACCGCGGCGATGTCGTCGGCGTCGAGAAGGCTCCGCCATCCGACGAGGCACGTCACCAGCGCGTCGACGTCGTACCCGTACGCCTCCGCACGCCGCAGTCCCGCCGCGAGGACCCCGAAGGCCTCGGAATGGACCGCCCTGTCGGCGTCGTCGCGCGCGAGGCCGCCGGCGCCGCACAGAGCATTGCGCACGAGCCAGGTCCAGCGATCACGTTGCGCGTCGGTGGCGATGGCCTCGTACTCGGCGGCGAGTTGGGCGATGCCGGCCCAGCGGTTCTGCTCGGCCTCGGTCGCCTGATGTGCTGAGACCTCTGCGCCGGTGTGGTGCAGGACTCCGAACAGGATGCTCCGCGCGGTGACGTCCAGGTCGGGCGGGGTGGCGTGCAGCTGGTCGGGCCGATCGAGCGCGACGTAGGCGGTGTTCGTCTGGCGGCCTCGCGTCATCGAGACATAGAGGTTCTCGCGGATGCTGGACGGCGAGACCACGACGTGCGCGGTGTCGACGGTCAACCCTTGGGCGCGGTGCGCGGTGACGGCGTAGCCCAGGTCGACGTGCTCGGCCACGTACCCCGCCGGCAGCACCACGCTCCCCCGACGTCGCCCCTCGGGGCGGACCTCCAACCCGCCGTCGACGCGCACACGGGTCACCGTCCAGCGGTCGCTGTTACGCACCCAACCCGTCGGACCGTTGCGTAGGCGGCGGTCGTTGCGGCGCGTGACGATCAAGTCGCCCGCGGAGGCTCGTGCGTCGTCGCGCAGGACGACGTCGCGACTTGCGGAGGTCAGGCCGGAGCGGATGCGTTCGGCGCGGGCACGGTCGTTCAGTTGCCGGACGGACTCGGCGGACTCGGTCACGAGGATGCTCGCCCTGCCGTGCTCGGTATCGTGTCGCCAGGCGGTGTAGGCGGCGTCGACCATCTCGTCGGTGCCGCCCTGGCGGATGCGCCCGTGTGTCTCGTACTGGTCGATGACGGACGGGTCGCCGTCCCGCAGGCGCAGCGAGGCGGTCTTCTCCCAGTCGTGCGCGAACCGGTGCACCTCGGTCAGCCGCGGCACGTCCTCGCCGCGCGCCGAGACCAGCATCGCGAACGCGCCGCCCGCGTCAACGGACTGCAGCTGCGCCGGGTCGCCGACGAGCACGACCCTCGCGCCGACCTGCGCGGCACGGGAAGTGATCGTGTCCAGGGCACGCGTGGAGGCGAGCGTGGCCTCGTCGAGGATCACCAGCTGCCCCCGCGCGAAGTCCGCGCGCCCACGGCGGTGGTCGTAGATCCACTTCGCGGTGTTGTCGCAGCGAATGCCGAGATCGCCAGCCAGCACCTGCGCGGCCGCGGCCGACGGCGCCATCCCCACGACGCTCCCCCGACCGTGCGCGGCAATCCACCCCGCCGCCAGGGCACACGTCGCCGTCGTCTTGCCCGTCCCGGCCGGGCCGACGAGCACCTCCAACCGCCGGCCCGAGGTGAGCAGCTGCGAGACGGCGCGAGCCTGCTCGGCGTCGAGCTGGACGCCGTCGGGCGTGCTGCCAGCGACGACACGCGCCGCGGTCCTCCGATCGACAGCCTGGCCGCCGGCGTCGTCGTCGGCGACGTGCAGGAGCCGGTCCTCCATCGCGAGCAGTTCGTGGCTGGTGAACTTCTCGCTGTGCTGCGGGCGCAGGGTGCTCGTCCCGTCGGGGCGGCGCATCGCCGTGGGGGTACTGGCCAGCTCGCCGGGCGTGAGCTGCACGGAACGTCGCGTGGCGACGTCGACCACGAGCGCCAAGACCTGCTCACGGTCGGCAGCGGTCGCCATCCGCCAGCCCATCGTCTGCCGCGACGCCTCCGCCCACAGGTTCCAGTGCGTCCAGGTGGCGCGCTTCTGCGAGACGACGTCGACGATCTGGGCGGCGACGCCGTCGACTAGGTCCGGCGGGACGGCGTCCACGCTCAGGATCGGTACCGACCCGCCAAGTGCCACCCGCCGAGCCCACGTCGTCGGATCGGTACCGAGCAGCGGTTCGGCACGCCGGCGCCAGTCCGAGGTCAGCTCCGCCAGGGAGTGGATGGTCTTCTCGGGTCGCGTCTCGAGCGTGGCCTGCGCACGCAGCTTCACGACCTGCCTCGCGGACGGCCGGCGCCCGCGCGACGCGACGAACTCCTCGATGAGGCGGTCCTTGACGACCTCGATGTCTCGGCTGCGGGAGGAGAACTCCGCCAGCAGTTCGTCCGGGACGCCGGCGATCTCCCACTGTGCGGATCTGTCCGTGCCACGGTCGCGCCGTTGCCAGCTGATGCCGAACGTGTTCGTGAGCCGATCGGCGAGGACCGCGTTGTAGTGCTCAGACAACGCGACGACGGCGTGATGCAGGGCGCGAGAGTCCAGCGTGCGCCACCGGCCGTCGTGGGCGGCCTTGACCTTGTTCGAGATCACCAGATGCGTGTGCAGCTGCGGATCGTTCGCCCGCGAGTCCCAGTGGTCGTACGCCGCCGCCGCCACCCCCACCACCGGAACCTGCGCCACTCCCCCATGCCCCGTGCGTGTGGCGGCCACCTCGCGCTCGAGGAAGTCCAGCACCTGCCCGACGGCGTCATGGTGCGCAGCGACGATCAACTCCTGCGTCATCGCGTCCGCCAGGCCCCACAGCACCGACACCGACTTCGGCACCGAGAACGTCAGGTCGAACCCCGCCGTCGCCGTCGGCGAACCACGCGCCGCCTCCTGCGCCTGGATCCGTACCACCTCGACATCGAACTCCGCCGCCGGCAGCGACCGATCCACGCCCCGGACCCGACGCGCCGCACGATCCTTCGCCGTCGGGTACTCCCGAAACGGTCGACCCAACGGCTCACCCGTCACCGGATCCACGCCATGGCCCAGCAGCGCCTGCAGCTGCGCCGGCGTCACCGCCATCCCCGGCTCCAACACGCCGTCCCCGAGGTGCTCAAGCCCGCGACCCATCCACACGCCGGGCGGCGTACCCGCCTCGGTGAAGTACCTCGTAAACGCCGACGCCCGCGGCTCGCTACCGTCACCAGTCACGACCGACCGCAGCAGGTACGCATACCCCTGCCCAGCCGAGACCACCCGCAGCGAGACCGTCACACCTGACAGGTGTGCAGTTCACCCCAGTGCGGATCGTTCGCGGAGCCAACGCGACGATCGCCATGCCGCGCCGGAAGTCAGTTTCGATTCAAACCATGCGCCCGCGAGTCTAGGGCGACCTTGGAATGACTTTCGGCCTCGTCGATCACCCGCGTCGGTGTTGACGGGTCGAACACCCGCAGCAGCGAGAAGCGGAAGCTGGTCGGGTCGATGGTGCGCAGTTCGACGTTGCCACCGTGGCCATTGGTCGCGTAGGCGGTCCAGCGCTGCCGGATGCTCTCCGCGCCATCGGCCTTGCCGACGTAGTGCCGCCCATCGCGGGTATCGGTGATCAGGTAGACACCGACGACGGACGCCAGCGCGGTGCGCCAGGCGGCGTGGCGGTGCTCGCGCATGACCGCTTGGAGCTGCGCGTGGTCGAGCACGAGCCGGTCGAACCCCGGAAACGGCACCGGCTGCGCGTCGGCGATCTCCATCACTGGGTAGCCCGCGGCCGTGGGGCCGTTGAGCCGCCACGTCCGCGGGGAACGCCACCCGATCACCAGCCGGTCCCTCAGGTCCGCGAGTCGCTCGGACGCGACCAGGTCGAAGGTGCGGAACGCGCCGTCGTTCTAGACCTCGCCGCGGTTCTCGAGTACCGACCACAGGCGCGCCCGGTCGCCTCCCTCGCGGACGAACACCACCCAGATGGCCGGCGGCGCGGCGGGGAAGATCCGGGGGGATGCCGACTGCCGGCGGGTATACGCGAGGATCTCCTCGTCGGTGGAGTCGGCATGGATGCCGGGCAATCCCGTGTCCTCGTGCTCCTTGACGTACGCGTGCCGGATCACGAGGGCCCCGTGGGGGTCGATACCTCCGCTACGCAGGATCGGGTCGAGCGTCAGCGACATCAGGAAAGGTATCCAGGAAGGCCCGCCATCTCAGTCGACCCGCGCTTCGTCATCAACGCCCTGTCGGCGACGGGCCCGGTCGGCGAGACCACCGAAAAACCTGCTGGTGGCCTCGCTCGCACGAACGACGCCATCGGTCCCCGCGTCGAACGCCTTGACCCGCAGATCGCTGGTCTTCTCGGCTGCCTGCGCGCTCCGCCGTCGTGCGGCGACGAGCGCGTCCTGCCCGGATTCGACCGCCTGGTCCCGGGTATCCACGAGAGCGGCAAGCCAACGACGCGCCTCGGCGGTCTCCGACTCCGTCACGAGATCGAGGCGCCTCTCGAGCTCAAGGACAGCGCCGACCACTTCGTTGCTGGCGCCCACGACCTTCGGTGACGCGAACGGGTTGAAGAGCACCTTCTGGTTGGCCCTGCTCGAGGCTTCGTTCATGCGACCGACGAGCTGGCCGCAAGCGGCGCCGATCACGTCCAGGCGCTTCTGACGCGCCAGGCGCAGCCCGGCACGATGCCGGTCAAGTTCTTCGGGGTTCGCATCGGCGACGCGATCGAGCTCGAGCACGTCGATCGAATCCTGCACCTGGACCGAGCGGGCGATCACCGCGAGCCATTCTGAGACGGAGGTGCGGGCACCCTGCGTCGCCTTGACCAGGTCTCCGAGGTCCTGCTCGGACTCGAGCCCGTCAGCCAGCGCATCGAGCCGCCGCACCGCATATGCCTGAGTGCTGGCAATGGTCGCCGCACCACCCTGGATCTTCGACCAGGTGATCTCCGGAACCCGGCCGACCTCGTCACGGACCGTGATGGCGTCGTCGACCAGGAGGGACACCCCGATCATCTCGGCGAGAACCCCGTCCTTCTGCGCACGCAGGATGTCGTCGACCTTCTTGTCGATCTGCGCGAGATACTCACGGAGCTCATCGATCGACCGCTGCAGCTCGCGCTGGGCCATCATCGTCCCGATCGAAGCGAGGGCTGCAGGGTTCGCGAAGAGCGCGGCCGGAGAGTTGACCACCTGGATCCAGGACTGCACATCGCCCGGCTTACCGATCATCGCGTGACTGATCGCCGGATTGTCCTTAGTCGCCTGCAGGCCGAACTCGCGGACCTTCGCCGCAGATTCCTCCGTGAGCTTGAGCCAGCGACCAGACTCGGCCGCGATCTGTCCGCCAGCCTGCAGCGCCAGGCCGCCGAGGCCACTGCCAGCGTGGACACCCTCCGCGGCCGCCTGCGCCAGCGGACGCGAGTCCGTGACGACGAGGTCGATGTCGAGCAGGAACTGCTCGATCGTATCTTCCGCACCGACGACAGCGAGACCGCTGCCATCACTGACCAGCTCAAGCTCGGCGCCCACGGGTCCTCCTGTTCGTATGCTGCCCGAAGCGTAGGACTTCTTCGAGGACGTCGACGCCTCCTAGCTCGCGTACTGCCCCCTCCCCGGGTGAAACTTTGACAGCAGGTCACCGCAGCACGTGAGCGGCGAATGCGAACGCCTGTGAGCACGCCCGGGCGGCGTTCAGAGATCGCCCGGTGTCATCCACGGCTTGGCCGTGTAGCAGTACCAACCGGTCAGCTTCAGGTCGTCACGGTAGACGACACGGTTCACCTTGCCCTTCGCGTTGGCCACGACGCGCCACGGTTCGTCGACTCCGTGCTCGGCAGCGAAGGCGAGGTAATCGAGCACTGCGGCGCGGCTCGTGTCGGCGTTGAGAACGATCGTCTGGGCACCGTGCTGCCAGGACAGCCACGCCTTGCCACCGAACGTGCCGACGTCGCCGATCGTGGCGGCGCTCGAGGTCTCAGTCCAGTCCTTGAGGAGCGCGTGCAACTCGCCCCTTGTGGTCACGATCGCGCCGCGCTCGATGAGGCCGTCAGACGGCGTTACGGGCGCGGGATGAAGGGTGAACTCCGCCTTCGCCGCTTCATCCTTGACCCGGGCGTAGATCGCTTGCTTGAGCGCGTTCGTCACGCCGCGGGCACTCGGGAGAAACCTGTTCCAGCCGATGAAGCGGGCCCCGTACTCTTCCCCGACGACGACCTTCGCAACCCTGTCATCGGCGACAGCAGGCTCGCCCTCGACGAGATCCACGCCCATCTTCCTCACGGCGTCGATCACGCCAGCACCGTTGAGGAGGACCAGGCGGACATTCTCGGAGAGGAGCTGCTGGCGGAGGAACTCCTGATCAGCAGCAACGAGCTTCTTGCGGACCGTCCCGGGCAACTTGCCAAAGACAGGGTCGGTCGCCCACTGAATGAGATCGAGGTGGCACGCGGTGCCGTCGAGGTACGAGGCTCCTACCGTCGTCTGCAGCAGGTTCTCCGACGGCTTGAAGTAGGTCCAGTACGGGTAGTGCTGAAAGTACTCGTAGCACTCGGTCAGCACTTGGGCGACCTGCTCGTCCGTCGCCGTCATGAGCGTCTCGACACCGAGAGACTCATAGGTCGCGAGCCGGCGCGGGTCCACCGGCGCACCGTGGTTGGTGACGAACTCTTTCTTGCTCGGATTGAAGCCGAGGGTCGCCACGGTGGCCGTGCGCACATCGCCAAAGACGACGATCGGAGTGGATCCCGGCACGACCGAGCACCCGTCAGGAACGGGCTGCCGGATCCGGTCGGCGACATAGGCCGGCACGTGCACCATCGAACGATCGTATGCTCCGGGCGCAGCCCAGGACGGTTGAAGCTCGGCAACTCGGGCGAGCGACGCGCCGGGTTCGAAATACCGAGGGCCAGGCCGCACAGATGGAGGGGCCTGACCACTCACCTGGGGGACGCGCACAGGCCGAGCGTCCGACAGGTCAGCAACGATCGGCAGAGCGAGGTCAGACTCGTGGGCGTGAGCAGCGAGAAGCGCAGCACATGCAGCATTTCGTCATTAGCAACCCGTGGCGGTTCACGGTCTCGAGGATGATCGGCACGCTCTCGAACGACTTTGCCAAGCCTCGGGTGCCAGACGTGTGAAGCGCATCTGGCCGGCGCGTACGGGGACGTCCCGAACCGCGTGTGCATCCGTCCCGCACGGGTGGATGCGATGGACGCTCCAGCACCTACTAGAGGTCCTCGAAGAAGTCCTCGTCGACCTTCTTGAGCACGACCGTGTGATCGACCTGGACGC
This sequence comes from Isoptericola sp. NPDC056573, assembly GCF_042793335.1. Lineage (NCBI taxonomy): Bacteria > Bacillati > Actinomycetota > Actinomycetes > Micrococcales > Promicromonosporaceae > Isoptericola > Isoptericola sp. NPDC056573. The sequence continues at coordinate 395,370 of NZ_JBHTUY010000004.1, forward strand.
CGACTTCGTGCTCGATCATGAGCTCGGCCAGGCGTTCGCCGTCGACCAGCACGATGGTCCGGAAGTCCTGCTCCGCTCGCCGTGCTCCAGCCGTGAAGCTGCTCGAGGTGATGAACACGCCGCGGTCCGCCCCCTTGCGCTGGAGCGCGCCGTAGAACGCGTTGATCGCCTCGGGGCCGACGGAGTTGTCCACGTAGCGCTTCGCCTGCATGTACACGCGATCGAGGCCCAGCGCGTCCTTGCGGATGATCCCGTCGATTCCCTCGTCACCGGATCCCCCGGTGTGATCACTGGTCTCGGTCGTGCCGTAGCCCATCTTCGACAGCAGCCGGACGATAAGGATCTCGAACGCCCGTGGAGAAAGGTCCCGGAAACGGGTGCGGAGCTCGCCGGCGAGGCTCGCTTGCTGCTCCGACACGGCTTCGGCTATGCGCTCCTCGGGGGAGCTCAGTGTCGCATCCCCACTGTCGGAGTGGGCGTCGCCGGACATTCGCGTTCTCGACGTCCGACGCCGCTCCTTGAACTCGCGGAACGAGTCGTAAGCCTCGAGATCCGCGATCGTCAGGGCCTCGACGCCCGAGTCCAAGAGACGGCGCCCTTCTGGAGTGATCGTTAAGACACCTCGGCGCGGGCGAGTGACCAGGCCGGCCTGGTAGAGGTACGTCTGGGCCCAGGCAGCGCGGTTGTCGTACTTCGCCTGCCCGGTCGGCACCGCCTCCTGCCGCTCCTCGTCCGTGAGAGCCAACACGTCCGCCACCGCATCACGTGCGTCCCGTGCCCGGCGCTCGCCGCCATCGGCAAGAACGCGCAGCGTGGGCAGGAAGAACGTCTGGAACCCGGGAACCGCCATGTGCCGATGCTCGCGGAAACTGAGCGCGCGCGAAACCCGAAGGAGTCCAGACCCCTCACCGGCGGTTCGTCCTTACGCTGCGAGGGTCCTTCACGCCTGCCGCGCGCACGACCATCACAGCGAACCTACGCTCGGTCCATGCCCCCACAATCTGGCCCGCACACCTCACGGGCCGCGATTTCATGGATCGCGCCGGTGATCGCGGTCCTTGCCATCGGAGGCTGCGCGCCCGATCCGGCGCCCGAAGACTCCATCGCCTCGGCAACGGCCACCGAGTCGCCGATCGACACGCCCGCCTCCTCGGGCTCAGACACCCCGGAAGAGTCGCCGACGACGGCACTCCCGGAGTCCTCTGCGCCCTCCTCCATATCGGAGGAGAGCCCGGACGAGGACCAGGAGGCCGCGCTGAAGGACGCCGTGTCCGCATATACCGACGCCTACTTTGCCGCCGACTACGAGACGGCCGTCGAGGACATGTGGTCGGAGCGTTGCCTCAGCGACAACTCCGCCCGCAACCAGGCACTCGGGGAGATCTCCGCGCAGAAGGTGAACTACCCGGAGGGGACCGAGCGCCCGCAGGCCGAGAACATCACCATCGACCGGTTCGACGGCGACCTGGCCGTGGTCACGTACGACTACCGGTCCTCCACCGACGAAGGCACGGTGTCCTCTCAACCGTGGGTGCTCGAGGACGGCGAGTGGAAGTTCGACGGCTGCTGACACCGCGCCGATGACGGCCGTGCGCTAACGGCTGTGCGCAGATCACCAGTCGAAGGCACGCGCCACGACGCTCCCCACACCACGGACGAGCCAGACAATGCCGCGTCCGACGTTCACGACGACGCTGATGAGGTCGAAGAACTCCAGGACTCTCGCGAGGCCGCGCCCGAGGGCTCGGAACGGTCGCCCCACCCGATACCAGAAGCCCCGTCGTGGGCGGGTCGGCTGATTCACGACCGCAGAGTGCCACACACGACCCGCCCCCAAGGCCGCGCGACCACGGGCGCGGTCACGCGGGCCGCTAGGGTATTTCGCATGCGAAGTGACGACGAGGCGATGGTCGAGTCCGAGGAGCTGCGGATCCAGATCCCGGCAGGCGGATGGGTCGTCGGCACGGTGCGCAAGCCCGCGGACGAGTCTCCGCGCGGCGTCGTGGTGATCCACCCCGCGACGGCGGTCCCCGAGCGCCTGTACACGGGGTTCGCGGAGTTCCTCGCCACCAGCGGGTACGTGGCCGTCACCTACGACTACCGCGGCACGGGCCGATCCGGCAGCCCGCGCGAGCATCGCGGCCTGCGCATGCGGGACTGGATGTCCGACGACGTCCCCGCGGTCGCGGCGTGGGCTCGCCCACGGTTCGGCGACGTGCCGCAGCTGGCCATCGGGCACAGCATCGGCGGGCACGCGCTGGCGCTGGGCAACGGGTCGCGGGGGCTGGCCGGGTTCGTCACGGTCGCGTCGCACGTCGCCGGGACGGCCACGATCCCCGACCGGCGCGAACGAGCACGCGTCCGGCTGATCCTGCGGGCGCTCGGGCCCGCGGCGGCGCGGGTGCTGGGCTACGTGCCCGGGCGCCGCATGGGCCTCGGGGAGGACATGCCCGCCGCCGCGATGCTCGAGTGGAGCCGCTGGTCGACCATGCCGCACTACTTCTTCGACGACCCGACCATGACCGCCGCCGAGGACGCGGCGCGCGTCACCGGTGACGTCCTCGCCCTCGGGTTCACCGACGACCCGTGGTCCACCCCCGCGCAGATCGACGCGATCACCGACCGCCTCACGGCCGCCCGTGTCGAGCGACGCACGTGGAGCCCCGCCGACGGCGGCGTGGAGACGATCGGGCACCTGGGCTTCTTCCGCCGCGGCCTGCGCGACACGCTGTGGCCCGAGCTCCTCGCCTGGCTCGACGCCCGCGCCGAGGCCGCGCCGACGCAGGAGGACGGGAACGTCCGCTTCCGCGCCAGGAAGCCGCGCCGATGACGCGCCGCCCGCCGCGGCTCGTGTTCCTCACCATCGCGGCGGAGCGCCAGCTGCGGCGCTGGATCGCGCGGCGCGGCGCGCACACCGCGGGGAACGGCGGCCAGGGATTCGGCGCCCCCGCCGCCGGCGTGCTGCTGCACCTCGCCGACCACCCCGGCGCGACCATCGGCGAGATCACGGCCGCGCTGGAGGCCTCCCCGGCCGGCGCCAGCGGCCTGCTCGCCCGCATGGAGCGCGCCGACCTCGTACGCCGTCGTGCCGACCCCGACGACCGCCGCACCGTCCGCCTCGACCTCACACCCACCGGCACCGCCGCGCTGGACGACGTCCGCGCAGCCCTCGCCGAGGTCAACGACCGCCTCACCGACGGCTTCACCGACGACGAGCTCGCCACGGTCGCCCGTTGGCTCGAGCACGTGAGGCACTCCCTGGGGTGAGGGGGGACTACTTCACCGCCCCGGACGTGATGCCCGAGATGATCTTGCGCTGCGCGACGACGAAGACGACCAGCAGCGGCAGGCTCATGAGGATCACGTACGCGAAGATCAGGTGCCAGTTGTCGAGGTAGAGCCCCGCGCTGGCCACCTGGAACAGGTTGAGCGGCAGGGTGTCGAGCCGCCCGCCGACGACGAAGAACGCGTAGAAGACGTCGTTCCACACGTACAGGCAGATGAGGATCGTGGCGGTGGAGAGCACGGGCACGAGCAGCGGCAGGATGATCGTGCCGAAGACGCGCAGGGGCCCGGCGCCGTCCACGCGGGCGGCCTCCTCCAGCTCGTGCGGGATGGTCCGCACGAACCCCGTGACGAAGAAGATCACCGTGGACATGTACATGCCCATGTAGACGCCGATCATGCCGACGGCCGTGCCGGCGAGGCCGAGCTGGCGCAGCAGCAGCACGATCGTGACGACGGCCGGGGGAAGCACGATGCCGCTGATCGCCAGGGCGTAGAGCACGGCATAGCCGCGGGTGGTGCGACGGGCCAGCACCCAGGAGGCGAGCGAGCCGAGCACGAGCACGCCGATGACGGCGGGCACCATGATCAGCAGGCTGCCGAAGAAGCCGGCGGGCACGCGGCCCTGGTCCCAGACGGCGGAGAAGTTCTCGAGGTACTGCCACGTGGTGGGCAGCGAGAGGTTGGGGTTGAGCGCCTCGGCCTGGGTCTTGCCGGCCGTGACGACGACGATCCACAGCGGCATGCCGATCAGCACGACGACGGCGAGCACGGCGGCGACGGGCTGGACCCGACGCCAGCCCCCGGTCCGCCCGCCGGTCGCTCGACGCACGGTGCGGGTGCGGGTGCCGGTGCGGGTGCTCAGGTGAGCGGTCTGCGCGGTCACAGGACTTCCTCCCGCTTGCGAAGGGTGCGGATGACGGGGAACGCGAGGGCGACGACCACCACGAACAGGACGAGGCTCATCGTCGTGGCCTGCGCGAACAGGCCCTGGCCGAACGTGCGGAAGATGAAGATGTTCAGCAGCTCGGTGGTCCGGGCCGGCCCGCCCCCGGTGGTCGCCTGGACGATGTCGAAGCCGTTCATCGACCCGAGCAGCGCGGTGGCGACGTTGAACGTGATCGCCGGCGCCAGCAGCGGGAAGCGGATGTCGCGGAACGTGCGCCACGCGGAGGCGCCGTCGAGGCGGGCGGCCTCGAGCACGTCCTCGTTGATGGTCTTCAGCCCGGCCAGGTAGATGAGCATCGACAGGCCCATCCACTTCCAGGAGTGGATCAGGGCGACGACGAGCAGCGTCCAGGTGGTGCTGCCCAGCCACGGGATCGTGACGTCGGTGCCGAGGAGGGTGCCGAGGACGCCGTTGACCGCGCCGTCCGGCTTGAGCATCGCCTGGAAGACGTAGCCGACCGCGAGCGCCGACATGATCACGGGGATGAAGAACATGACCCGCGCGAACCGGTTGACGCGGGTGTCGCGCTCGAGGAGGAGCGCGAGGAGCAGCCCGAACAGGTTCTGGAAGATCGCGACGAGCACGGCGTAGACGAGCGTGATCCGCAGCGAGGCCAGCAGTGTGCCGCTGCTGAGCAGGTCGGCGAAGTTGCGCAGCCCGACGAAGGAGATCGAGGACTTGAAGCTCGACCAGTCCGTGAGCGCGTAGACGAAGTTGAAGATCGTCGGGACGAAGAAGAACACGCCCAGGACGACGAAGGCCGGCACGAGGAACCACGCGGGGTGGTTCTTGCGGGTGCGTTCGTCCCTGCCGGGCGCGGCGCGCCGGGGCTTCGCCGCCGGGCGGGCCGGGGCGCCGGTGCTGAGGGTCGCGGTCATCGGTGCATCACCTTTCAGGGGTGCCGGGGCGGGCGCACGCCCGCCCCGGCACCGCGGCTGGTCTCAGGCCGGGGTCAGAAGCCCTCGACGCCCTGGGCGCGGGCGAGCTGGGCGAACTGGTCCTGGGTCTGCTGGGCGACCTGCTCGGGCGTGGTGGTGCCCTGGATCATGTCGGCCAGGTAGATGTACAGGTCGGGGTTGGCCACGGCGAGCGACTGCATCGACCCGACGGAGTCGGCGAGCGAGGCGTGCACGTCCTGCAGCGCCTGCGGCACGCCGTCCGGGGTGGGCACGTCGGGCTGGAGCGAGACGGTCTCGCGGTCGGCGACGAAGTCGGCGTAGCCGTCCCCGAGCCAGAACGACAGCAGCTGGCGGGCCGCGGCCTCGCGCGTCGCGTCCCCGGTCTTGAACGCGACGAGCGCGTTGGACTGGTCGGGGATGACGGTCGCGACGTTGCCGCCGGGCGAGATCGGGAAGAACCCGATCGTGTCGTCGAGCTCCGCGGTGTCCGCCTTGGCCTGGAGCTGGCCGAAGAACGAGTTGACCTGCACGGCCATGGCCGCGTCGCCAGCGAGCAGCGCGTCGGCCTGGTCCTCCAGCGTGGCGGTCTTGATGTCGTCGTTGAACAGGCCGTCGTCGATGAGGCCCTGGTAGGTCTCGATCGCGCCGAGGACGGTCGGGTCGGTGAACTTCTCCTCGCCGGTGTTGACGCGGTCCCACAGGCCGTCGGCCGCGGCGTCGGCGAGCTGGACCTGCACCCACCACTGGGTCGCCCACCGGTCGCCGGCCATCTCGAAGAACGGGGTCTCGCCCTCGCCCTTCAGCGTGCGGCCGAGCTCGACGAACTCGTCCCAGCTCTTCGGGGTGTCCTCGATGCCGTGCTCGGCGAAGACCTTCTTGTTGTAGTAGACGCCCTGCACCGCCGGGCTCGTGATGAGCGCGGCGTACCGGGTGCCGTCGAGGGTCCCGGTGATGTCCTTGACCTCGGGGCTGTACGAGTCGAGCCACGGGGCGCCGTCGAGCGGCTGCAGGTTCGTGGGGGCGTTCAGCGCGGTGAGCATCGACGCCGTCGGCTGCCAGAACGCGAGGTCCGGCTTGTCGCCGGTGGCGACCTTGGTCTGGATGCCCTGCTCGTACGGGTCGGGGATCGTGACGATCTCGACCTTCGCGCCGGTGGCCTCCTCGAACGCCGCCGTGACCGCCTCGGGCACGGTGTTGGAATTCTGGGCCGCCCAGATCGTCAGGGTGGTGCCGGTGAGGTCGGCGGTCTGCTCCGGCCAGTCCGCGGCCTGGGTGGCGCCCCCGTCGCTGCCACCGCCCGCCGTGGGGTCGCTGCAACCGGTCAGTGTCAACGCCGCCACTGCTGCTGCGGCGGCCGCGCCGGTCAGATACTTCTTCATATCAGCTCCTCGGAACTCGTCCGGCGTCATCGACGACGCCGGGACCTGGCTGGACGACGGTGGTGCTACCGCACGTCCTGATGGCGGATCCTCAGTACTCGCGCGGCCGGCTCGCCCGAGGCCGCACGCAGCCTCAGGCGCCCGTCCTCGGCGTGCGCCTCGAGCCCGGACACCGGGCCGTCGGCGGGGTAGACCGTCTCGACGGCGCCCTGCGGCACGGGGACGGAGATCTCGGGCTCGTCCCCGCCGCGCCACCAGACGGCCAGCACGGTCTCGTCCGCGGTGGCCCGCCCGACGGCGACCCAGGGCGCGTCCCAGTCCGGCAGGCCCAGCGGCCACACCGGCACGGCGCCGCGCGCCTCGTCGTCCCAGGCGCGCGCGGCGCGCACCCCCTCGGCCACGAGCGCGCGCTGGGCCTCGTCCATCCCGTCGAGCTGCCCGGACAGGTACAGCCGGCCGGACAGCCCGGTCACCATGGTGAAGACGATCTCGGCGTCGGACATCGACGGCTGCGGGTAGGCCCAGTTGCCCGCCTGCTCGGGCAGCACGGCCACGAGCGCGCCGGCGGCGACCGGCGGGTAGCGCAGCGGCTCCTGCTGGTCCGTCGTCGACTGGAGCTCCAGCCTGGACAGCAGGCCGTTGTCGGCGCGCATCGCCCCGGACGCGCAGTTCTCCACGACCAGGCGCGGATGCCGGGCGAGCACGCCGTCGAGCCAGGTCAGGTACGCCCGCGTGTGGCGCAGCAGCCCGTCGCCGACGCTGTCGGCGTCCCGGTCGGTGCCGGGGCCGGGCGTGACGTTGTAGTCGAGCTTGAAGTAGCCGACGCCGTGCTCGTCGACGAGCCGGTCGACGACGTCGTCCAGGTGCTTGCGCGCCTGCTCGTCGCGCAGGTCCAGCAGGTACCGGCCATGCTCGACGATCCGCGTGCCGTGGCGCTGCAGGAACGCGTCCTCGGGGAGCTGCGCCGCGAGCGGGCTGCGGACGCCGATCACCTCGGGCTCGAGCCACAGCCCGGGCACCATGCCGGCGGCCCGGATCGCGTCGAGCACCCGGTCGAGACCGCCGTCGGGGAACCGCACGTGCGACGGCTGCCACTCCCCCACGGAGTCCCACCAGTCGCCGCCGTCGTCGTACCAGCCGGCGTCGACGCAGAAGTAGTCGGCCCCGACCTCGCCCGCCGCCGCGATCAGCGGCAGGAGCTTGTCGGTCGTGGGGTCGCCCATGAGCGTGTTCATGTAGTCGTTGAAGACGACGGCCCCGGCGGCGCGGGCCGGACGGCGGTCCGCGCGGCGGTGGCGCGTCAGCTCGCCCACCGCGGCCTGCCAGTCGCCGTCGGCCCAGGCGACCGACACGGGCACCGAGACGAATTCCTCGCCGGGCCGCAGACTGCGCAGCCAGGCGTGGTCGGCGTCGGTGGGGCCGAGCAGGCCCAGCACCAGCGCCTCGCGGTCGTCCCCGCCGAGCCGGACGCCGAGCTCCGTCCGCCACGGTCCGGGGTGCTCGACCTGCCACGCCAGGCTCGCCGTCGCCGTGGTGAGCACCCCGGCGGGCGGGTGCTCCCCCGACGACCAGGTGCCGTGGCTGACGACCGCCCGCGCACCGCGGGAGTCCTGCCGCTGGTGCGACGCGAGCCCGAGGGCGGGCAGCCCGGTCTGGCCGCGCACCGGCGTCGACGACCACCGCCACTCGCCGAGCCACTCGCCGTCGCCCTCGATCGACACGGCGTCGTCGAGCCCGTCGGGGCCGCACGGGTCCGCGAGCATGAGCGACGACACCGCCTGCAGCCGGACCGTGGCCGCGCCGGCGTTGCGGACCGTCGTCCGGGCCTGCACCGAGGTCCCCCCGGTCCGGGCGCGGAGGGTGGACCGCACGTCCAGCCCGCTGACCTCGTCGCGCTGCACGACCTCGAGGCGCTGCCAGCCGCGGTCCTCGGTCACCTCGTGGCTCACGTACCGCAGCCGCGCGCCGATCTCGGTGGCCGTGTTCCGCAGGTTGGCGGAGCGGTGCCCGTGCCCGACGGCGAGGATCTCGACCAGCGGCTGCACCGCCGGGCCGGGCCGCTCGCCGGCCGGCACCAGGGACACGGCGACCGGGCCGTCCAGGGGGCGGCGCACGACCAGCCGCAGGGCCCCGTCACCCCACGTCATCAGCTCGCGGCCCACGTCGGCCCGATCCGGCATCTCTGCCTCGCTTCCTTCGCCACCATGGCGCGTCGTCGATGACGCTATGAAAGCGTCGATCATCTGAAAATGCAAGCATGGATACCGGGTGAACCAGGGATCTCTGATCTTCGGTTTCAGGCGACGGCGTCGGCGAACCGGCGCGAACGGAGGATCCGGGTCAGCTCGAGGCGGCAGGACGCCCGGTCGACTGGCGCACCACGAGGTCGGGGATCATGCGCACCGAGGGCCGCGGCTCCCCCGCGTCCATCCGCCCGACAAGCAGCCCGAACACCTGGTGGCCCAGACCCACGAAGTCCTGCCGGACCGTGGTGAGGGGCGGCACCCACAGCTGGCTCAGCGGGTGGTCGTCGAAACCGATCACGCTCACGTCGCCGGGGATCGAGCGCCCGGAGTCGACCAGGCCCTTCATGACGCCGATGGCGAGCTCGTCGTTCCCGGCGAGCACGGCGGTCGCCGACGCGTCGCGCGCCAGGCGGACCCCCGCGTCGTAGCCGGCGAGGGGGTCCCAGCCCGCGTGGATCACCGGCGGCGGCTCGATCCCGGCGTCGCGCAGCGCCTCGCGCCACCCGACCATGCGCGCGCTCTCGACCCCCATGGACGGGATCGCCACGTGATGGACGGTGCGGTGCCCCAGGTCGAGGAGGTAGCGCGTTGCCTGGGTGGCCGCGTGCCGGTCGTCCATGTACGCGTGCGAGATGGCCTCGTCCGACGACCCGCCGGAGGCGGCCGCCACGGCGGGCAGCCACGAGGGCATCTGCGCGAGCGCCGCCACGCCGGGCGGGTCGAACTCCAGGACGATCGCGCCCGCGAGCGGCTGGCCGAGGGCATGGTCGATGGCCCGCTCGACGGTGGGGCCGTCGGCCGTCTCCACCACGGAGATGACGACCATGTAGCCGGCCTGTCGCGCGGCCTCCTCGATGCCCTGGATCGTGGCCGCGTACCCGTAGCGCGTCGTGTTGCCCGCGAACACGGCGATCATCGAACCGGCCTGGCTCGCCAGCGACCGGGCGGCGCCGTTGGGCCGGAAGCCCAGCTTCTTGACGGCCGCCATGACCCGCTCCCGACGCTCCGCGCTGACCGGCACCGTCCCGTTGAGCACGCGCGAGACGGTGGGCACCGACACGCCGGCGACCCGGGCGACGTCGGCGATGACGGGCGGCTTCACCCTCGGGACCTGGCTCACGCCGCAAGGTTACGCGACCACGGCCCGCTCTTGTGGTCGAGCATGATTCACGCTTTCATGGCACACGGCGCCCGACGTCGACTGTCCAGGCGCCATCAGACCTACGAAGGAGTGGATCGTGCCCCAGTCACGTGAAAGCGTGCATCAGATCGGCGCCCGGCGAGGCGCCCTCGCCGTCGCGGCGTTCGCTGCGCTCAGCCTCTCCGCCCAGGCAGGATGGGCGGCGCCCGCCACCGACGAAGGAGAACCCGTGACCGACGTCCTCGCCGTCGACTTCGCCCGCACGACCGGCGACTTCCGCGGAGGCGCCACCGGCACCCTGTACGGCTTCGGCGACGACGGCGTGCCCACGCAGGCGCTCATCGACGGCGCCCACATCACCAACTCGTCCCAGAAGGCGCCGTACGGCACCCAGCACCCCAGCGGCGACGCGCTGACGATCGAGGACGGGTTCTTCGCCAAGCACGGCCAGGAGCTGGCGATCTACATCCAGGACTACTACCCCGACTGGTCCTACAACGGCGGCAAGCGCCCGGGCGACGCCCGCACCTACGACCAGGCCACGGGCACCTACGTCGACGAGCCGAACGGTGTGTGGGACTACCTCGAGATCGTCGAGTTCGTCACCGAGGCGGTCGCCACCCAGTCCGACCACCCCGAGAAGTACCTGTTCATCCCGTTCAACGAGCCCGACGGCGGCAACTGGTACCCGGACTGGCCGGGGCAGAAGGACCAGTTCCTCGCGGACTGGCAGGCCACGTACGAAAAGATCCAGGAGGTCTACGACCGGCACGGGCTGGGCCGCGCCCGGATCGGCGGCCCCGGCGACACCCGCTGGCAGCCCGAGCGGTCGGCCGACTACCTGACCTACGCCAAGGCGCACGACGTCCTGCCGGACGTGTTCATCTGGCACGAGCTCGGCATCGACAACCTCGCCACCTTCCGCTCCCACATGCGCGACTACCGGCAGCTGGAGCAGGACCTCGGCATCGACCCGATCCACGTGAACATCACCGAGTACGGGATGCTGCGCGACATGGGCGTGCCCGGCCAGCTCGTGCAGTGGCTGTCGATGTTCGAGGACGAGAAGGTCGACGCCCAGACCGCCTACTGGAACTACGCGGGGAACCTGTCCGACAACACCGCCCGCGCCGGCGGCGCCAACGCCGGCTGGTGGATGTTCAAGTGGTACGGCGACCTCGAGGGCAGCCAGACCGTCCAGGTCGACCCGCCGCACCCCGACACCGTCGACACCCTGCAGGGCATCGGCGCGATCGACGAGGACGACCGCCGTGCGACCGTCCTGCTGGGCGGCACCGACGACGACGTCCGCCTCGACCTGTCCGGCCTCGACCGCCGCACCTTCGGCCAGAAGGTCGACGTCGAGGTCCGGGAGGTCACGCTCTCCGGGGCCCAGGGGCTGGCGAACACCCCGCGCGTGGTTCAGAGGATCGACGGTGCCAAGGTGCGCGACGGCGGTCTGCAGCTCGACGTCGACCCCTACGACCGGTACGCCGCGTACCAGGTCGTCGTGACGCCGGCGCGGGGCGCCGACGCGGCGCCCGAGACCTGGACGACGAGCGTCGAGGCGGAGGACACCGCGCTCACCGACGCCCAGGTCTACGAGCAGGACCCGCAGGGCGGCGGTGGCTGGAAGTTCCTGGCCTCCGGCGGCCGCGACGTCGGCTCGTTCAACAAGGCGACGTCGCGCGCCGACTGGACGGTGACCGTGCCCCGCGACGGCACCTACCGCCTCCAGGTCATCGGCGCCACGCCGGGCGTACCCGGGCGGCACGCCCTCTTCGTCGACGGCGCGCTCGACCAGCCGGTCCAGTACACCGCCGACCTCGCGCTCACCGACGCCCAGAAGTGGCAGTACCGGGGCAGCTCCGAGGTGCAGGTCGAGCTCGCCGCCGGCGAGCACGTCCTCTCGCTGCGGGCGAGCGAGGACGGCAGCACCCTGCTGCCGAACGCCGACATCACGCTCGACAAGCTCGTCCTGACCGACGTCAGCGACGGCGAGCCCACCGCCTACCCGGCGAGCACCATGCGCCTGGCCGGCGGCGCCCGCCTGGACTGGGACCGCGGCAACGCCCGCGGCTTCGCCCGCGTCCAGGGCGAGGGGCAGCGCGCGGAGGTGTACGCCACCGCGATGGAGTCGGGCTACTACGACGTCACCGTGCGGCACACCACCACCCGGGCGTCCGACCTCACCCTGACGGTCAACGGGCGCGCGGCCACGTCGTTCGGCGTCCGCGGGTCCGGCGCCTGGACCTCCACGGCGCGCGTCCACCTCGCCGAGGGCATCAACGAGCTCGAGCTCGCCTCCGACGCCGGGGCGCTCGTCGGCTCCGTGACGACGACGCGCGCGCCCGACGACGCGGCCGTCACCGTCCAGGCCGAGGACGCCGCGCTCCACGGCACCGCCGTGGTCGCCACGAAGTCCGCCGCGTCGGGCTCCAACGCCTCGGGCGGCAAGGTGGTCGAGTGGCTCGGCGACGGCGAGGAGAACTACCTCGAGATCGCCCGCGCCGCCGGATTCGACGCGGCCGGCGACTACGACGTCACCGTGCGGTACGCCAACGCCGAGCTGTCCGGGAAGCACGACTACAACCCGCAGGTCGTCGACCGGGAGCTGCAGGTCCGCGAGGGCGACGCCGTCGCCGGGGCCACCCACTTCCGCTACACGTTCTCGTGGGACAGCTTCTGGGAGCGCACCGTCCCCGTGACCCTCGCGACCGCGGACCAGCCGCTGCGCTTCGGCAACCCGGACGCCTTCGCGCCGAACATCGACGCGATCACGATCGCGCCGCTGGTCACCGGCGAGCCGACGACCCAGCGGGTCACCGGCCGGGCCTGACCGCACCTGCTGTGGGCGCCCGCCCCGAGCGCGAGCTCGGGGCGGGCGCCGCCGTGGGAGGCCTGGCGGTCAGAGCACCCAGGCGGTCTCGGCCTCCGCCGGGCCCCCGCACTCGGCGGTCCCGCCCACGCGCTCCCAGCCGACGTCGACCTCCGTCCGCGCGAGCACGTCCCCGTCGTCGTCCAGCGCACGGAGCATGACCGAGCGCGGCGAGGAGAAGAGGGTGAACGTCCACGTGTCCCCGTCGTGCGACGTCGGGATCGCGGGCACCTCGGCGTCCGGCGGATAGGGCGGCTGCCACTGGTCGCCGTCGCGCACCTGGAGCACCGCCACCTCGGACGTGTCTCCCTCGAGGGTCACCTCGAGCACGCTGGAGTAGCCGATCGCCGGGCACACCTGTGGCGGCGGGTCGGTCATGCCAGGCCGCACGACGGCGGCGACGACGGTGAGCGCGACGATGCCGAGCGCTGCGGCTGCGGCCCAGAGCGGCAGGCGGAGACGAGGCGCGCGCTCCGGCGGCTGCGTCGTGTCACTGGTCGTCGGCACTGCTGGCCCTCCTGATGCGGTCCCTCGTCGACATCATGTCGCGACGCCAGGCGCTCTTGCATGCACCGCGGAGGGCGCGTGCGTCGCGATTTCACCCGTGCTCATCGGAACGTCGGGACCTGCGGTGGACGATGCTGTCGGAATGTCGAAGATTGCCGCAGGGGACGGCCGGGCGACGCCGCCCACTCCCCCCATCGAAGAACGCCCTGCGGCTCGCGGCCGGCGACGGCTCCCCGGATCCGGGGGCGGTCGTCGTGCGGCCGGGCTGACGGCGTCCGGCGCCGCCGGCGCGCTGGTGCTGGCCGGCCTGGTGGCGGTCGGCCCGACGGCGACGGCGGCGCCCACCCCCGACTGCGCCGTGCCCTTCCCGGTCGCCGAGGTGGTGAGCGGGGCGCCGGTCAACGGGCTGTCCGTGAGCAAGGGGACCACGCCGCAGGCGTTCACGGGCGAGGTGCTCGGCGTGCTGTCGGACGGCATCGCCCCCGACCTGGACATGATCGTCGCCGAGCTCCACTCCCCGGCGATCGACGCGGCGGGCGGCATCTGGCAGGGGATGTCGGGGTCCCCGGTGTACGCGGAGGACGGGCGCCTGATCGGCGCGGTCGCGTACGGCCTCGCCTTCGGGAGCTCTCCCGTCGCGGGCATCACGCCGTTCGAGGACATGCAGGGCTACCTCGGCGCCGCGAAGGCCGCGCCCGAGGTGGCGGTGACCTCCCGCCTGGCGACGCGGATCGCCGCCGAGACCGACGTGACGCGGTCCGAGGCCGCCCAGGGTCTACGCCAGCTGCCGATGCCGATGGGCGTCGGCGGGATCGACCTCGCGCGCGCCCGCACAGCGGTCAAGGCCGCGGGCGGCAGCGAGCTGGTGACGGCGGACTCCTACCGCATCGGCCGGTCCAGCGGCACCGCCGCCGCCGGCATCGACACCGTGGTCGCGGGCGGCAACGTGGCCGCGGTGCTGTCGCACGGCGACATCACCTTCGCCGGCATCGGCACCGCGACCTCGGTGTGCGGCAACCGGGTGGTCGCGTTCGGGCACCCGCTGAACTTCACGGGCAAGACCCGCCTCGGGCTGGCGGCCGCCGACGCGGTCTACGTCCAGGAGGACCCGCTCGGCGTGCCGTTCAAGGTGGCGAACCTGGGCGACCTCGGCGGCACCGTCACCGACGACCGTCTCGCCGGGATCGCCGGCACCTTCGGCGCCTCGCCCACCGCCACGCCGGTCCGGTCGACGGTGGCCCACGGGAGCAAGACGCGCACCGGCACCACCCAGGTGCTGGACCCGGCCGCCCTCGCGGACGTCACCCTCCTCGCCGGAATGGCCAACCACGACCGCGTGGTGGACGGGATCGCCGGCGGGTCCGAGACGCAGGCCTGGACGATCACCGGCACCCGCAGCGGGACCCCCTTCCGGCTGCGGTACGCCGACCGGTACCAGTCGGCCGAGGACGTCGGCACCGCAGGCGCCCTCGACCTCCCGACCGTGGTGGGCACGCTCTCGTCCGTCTCGAACGTCAAGCTCACCGGGGTGACCAACGAGGTCAGGGTCAGCAACTTCCGGGAGCGGTTCCGCGTGGTGAAGATCCAGCAGCGCACGGGCGGCCGCTGGATCGACGTGACCGGCAAGACCGCGAAGGTCCGCGCCGGCCACACCCTCGCGCTGCGGACCCAGCTGCTGGGCACCGACGGCGCCACGCGATCGGTCTTCCGCCAGGACTTCACGATCCCGAAGAGCCTCAAGGGCAAGAGCGGTGTGGTCACCGTCGTCGGCGGCAACTCGTTCCAGGACGAGTTCTTCGGCCCGACGTCGTTCGACTCGGTCCAGAAGCTGCTGCAGGGCAACCTGCGCAACGACGAGCTGGAGCTGAGCCTCGTCATCGGCAGCGGCAGGACCGCGTACGAGCGGACCCGGACCTCCGACGTCATGACCCGCGTCGTGAACGGTCAGCGGGAGCTGCAGGTCCGCGTCACCTCCTGAGGACGGGCGACGGGCAGCACGACCCCGGACAGCACGAGGCCCGGGGGCGCGGGGCGCCCCGGGCCCCGGCCGGATTCGTGTGTTTCCGGGATTCGAGTGGGGGCGTAATTTTTTAATTGGCCCCCGATTCCGGGGGTTGGGGAC
>NZ_JBHTUY010000004.1:410785-438649 GCF_042793335.1 Isoptericola sp. NPDC056573
CGGCCGCGGCCCGCTTCTTTTGTTTAACCCCCCCCGCGTGGGGCGGGGCGCGGGCCCCCCCCCCCCCGCACCCCCCGCGCCCGGGGCCCGCGGCGCCCCGCGCCCCCGGGCCTCTGACGTGAGATCCGGTCTGACCTGTCGGTCAGAAGTTGATCATGTGCCCCACGATGCCGTGGATGGACTCCTGGATCGCCTCGGACAGCGTCGGGTGGGTGTGCACGTTCCGCGCCACCTCGTCGGCGGTGAGGTCCCACTTCTGCGCGAGGGTGAGCTCGGGCAGCAGCTCGGAGACGTCGGGGCCGATCATGTGGGCGCCGAGGAGTTCGTTGTACTTGGCGTCGGCGACGATCTTGACGAAGCCGGTGGGGTCGCCGAGGCCGTGGGCCTTGCCGTTGGCCATGAACGGGAAGGAGGCGACCTTGACGTCGTAGCCCTCGTCCTTGGCCTGCTGCTCGGTGAGGCCGAACGACGCGACCTGCGGGGAGCAGAACGTGGCACGCGGCATCATGCGGTAGTCGCCGAGGGTCTGGGTCTCGGCCCCGCCGATGGTCTCGGCGGCGACGACGCCCTGCGCCTCCGCGACGTGCGCCAGCATGAGCTTGGCGGTGACGTCACCGATGGCGTAGATGTGCGGCACGTTGGTGCGCATGTGGTCGTCGATGGCGATGGCGCCGCGCTCGGTGAGCTGGACGCCGGTGCTCTCGAGGCCGAAGCCCTCGACGTTCGGCGCGAAGCCGACGGCGGAGAGGACCTTGTCGACGACGATCTCGCCGGGCTTGTCGTCCTTGACGCCCTTGTAGGAGACGGTGACCGACGAGCCGTTGTCCTTGATGGTCTGGACGGCGGTGGAGGTGAGGAGCTTGATGCCGAGCTTCTTGTACTGCTTGGCGATCTCCTTGGAGACGTCCGCGTCCTCGTTCGGCAGCGCACGGTCGAGGAACTCGATGATCGTGACGTCCACGCCGTAGTTCTTCAGGACGTAGGCGAACTCCATGCCGATGGCGCCGGCGCCGACGATGGCGATCGACTCGGGCAGCTCGCGCGTCATGATCTGCTTCTCGTAGGTCACGACGTTCTCGGACAGCTCGACGCCCGGGAGCAGCTTGACCTGCGAGCCGGTGGCGATGATCGCGTTGTCGAACGTCACCGTCTCGGTGCCGCCCTTGTTGAGCGCCACCTCGATCGTGTTCGCGTCGCGGAACGTGCCGCGGCCGTCGTACTCGGCGATCTTGTTCTTCTTCATGAGGAAGTGGACGCCCTTGACCCGGCCGTCCGCGACGACGCGGGACCGGTCGAACGCCTTGCCGAAGTCGAACGTCACGTCACCCGACATGCCGAAGAAGTCGGCCTGGTGGTTGAAGATGTGGGCGAGCTCCGCGTTGCGCAGCAGCGCCTTGGAGGGGATGCAGCCCACGTTGAGGCAGACACCACCCCAGTACTTCTCCTCGATGATGGCGACGGACTTGCCGAGCTGGGCCGCGCGGATCGCGGCGACATAGCCGCCGGGGCCAGCCCCGAGGAGGACGACGTCGTAGTGGGAAGCCATGGGCCCAGCCTATTAGCGCGCGCCACCCCCTGCGGCGTGACGTCCGTCGCACCTAGCGGACGGAGTCCACGCCCAGGTTCGCGAGCTCGTCGGCGCGCTCGTTCCCCGGGTCGCCGGCGTGCCCCTTGACCCACACCCAGCGCACGTCGTGCTTCGTGACCTCGGCGTCGAGGGCCTGCCAGAGGTCCACGTTCTTCACGGGCTTCTTGGCCGCGGTGGTCCAGCCGTTGCGCTTCCAGCCGGCGATCCAGGTCCTCATGCCGTTCATCACATACGAGGAGTCGACGTGGATCACCACGGTGCTGGGCCGCTTGAGTGCGCGCAGCGCCTCCACGACGGCGGTGAGCTCCATGCGGTTGTTGGTGGTGACGGTCTCGCCGCCGTAGAGCTCCTTGGTGTGCTCTCCCGACTTCAGCAGCGCGCCCCAGCCGCCGATGCCGGGGTTGCCCTTGCACGCACCGTCGGTCCACATCTCGACCAGGGGCTTCTCGATCTCGTCAGGCACCCGCACACCCTACGTTCCCCGTGTTCCACGGCCGTGTCGGACGCCGCACGTAGCGTCGGCTCACACCCCAGGACGACGAAGGAGACGCACATGAGGTTCGGTTTCGTCGGCAGCTTCGGCACCCCGCGGCAGAACGTCGACCTCGCCCGCGAGTGCGAGGAGCACGGCTGGGACGGCTTCTTCAGCTGGGACGGCATGAGCATGGGCGACTGGGGTGGCGACGCCCTGACGGCCTGGGACCCGTTCGCCGTCCTCGCGGGGGCCGCGGCCGTGACGGAGCGCATCACGCTCGGCGCGATGGTCTTTGCGGTGCCGCGGCACCGGGCGTGGGAGCTGGCCCAGCGCGCCCTGACGGTCGACCAGCTGTCCGGTGGGCGCCTCGTGCTGCCGGCCGGTGTCGGGGTGCTGGACGACCGCGGCTTCACGTCCGTCCCGGGGCAGGTGACCGCCCTGAAGGACCGCGCGCAGGCGCTCGACGAGACGCTCGAGTGGCTGCGCACGTCGTGGTCGGGCGAGACGTTCGAGGCCGACGGCGCGCAGGTGCGCACGGGCCCGTTCCGGTTCGCCGCTCCCCCGGTGCACGGCCACATCCCCGTCTGGCCCGTCGGCGTCTGGGACGCCACGAACCCGCCGCTGAAGAACCTGCACCGCACCCTGCGCTGGGACGGGATCGTCGTGCAGGCCCGCGGCGCGACGCCGGAGGAGGCGGAGGCCGGCCCTGACGCCGTCCGCGAGCTCACCGCGTGGATCGCCGAGCAGCGCGGTCCCGACGCCGGCCCGTTCGACGTCGTCGCGTCGGGCCTGCTCTCGTCCGACGCGAGCGAGGCCCGCGACCAGGCCCGCGCCTTCGCGGACGCCGGCGCGACCTGGTTCGTCGACTCGTGGTGGGACCCGGAGGCGGCGACGCCGGAGCGTCTGCTCGAACGGGTGCGCCAGGGGCCGCCGCCGCTCTGACGCGTCCCTGGGAACCGACCCTGGACGGCGTCCGTCATCGATGGTTGAATTCAATGGTTCAACTCATTGACTCATTGGTCGTGGGGCCGGCGACGCCGTTCCCTGGGAGGTTCTCGTGATCGCAACCGTCGCGGCAGTGGTGCTCACCGTCATGCTGCTGACCGCGCTCATCGTGGCACTCGTCGGGCTCGTGCGGCGGTTC
Organism: Isoptericola sp. NPDC056573; assembly: GCF_042793335.1. Lineage (NCBI taxonomy): Bacteria > Bacillati > Actinomycetota > Actinomycetes > Micrococcales > Promicromonosporaceae > Isoptericola > Isoptericola sp. NPDC056573. The sequence continues at coordinate 413,993 of NZ_JBHTUY010000004.1, forward strand.
GCAGCCCAGCATCCTGCCGACGACGGCGGGGAGGCCGCCCGCGCGGCCCGTCGGCACGAGGCGACCATGTCGGCGATCGCCCTCGGGGCCGCGGCCGTCACCGCGCTCACGCTCGTCACGCTGCCGGTCACCTGGCCGGACCGGGCGTCGGCGCCCGGCCTCGCGCAGACCCTGGCCCCGTTCGCGGTCGCGCTGGTCTTCTGCGCCGTCCGCGCGGTCGGCGAACGCACGTGGCCGCGCCCGGCCGGCGAGGTGCGCACCGCGCCGCTGGGCCGCCGCAGCGTGAGGTCGCTCGGCGGGGCCCGCCTCGTCGCCGTCCTTGCCACCGCGGGCGCCGTCGTGGCCGCGCTGGTCGCGACGGGACTGACCGCGGACCCGACCGGCCGCGCGTTCTCGACCGGGCCGGTCGCGCTGCCGGACGGAGGCACGATCGCCGGCTCGTCCGGGCCCTACCCGGGCTGGGCGTACGGCGTCCCGATGCTGCTCGGCCTCGCCGTCGCCCTCGGGGCGACGCTCGTCGCACTGACGGCGATCGTCCGCCGCCCACCGCTGCACGGTGTCCCCGCCCGGCACGACGACGCCGTACGCGCCACGAGCGCCGCCCGGCTGCTGGGCGCGGTCCAGGTGTGCCTCGGCCTCGCCCTGGGCGGCACCCTCATGCTCGCCGGCAGCGCCGTCCAGTCCCAGGGCCACCACCTGCTGCTCGACGACGTCCCGACGCAGGGCCTGGTGTCGATCGGCGCCGTGGTGGGGTTCTCCGGCGTCGCGATCGCCCTCGCCTCCCTCGTCGCCGGACTGTTCGCCGCCTCGGCCCGGCCGGCGAGCCCGACGGCGCCCTCGACACCCCCGCCGTCGGAGGCCGCACCGACCGCCCCGGCCACCGCATGAGCGACCTCGTCGTCTCGCTCGCGTCGCCGGTCCCGGTCTACGAGCAGATCCGGTCACAGGTCGCCGCCGCGGTCGCCGTCGGCACGCTCGGGCCCGGCGACCGACTGCCCGCGTCGCGCGACCTCGCCCGCGACCTCGGCATCGCCGTCGGCACCGTGCAGCGCGCGTACCGCGAGCTCGAGGCCGCCGGGATCGTCGTGTCCCGGCGCCGCACGGGCACCGTCGTCGCGCCTGCATCCCCCGCGGGCGCCGCGGCGGGCTCGAGCGCGACCAGCACCCCGCCCGCCGAGATCGTCACGGGAGCGCACGCCCTGGTCGCCGCGGCGCGCGACGCGGGACTCGACGACGACGCCCTGCTCGACGTCGTCCGCGGCGCCCTGGCCGCGCACCGAGCGCCGTAGGACCGTCACGGGGCACGAGCGACCGGAAACGCATCGAGCGTGCCGACTCGTGCCTCAAGCAGGCCGTTTGAGGAACGAGTCAGCACGCTCGATGGCGCGGGTGGGGTCAGCCGACCGGGCGCGCCGGCTCGATCGGGACGCTCGGCAGGTGCTTGGCCGGCAGCGTCTTCGGACGCCAGGCCGCACGCTCGGCCTCGAAGGCCGCGATGTCGTCCTCGTGCTGCAGCGTGAGGCCGATGTCGTCGAGGCCCTCCATGAGGCGCCAGCGCGTGTAGTCGTCGATCTGGAACGGCACGGTGACGTCATCGGCGTGCGCGGTGCGCGCCTCGAGGTCCACGGTCACCTCGGTGCCGGGCTTGGTCTCGAGGATCTTCCAGAGGATCTCGATGTCCTCCTGCGCGACGATGCCCGCCACGAGGCCCTGCTTGCCCGAGTTGCCGCGGAAGATGTCCGCGAACCGGGGCGCGAGCACGACCCGGAAGCCGTAGTCCTTGAGCGCCCAGACGGCGTGCTCGCGGGACGAGCCGGTGCCGAAGTCGGCGCCGGCGACCAGCACGGAGCCGGCCTTGTACGCGTCCTGGTTGAGCACGAACGTGGGGTCGCCGCGCCAGGCGGCGAACAGCGCGTCCTCGAAGCCCGTGCGGGTCACGCGCTTGAGGTACACGGCGGGGATGATCTGGTCGGTGTCGACGTTGGTGCGGCGCAGCGGCACCCCGACGCCCGTGTGGGTGGTGAACTTCTCCATGACGAACTCCTGGACGATCTTCTGCGACGGGGTGGGGGTCAAACGAAGGACGGGGCGGACAGCGGCGCCAGCGGGGTGCCGTCGAACGTCGTGAGGTCGACGTCGCCCTCGAACTCGAGGTCCGAGACCGACGACAGCGTGCCGCGGATGGCCGTGGCGGCGGCGACGAGCGGCGACACGAGGTGCGTGCGCCCGCCCTTGCCCTGGCGACCCTCGAAGTTGCGGTTCGACGTCGACGCGGCGCGCTCCCCCGGCTGGAGCTGGTCCGGGTTCATGCCGAGGCACATCGAGCAGCCGGCGTTGCGCCACTCCGCGCCGAACTCCTTGAAGATGACGTCCAGGCCCTCGGCCTCGGCCTGCAGGCGCACGCGCGCCGACGCGGGCACCACGAGCACGCGCACGTCGTCGGCCTTGTGCCGGCCCTGGAGCACCTTGGCCACCGACCGCAGGTCCTCGATGCGGCCGTTGGTGCAGGAGCCGATGAAGACCGTGTCGACCTTGACGTCGCGCAACGGCGTGCCGCCCTCCAGGCCCATGTACTCCAGCGCGCGCTCCGCGGTGACGCGCTCGTTGGCGTCGGCGATCTCGGCCGGCACCGGCACGGAGGCCGACAGCGGCAGGCCCTGGCCCGGGTTGGTGCCCCAGGTGACGAACGGCTCGAGGTCGGCCGCCTCCAGCACGACCTCGGCGTCGAACTCGGCGTCGTCGTCGCTGCGCAGCGTCGTCCAGTACTCGACGGCGGCGTCCCAGTCCTCGCCCTCGGGCGCGTGCGGGCGCCCCTGGAGGTAGTCGAACGTCGTCTGGTCGGGCGCGATCATGCCCGCGCGGGCGCCGGCCTCGATGGACATGTTGCAGATGGTCATCCGGGCCTCCATCGAGAGCTTGCGGATGGCCTCGCCGCGGTACTCGAGCACGTAGCCCTGACCGCCGCCGGTGCCGATCTTGGCGATGATCGCCAGGATGATGTCCTTGCTGGTGGCGCCCGGGGGCAGCTCGCCGTTCACCGTGATCGCCATCGTCTTGAACGGGGCGAGCGGCAGGGTCTGCGTGGCGAGCACGTGCTCGACCTCGGAGGTGCCGATCCCGAAGGCCAGCGCGCCGAACGCGCCGTGCGTCGAGGTGTGCGAGTCACCGCAGACGACGGTCAGGCCCGGCATGGTGAGGCCGAGCTGCGGGCCCACCTGGTGGACGATGCCCTGGTCGGCGTCGCCCAGCGAGTGGATGCGGACGCCGAACTCCTTGGCGTTGTTGCGCAGCGTGTCGATCTGCGTGCGGCTCGTGAGGTCCGCGATCGGCAGGTCGATGTCGAGCGTCGGGGTGTTGTGGTCCTCGGTCGCGATCGTGAGATCGGGACGGCGGACGGGGCGCCCGGCGAGGCGCAGACCCTCGAACGCCTGCGGGCTCGTCACCTCGTGCACGAGGTGCAGGTCGATGTAGAGGAGGTCGGGTGCCCCGTCGCTGCCACGACGCACCAGGTGCGCCTCCCAGACCTTCTCTGCCAGCGTGCCGGCCATCATGTGCTCCTCGTCCGCCGCGTCCCCGCGGCCTTCGTGCGTGTGCTGTGTCTCGGTCGATCTCGTCGGCGTTCTCACCGGTCGATATCGTCGGTCGGACCCCGGAGGGCCCGGTCCGCGAGACGGTTCCGTCCCGTGAGATGCGGTCCCCGACTTGCAATCTCAGTGACTGAGACGTCAATATCGTCCTATGGACGATACTAGCGGAGTCGGCGTACTCGACAAGGCCGCGTCCGTGCTGGGCGCTCTGGAGGCTGGTCCCGCCACTCTGGCGCAGCTGGTCTCCTCGACCGGGCTCGCCCGCCCCACGGCGCATCGCCTCGCCGTCGCCCTCGAGCACCACCGTCTCGTGGGCCGCGACATGCAGGGCCGGTTCGTTCTCGGACCGCGCCTCAACGAGCTCGCGACGGCGGCCGGCGAGGACCGGCTGCTCGCCGCGGCCAACCCCGTGCTCACGGCACTGCGCGACCACACGGGCGAGAGCGCCCAGCTCTACCGGCGCCAGGGCGACCATCGCGTCTGCGTGGCCGCCGCCGAGCGACCGGTCGGCCTGCGCGACTCGATCCCCGTGGGCGCCACCCTCACGATGCACGCGGGTTCCGCGGCGCAGATCCTCCTCGCCTGGGAGGAGCCGGACCGCCTGCACCGCGGCCTGCGCGAGGCCGTGTTCACCGCGACGATCCTCTCCGGCGTCCGACGCCGCGGGTGGGCGCAGTCGGTCTCCGAGCGCGAGCTCGGCGTCGCGTCCGTCTCGGCCCCGGTGCGCGGGCCGTCCGGCCGGGTCGTGGCGTCCGTGTCCGTCTCCGGGCCGGTCGAGCGCCTCACCCGCCAGCCGGGCCGCCTGCACTCCGCCGCCGTCGTCTCCGCCGCCAACCGCCTGACCGAGGTGCTGCGCCGCGCCGGCGAGTGACCCGTCTCCCCCACCAGCACCGATCCAGGGCCCGGCCCGCCGCCACTGCACGCGGCGCGCCGGGCCCGGTGCTGTCGGGCCCCCGCCCAGGTCAGTACGCTCCTGGCTGACGGGGCAGCCCTGCCCTGAGACCCGAGAGGCGTGAGGACCTGATGCCCGCGAAGGCCAAGACCCTGCTGATCTGGATCGTCGTGATCTTCCTGATCTACGCGATCGTGAGCAGCCCTGACCGTGCGGCGAACATCGTCACGGCGATCTGGGACTTCATCACCAACGCGTTCTCCAGCTTCGGGCAGTTCTTCGCGAACCTGACCGACTGACGACGGCCGGAGAACCCGTGACCACCGACGAGAGGCGCCAGCGCGACGCGGTGCGCGCGCACGCGCACCTGCGTCGGTACGTGCTGCCGAACGAGCGGGTCATCGTCGCGACCCGGCACCACTGGGCGCTGCTCCTCGAGCCGATCGCGACGACGGCCGCCGCGTTCCTGCTGATCGGCACCATCGTCATGTCGACCCCGGTCGACGTGCGCCCCACCGTGGGGTGGCTGTGGGTGGTGTGGTTCGTCGTGGCCGGTCGCCTCGCCTGGAAGTGGCTCGAGTGGCGCTACGAGTGGTTCGTCGCGACCGACAAGCGGCTGCTGCTCCTGTACGGGCTCGTCGTGCACAAGGTCGCGATGATGCCGATGAAGAAGGTCACGGACATGGGGTACTCGCGCAGCCCCACGGGCCAGGTCCTCGGCTACGGCCGCTTCGACATGGAGTCCGCCGGCCAGGACCAAGCCCTGCGCACCATCAGGTACGTCCCGCGCCCGGACTCCACCTACCGCACCCTGTGCGACACCCTCTTCACGCCGGGCGGCTCGCGCCTGGACGATGACGACGACCTGGGCGGCGGCCCCGCCCGGCCGGCCGACGGCGCGCCCGGCGCGCCGACCGTCGTGCCCGGCCGCGAGACGTCCGAGGGCCCCCGTCCCATCACGCAGCCGATCGCCGTGCAGCCGCCCCACCCGGCGCCCCGCCCGCCCGAGGCCCAGCCCAGCGCCGGGGCGCACCCGGTGACCTGGAAGCCCACCGGCGCGAGCTACGACCACCCGCGCAGCGACGGTGCGATCGTGCCCGACCCGTTCCTCTGAGCCGGTTCCGCACTGAGCCGGTTCCGTCGGGAGCCGTGGAACGACGAAGGCCCGGTCCGCGTGGACCGGGCCTTGCGTGTGAGATGCCTGCTGTGTACCCCCAGCGGGATTTGAACCCGCGTTACCGCCGTGAGAGGGCGGCGTCCTAGGCCGCTAGACGATGGGGGCCTGGAACTGGCTCCGGTCTTGCGACCCGAACCGTGCGACCGTCCGTCGAGACGGACGGTCTGCGTACCCCCAGCGGGATTTGAACCCGCGTTACCGCCGTGAGAGGGCGGCGTCCTAGGCCGCTAGACGATGGGGGCCTATGACCCGGTGGTCTCGAGGACCTCCGTGCCGGTGAGAACTCTACACACCGCACCAGGCGGGTGAAGAGCGCTGCGCTGGGGTACCAGGACTCGAACCTAGACTAAGAGAATCAGAATCTCTCGTGCTGCCAATTACACCATACCCCAATGGATCGAGCCTTCCGGGCAAATCCGACATGGTGATCGGAGCGCCGGCGTCAGGCCCAACGTCGGAAAACATTACCGGACAGGTGGCCGTCGTCCAAAACGCGTGCAGGGTGCCGTGCGTCACGCCGCGACCCCACCCGTGGCAGGCTCGCGGCATGGCCCCCTCGACTCCCCCGTCACCCTCGTCCGCGTCCGCCCCGGCCGGGCGCGACCCGCACGACCACGCCGACCGCGCGGCCTCGTTCGACCGGGACGCCGACCTGTACGCGCAGGTCAGGCCCACGTACCCGCGGGACGCCGTCGAGTGGCTGCTGCCCGCGGGCGTACGGCGGGTCCTCGACCTGGCCGCCGGGACGGGCAAGCTCACCGAGGTCGTCGTCGACCTCGTCGCGGCGGGCACGGACGTCGTCGCCGTCGACCCGTCGTCGCCCATGCTCGGCGAGCTGTCCGCGCGGCTGCCGGGCGTCACCACCCACCAGGGCACCGCCGAGCGCCTCCCGCTCCCGGACGCGTCCGTCGACGCCGTGCTCGTCGCCCAGGCGTGGCACTGGTTCGACGTCGACGCCGCCGCGACCGAGATCGCCCGCGTCCTGCGCCCGGGCGGCACGCTCGGCGTCGTCTGGAACGACCGCGACACCGCCGTCGACTGGGTCGCGCGGTTCGGCGAGATCCTGCACCGGGGCGACCGCCTCGAGCCCGCGGCAGGCCACGTCCCTCTGACCGGCGTCGGCGACCCGTTCACCGCGGTCGAGGCCGCCACCTTCCGCTGGGTCGACCGCCTCCCGGCCGGGGCGCTGCGCGTGCTCGCCGGGACGCGCAGCTTCCTCCTCACCCTGCCCGACGACGAGCGCGCCGCGCGCCTGGCCGAGGTCGACGCGCTGGAGGCCACGCACCCCGACCTCGTCGGCCGGGCCGAGGTCGAGCTTCCGTACGTCACGTCCGCCTACCGCGCCCGGCGGCGCTGAGCACCGGTCAGCGCGCGCCGGCCACCGCGGCGAGCCGTCGGGCCGGCGCGGACAGGGACGCGCCGTCGCGCCACACCACGCGCAGGCGACGCGAGAGGTCGAGCTGCGCGATCGGCACGGTCACGAGGTGGCCCGCGGCCACGTCGTCGGCCACGGTGAGGGCGGACAGGACGGTCACGCCGTCCCCGTGCCGCACGGCGGACTTCACGGCCGCCGTGGAGCCCAGGGCGGTGACGTGGGACGGCAGGCGCACCCCCGCCTGCCCGAGCGCGTCCTCGAGCACGTCGCGGGTGCCCGAGCCGGCCTCGCGCAGCACGAGGTCGCCTGCGGCGAGGCCCGCCGGGCTGACGGACCGCCGTCGTGCCCAGGGGTGCGCGGGGGCGACGACGGCCACGAGCTCGTCGTGGGCCACGGTGCGCGAGCGCAGGCCACGGCGCACGGTCGGGCTCTCCACGAACCCGAGCTCGGCCGCACCGTCGAGCACGAGCTCCATGACCTCGCGCGAGTTGCGCACCACGAGCTCGACGTCCGGGGCCGTGCCCGAGCGCTCCCGCTCCCCGCGCCCGAACGCGGCGAGCCAGCGCGGGGCCAGGTACTCGGCGATCGTCAGGCTGGCCGCCACCCGCAGCCCGGGCACGGGTGCGGACCGCAGGGCGGCGGCCGCGGCCTCGAAGCGGTCCGTGGCGTCCACGACGTCGCGGGCCGCCTCCGCAACCTGACGCCCGACGGCGGTGAGGGCCGTGCCGCGCGGCCCGCGGGAGAGCAGCTCGAGGCCCAGCCGTCGCTCCAGCCGGTGCAGCCCGGCGGACGCCGTGGGCTGGGACACCCCGGCGGCCCGCGCGGCGGCGGAGATCGAGCCGTGGGCGTCGAGGGCGACCAGCAGCTCGAGGGCGGCCAGCGGTGGACGGTCTGCCATAGCGTCAGTCTATGGATCGATCGGCACCTGGCGCTTCCGGGTCGCCGGGCGGTTCGCGAGCCTGGTCACGTGCCCACCGCTCCGCCTCCCACCCCGACCACCGGCCCGACCACCGGCCCGACCACCGGCCCGACCACCGGCCCGACCGCAGGCCCGACCGCGGACCCGACGCGCCGGACTCCTCCCGGCGCGTCCCGCCTCGGCCCCGGCCTCGCGCTGGCCGCCGTGGCGACCGTGGCCCTGCTCGGCGTCAGCCGCTTCCTGGCCCCGATGACGAACGGGGCCCTGTCGCCCCTGGTCCTGGCGCTCGTGGCCGGCGCGGTGCTCGGCTCCGCGCTGGGACGGTTCGTCCCCCGGGGCGGCCGCGCCGCGCGGTTCGCGGAGCGGGTCGGTCCCGGCACCGACTGGACGGCGCGCACCGTGCTGCGGGCCGGGGTGGTGCTGCTCGGGCTGCAGCTCTCCGTGCCCGACGTGCTCGCGCTGGGCTGGCGCGGCATCGCCGTCGTCGTCGTGACCGTGGCGGGCACGTTCGCCGCGATCCTCGGGCTCGGGCGGCTGCTGCGGGTACCGCGGACCACCTCCCTGCTGGTCGCGACCGGGTTCTCGATCTGCGGCGCCGCGGCCGTCTCCGCGATGACGAGCGTGCTGGAGCGCGACCCGCGCACGGGGGCGGCGGCGCCCGCCCGGCTGCGCGACGACGTGGCCGCGGCGCTCGCGCTCGTCACGGTCTACGGGACGGTCGCGATCTTCGTGCTGCCGCCGCTGGCGGGCGCCCTCGGGCTCACCGACCACCAGGCGGGTCTCTGGATCGGCGCGAGCGTGCAGGAGGTCGCCCAGGTGGTCGCCGCAGCCGGCACCGTCTCGGCCGCCGCGCTGGCCACCGCGACCGTCACCAAGCTCGCGCGGGTGGTGCTCCTCGCGCCCCTGGTCGCCGGTGCGGGCGCGCTGCTCTCACGGCGCGCGGCGGCCACCGCGGCGCCCCGGGACGGCGCGCCGGACGACGTCGCGCCCGGGACGGGCGGGCGCCGCGCGCCCCTCGTCCCCGGGTTCGTGCTGGGCTTCCTCGCCGCGGTGCTGGTGCGCAGCACGGGCCTGCTGCCCGACGTCGTCACCGCCACCGCCCAGCAGCTCACGACGATCCTGTTCGTCGCCGCGATGTTCGCCCTCGGCACCGGCGTCGACGTCCCCCGCCTGGCACGGACCGCACGGCGTCCGCTCGTGCTCGGCGCCCTGGGCACCGTCGTCGTCACGGGGCTGGCGCTCGCCGCCGTCCTGGTGCTCGCCCCCTGAGCGAGCGGTCAGCTCAGAGGCCGAGGGCGGCGGGCAGGCCGGCGAGGCCGGGCAGCACGACGATCCCGTCGGCGCGCAGGGCGTCGGCGTCCACGTGGTGCTCGTCGTCGCGGCGCGCGCCCGGACGGTCGAGCCAGACGCCGACGAGGCCGGCGTCACGGGCCGCGCGGGCGTCGGTGGTGGGCTCGTCGCCAACGTACGCGGTGCGCGCGACGTCGGTGCCCAGGCGGCGGGCGCCCTCGACGAAGACGTCGGGGTGCGGCTTGCCGTAGCCGAGCGTGTCCACGCCCACGAGCACGGGGACGCCCTCGAGGCCGGCGGCACGCAGCTTGCGCTCCTGGAGCTCGGTGTACGCGTTCGTCACGACGCCGATCCTGACGCCGGAGCCCCGCAGCGCGTCGAGGGCCGCCGCGGAGTCCTCGAAGGCCGCCCACGACCGCTCGAACGTGCCCCAGAAGAGCGCGTCCCAGTCGGCGAACGTGTCCTCCGTGACCGGCTCGCCCCCGAAGGTGCGGTGCAGCAGGTCGGCACGCAGCCGGCGCTGCGTGAGGGCGTCCGTCTCGCCGCGCGTGAAGCGCTTGTAGTAGCCGCCCGGGTCGGTGCGCCAGTGCGCCAGCAGCTCGGGATAGCGGTCCGCCGGCACGTGCGGCAGGTACTCGACGGCCACGGCGGTCAGGGCCTTGGCGAACCCGCCCTTGGTGTCGACGAGCGTGTCGTCGACGTCGAGCAGGACGCCGTCGACGAGCGCCGTCACGCGGTCGCGCCGTCGGTCGTCGCGGCCTCCGCGGCGAGGCGGGCCAGTGCCGCGTCGACGCGCGCGAGCGTGCGCTCGCGGCCGAGCACCTCGAGGGACTCGAAGAGCGGCAGACCGATCGTGCGGCCCGTGACGGCGACGCGCACGGGCGCCTGCGCCTTGCCGAGCTTGAGGCCGTGCCGCTCCCCCACCGTGGTGACGAGCTCCTTGAGCGGCTCCGCCTCCCAGGTCCCGAGGTCCGCGAGCGCCGTCCGGGCGTCGGCGAGCAGCTCGGCGGCAGGGGCCTTCATCGCCTTGGCCCACGACCGCTCGTCACGGACGGGCTCGTCGAGGAAGAGGAAGTCGACGTTGTCCGTGATGTCGGCGAGCAGCGCGACGCGCGACTGCGCGAGCGGGGCGACCTCGGCGAAGGCCGCGGCGTCGAACTGCTCCTCCGACCACGGCGCCTTCGGGGCGTGCAGCCACGGGTCGACGGCGGCGACGAAGTCCTCGACGGACATCGCGCGGATGTACTCGCCGTTGAACGACAGCAGCTTCTTGACGTCGAAGAACGCCGACGCGCTGTTGACGTCCTCGATGCGGAACCGCTCGACCAGCTCGTCGAACGGGAGGATCTCCTCGTCGTTGCCGGGCGCCCAGCCGAGCAGCATGAGGTAGTTGACCATCGCAGCGGGCAGGTAGCCCTCGGCGAGATAGTCCTCGAGCGCGACCTTGTCGCGGCGCTTCGAGAGCTTCTGGCGCTTCTCGTTGACGATCACGGGCAGGTGGGCCCACGTGGGCGGCTGCGCGCCGAGCGCCTCCCACAGGAGCTGCTGCTTGGGCGTGTTCGGCAGGTGCTCCTCGCCGCGGATGACGTGCGTGATGCCCTCGTCGAGGTCGTCCACGACGTTCGCGAGCAGGAACACGGGCGAGCCGTCCCCGCGCGCGACGACGAAGTCCTCCATCGCGGAGTTCGGGAAGGTCGGGTTGCCGCGGATGAGGTCGACGACCTGCGTCTCGCCCTCGTCGGGGGTGCGGAAGCGCAGCGCCCGGCCCGGCTCGTAGGTGAGGCCGCGGTCGCGGCAGAAGCCGTCGTAGCCGGAGTGCGCGTTGCCGGTGCGGGCGGCGACGTCGTCGCGGGTGCAGTCGCAGTAGTAGGCGCGGCCGGCCTCGTACAGGCGGGCCGAGGCCTCGCGGTGCTTCTCGACGTTCTGCGACTGGAAGTACGGGCCCTCGAACGTCGGGTCCTCCGCGTGCATGCCGAGCGCCGCGAGGGCGTTCAGGATGCCGTCCACCCACTCGGGCTTGTTGCGCGCGGCGTCGGTGTCCTCGACGCGCAGCACGAACGTGCCGCCCTGCTGCTTGGCGACCGCCCAGTTGAACAGGGCGGAGCGGGCACCGCCCACGTGGAACATGCCCGTCGGGGACGGGGCGAAGCGGACACGGACGGCGGAGGAGCCTGCTGCGGGGATCACGGGGCCAGCGTAGTTCGCCGCGGACGGGCCGCGACGACGGCCGGGTCACGCCCCGACGAAGCTCACGGTCTCGCCGAGGTCCGCGCGCCCGGTCCGCAGCGGGGGCACGCCGTCCTTCTCGTACCCCACCGAGACGCCGCAGAGCAGCACCTGCCCGTCGTCGGCCCCGACGATCTCGCCGACGGTGGTGCGGTACGTCGTCCACATCACCTGGGGGCAGCTGTGCACCCCCTCCGCCCGCAGCAGCAGCATGACGGTCTGCAGGTACATCCCGGCGTCCGCCCACTGTCCGGGGCCCATCGACCGGTCGAGGTAGCAGAACAGGACGGCCGGTGCCCCGAACGCCCCGGAGTTCAGGGTGGCGATCTTCCGGGGCCGGTCCGGGTCGTCGCGCTCGATGCCGAGCGCGGCGTACCGCTGGGCGGCCGCGGCGGCGAAGCGGTCCACGTACGGGGAGGGCAGCCCGTCCGGGTACATGGGGTACTCCCGCTCGTCGCCCGGGTCGCCCGCGAGCGCCCTGGCGGTCGCGCGCCGCTTGAGCTCGGCGAGCGGGCCTCCCGTGACGACGTAGACGCGCCACGGCTGGAGGTTCCCGCTGGACGGCGCCCTCGTCGCCGCCGTCAGGACGCGCCGGAGCACGTCCCGTGGCACCGGCTCGTCGCTGAACGCCCGCACCGCCCGGCGGCTGTCCACGGCCTCGTACACGTCCACGCGCTGGTCTCCTCAGTCCTCGGCTGATCGGTCCTCGGCGGACGGCCCGGCGGCGCGCGCGGTCATCGCGGGCCCGTGACCCGCACGCGGTCGACGGCGAGGGCGACCATGGCCGCGAGGTCCGGGTTCGGCAGGTCGTCGACCGGCCACCACCGCACGTCGAGCGACTCGTCGCTCACGGCGTGCCGGGCGCCGTCGGGCGCGACGGCGACGAAGCGCACGTCCAGGTGGTGCGCGTCGCCGCCCGGCCCGCAGAACGGCACGGCGTGCTCGTCGAGGTGCACGGGCACGGGGTCGAGGTCGACGTCCAGGCCGGACTCCTCGACCGCCTCCCGCCGCGCCGCGGCGAGCAGCGTGCCGTCGCCGGGCTCCGCGTGCCCGCCGAGCTGGAACCAGCGGCCCGCCTTGGCGTGCAGGGTCAGCAGCACGCGCGAGGCGTCGGCCGACAGCACCACGGTGGACGCGGTGACGTGGTCCGGGCGGCAGGTACGCAGCACGCCGTCGGGGTGCGCCTCGAGGTGCGCGACGAACCGGTCCCGCAGGGCGCGCTGCCCCGGGTCGGCCGGGTCCATGCGCCGCAGCACGGACCGGGCGTCGTCGGTGAGGTCCGGCACCTCAGTCGCGGCGGAACACGGGGTTGGCGAGGACGCCGATGCCCTCGACCTCGCACTCCACGTGGTCGCCGTGGTCGATGCGGCCCACCCCTGCCGGGGTGCCGGTGAGGATGACGTCGCCCGGCAGCAGGGTCATCGCCTTGCTGATGTACGACACGAGGAACGGCACGTCGAAGACCATGTCGGACGTGCGGCCGTCCTGCTTGAGCTCGCCGTTGACGCGGGAGCGCACGGCGACGTCCTCCGGGTTCAGGTCGGTGTCGATCCAGGGGCCCAGCGGGCAGGACGTGTCGAAGCCCTTGGCTCGCGCCCACTGGCCGTCGGTGCGCTGCGCGTCACGGGCGGTGACGTCGTTGGCCACCGTGTAGCCGAGGACGTACGACCGGACGTTCTCGGGCTCCACGTCCTTGGTGACCTTGGAGATCACGACGGCGAGCTCGGCCTCGTAGCTGACCTCGCGCGTGAACTCGGGCAGCACCACCGGGTCGTCGGGGCCGACGACGGCGGTGTTGGGCTTGAAGAACAGCAGCGGCGTGGCCGGCACCTCGCCGCCCATCTCCTTGGCGTGGTCGGCGTAGTTCTTGCCGACGGCGACCACCTTGGAGCGCGGGATCACCGGGGCGAGCAGCCGGACGCCGTCGCCCAGCTCGATCCGCTCCCCCGTCGGCATCGCCGGCATGTAGAGCGGGTCGCCGCCGAGGACGGCGAGGAACGTCTTGTCCCCCTCGTGCTGGACGAGGGCGAAGCGGGGGTCGTCTCCGGTGGTGAATCTCGCGATGCGCACGCGCCCAGGTTACGCGGGGAGCGTGCGCACCGCGGTCGGGCGCGGTCGGGTGCGGTCAGGCGCGGGCGAGGACCTCGCCGTGCAGGATGGCGAACCAGCCGTCGGGCGCCTGCGCCCACGCCTGCCAGTCCTGCGCGATCTGCTCGAGCGCGACGTCGTCGGCCAGGCCCGACTCCTTGGCCTGGACCGCGAAGTTGGACTCCACGCAGCGCTCGGCCCACAGCTCGCCCCACCACTGGCGGTCGGTCGGGGTGGCGTAGCACCACGACGACGCGGACGGCACGATGCCGTCCAGCCCGGCCTCCTGCACCCACGACATGAGCCGACGACCGGCGTCGGGCTCGAAGCCGTACGCGTGCGTGACCTCGTGGTACAGCTCGTTCCACTCCGTCAGCCCGGGGGTCTCCGGGTACCAGGCCATACCCGCGTAGTCGGCGTCGCGCACCGCGACCATCCCGCCCGGCTTGGCGACGCGCTTCATCTCGCGCAGCGCCGCGACCGGGTCGGACAGGTGCTGCAGCAGCTGGTGCGCGTACACGACGTCGAACGAGTCGTCGGCGAACGGCAGCTCGTAGGCGTTCGCCTGCTGGAAGCGGACGTTGCCGTAGCCCAGCGCCTCGGCGTGCTCGCGCGCCGCCTCGAGCACCTTGGGGCTGGCGTCCACGCCCACGACCTCGCCGCCGGCGAGGATCCGGGCGAAGTCGGCGGTCACGGTGCCGGGGCCGCAGCCGACGTCGAGCAGCGACATGTCGTCGCGCAGGTGCGGTACGAGGAAGCCGGCCGAGTTCTGGGCCGTGCGGGAACGGTGCGAGCGCAGCACGGACTCGTGATGGCCGTGGGTGTACGACTCGGACTCCTTGCTGGGCACCGTGTGGTGCGTGCTGGGTGCCTCGATCGCGTCGTTGAGGTCGGCACCGGCGGGTTCGGGGTCGCCCTGGGGTGCGGGCTCCGCGCTGAGGTCACTCATGCTCCTACCGTAGTGACCGCGCGGCCCGCAAGCCGCGACGTTCTCACGCACCGGGACGACGCGCGCCACAGGGCGGTGGCATCATCGCGCCATGACCGCGGCCACAGGCGCGCCGACCTCCCGTCTTCGTACCGGGGTGCGCGCGGGCCTGCGCCGCCTCGGCGGCGGCCCGGGCCGCGTCCCGGGCGTCGACGTCGCCCGCGGGATCGCCGTCCTGGGCATGTTCACCGCCCACGTGGGCGTGACGACGCCCGACGCCGGGCCCGCCTGGTGGCTGCTCGACCTGTCGCACGGGCACTCGTCGATCCTGTTCGCCCTGGTCGCCGGCGTCTCCGTCGCGATCGTCACCGGCGGGCCGCGGACCCTCGACGGCGATCCGCTGCGGCGGGCGCGCCTCCGCCTGCTCGTGCGGGCCGCGCTGCTCCTCGTGGTCGTGGCGCTGCTCGACCTCCTCGGGACACGTGTCGCCCTCATCCTGGGCTTCTACGCCTGCTACTTCGTGCTCGCCCTGCCGTTCCTGCGCTGGCGGCTCCCGCGCCTCCTCGCGCTCGCCGCGGTGGTCGCGCTCGTCGGGCCGCTCCTCGCGTACTGGGGGCCGGAGGCGCTGCTGCGGGCCGGGCTGCGGCTGCCGCACGACGGCTCGGGCGCCGTCACCGACTTCGTGCTCACCGGCCACTACCCCGCGGTCGTCTGGATGGCGTACGTCCTCGCGGGGATGGCGATCGGGCGCTGCGACCTGCGCTCGCCGCGCCTGCGCCGCGGGCTCCTGCTCGGCGGGCTGGCCGCGTGGGGCGCCTTCTCCTTCCTGTCCGCCTGGGCGGTCGGTGCCGCCGGCGGCGAGGAGGTCGTGCTGTCCTCCCAGGTCATGGCGCGGCAGTCGGTGGACCCGCCGCCGTTCGCCTGGGACGACCCGTGGCCCGGCGTCGCCGGGCTGTTCCTCGACGGCCCGCACGACGACACGACCTTCGAGGTGCTCGCGTCGGGCGGGTTCGCGGCGGCGGTCGTGGGCCTGTGCCTCCACGTCGGGCGGGTCGGGCGGTGGGCGCTGGCCCCGATGGCCGCGGTCGGGTCGATGGCCCTGACCGTGTACTCGCTCCAGATCGTGGCCATCTGGCGCTGGGACCTGCTCGGGTCCACCACCAACGGCCCCCTGGTCGCGATGGTGCTGGTCACGCTCGCCGCGGCGACGGCGTGGCGGTTCCTGCTCGGCCGGGGCCCCCTCGAGCGCCTGGTCGGCGCCGTCAGCGACCGGGCTGCAGGTCCGCCGACGCGTCCGCCGGACGTGTCGTCGTGAGCCCGGCGGGGTGCGCCTCCAGGGCCGCGAGGACGTCCGTCGCGTCGAAGGCCTCGGCCGGGGCGAGGGCGCCGGCGCCCCGGTGCCGCCCGGCCAGCAGCCGGACCACCCCCTCCGCGAGGATCGGGGCGGAGACGGCGTAGATGTCCTGGCCCGCCGCGGCCAGCCGACACATGGTCGCGCCGCGCCGGACGGCGACGTCGACGACGAACTGCTGCGGCGACCGCTCCCCGCCGGTCGGGGGCGGCGTCCGCTCGTCGCGGAGCTCCTCGAGAGGCCCGGACGCCAGGTACGAGGTGAGCTCCCCGACGGCGAGGTGGCGCGTGACGGTGAGCACCTCCGAGAACGGCAGCCGGACCACGGGCTGCTCGCCCAGCGGCGCCGGGAACGGCCACCGGCCCGGCGGCGAGGGGTCGGCGAGGGGCACGAGACGACCGCCGCGGACGACCAGGCGTGTCGCGGTGTTCCGCGCCCCCGTGACGCGGGTGCCGGCCGTGGGCCACCAGTGGTCCAGCCCGACGGCGACCTCGACGGTGTCGGCGTCCCGCTCCCCCTCGAGTGCCGCGGTGACGAGCAGGTCGGCGAGCCCGCCGTAGAAGGCCATGGCGGGGACGACGGCGACCCCGGCGGCGCGGGCGGGCGCGTCGAGCTCGTCGTAGACCTGCTGCACCGCCGGCTGCTCGGCGGTGACGTCGAGGTAGTGCGCCCCGGCCGCGACCGCGGCGCCCGCCAGCGGCAGCGCGGTGTCGAGGAACGGGCCGGCGCAGTTCACCACCACGGCGACGCCGTCCAGGGCGGCGCGCAGGGCGGCGGAGTCGTCCACCCTCGCCGCCCGGACGTCGAGGCCGGGGTACCGCGACGCGACGCCCGCGAGGCGCTCGGCGTCGCGGCCGGCGAGCACGGGCGCCAGCCCGCGCCGGACCAGCTCGTCGACGACGAAGCCGCCCGTGTGCCCGCCGGCGCCGTAGACCATCACTGCCTCAGCTGTCTGCATGGCTCGATCCTGCTCACCGCGTCGTCGCGCGACGAGCGTCCCGAACGACATGGTGCGTACAGTTTCGGACATGCCGCGCCTCGCACTCGTCCTGCACGACACCGGCATGCTGTACGAGACGGCGATCGCCGTCGAGGTCTTCGGCGTCGACCGCGCCGAGCTCTCCCCTGCTGGCACCTGGTACGACTTCGTGGTCTGCACGCCGGACGGCGAGCCCCACCCGTGGCTGCCGGGCGCGCGGACCGCCCCGTACACCGAGCTGTCCCGGGTCGACCGCGTCGTCGTGACGTCGACCGACGACCCCGGCGCCGCACCGGACCCGCTTCTGCTCGACGCGCTCCGGACCGCGCACCGGGGCGGCGCCACGATCGCCGCCCTGTGCACGGGCGCCTTCGTCCTCGCGGCCGCCGGTCTGCTCGACGGCCGGGAGGCGGCCACGCACTGGATGCACGCCGACGACCTCGCCCGCCGCTACCCCCGGGTCCGGGTGCGCCCCGACGTCCTGTACGTCGACGACGGCGACGTCCTCACGTCGGCCGGCAAGACCGCCGCGCTCGATCTGGCCCTCCACCTCGTGCGCCGCGACCTCGGCGCCGCCGCCGCCAACGGCATCGCCCGCCGCCTGGTCGTCCCGTCGCACCGGAGCGGGGGCCAGGCCCAGTTCGTCGCGACGCCGCCCTCCCCGCGCACCGGCTCCGGGCTCGCCCCGACGCTGGAATGGGCTCGCGCACGGGTCGACCGGCCGCTGACCGTGCGCGACCTCGCCGCGCACGCCGGGCTCAGCACCCGCCAGCTCGCCCGCCGCATGCAGGCCGAGGTCGGGTCCGGGCCGCTCGACTGGCTGCACCGGCAGCGGGTCGCGCGAGCGCAGGAGCTCCTCGAACGCACCGACGCGTCGATCGAGCAGGTCGCGGCCGGCTCGGGGCTCGGCACCGCGGCCACGCTCCGGCGACACTTCCACCGCAGCGTCGGGGTCGCTCCCGCGGCATACCGGGCCGCGTTCCACGTCCGCTGAGCCACCGGGAGCGGCGGGCGGCGCCGGCACCGCCGGAGGTGGATCGCCTCGCCGTCTCCTGCGCCCGATCTGCCAGGATGCCGGGCACGACGAGAGGAGCCGACCGTGACCGACGCGATGGCGCTGCTGAGGCGCCGCCTCGACGACTCCGGCATCGTCGACGTCGTCTCCGTCGAGCCGGCGACCGGAGGCCTCGCCGCGACCGCGGGCCTGGCCCGGCGTGCCGACGGCACCGCGGTGTTCGTCAAGGGGTTCGTCGAGGGGTTCGTCAAGGGGTTCGACGACGCGCCGTCCGACGACGCCTTCCCGGCCGAGGCCGAGGGCCTGGCGGCGCTGCGGGAGCTCGGCGGCGTCGCCACGCCCGACGTCGTGCTCGCCGCCCGCGACCTGCTCGTCCTCGAGGTGCTGCACCCACGCCCGCGCGACGAGGCGTTCTGGGAGCGGCTC
Source organism: Isoptericola sp. NPDC056573 (assembly GCF_042793335.1). Taxonomy (NCBI): domain Bacteria; kingdom Bacillati; phylum Actinomycetota; class Actinomycetes; order Micrococcales; family Promicromonosporaceae; genus Isoptericola; species Isoptericola sp. NPDC056573. Next base: position 432,246 of record NZ_JBHTUY010000004.1, read on the forward strand.
GCGCACGCGCTCGCCCGCCTGCACGCCACCACCCACGACCGGTTCGGCTGGCACCGGGACAACTGGCTCGGCCGACGCCGCCAGGACAACGCCTGGGAGGACGACGGGTTCACCTTCTTCGCCCGGAGCCGCCTGCTGCGCTGGCTGGGCGAGCCGCGGGTCGACGCCGCCCTCGGGCCCGCCGACCGGGTGGCCCTGGAGCACCTCTGCGCCCGCCTCCCCGAGCTGCTGCCGCACCGCCCCGCGTGCCTGACGCACGGCGACCTGTGGGCGCAGAACGTCCTCGCGACCGCCGACGGTCGGCCCGCGCTGATCGACCCCGCGGTGTCGTACACGTGGCCCGAGGTCGACCTCGCCCACCTCTGGACGACGGCACCGCCGCCCGAGTCCCGGGGGTTCTTCGACCGGTACGCGGAGCTCACCGGGCTCGATCGCGGGTGGCGCGACCGCATGCCGATCCTGCAGCTGCGCCAGCACCTCGCCGTCATCGCGCAGTTCGACGACGACTGGGGCGCCGCCGAGCAGGTGCGGGCCGCGCTCGTCCCGTTCCGGCGCCGGGGCTGACGCCCGGTCAGGGCGCCGTCGTCAGAGGGTGACGGTGCCGACGATCGTCGTGACCGCGTCCCCGCCCACCCACACGGCACCGTGGTCGTCGCGGCGCACGTGCACGCGGCCGCGGCGCCCGAGCGCGGTGCCCTGCGAGGCGACGTACGACGCCGGCAGCAGGCCGCCCGCGAGCCACTGCCCGAGCCCGGCGTTGAGGCTGCCGGTCACGGGGTCCTCGGCCACGCCGATGTCGGGCACGAACGCGCGCACCTCGACCGCGGCGTCCGACTCGCCCGGCCCGTAGGCGCCGACGACGCCGATCTTCAGCCCGCCGAACGCGGCGAAGTCCGGCTGGACGGCGAGCACCGCCGCGGCGTCCGCCAGCCGGGCGGCGACCCAGCCCGGGCCGTTGTCCACCCACGCCGCGTCCTCGATCTGGGCCACGCTCACCCGCAGGCCGCGCGCGATCTGCGCGAGGTCCTCCGGCCCGACCGCGCCGGAGCGTCGCAGCGGCGGCGCGGCGAACGCGAGCCGGTCGCCGCCCCCGTCGGACTCGCGCCGGACCGTGACGAGCCCGACGCCGCACTCCTGGACGACGTGGTCCGCGGAGCGGGGCACCCCGCCCGCCTCGAGCCACGCGTGCGCGGTGCCGAGCGTGGGGTGGCCGGCGAAGGGCAGCTCGCCCCCGGGCGTCCAGATGCGGAGCCGGTAGTCGGCGTCGGGCGTGGTGGGACGCAGCAGGAACGTGGTCTCGGACAGGTTGGTCCACCGCGCGAAGGCGGCCATCTGCGCGTCGTCGAGGCCGTCGGCGTCGTGCACCACGGCCACCGGGTTGCCGGTGAGAGGGCCGGTGGCGAAGACGTCGACCTGACGGAAGTCGTGGGTGTGCGGCACGAGTCACACGCTAGCCCGGTGAGGGGGGTGCTCGCCGCGCTCGTACCCTGGTGGGATGCGCACGACGACCCTCGACGCCCCGGCGGCGACCTCCGCCGACGCCGTCGTGCCGCGCGAGGCGTGGGAGCCGCTGGCCGCCGCGCACGCCGCCCGGGCCGACGCGCTGACCGCGGTGTGGCGCGCCGCCCGCGACGAGGGCTCCACGCACGCGATCGAGGACTTCCTGTTCACGTACTACCCCACGCGCGTGAGCCACCTGCGCCGCTGGCACCCGGGACCGGACGTGGTCCTCGCGGACGCCGCCGAGCACGCCGGGTGGCGCTGGTACCGCGAGACGGAGCTGCGGGGCGACGACGGCGGTACCCACGGCACGGGCGCGACGCTCGACGTCGACGCCTTCGTGGCCGACCGTGGCGACACCGTCCGCTACGTCCGCGCGCTCGTGTCCGCCACCGCCGGGCGACCCGGGACGTTCGGCTGCTTCGGCCTGCACGAGTGGGCGATGGTGTACCGCGACCGCGCGGCGGGGCGCGACCACCGCCACCCGTTGCCGCTGCGGCTGGGCCACGACGGCACGGACGCCGTCGTCGAGTCGCACCGCATCGGCTGCTCGCACTTCGACGCCTACCGGTTCTTCACGCCCGAGGCCGCCGGCCGCAACCAGCTGCGCCCCACCCGCGAGCGCCAGCCGTCGATGGAGCAGCCCGGCTGCCTGCACGCCGGGATGGACCTGTACAAGTGGGCGCTCAAGCTCGGGCCCGCCGCCCCCGGCGACCTGCTGCTGGACGCGTTCGAGCTCGCCCGCGACATCCGGTACACCGACATGGCCGCGGCCCCGTACGACGTCTCGTCCTACGGCGTCGAGGCCGTGCCGATCGAGACGCCGGAGGGCAAGGCGGAGTACGTGCGCCGCCAGCGCGGGTTCGCCGCGCGCGGGCAGGAGCTGCGCGCGCGCCTGGTCGCGGTGTGCGACCTGCTCCTGGCGGGCGCCGCCGGCTGACGACGGCGGCGCGAGGCGGTCAGTCGGAGACCATCCCGCTGACCAGGGCACGCCACGTCACGGGCCCGACGACGCCGTCGACGAGGACGCCGAACGCCGACAGCGCCCGCTGGAACTCGCGCACCGCGCTCTCGGTCCTCGGCCCGAAGACCCCGTCGACCACGAGGTCGAGGTCGACGCGGACGTCGAGCTCGGACTGCGCCCCGCGGACGGCGTGACCGCGGCTGCCGAGGCGCACGGTGACGACGATCGCGTTCCAGGTCCTGGGCCCGACGACGCCGTCGACCTCGAGGCCGAAGTCGCGCTGGGAGGCCCGCACGGCGGCCTCGGTGAGCGGACCGAACGCCTCGTCCACCTCGAGGTCGTGCCCGTGCTCGTTGAGCAGGTGCTGCAGCGTGCCGACGGGGTGGAACCGGTCACCGGGGCGGACGACCGGCCAGGGGTCGAGGGCCTTGCTCGTCGTGACGGACATGGCCGCCTCCTTCGTGGGGCCGGGCCGGGCGGGTCGTCGCCCCGGGAAAGCCTGGCGCCCTCGCGGGGAGGGAGCGCGGCGCGCAACGGCAGATACGTCGACCAGAGACGTCGCCCGCGTGCCCGTGGCCTCAGGCGGAGCGGCGGGCCCGCAGCGCGGCCTGGGCGTTGCGGTTGGTGCACGCGGTGGAGCAGTACCGCCGCGAGCGGTTGCGCGACAGGTCCAGCACCAGCCCCTGGCAGTCGGCGTCGGCGCACACCGCGAGGCGGGAGAGCTCGTCGTCGCGGATGAGGTCGATCATCGCCATGGCGGTCTCGACGACGATCCGGGTGGCGAGCGGGGCGTCGTCGGCGGTCGCGTGGACGTGCCAGTCCTCCCCCGAGTGCCGCACGAGGCGCGGGTGGACGGGCACGCCGGCGAGCAGGTCGTTGACCAGACCCGCCGCGTCGTCGCGGTCGGCGAGGAGCAGCGCCCGGAGCCGGGGCCGCAGCGCGCGCACCTGGTCGAGCTCCTCGGCGGTGCCGTCGTGACGGCCGGTGTACTCGTGCTCCCGGAAGAAGGCGTCGAGGTCGGCGGTGGTCTCGAGGGTCTCGGGCGGCTCGCCCGAGTTCACGAGGGCGACGGCCGCCCGGAGCTCCGCCACGGTGTCATGAGCGAACGGCATGTTGACACGTTACTCCACGCGGTCGTAGCGTCATGAGCCATGGCAGAGATGACACATGACGCCCGCGCGACGGCGCGCACCGGCCTCGGCGCGGGCCTCGCCCTCGCGGTCGTCTCCGCCGTGACGTTCAGCCTCTCCGGCCCGCTCGCCGCCGGCCTCTTCGCCACCGGGTGGAGCCCGGGCGCCGTCGTGCTGGTGCGGGTCGCGGTCGGGGCGCTCGTCGTCCTGCCGTTCGGCGTCGTCGCCCTGCGCGGCGACTGGTCCCCCGTGCGCCGCAACCTGCGGTTGCTGCTCGCCTACGGCGCGCTCGGCGTCGCGGCCACGCAGTTCTGCTACTTCGCCGCCGTGCAGCACATGCAGGTGGGTCCGGCGCTGCTCATCGAGTACTCCTCGCCCGCCGCCGTCGTCGCCTGGCTGTGGATGCGGCACGGCCAGCGCCCGGGCCGGACGACGATCGCCGGCATCGCGCTCGCCGCCGCGGGCCTCGTCCTCGTGCTCGACCTCGCCGGGGCCCGCCTCGACCCGGTGGGCGTCGCCTGGGCGCTCGGCGCGATGGTGGGCGTCTCCGCGTACTTCCTGCTCAACGCCCGCACCGACACCGGGCTGCCGCCCCTGAGCCTCGCGGCGGGCGGCCTCGTGGTGGGCGCCGTGCTGCTCGGGCTGCTCGGTGCCGTCGGCGTCTTGCCGGTGACGCTGTCCGCCGACCCCGTGACCCTCGCCGACGCCGTCGTGCCCGCCTGGGCGGTGCTCGCGGCCCTCGGGGTGGTGACCGCCGGGATCGCCTACGTCACCGGCGTCGCGGCCGGACGACGCCTCGGCGCGCGGCCGGCGTCCTTCGTCGGGCTCCTCGAGGTGGTCAGCGCCGTGTTCTTCGCGTGGGTGTTCCTGGGCGAGCTGCCGCGACCCGTCCAGCTGGTCGGCGGGCTGCTGGTGCTGGCGGGGGTCGTCGTCGTGCAGCAGGGCGAGGCCGCGACCCGTCGCACGCCGCCCACGGTCGAACCGACGACCGAGCCGGCCGGAAAGCCGTAGGCCGCGGCGGGCGCCGGCTGCGAGGATCACCCCATGTCCCGCGTCCTCGCCGCCGCCCCCTCCGACCCCGTCGCCGTTCCCGAGCGGGTGCGCGTGCTCGCCGGCGACGACGACGTGACGCCCGTGTGGCGCAACGAGCTCGGCGGCCTCACGTTCCGCCTCTCGGCCGGCCCCGGCGGCGAGCGGCCCGGCGCCGAGCGCTACGTCAAGTGGGTCCCCGCCGGCACGCCGGAGCTCGACCTCGACGCCGAGGCCGAGCGCCTCGCGTGGGCGGGCCGGTACACGCCGGTGCCGCACGTGCTCGACCGCGGCACCGACGGCGCCGGCGCCTGGCTGCTCACCGAGGGCATCCCGGGCCGGTCCGCCGTCGACCCGCGCTGGCTCGCGCACCCGGGGACGGCGGCGCGCGCGATCGGCGCCGGGCTGCGGGCGATGCACGACGCGCTCCCGGTCGACGACTGCCCGTTCTCGTGGGGCGTCGCGGACCGGGTCTCCCGCCTCTCCCCCGCCGCCCGCGCGCGCGTGGGCGACGTCCCCGCGGTCGACCGGCTCGTCGTCTGCCACGGCGACCCGTGCGCCCCCAACACCCTGCTGGACGACGACGGTCGCTGGACCGCGCACGTCGACCTCGACGCGCTCGGCGTCGCGGACCGCTGGGCCGACCTCGCGGTGGCGAGCTACAGCCTGGAGTGGAACTACGGCGACGGCCACGAGCCCGCCTTCTTCGAGGGCTACGGCATCGCGCCCGACGCCGGGCGCATCGCCTTCTACCGGCGCCTGTGGGACCTCGGCTGACACGTGTCCGGTCGTACGGGTAACCCCGTACGACCGTCCGGTCGGATCACGGCCAGATGACGCGGTTCCCCTGATGTGCGGACCGGACCGACGCCGTAGCGTCGAATTTGTCCAGTTTCCTCACGAACACAGGAGAAGCAACGATGCGTCTTCGTTCCACCCTCCTCGCCGCGGCCGTCGGAGTCGCCGCGCTCCTGGCGCCCCTCGCGGCGGCGCCCGCGGCGTCCGCCCACGGCTGGGTGACCAACCCGCCGAGCCGCCAGGACCTGTGCGCCGGCGGTTCCCTGTCCTTCGACTGCGGCAGCATCAAGTACGAGCCCCAGAGCGTCGAGGCGCCCAAGGGCTCCATGCAGTGCTCCGGCGGCAGCGGCTTCGCCGTCCTCGACGACGAGTCGAAGCCCTGGCCCCGCACCACGATCGGCAACAGCGTCACGATGAAGTGGCAGATCACGGCCCGCCACGCCACCTCGACGTGGGAGTACTTCGTCGACGGCACCCTGCACCGCACCTTCGACGACAAGGGCGCCAAGCCGGAGGCCGTCGTCAGCCACACGCTGGAGAACCTGCCGGCCGGCGACCACACCATCCTCGCCCGCTGGAACGTCGCCGACACCGTCAACGCGTTCTACGCGTGCGTCGACGTGACCGTCGGCGAGGGCGGGACGGTCGAGCCGACCGACCCGCCGGTGGACCCGACCGACCCGCCGGTCGAGCCGGGCGACTGCGAGGACGCGGCCTGGAACCCCTCGTCCGCCTACACGGGCGGCACGAAGGTCTCCTACGAGGGTCGCGCGTACCAGGCCAAGTGGTGGACCCAGGGCGACACCCCGTCGTCCGCGGCCGGCCAGTGGGCGGTCTGGACCGACCTCGGCGCCTGCTGACGGCCACCACGTCCTGACGGTGGCGGGGGGGGGCCCCCCGCCCCCCCCCCCCCCCCCCCCCCCCCCCCCCCCGCCCCCCCACCCCCCCCCCCCGGACCAAACAGGGCGGACGGGAGATGTAGA
>NZ_JBHTUY010000004.1:438659-503512 GCF_042793335.1 Isoptericola sp. NPDC056573
CCGGTGGCCGGCGGCGGCCCGGGGGGGGGTGGGCCCCCCCGGCCCCCCGGCCCCCCCCCCCCCCCCCCGGCCGGGGGGGGGGGCCCCCCCCCCCCCCCCCCACCGCCAGACCCGCACCACCCACGGAGCAACACCTGAGCACCTCCGAGCACCAACGAGGGAGACGAGTCGATGAAGACCACGCGTCGCAAGACCACGCTTCGCTCCGCCCTGCTCGCCGCAGCGGTCGGGATCCTGACCGTCGCGGCGCCGCTCGCCGTCGCGCCCAGCGCGTCGGCACACGGCTGGATCACCAGCCCGCCGAGCCGCCAGGACCACTGCGCCACGCGCACCGTGTCCTTCGACTGCGGCGGCGTCCAGTACGAGCCCCAGAGCGTCGAGGCCCCGAAGGGCTCGATGCAGTGCTCCGGCGGCAGCGGCTTCGCCGTCCTCGACGACGGCTCCAAGCCGTGGCCGCGCACCACGATCGGCAGCAGCGTGTCGATGCAGTGGAAGCTCACCGCCCGCCACGCCACCTCGACGTGGGAGTACTTCGTCGACGGCACGCTGGTCAAGACCGTCGACGACGGCGGCCGGCAGCCCGGGGCGACCGTCACGCACACGCTCGAGAACCTGCCGCAAGGCAACCACACGATCCTCGCCCGCTGGAACATCGCGGACACCGCCAACGCGTTCTACGCGTGCGTCGACGTGAACGTGGGCGGCACCGGGGGGCCCGGCCCGGACCCCACGGACCCGCCCACCGAGCCCGGTGACTGCGAGGCCCCCGCCTGGAACCCGTCGTCCGCGTACACGGGCGGCACCCAGGTCTCCCACGACGGCCGCACCTACCAGGCCAAGTGGTGGACCCAGGGCGACACCCCGTCCTCCTCGGCCGGCCAGTGGGCGGTCTGGACCGACCTCGGCGCCTGCTGACCCACCCGACGCCTCGAGCGTGCCGGGATGCCCTCGTCCGGTTCGGACGGGGAGCGTCCCGGCACGCTCGTTGCGCACGGCACGGCCTGGAAGAATGGTCGGCGATGACCTCCCCGACCTCGAACGACCCCGCCCCCCGCCCCGCCGGCACGCTGCTGCCGTACCTGCCCGCCCCGACGGGTGGCGCGCCGGACCCCGACGTCCTCTTCGAGGGGTTCGGCGAGTGGGCCGCCGGCACCGGCCGGCCGCTGTACCCCCACCAGGAGGAGGCGCTCCTCGAGCTCATGACGGGCTCGCACGTGGTGCTGGCCACCCCGACCGGCTCCGGCAAGTCGATGGTGGCGATGGGGGCGCAGTTCGCGGCGCTCGCGAACCGTCGGTCGGGCCGCGGCGGCCGCACGTTCTACACCGCGCCGCTCAAGGCGCTCGTGAGCGAGAAGTTCTTCGACCTCGTCGCCGCGTTCGGGTCGCGCAACGTGGGCATGATGACCGGCGACTCCGCCGTCAACGCCGACGCCCCGATCATCTGCTGCACCGCGGAGATCCTCGCGAACCTGGCGCTGCGGCGCGGGGCCGACGACGACGGTGTCGGCGCGGACGGCACGTCCGGCGACGACGCCATCGCCCAGGTCGTCATGGACGAGTTCCACTTCTACGGCGACCGGCAGCGCGGCCGGGCGTGGCAGGTGCCGCTGCTGGAGCTGCCGCGCACGCAGTTCCTGCTGATGTCGGCCACCCTCGGCGACACGGCCCGGCTCCGGGAGGACCTCGCCGAGCGCAGCGGCCGCCCCGTCGCGGAGGTCGCGGGCGCCGAGCGGCCGGTGCCGCTGACGTTCTCCTACGTCGTCGAGCCGCTGACGGACGTCATCGCCGAGCTCGTCACGACGCACCGCGCCCCCGTCTACGTCGTGCACTTCACGCAGAAGGACGCCGTCGAGCGCGCGCAGGCGCTGCTGTCCACGAACCTCGCGTCCAAGGACGAGAAGGCCGCGATCGCGGCCGAGATCGGCGCGTTCCGGTTCGGCACCGGCTTCGGCAAGACGCTGAGCAAGTTCCTGCGCGCCGGCGTCGGCGTGCACCACGCGGGCATGCTGCCGAAGTACCGCCGCCTCGTGGAGCGGCTCACGCAGCGCGGCCTGCTCAAGGTGGTGTGCGGCACCGACACGCTCGGCGTCGGCATCAACGTGCCCATCCGCACGGTCCTCATGACGTCGCTGGTGAAGTACGACGGCGAGCGCATGCGCCACCTCACCGCGCGCGAGTTCCACCAGATCGCCGGCCGGGCCGGGCGCGCGGGCTTCGACACCGTGGGCGAGGTGCTCGTCATGGCGCCCGAGCACGTCATCGAGAACCGCAAGCTGCTCGCCAAGGCGGGCGACGACCCGAAGAAGCTCAAGAAGGTGGTGCGCAAGAAGGCCCCCACCGGCACCGTGAACTGGACGGACTCCACGTTCGAGCGGCTGCGCGACGCCGACCCCGAGCCCCTGACGAGCCAGTTCCACGTCAACCACGCGATGGTGCTCAACGTGCTGGCACGGGACTCCTCGGGCTCGGACGGCGACCCCGTCGAGGCCATGCGCCACCTGCTGGTCGCCAACCACGACACCGAGGCGCAGCAGGCCAAGCACGTGCGCCAGACGTTCCGCATCTACCGGTCCCTGCGCGTCGCGGGCGTCGTGGAGAAGGTCCGCGTGCCCGACCCGTCGCGGCCGGCCGGGTACCGGCCCAGCGTGCGGCTCGTCGTCGACCTGCCGCGCGACTTCGCGCTCAACGCGCCGCTGTCGCCGTTCGCCCTCGCGGCGATGGACCTGCTCGACGTCGAGAGCCCCACCCACGTGCTCGACGTCGTCTCGGTCATCGAGGCGACCCTCGACGACCCGCGCCAGATCCTGTACGCCCAGCAGAGCAAGGCGAAGGGCGAGGCCGTCGCGGCGATGAAGGCCGAGGGCATGGAGTACGAGGAGCGCATGGAGGCGCTCGAGGACGTCACGTGGCCGCGGCCGCTCGCCGACCTGCTCGAGCCCGCGTTCGCCACCTACAAGCGGTCGAACCCGTGGGTGGCCGACGCCGAGCTCGCCCCCAAGTCCGTGGTGCGCGACATGCTCGAGCAGGCCATGACCTTCGCCGAGCTGGTCAGCGTGTACGGGCTGGAGCGCACCGAGGGCGTCGTGCTGCGCTACCTCGCCGACGCCTACCGCGCGCTGCGCCAGGTGGTGCCCGAGGAGCACCGCACCGAGGAGGTGCAGGAGGTCGTCGAGTGGCTCGGCGAGCTGGTGCGCGGCGTCGACTCGTCGCTGCTGGACGAGTGGGAGCGGCTGCAGAACCCGGTCGACGACGACGCCGACACCGTCGTCGAGGGCGAGCTCGCCGAGGCGGGCGCGGAGGCGCCCGCGCGCCCTGTGACCGGCAACCCGCGCGCCTTCCGCCGCCTGGTGCGCAACGCGACCTTCCGCCGCGTCGAGCTCGCCGCCCGCGAGGACTACGACGCGCTCGGGGCGCTCGACGCCGGGCACGGCTGGGACGGCGACGCGTGGGCGACCGCCCTCGACCCGCTGTTCGACGCGCAGGGCGACGACGCGGTCGGCATCGGCCCCGCCGCCCGCGCGGCGGGCCTGCTGACGATCCTCGAACCGGGCGCCGAGCTGCCCGGCGGCGCGACGACGACCACGCGCGACGGCGTCGAGGTCGCCGAGGTGCCCGCGGGCACGTGGTGGGTGCGGCAGGTGCTCGACGACGCCGACGGCGACCACGACTGGGCGATCACCGCCGTCGTCGACCTGGCCGCCAGCGACGAGGCCGGGGCCGTGTCGCTCACCGTGGTGGACGTCGGGCGGATCTGAGCCGACCGCGTCGGTTGCAAGCAACCGGGGTCGGCCGTGTGATCGACGCAGGGGGCCGACCCCGGCTCCCCCGACGTCAGGAGCCCGCCGTGGACACCACGACCATCGTCTGGATCGTCGTCGCCGTCGTCGTCGTGCTGCTGCTCGTGCTCGTCGCCGTGGCCCTCGCCCGCCGGTCGCGGGCCGCCGAGGCGCGCCGGCGCGAGGAACGGCGCGACGAGGCTGCCGAGCTGCGCCGCGAGGCGGAGCACGACCGGATCGCGGTGCAGGAGCGCGAGGCGGCGTCCGCGAAGCTCGACGCCGAGGCCAGGATGTCCCAGGCCGAGGCCGACCAGAAGGCCGCCGAGGCGGCGCGCCTGCAGGAGGAGGCCCGGCGCCGCGACGCGAGCCTCGACGAGCGCCGGGCCGACGTCGACGACCGCCTGCGCCGCGCGGACGAGCTGGACCCCGACCGAGGCGGGGACGACCCCGGTACGCCCGGGCGGCACGCGCCCGAGCACCGCGCGGACGGCCCCGCGGACGCCCCGCACCGGGACGAGGGCGACCGGCCTCTCTGAACCCGCCGCCTCAGCCCAGGTCCGCGAGCCCCTGGGCCAGGGTCGCGGCACCGCCGACGTACGCGAGCACGATCAGGCCGCGCCGGACGGTCGCCGCGGGGAGGCGCGGCGTGAGCCAGTCGCCGACGACGAGCCCCGCCACGATCGCCACCAGGACGACGAGCCACTGCCACGCCGCGAAGGGCGGGAAGGACGCGTCGGTGAGCGTGAGCTTCGCGATGAGCGCGGCGAGCGCGTTGGTCGCGAAGAAGGGCTGCGCCGTGGCGGCGAAGCCGCGCGGGTCCCAGCCGCTGAGCACGGAGTAGATCGCCACCGGTGGACCGCCGATGCCGGCGGCCACGCTCCCCACGCCGCTCGCGACGCCGGTGACGACCAGCGGCGTGCGGGACTCGGGCCGCACCGGGTGGCGGCCGCCGCGCCGCAGCCGGGTCGTGACGACGGCCAGCGTCATCGCGACGATCACGAGGGCCCCGACGGCGACCTCGAGCGCCGCGCGGCTCGCGTCGCGCAGCAGCAGGGCCGCGGGCACCATGACGACGACCGACGTGACGGCCAGCCAGGCGTAGCGCCGCCAGTCCACGTCCCGCGCGACGCGCCCCAGGATGAGCGCGGACGCGATCGAGCCGGCCAGGTTGACGAACAGCACGCCCTCGAGCGGGCCGACCAGGAGCACGATGAACGGGCCCGCCACGAGGCCGAAGCCCATCCCCGTGACCCGTTGGAGAGCCCCTCCCACCAGGATCGCGAGGACGAGGAGGAGGAGCACCGCTCCACCGTACCGGGGCTCCTCAGGGCACAATCGGCAGCGTGCCGAAGAAGAAGACCCACGCCTCGCACGGGACGCCCGCCGTCGTCGCGCTCGACCGCGCCGGCGTCGCCTACGGGCTGCACACCTACGACCACGACCCGGCGTCCGACCTGAGCTACGGCCTGGAGGCCGCCGAGGCGCTCGGCGCCGACCCGGCGCAGGTCTTCAAGACGCTCCTGGCGGACGTCGACGGCCGCCTGGTCGTCGGCATCGTGCCGGTGGACGGCAGCCTCGACCTCAAGGCGCTCGCCCGCGCGGTCGGCGGCAAGCGGGCCGCGATGGCGGACCCGGCCGCGGCGCAGCGCGCCACGGGCTACGTGGTGGGCGGCATCTCGCCGATCGGGCAGAAGCAGCGGCACCCGACCGTGCTCGACGGGTCCGCGGCGGGCTTCGACGTCGTCTACGTCTCCGGCGGGCGGCGCGGGCTGGACGTCTCCCTCGCCCCCGACGACCTGCTGCGCCTCACGGGCGGGACGGCGGCGCCGATCGCGCGCCCGTGAGGGCGGTGCCCGTCGGCTCGGTCAGTGCTGGTAGGTCGGGTACCGGGCGTCGCTGGGCACGATGTCCTTGCCGAGCGGCAGCAGCGAGATCGGGATCATCTTGAGGTTGGCGATCGCCAGCGGGATGCCGATGATCGTGATCGCCTGGGCGACCGCCGTCGTGATGTGCCCGATGGTGAGCCAGATGCCGGCGAAGACGATCCAGATGATGTTGCCCAGCACCGACCAGCCGCCGGCGCCCGGCTTGTCGACGACCGTGCGGCCGAACGGCCACAGCGCGTAGCCCGCGATCCGGAACGAGGCGATGCCCCACGGGATCGCGACGACCGTGATGCAGCACAGGATGCCCGCCGCGGCGTAGCCGAGCGCGAGCCAGAAGCCGCCGAAGACGAGCCAGATGATGTTGAGCAGGGCTTTCACCCGTCCATCCTCGCCTGTCGCGCGAGCGCGGCACCACCCGGGAACCCCCTGACGCGACCCTGGTCCGGTGCGACGTTCGTAGACTGGCCACCATGCCCACCGACTGTCCCGGGATCCCCGCACGCCTGGCCGCCGTCCACGACCGCGTCGCGGCCGCCGCCCGCGCGGCGGGGCGCGACCCGCGGGAGGTCCGCGTCCTGCTGGCCACCAAGACCCAGGACGCCGAGACCGTGCTCGCGGGGGTGCGGGCCGCGCTCGACCTCGCCGACGCGGCGGGCGACGACCGGCCGGTGCTGGTCGGCGAGAACCGCGTCCAGGAGCTCGTCGCGAAGGCCCCCGCGCTGGCGGACCTCGTCGCCGCGGGGCGCGTCGAGGCGCACCTCATCGGCCACCTGCAGAAGAACAAGGTCAACCAGGTGCTCGGCGTCGCCACCGCCGTCGACTCGGTGGACTCCCCCGCCCTGGCCCGCGCCCTGTCGACGCGGTGCGCGCGCGACGGCCGCACGCTCGACGTCCTGGTGCAGGTCAACGTCTCCGGAGAGGAGAGCAAGTCCGGCGTCGCGCCGGACGACGCGGCGGCGCTCGCCGTCGACGTCGCCGCGCTGCCGGGACTGCGGCTGACGGGGTTCATGACGATCGGCGCGCGCCTGGGCGAGCATCGCGACGAAGCGCTCGTGCGGGCCGGCTTCGCCCGGCTGCGCGCGGTCCGCGACGCCGTCCTCGCGAGCGGCGCGCCGGGGACCGCCGAGGCCCGCGAGCTCTCCATGGGCATGACCGGCGACCTCGAGCTCGCCGTCGCCGAGGGCGCGACCGTGGTGCGCGTCGGGACCGCCGTCTTCGGCGCCCGCCCCACCCCCACGAGGTAGCACCTCGGCCCGTCTCGTCCTCCTCCCGGGCTTCGGCGCTACCTCGGCGGTGCGGCCCCGAGACGGGCGAGCGCGCCGCGGACGCCGTCGCCGCCGTCCAGGGCGGCACGGGCAGGCTCGGCGTCGACCCCGGCCAGCAGCATGACCAGGGCGACCTGGACCTCCCCGCCGGCGTCGGCGAGCACCGGCGCACAGACCTCGGGCGCGAGCCCGGTCGCCTGGCTCAGCAGCCGCACGAGCCGGGCGCGGAGCTTGGCGTTGGACGCGCGGACGTCGACCATGAGGTTCGAGTACGTCTTGCCGAGCCGGATCATCGTGGCGGTCGAGAACGTGTTGAGCACGATCTTCTGCGCGGTGGCGGCCTTCATCCGCGTCGAGCCGGTGACGGCCTCGGGCCCCGTGTCGAGCAGGATCGCGACGTCGGCCCGGTCGGCCAGGGGCGCGGCCGGGTTGGCGCTGACGAGCGCGGTGCGCGCCCCCCGCTCGCGGGCCAGGTCGAGCGCGCCGCCGACGTAGGGCGTGCGGCCGCTGGCAGCGAGCCCGACGACGAGGTCGTGCGGGCCCACGTGGTCCAGGTCGCGCCGGCCGGCCTCGGCGTCGTCCTCCGCGCCCTCCACCGAGACGGTCATCGCGTCGGGCCCGCCGGCGAGGTGCGCGTCGAACCACTCGGGGCCGACGCCGTACGTCGGCAGCAGCTCCACCGCGTCCAGCACGCCGAGACGTCCCGACGTCCCCGCGCCCGCGTAGTGCACGCGCCCACCCGCCCGGATCGCCTCGACCGCCAGCTCCACGGCCTGCGTGACGCGGAACCGCTCGGCGCGCACCACGCTGGCGACGCCCGCGTCCTCGTCCATGATGAGGCGCACGACGTCGGCGGGCGGGAGCAGGTCGATGTCGGTGGTGCGCGGGTTGCGCTCCTCCGTCGGCGAGACGAGGCGCGCGACGTCGAGCACGTCGTCCGGGGGGCCCGCGTCCGGAGGCACGGCAGGGTCGGGCACGGTCGCTCCGCTCATCGGGTGCTTCCTCTCGTCAGGTCGCGCGCAGTGGTCGGGACGCCCGGCGCCGGGTCGCGGGGCGCGGCCCCGCTCGGTGCCGTGGTGAGCGCGAGGCGCCGCACCGGGCCGCGGACGACATCCACGGGCAGCGGGGTCGGCGGGGTGAGCGACCCCAGCACCACCGGTCGGCGGGCGCCGGTGGCCTGCCGCCGGTGCGGGCCGGGTGCGGTGCCCGGCACCCCGTGCACGCCGAGGAAGCCGAGCAGCGCGAAGAGGTACGCCTCCTTGCCGTCCGCCGGCAGCCCGAGGTCGTCCGCCGTCACGAGGCTGGTCCCGGCCGGGAGCAGCGCGCGCAGGCGGTCGCGGAGCACCGGGTTGCGGGCCCCGCCGCCGGAGATCACGACCCGCTCGACTCCCCCGCCCGGTGCGTGGTCGGCGAGGGACCGCGCCACGGTGGCCGCGGTGAGCTCGGTGAGCGTGGCGACCAGGTCGGGGATGCTGAGCCGGTCGGCCCGCACCCCCGCGGCGGCGAGGCGCGTCGCCACGTACTCCCCGTCGTAGAGCTCGCGGCCGGTGGACCGCGGCACGGGCAGGGCGTAGTACGGCTCGTCGAGCAGCGCGTCGAGCGCCTCGGGGTCGACGACGCCGCGGGCGGCGAGCTCCCCGTCGCGGTCGAACGGCTGCCCGGTGAGCCGCTGCACCGCGGCGTCGAGCAGGCAGTTGCCGGGCCCGGTGTCCCAGCCGAGCACGGGCTCGTCGTGCGCGCCGACGACGGTCACGTTGGCGATGCCGCCCACGTTGAGCGCCGCGGTGTACCGCGTGCCGGAGGGCCCGTCGTGCCCGAGCCAGAGCGCGTCGAGCACGCTCACCAGCGGCGCACCCTGCCCGCCGGCGGCGACGTCGGCGACCCGGAAGTCGTTGACCACGGGCCGTCGGGTCCGCTCCGCGATCCAGGCCGGGTTGCCGAGCTGCAGCGTGCCGCGCGCGCGACCCGCCACCACCCAGTGGTGCAGCGTCTGCCCGTGCGACGCCACGAGGTCGGCGTCGCCCCCCGCGAGGTCGTCGACGGCGCGCCGGGCGGCGGCGCCGAGCTCCTGCCCGACGAGCGTGTCGAGCTGGCACACCTCGCCCAGGTCCGCGGTGGCGGGCGGCAGCGCCGCGAGGATGCGCCGGCGCAGGTGGTCGGGCCAGGCGTACTCGGCGTGGCCGAGCGGGCGCAGCGACAGCGTGCCGTCGGGGCGCAGGTCGAGGTCCGCGGCCGCCGCGTCGATCGCGTCGACGCTGGTGCCGGACGAGATGCCGATGACGATCATCGCGCCACCTCCGTGGGTTCGGGCGCGAGCTCTCCGGCGAGGAGAGCCACGGCGGCCTCGGCGTTGGCCCGGCCGGTGCCGCAGGCCAGGACGGTCGCGGGCAGCCCGCCCGGGAGCGCGGCGAGCCACCGCTCCCCCGCGGCCGGCACGCCCGTGTGCACGACGACGAGATCCGGGCGCGCCCGCTGCAGCCGCGCCAGGCGCGCGTGCTCGGCCCCGCCGGGGACCGGTTCGCGGGTCACGACGACGAGCGGCCGGGCGCCGCCCGGCAGCCCGCGCAGCAGCGCGGCGAACCCGTCGTCGTCCAGGGCGGGGTGCACGACGGCGTGGGGCCAGCGGGCGGCGACGGCGCGCTGCACGTGCTGCGCGGTGCGCCCGGCCGCGTGGTCGAGGCGGAGCCGCAGGTCGACGACGTCGGGTGCGCTCCCGAGCGCGGGGTGCGGGCCGACGGCGCGCACCGCGCGCCGGGCTGCCTCGGCGCCCACCTCCGCGAGCGCCTCCTGCGCCCGTGCCGCCTCCGCGGCGCCGACGACGGCACCCGCGGAGGCCTGCCGGGCGCGCAGCCGGCGCACCAGGGCGTCCGTGCGTCGTCCGGAGGCCGCGAGCCGGTCCAGGGTCACCCGGCCGGCGCCGACCGCGGCCACGAGGGCGTCGACCGCGGAGCGGAACAGCGCCTCGTCGTCCCGCCCCGTCGTCGTGCCCAGGCACAGCAGGTCCGCGCCGCCCTCGACCGCGCGGACAGCGGTCTCTCCGACCTCCGCGCCGTCGGAGACGGCGCGCATGTCGAGGGCGTCGGTGACGATCGGTCCGGGGTGGCCGAGCTCCCGGGCCAGCGCCGCGACGGCCGGCTCGAGGGAGGCCGGCGCGGGCCCGAGCGCGGGCACCACGACGTGCGCCGTCATGAGCGCGTCGGCAGCGTGCCCGTCGTCGGTGCCACCGTCGGCGAGGGCCGCCGCGAACGGCACGAGGTCGCGCCCGCGCAGGGTGTCGAGGTCGGCCTCGACGACGGGCAGCGCGAGGTGGGAGTCGACGGTCGTGGACCCGTGGCCCGGGAAGTGCTTGGCACAGGTGCCGACGCCGCCGCGCTGCAGGCCGCGGGCGAACGCGACACCGTGCCGCGCGACCGCCTCCGGGTCGGTGCCGAACGCCCGCACCCCGATGACCGGGTTGCCGGGGGTGTCGACGTCGAGCACCGGCGCGAGGTCGAGGTCGACGCCAACGGCCGCGAGCAGGCGGCCCAGCGCCTCGCCCGCGTCCCCGGTGAGCCGCACGTCGTCCACCACGCCGAGCGCCGCGGCGCCGGGCAGCGACGAGCCGGTCGCGGCCTCGAGCCGCGACACGTCGCCGCCCTCCTCGTCCGTCGCGACGACCAGGTCGGGCGCGGCGTCGTGCAGGCGCGCCGTGAGCGCGGCCGTCGTGGCCAGGTCCGGCGTGTTGTGCGCGAACAGCACCACCCCGGCGAGCCCGTCGCGCGCCGCGTCGAGGAGCCAGGCGGGCGGCGTCGTGCCGGTGAAGCCGGGCAGCAGCACGCCGTGCACGGCCCGCCGGACCGCGCCGGCGCCGGCCGCGGCGCCGTGCCCGGTCACCCCTTCACCGCCCCGGAGGTCAACCCCGACGCGAGCCGGCGCTGGACGAGGATGAAGAAGACCATCACGGGCACGGTGATGATGGTCGAGGCCGCCATGATGGCGCCCCAGTCGTTGGAGTGCTGCCCGAAGAACGAGCGCAGCCCGATGGCCACCGTGTAGTTCTGCGTCTCGCCGCCGAGCAGCGTCATCGCGAAGACGAACTCGTTCCACGCCGTGATGAAGCTGAAGATGCTCGTGGCCACCAGGCCGGGCGCGACCAGCGGCAGCAGGATGGACCGGAACATCCGGCCCCAGGTGGCGCCGTCGAGGTAGGCGGCCTCCTCCAGCTCCACCGGCACGGCGGCGACGAAGCCGCGCAGCATCCAGATGCCGAAGGGCAGCGCGAGGGCGACGTACACCACGACCAGGCCGGTCAGCGTGCCGAGCAGGTCGAGGTTGCGCACCTGCACGAACAACGGGATGACGAGCGCCTCGAGCGGCACCATCTGCACGATCAGCACGAGCATGAGCACCTGGGTGCGGAGCTTGAAGCGGAAGCGCGCCACGGCCACCGACGCCAGCAGGGCGAGCAGCGACGAGATCAGCACCGTCCCGAGCGCCACGAGCAGGGAGTTGCGCAGGAAGACGTCGAAGCCGCCGTCGGTGAGCACGAACTCGAAGTGCTCGAGCGTCGGGTCGGCGGGCACGAAGGACGACCCGCGCCCCGCCTTCCCGTCGAACGCGCTGACGAGCATCCAGTAGGCCGGGAAGAGGGTGAACGCCAGGAGCAGCGCGACGGCCACCCCCTTGCCCACCCGCGTCGCGGTCGTCGGCCGGCTCACAGCTCCTCCTCCTTCAGGATCGTGCGGACGTACACGACGGTGATGGCGAGCAGCAGCAGGGTCAGCAGCACCGCGATCGCGGAGCCGAAGCCGTACCGGTTCTGGCCGAACGACTCGGTGTACGACCACACGCCGAGGTTGAGCACCTCGCGGTTGCTGCCGGCGCCGCCGGGCATGAGGTAGACCTGCGCGAAGACCTTGAAGTCCCAGATGGTCGACAGGATGATCACGACCGCGAAGATCTGCTTGAGCTGCGGCACGATCACCGAGAAGAACCGCCGCCAGGCGCCGGCGCCGTCGATCTCCGCGGCCTCCAGCAGCTCCTTCGGCACGCCGAGCAGGCCCGCGAGCACGGTGATGGCGACGAAGGGGAAGCCGTGGTGCACCACGTTGAGCAGCACGATCGCGTAGAACGACCAGCGGTCGGTGAACCAGTTGACGGGCGCGTCCTGCAGCCCGAGGGACTGCAGCACGTGGTTGAACACGCCGCGGTCGGCGTCGAAGATCCAGACCCACACGTACGTGCCGGTGACGGCGGGCATCGCCCAGGCCGCCATGATCGCGCTGGACACGATGGTCCGCCAGACGCGGCCGAGCGAGGCGAGCAGCACGGCCACGGCGGTTCCGAAGACCACCGTGAACGCCACCGACAGCACGGCGAAGACCACCGTGTTCGGCAGCACCACGGCCCACAGCTGCTCGGAGGTGAACACCTCGACGTAGTTGCCGAGGCCGATCCAGTTGGGCTCGCCGGAGACGATCTCGCGCAGCCCGTAGTCCTGCAGGGAGAACAGCCCGACCCGCACCAGCGGCCACAGGAGCAGCACCGCCAGCACGAGCAGCGCGGGCGTCAGCAGCATCCACGGCCGCACCCGCGCGAGGAGCGACTTGCCGAGCGGGCGGCGCCCGCCGGGCCCGGGCTGCTGCCCGGGCCCGGCGGGGACCGCGACGGGGAGGGTGCTCGTCATGCGTCAGCTGCCACCGTTGAGCAGCGACGTCATCTCCTCGGCCGCCTTCTTGCTGGCGGTCGGGACGTCCTCGCTCCCGGAGAGGATCGACTGCATCATCGTGCTCGTCGTGAGCTTGGCCTGCACGGCCCCGAAGTTCGGCGACACCGGCACGGACGCGCCGCCCTCGACGAACTGCTGCGCGAACGGGGCCACGAGCGGGTCGGTGCTCTTCAGCGTCTCGTCCAGGAGCGACTTCTGCCCCGGGAAGTAGCCGGCCTGCTCGCCCCACTTCGTGGCGAACTCACCCGTCGTCATGAGCTCCACGAACGCGAACGCGAGGTCCTTGTCCTCGGCCGTCTCGAACACGGACAGGTGCGAGCCGCCGAGCACCGACGGCGACATCCCGCCGTCCTTGCCGGGGATCGGGACGGCGGCGAACTTGCCGTCCATGTCCTTGTTCGCCTCGACGATGGCGCCGGGCGTCCAGGAGCCCATGATCGCCATGCCGACGTCGCCCTGGGCGAAGGCGTCGAGCACGTCGGTCTCGCGCCAGGTGGTGGCGCCCGCCGACGAGTAGCCGTCCGCGGCGAGCCCGGTCCAGAAGCTCAGGCCCTCCTGCGACTCGGGGCTGTCGAGCCCCGACGTCCAGGTGTCGCCGTCGAGCGTCGCGACGTCGCCGCCGGCGCCCCACACCCACGGGTACACCGTGAACTCGGCGTCGCCCGGTACCGCGATCGCGGTCTTCTTCGGGAACTTCTCCTTGATGGCCTTGGCCGCCGACTCGATCTCCGCCCAGGTCGTGGGCGGCTCGACGCCGGCCTCCTCGAAGATCTCCGTGTTGTACACCAGCGAGCGGACGCCGGCGTACCAGGGCATGCCGTACAGCTGCCCGTCGTACGTGCCCGCCTCGACGAGGCCGTCCACCAGGTCGTCGCCCAGGCCGGCCTCCGCCACGTAGTCGTCCAGCGGCGCGAGCGCGCCGGCGTCGGCGAACTCCGGCGTCCAGGTGGTGCCGGTCTCCGCCACGTCGGGCGTGGTGGCGCCCGCGATCGAGGTGACGAAGCGGTCGTGGGCGTCCGCCCACTCGACGAACTCGACGTTCAGCTCCGCGCCCGTCTCCTCCTTGAACGCGGTGCCGACCTCGTCGAAGAAGGCGTCGGCGCTGGGGTTCGTGCCCTGCATGATCCAGACGTCGAGGGTCTTGCCCTCGCCGTCGACCGTCCCGTCCCCGCCCCCGTCGCCGGAGCCGCCGCCGCTGCCGCACGCGGCGACGCCGAGCGCCACCAGCGCCGCGGTGGCCACGGCCCCCACGTTCCTGCGGGTCCACATGTCTCGACGCATCGTCGTCCTCCCCCGGCGGCCGCTGGGCCGCCCTCCTTGGTGCGCGGCGCCGCCGTTGTCGCGGTCGCGCGCCGTTCTCGCGGTCATGTCCTGCCGACGTCCTCGTCGTCCGGCGTGACGTCGTCGTCTCGCTGCCTTGCTGATCGCTGTGCTGATCCTGAGGTGATCCCTGAGGTGATCCCTGAGGTGATCCCTGAGGTGATCCCTGAGGTGATCGCTGTCGTGCGGGCGACACCCCGGCCCTGAAAGGAAGTTCCCGAGCATCGCGCTGTGAGGGAGATTACTGACCGAACGCGGATAACGAAAGCCCCCGCACCAATTCGTGACGGGACGGTGACCTCGTCGGCGCGTCGCGGTCGGTGCGGGGGCGGTGCGCGGGGGTGCCCGCGAGGTCGCTCAGGGCACTCGGTTGATCCAGGCCGGGTCGGCGAACTTCGTCCGGACCAGCTCCTCGGCCCGCGCCAGCTCGTCGGGTCGCAGCTCGGAGCCCACCGTCCGGTGGTGGGCCCTGAAGTGCGCCTCGAACGCGTCGACGATCTCGTCGCGCGACATGCCGGTCTGCGAGCGCAGGGGGTCCACCCGCTTGTTGGCGCTGGTGGTGCCCTTGTCGGAGAGCTTCTCGCGGCCGATGCGCAGCACCTCGAGCATCTTCGCGTTGTCGATGTCGTACGCCATCGTCATGTGGTGCAGCACCGCGCCGCCCGCCAGCCGCTTCTGCGCCGAGCCCGCGAGCTTGCCCCCGGGCGACGCGACGTCGTTCATGCCGGAGAAGTAGGCCTCGACGCCGACGTCGTGCAGCGCGCCCAGCACCCACGAGTCGAGGAACGCGTACGACTGCTCGAACGACAGGCCGTCGACGAGCGACGCCGGCACGACCAGCGAGAACGTCACGCAGTTGCCGGCCTCCATGAACATGGCGCCGCCGCCGGAGATACGACGCACCACCGTGACGTCGTGCTCGCGCACGCCCGCCGGGTCCACCTCGTTGCGCAGCGACTGGAACGAGCCGATGAAGACGGCGCGCTCGTTCCAGTCCCAGAACCGCAGCGTGGGACCGCGACGCCCCTCGGCCAGCTCCTCGGTGAGCACCTGGTCCAGGGCGGCGAGGGTCGCCGGGGGCAGCGGGCCGGGGCGCAGCACCTCGAACGTGTGGTCGTCCCAGGTGGTGGCCAGGCCGAGCGCGCGGCGGACCGCGACCGCGACCGCCCACGCGTCGAAGCCGATCATCGTCACGGTGCCCGCCACACGGCCGTCCTGCTCGGCGATGCGCAGCCCGTCGTCGACGGCCCGCGCGAGCTCGCTCGTGGACGTCTCGCGCGGCAGCCCGGTGAGGGTGGCGTCGATGACCTCGAGGGCGTCGTCGGGCTCGAGGAAGAAGTCGCCGCTGAGCCTGACGTCGGCGAGCAACCCGTCGCGCACGTCGAGGTCGACCGTCACGAGCTTGCCACCGGGAACCTTGTACTCACCATGCACGTCTCCACGGTAGCCGCGCAGCGGCCGTCGCGGAGGCGGCGTCGGTCACACCCGGGCGCGCAGGGTCCGCCGACGGCTCGGGCGAGATTCTTTTTGTGAGGTGCCCAACCAGAGAAAATCGCTGCCACACTGGGTCCCGTGACCGGCCCCGACGTCCCCCTCGCGCCCGAGCACGTCGTCGCCGTGGACGTCGGCGGCAGCGGCGCCCGCCTCGTCGCCACGCCCGTGCACGGCCCCGGCGGCGCCGGGGGCACCGCGATCACCCTCAGCGGGCGCCCGGTCCGCATCACCACCGCCGGGAGCGACGCCGCCGACGTCGTGGCCGAGCTGGTGGACACCCTCGCCGGTCGCCGGCCCGGGCTGCGCGTCGCCGCGGCCGCCGTGTCGGTCACCGGACTCCCCTCTCTCGTCCCCGACCCCGGCGCGCTGCACGACGTGCTGCACGCCGCGGGCGCCTCCGTCACGGCGGTCGCCGCGGACGCGCTCGCCGCCCACCTCGGCGCCCTCGGCGGTCGCCCCGGTGCCGTCGCCGCCGTCGGCACGGGCGCCATCGTCCTCGCCACGGACCTGCGGCGCCGGTGGCACCGCGCGGACGGCTGGGGGCACCTGCTCGGCGACCTCGGCTCCGGCTCGTGGATCGGAGCCCACGGCCTGCGGGCCGCCGTCGCCACCCACGACGGGCGCCCCGGGCCGGCCTCCCCCACGCTGCTCGCCGCCGCGCTCGAGCGCTTCGGCCCCGTCGAGGGCTGGCCCGCCGCCCTGTACGGGCGCCCCGACCGCGCGCACGTCCTCGCCTCCTTCACCCCGGCCGTCGCCGACGCCGCCGCGGCGGGCGACCTCGTCGCGAACGGCATCCTGCACGACGCCGGGACCCACCTCGCGGAGAGCGTCGCCGCCGCGCTGCGCCCCGGGATCCCACCGCTCGCGGCCGTCACCGGCGGCGTCCTGCAGATCGGCGCGCCCGTGACCACGCCCCTCAAGGCCCGGCTGTCCGCCCTGCGCCCCGACGTGCGGCTCGTCCCCGCCGACGGGAGCCCGATCGACGGCGCGCTGCGCCTCGCCCGTTCCCTCGTCGACCCTCGCGACGGCGAGCTCGTGGAACCCCACGACACCTGGCTCACGGTTCGAGCCACCACCCACCCGTCTCCGGCGCCTGCCGGGAAGGAGATCCGCGCATGAACGGTGACGTCCTCGTCCGGCTCCGCCAGGCGCTGCCCACGCTGCGCCCCGCGGAGGCGCGGATCGCCGCGGTCGTGCTCGACGACCCGCCCGGCGTCGTCGGCGCCACCATCACCGAGCTCGCCGCCCGCGCCGGGACGTCGCAGGCGACGGTCGTCCGGTTCTGCCGGGCCGTCGGCTATGCCGGGTACCCCGAGTTCCGCATCGACCTCGCGCAGGCCACGAGCCGGCGCGCCGTCGAGCTGGAGCGCTCCGGCATCGCCGAGGGCGAGATCAACCGGACCGACACCGCCACCGACGTCGTGTCGAAGATCGCGTTCCACGAGGCGCGGACGATCGAGGAGACGGCGCGCATGCTCGACCTCGACGCGCTGGAGCACGCCGTCGACGCCGTGGCGTCCGCCCCGCGCGTCGACGTCTACGGCGTGGGGTCCAGCGGCCTCACGGCGCAGGACCTCGGGCAGAAGCTCACCCGCATCGGCATCGCCTGCTTCGCCCCCGTGGACCTGCACGGCCAGCTCCAGTCGGCGGCCCTGCTGGGCGAGGGCTGCGTCGCCGTCGCCGTCTCGCACACGGGCACCACCGTGGAGACCGTGCAGGCGCTCACGCTGGCCCGCGACGCGGGCGCCACCACCGTGGCCGTCACGAACTTCCCGGCGTCCCCCCTGGCGGAGCTCGCCGACGTCGTGCTGGCGACGACGGCGCGCGAGACCCAGTTCCGCTCGGGGGCGATGTCGAGCCGCATCGCCCAGCTCGCCGTCGTCGACTTCCTCTTCGTCCGCGTGGCGCAGCGTCGCTACGACCGCACCACCGCCGCCCTCAAGGCGACGTACGAGGCGGTCCGGCCGCACCGCCTGACCAACGGCAGCCGCGGCGCGCGCTGACGGTGCGGCGCCTCAGCGCGGCTCGACGCCCGCGTGCAGGAGGCCGTAGACGTACGCGTCGATGAGCGACTCCCACGCCGCCTCGATGACGTTCGGGCCCACGCCCACCGTGGACCACGAGTGCTGCCCGTCCGTGGTCTCGACCAGCACCCGCGTGGTGGCGTCGGTGCCCTGCTGGGCATCGAGGATGCGCACCTTGAAGTCGATGAGCTCGAACTTCTCGATCTGCGGGTACACGCGGGTGAGTGCGCTGCGCAGCGCCTGGTCGAGGGCGTTCACGGGCCCGTTGCCCTCGCCCGTCGCGACGACGCGCTCCCCGCCGGCGTGCAGCTTCACCGTCGCCTCCGCGACGGCGTCGGCCTCGCGGCTCGACGCGTCGTGGCCGGGACCGCCGGCGACCGTCTCGACGATGGTCCGCCAGCTCTCGACCCGGAAGTACGTCTGCCGGGTCCCGGTGAGCTCCTCGCGCAGCAACAGCTCGAAGGAGGCGTCGGCGGCGTCGAAGGTGTAGCCCTGCGCCTCGGCGTCCTTGACCCGCGTCGTGACGCGGGTGAGCAGCTCGCCCTGACCGCTGAGGTCGTAGCCCAGCTCGCGGCCCTTGAGCTCGATGGACGCGCGCCCGGCCATGTCCGACACGAGCATGCGCATGTCGTTGCCGACCGCGGTGGGGTCGATGTGCTGGTAGAGGTCCGGGTCGACCTTGATCGCGCTCGCGTGCAGGCCCGCCTTGTGGGCGAACGCGCTGGCCCCGACGTACGGCTGGCGCGCGTACGGGGAGATGTTGGTGATCTCGGCGACGGCGTGCGCGATGCGCGTCGCGTCCTCGAGGCCGCCTCCGACGAGGGTGCGCAGGCCGTGCTTGAGCTCGAGGTTCGCGACGACGGTGACGAGGTCGACGTTGCCGGTGCGCTCGCCGTAGCCGTTCACGGTGCCCTGCACGTGCCATGCGCCGGCGGCCACGGCGGCGAGCGTGTTCGCGACCGCGCAGCCCGAGTCGTTGTGGGCGTGCATGCCGAGCAGCCGGTCCCCTGCGACGGCGTCGCGCCCGTGCGGCAGCCCCAGGGACTCGCGCACCTCGCTCACGACGTCGGTCACCCAGTGCGGCAGCATGCCGCCGTTGGTGTCGCACAGCGTGACCACCTCGGCGCCCGCCTCGAACGCCGCCTGCGCCGCGGCCAGGGAGTACGCCGGGTCGAACCGGTAGCCGTCGAAGAAGTGCTCGGCGTCCACCACGACGCGGCGCCCCTCGCCCACCAGGAACGCCACGGTGTCGGCGATCATCGCCAGGCCCTCGTCGGGCGTGGTGCGCAGCGCGCGCTCCACGTGCCGCACGTCCGACTTGGCGACCAGCGTGACGACCGGCGCCTCGGAGTCGAGCAGGGCGCGCACCTGCGGGTCGTCCCACGCGCGGGTGCCCGCCTTGCGGGTGGCCCCGAACGCCGCGAGCACCGCGTTCCTCAGGTCGAGCTCCTTGGCCGCGCGCCGGAAGAACTCCGTGTCCTTGGGCACCGCCCCCGGCCAGCCGCCCTCGATGAAGCCGACGCCCAGCTCGTCCAGCAGCGGCGCGATGGCCAGCTTGTCCGCCACGGAGAGGTTCATGCCCTCCTGCTGCGCACCGTCGCGCAGGGTGGTGTCGTACACGTGGAACGGGGTGGCGGTCATGCGGGACTCCCACATCGAGAAGCATCG
Organism: Isoptericola sp. NPDC056573; assembly: GCF_042793335.1. Lineage (NCBI taxonomy): Bacteria > Bacillati > Actinomycetota > Actinomycetes > Micrococcales > Promicromonosporaceae > Isoptericola > Isoptericola sp. NPDC056573. Next base: position 457,800 of record NZ_JBHTUY010000004.1, read on the forward strand.
AGAAGCTCTGGGCGTTCTGGTCAACAAAAAAGACCCCCCGGGGTACGGAAGGTCTGCGCGTCCGGCGGGTGTGCCGGACGCGCTACCGAATGATGAGCGAGCGACGCAGGTGCGCGAGGCGTGTCATGGGCCACATGGTGCCACACCCGCCCCCCGGCCGGACAGGGCGTCCACGGCTGGCACCGGACGGCCCGCCCGTGCGACCTGACCCGGGGTGTGGTCGGCTGGCACTCGTCACCGAGGTCAGGAGGCAGTACCGATGACCGACACGCGCCCACCAGGCGGCCCGACCGGCCCGACGCCCGGGGTGACTCCGGGCGATGTGAGTCCAGGCGGCATCACCCAGCCCCCGTCCGTGGTGCCGACGGCGGAGCCCGCGGACGCCTGGGACGCCCCGGCCCCGGCGTCGCGCGGGCTGCTGGAGCTGGACCGGGGCCGCTTCTGGTCCGGCGCCGCCGTGACCGTGGTGGTCTGCGCCGTCCTGGGGCTCGCGGCGTCCGTCGTCTTCGACAGCGCGTTCGACGTCGGGCTGCTCGGCCCCTCCCGCCTCGTCCCGGACGCCCCCGGGCTCGCGTGGGCGCTGACCGGCGCCCTGTTCGCCCTGCTCGCGGCCATGGTGCTCCAGCTGCTCGTGCGGGTCGTGCCGCGACCGCGGATGTTCTTCGGCTGGCTGGTCGCGCTGGTCACCGTGATCCTCGCCGCGCTCGCGTTCACCGGTTCGGGCGACGGCGCCTCGGCGGTCGTGACCGCCCTCGTGTGGATCGTCGTCGGCATCGCCGTCTCGGCGATGCTCAACGGCGTGCTCGGCCGGACTCTCGTGCGGCCGGCTCGGCCGACCAGGTGACCTCGCGCTCGGGCGCGTCGGGCGCGGCGAGGTCGAGCAGCGAGGCGGCCTCCTCCTCCAGCTCGGACCGGTGGTGCGCCCAGGCGTCGCCGGTGAAGGGCTCGAGGTGCACGGTGGCGCGGCGGGCGTCCACGTCCAGGGCCCACGTCCCGGCGACGCGGCCGTCCACCCAGAGGGTCGGGAGCACGTCGGCGTTGCGCCGGTAGACGAGCCCCGCGTGCTCGGGGTCGACGATCCGGGACCGCTCGTCGAGCGCCACCAGCAGCTGGTCCCAGCGCGGCAGCAGCCGCACCGGCGCCGGCGCGTCCGCCGGGACGAGGTCCGCGTCGGCCAGGTCGACGAGCTCGCGACCGTCGGGCGCGGCGTACGGCCGCAGCTCCAGGAGCGCGAGCGCACGCTTCAGCGCCCCGACGCCGCGGACGCCGACGCCCCGCGCGACGTCGCGCGGCGACGCCGGGCCGAAGGCCCGCAGGTACTTCTCGACGGCGCGGGCCCGCGCCTCGTCCGGAGGGAGCGTGGGCAACGGGTGCGGCACGCGGTCGGCGAGCCACCGCGACCCGTCCTGGTAGCGCGCCGCGACGTGGGAGCCCCACAGGCCGCTCGGCGGCACGTGCACGAGGCCGCCGCCCGCGCTCGCGAGCCGCCACCACGCACGGCTCACACCCCCGGGGATCGCCGCGACGGCGTCGACGCCCGGGTACTGCTCGCCGGCGAACTCCTCCACCTCGTCGAGCGTGCGTGGCTCGGCGCAGAACCCGCGCACGGCGGCGTTGAGGCCCACGAGGTCGACGCCCGCCCGCCGGGCGCTCGCGCGCCACGCCGCCAGCCGCTGCTCCGCGGAGACGGCGTCGAGCAGCGGCCAGTCGACGCTCGGCACCACGTGCAGGGTGGACCGCATGACGGTCGCCTTGACGACCTCGCCGCCGGTGAGGGCCTCCTCGAGAGCGCCGACGGTCTGCCCGGCCCGCCGCGCCCACAGCGCGACGTACGGCATGTCGGCGTGCTGCGCCTGCAGGCCGCCCACCCGCCCGACGACGGCGGGGACGTCGTCGTCGGAGCGGGTGAGCAGCTGCTGGCGCGCGAGCGTGGTCCGGTTGAGCTCGTCGGCCGTGATCGGGGTGACCATCTGGCGACGGGCCTCCCTCCGTCAGGCGAGCCGGCGCATCCAGCCGTGCCGGTCCGCGGCCCGGCCGTACTGGATGTCGGTGAGCTCGTCGCGGATCGCCATGGTGAGCTCGCCCGGCTCCCCGCCCGAGACCTGCACGTCGAACTCGTCGCCCGCGAGGCGGCCGACGGGCGTGATGACGGCCGCCGTGCCGCAGGCGAAGATCTCGCGCACGGTACCGTCCCGGAGCCCGGCGACGACCTCGGCGAGCGGGAGACGACGCTCGACCGCCTGGTGCCCGCGGTCCGCGGCGAGCTGCAGGATGGAGGAGCGCGTCACGCCCTCGAGGAACGAGCCGGTGAGCTCCGGCGTGTGCACCGAGCCGTCCGCCATGACCACGAAGACGTTCATGCCGCCGAGCTCCTCGAGCGCGGTGTTGGTCGTCGCGTCGAGGTAGCAGACCTGGTCGAAGCCCTTCTCGGCCGCGAGCTGCTGCGGCAGCAGGCTCGCCGCGTAGTTGCCGCCGTACTTCGCGTCGCCCGTCCCCCCGGGCCCGGAGCGGTGATAGTGCTCGTCGATCCAGATCGACACCGGCTTCACGCCGCCCGCGAAGTACGGGCCGACGGGCGAGGCGATGACGAGGTACTCGGCCTCGTTCGTGGGACGCACCCCGAGGAACGCCTCCGACGCGAACGTGAAGGGCCGCAGGTAGAGGCTGAAGTCCTCGCCGGAGGGGACCCAGTCGATGTCGGTGCGCACGAGCGCCGCGATGGAGCCGATGAAGTCGTCCACCGGCAGAGCGGGCAGCGCCAGGCGGTGCGCCGAGCGCGCGAACCGCGCCGCGTTGGCGTCCGGGCGGAAGGTCCAGACGGAGCCGTCCGCGTGCCGGTACGCCTTCATCCCCTCGAAGATCTCCTGCGCGTAGTGCAGGACGGCGGTCGCCGGGTCGAGCTGCAACGGGCCGTACTTCTCGACGCGCCGGTCGAGCCAGCCGTCGCCCCGGCGCCAGCTGATGCGCGCCATGTGGTCGGTGAACACGGTGCCGAACTTCGGGGACCGCAGCGCGGCCTCACGGTCGGCGTCCGGGGTGGGGCTGTCCGTGGCGCGCACGTCGAACAGGGCGACGAGGTCCTCGAGCTCGGCCGGGAGGATGCCCGGCGTGCCGGTGGTCGAGGCGGTGCTCGACGCAGCGCCGGCGGCGGACGGAGAGGTGCTGGATGTGGTCATGATCGGGGGCCTTTCACCGGGTGACCCCTGTAGTTTTCCACGACCGTGCACCTCGTGGGCACCGGCGTCGCTCCGACCACAGCGGCCACCCGGACGGAATGGGACGTCGGGTGATCGACAGGGGGGATGACGGCCGGGGCGGGCGGTGGCTCGGACGACACGTCCGACGGCGCGGCGCGGGTGGCGCCGCGCCGTCCGGCGACGACGGTGAGGCTGTCGTCAGCCGTTGACGCGTGCGGCAAGGTCGCGCCCGACCTCGGCCGTCGTGCGTACTCGGTCGCCGCGCTCGACGAGGTCGGCCGCGACGGCAGCCTCCACCCGCTTGCTCTCCTCGGCGAGTCCGAGGTGGTCGAGCAGCAGGGACACCGACAGCACGGTGGCGGTCGGGTCGGCCTTGCCCTGGCCCGCGATGTCCGGCGCGGAGCCGTGCACCGGCTCGAACATGGACGGCGCGGTGCGGTCGGGGTTGATGTTCGCCGACGCGGCCAGGCCGATGCCGCCGGTGATGGCGGCGGCCTGGTCCGTGAGGATGTCGCCGAACAGGTTGTCGGTGACGATCACGTCGAACCGCGACGGGTTCGTCGTGAGGAAGATCGTGGCGGCGTCCACGTGCAGGTAGTCCGTGGTGACGTCGGGGAACTCCGCGTTGACCGCCTCGACGGTGCGGCGCCACAGGTGCCCGGCGTGGACCAGCACGTTGTGCTTGTGCACCAGCGTGAGGTGCTTGCGCGGGCGGGCCTGGGCCCGGGTGAAGGCGTCGCGCACGACACGCTCCACGCCGAAGGCCGTGTTGACGGACACCTCGGTCGCGATCTCGTGCGGGGTGCCGACGCGCAGCGCGCCGCCGTTGCCCACGTACGGTCCCTCGGTGCCCTCGCGCACGACGACGAAGTCGACGTCGCCGGGGTTCGCCAGGGGGCTCGTCACGCCGGGGTACAGCTTGCCCGGGCGCAGGTTCACGTAGTGGTCCAGCGAGAAGCGGAGCTTGAGCAGGAGGCCGCGCTCGAGGACGCCCGACGGCACGCTCGGGTCGCCGATGGCGCCGAGCAGGATCGCGTCGTGCTGCTTGATGGCCTCGAGGTCGGCATCGGTGAGCGTCTCGCCCGTCGCGTGCCAGCGGCGCGCGCCCAGGTCGAACTCGGTGGTGGAGATCTTCACGTCCGAGCCGGCCACGGCCGCCTCGAGGACCGCCAGGCCCTGCTCCACGACTTCCGTGCCGATGCCGTCGCCGGCCACCACTGCCAGGTCGATGCTCCGCGTCATGGGCCGAGCCTAAGCCCGTCGAATCATGATGCGGACACGAATCTCATGTGCTGGACAGACGCGGCCGTGACCTCCCTGGTCATGGGACCGCGGTGCCGGCGTCAGGCGCGGTAGAGCACCTTGAACCGCTCGCAGACGACCGGCATCGACGGGTCGAACTCGCGTCCGATCTGCGGCAGCGTACGGCGCCAGTAGCGCTCGTGGCCCTCGCGCCAGTCGGCCAGCGACCGGTCGCCCTCGCCCTCGGCCGCCGCGTGCTCGGCCGTGACCTCGTCGAACGGGACCGTCTCCACCTGCGTGGTCCTGACGAGCAGCCGCGGCGCGCCCTCGCCGTCGAGCACGATCGACAGGTCGCCCTTGCGCGGCAGCGGCTCGTCGGCGGCCTCGTACTCCCAGACCGCGGCGGCGGTGCCGGTCTTCACGCCGTCGAGGACGAGGCCCAGCAGCTCGTCCGCCAGCTCGGACGAGTCCCCGAACGCCCAGGCCGGCGGCGGCACCACGTTCTCGGACCGCTCTCCCACGGCACCGCCGTGGCTGGTGCGGCCGGCGCTCGGGCGCGCGACGTCCCAGAACTGCGTGATGCTGTCGGCCTGCTCGGGATCCAGCCCGGGGTTCGCGTCGTCGCTCATGGGGTCCATCCTGCCAGGATGACCAGCATGGACACCCGCGTCGCCGCATACGCCCTGGTCGTCGAGGGCGACCGCATCCTCCTCCCCCACTGGTCGAGCGACGTGGGGTCGGGCTGGACCATGCCCGGGGGCGGCATCGACCCCGGCGAGCACCCGGAGGACGCAGCCGTCCGCGAGCTGCGGGAGGAGACCGGGTACGACGTCGCGCTCGACGGCCTGCTCGGCGTCGACAGCATCGTGATCCCGCCCGAGGGCCGCGTCGTCGTGGACGGCACCGACCACGCGGTGGCGCTGCAGGGCATCCGCATCGTCTACCGCGCGCACGTCGTCGGCGGCGAGCTCACCAGGGAGTCCGACGGCACCACCGACGACGTCGCGTGGCACCGGTTGTCCGACGTGGACGCGCTCGACCGCGTCGAGCTCGTCGACGTCGTCCGGGGGTGGGCGGGCCTGCTCGGCTGACGGACGGACCACCTCGCCGTTCCTCGTACTACCTCGGCACGACCCGACTACCTCGGCACGACGGGTGCTATCTCGACGCGACCCGGGCTCGCGGGCGTCCGGACGCACGTGCGGCCGCCGCCCCCGGGTGGGGGACGACGGCCGCGCGCGTCGCTGCTGACGGTGTGGGTCAGCGAGCGGCGCTGCCCTCCGTGTAGTCGGAGTCAGCGGGCTTGATCCACGAGAACATCTTCCGGAGCTCGCGGCCGGTGGTCTCGATCGGGTGCGCCTCGCCCTTCTCGCGCAGCGCGGTGAACTCGGGGGCGCCCGCGTCCTGGTCCGCGATGAAGCGCTCGGCGAAGGCGCCGTTCTGGATGTCCGCGAGGACGGCCTTCATGTTCTCCTTGACGCGCGGGTCGATGACGCGCGGGCCGGAGACGTAGTCGCCGTACTCGGCCGTGTCGGAGACGGACCAGCGCTGCTTGGCGATGCCGCCCTCGACCATGAGGTCGACGATCAGCTTCAGTTCGTGCAGCACCTCGAAGTACGCGACCTCGGGCTGGTAGCCCGCCTCGGTCAGCGTCTCGAAGCCGTACTGGACCAGCTGCGAGGCACCGCCGCACAGCACGGCCTGCTCGCCGAACAGGTCGGTCTCGGTCTCCTCGGTGAAGGTGGTCTTGATGCCGCCGGCACGCAGGCCGCCGATGCCCTTCGCGTACGACAGGGCCAGCTCCCAGGCGGAGCCCGACGCGTCCTGCTCGACGGCGACGATCACCGGCACGCCGCGGCCGTCGACGTACTCGCGGCGCACGAGGTGACCCGGTCCCTTGGGGGCGACCATGAGCACGTCGTGGCCGGCCTCGGGCTTGATGTAGCCGAAGCGGATGTTGAAGCCGTGCCCGAAGACGAGCGCCGCGCCCTCGTTGAGGTTCGGGGCGATCTCGTCGCGGTACACGTGCCGCTGCACCTGGTCCGGCGCGAGGATGACGACGACGTCCGCCTCCTTGACGGCGTCGGCGACGGTCAGCACGCGCAGGCCCTCGTCCTCGGCCTTCTTCGCGGAGCCGGAGCCCTCGCGCAGGCCGACGCGGACGTCGACGCCCGAGTCGCGCAGGTTCAGCGCGTGCGCGTGGCCCTGGCTGCCGTAGCCGATGACCGCGACCTTGCGCTGCTGGATGATGGACAGGTCGGCGTCGTCGTCGTAGAACAGCTCAGCCACGGTGATGCTCCTCGGTTCTCGGTACTGCGTTCGTCACTACAGGTCGGTATGTGGTCACCCGCGGGGATGACGGTACGCGAACGGCGTCAGGCCGTGCGCACGCGCTCCAGCGCTCGGTCGGTGATGGACCGCGAGCCGCGGCCCACGGCGAGCGTGCCGGACTTCACGATCTCGCGGACGCCGTACGGCTCGAGCGCCGCGAGCAGCGCGGACAGCTTGGCGGCCGTGCCGGTCGCCTCGATGACGACCGTGTCGGGGACGACGTCCACGACGTGGGCGCGGAAGAGGTCGACGACCTCGAGCACCCCCGCGCGGGTGGCCTGGTCGGCCCGCACCTTGACGAGCAGGAGCTCGCGCTGCACGGACGACTCGGGGTCGAGCTCGACGATCTTGATGACGTTGATCAGCTTGTTCAGCTGCTTCGTCACGTGCTCGAGCGGGTGCTCCTCGACGTCGACCACCACGGTGATGCGCGAGATCTCCTCGTGCTCCGTGGGCCCGACGGCCAGGGAGTGGATGTTGAACGCCCGGCGGGCGAACAGCGCGGTGACGCGGGTGAGGACGCCGGGCTTGTTCTCGACCAGCACGGACAGGGTGTGACGCGACATGGGTGGCTCCGTCTCTGCTCGTCGGCCGGTCAGTCTTCGCGGTCCCACGCGGGCGAGATGCCGCGCGCGTACTGGATGTCGTCGTTCGGCACCCCGGCGGCGACCATCGGCCACACCATGGCGTCGCGCGAGACCTGGAAGTCGATGACCACGGGGCGGTCGTCGATCTCCTGCGCCCGCTTGATCGCGGCGTCGACCTCGTCCTCGCGCTCCACGCGGATGCCCTCGCAGCCGTACGCGTCCGCGAGCTTCACGAAGTCCGGAATACGCCGGGTCCCGTGCCCGGTGTGCAGGTCGGTGTTGGAGTAGCGCTCGTCGTAGAAGAGCGTCTGCCACTGCCGCACCATGCCGAGCGAGCTGTTGTTGATCAGCGCCACCTTGATGGGGATGTCGTTGATCGCGCAGGTCGCGAGCTCCTGGTTGGTCATCTGGAAGCAGCCGTCGCCGTCGATGGCCCACACCTCGCGGTCGGGCTCGCCGACCTTGGCGCCCATCGCGGCGGGGACCGCGAAGCCCATGGTGCCCAGGCCCGCGGAGTTCAGCCAGGTGCGCGGGCGCTCGTAGCGGATGAACTGCGCCGCCCACATCTGGTGCTGCCCCACGCCCGCGGCGTAGATCGCGTCCGGGCCGGCCAGCTCGCCCAGGCGGGAGATCACGTGCTGCGGGGACAGGTGGCCGTCGTCCGTGGGCGAGTAGCCCAGCGGGTACGTCTCGCGCCACGTGTCGAGCTGGTGCCACCAGGCCGCCAGGTCGGGCTTGCCCACCTTGGCGTGCTCGGCCTCGAGGGCGGGCACCAGGTCCGCGATGACCTCGCGCAGGTCGCCGACGATCGGCACGTCCACCGGGCGGTTCTTGCCGATCTCCGCGGGGTCGATGTCGGCGTGCACGACGGCGGCGTGCGGGGCGAAGCTCGACAGGCGGCCGGTCACGCGGTCGTCGAAGCGGGCGCCGAGGGCCACCACGAGGTCGGCCTTCTGCAGCGCGGCGACGGCCGGGACGGTGCCGTGCATGCCCGGCATGCCCAGGTGCTGCGGGTGGCTGTCCGGCACCGCGCCGCGGGCGGTGAGCGTCGTGACGACGGCCGCGCCGGAGGTGTCGACCAGCCGGCGCAGCGCCTCCGACGCGCCGGACCGGACGACGCCGCCGCCCACGTACAGCACCGGGCGGCGGGCGGTGGCGAGGAGCTTGGCGGCCTCGCGGATCTGCTTGGCGTGCGGCTTGGTCACCGGGTGGTAGCCGGGCAGCGACAGCTCCTGCGGCCAGGAGAACTCGGTGGTGGCCTGCATGGCGGACTTCGCGATGTCGACCAGCACCGGGCCGGGCCGGCCCGTCGACGCGATGTGGAACGCCTCCGCGATCGTGCGCGGGATCTCCGCCGGGTCGGTGACCAGGTAGGAGTGCTTGGTGATCGGCATCGTGATGCCGACGATGTCCGCCTCCTGGAACCCGTCGGTACCGATGAGGGACTGCGCCACCTGGCCGGTGATCGCGACCAGCGGGACGGAGTCCATGTGCGCGTCGGCGATGGGCGTCACGAGGTTGGTCGCACCGGGGCCCGAGGTCGCCATCGTCACGCCGACCTTGCCGGTCGCGTGGGCGTAGCCCTGGGCCGCGTGCCCGCCGCCCTGCTCGTGCCGCACCAGGACGTGGCGGATCTGCTTCGAGTCCATGAGCGGGTCGTAGAGCGGGAGGATCGCGCCACCCGGGATGCCGAAGACGTTCTCGACGCCGACCGACTCGAGCGAGCGGACGATCGACTCGGCGCCGGTGACCTCCTCACCGGACACGGTTCGGCCGGCGGCACCGTCGGCACTGCGCGACGCGGTGCGGGCGGCCACCTGGGCGGGGGTCGGGTTCGGCTGGACCATCGGTCTCTCCTGCCGGTCGGTCTTGCGGGCGAAGGGTCTGGCGAGGGGTGTCGCTGCAATGAAAAACCCCCCGGTCCCGGGATGACGGGACTGACGAGGGGTGAGCGCGCTGACGAAGCCTGGTGCGTGGGCCTAGTCGGCGCGCCCGGGAAGAAGTACTACGAGGATCGTCTGCACGGATCGAACGTTACGCCCGCGGTTCACCGATGTCACGTCGTGAGCCCGGTGTCCCATCATGCGGACAACATGGGGGTCACCGGGCTCACGACCTGCGCCGCGACGGCGACGGTCAGCTCACGTCGCGACGCCGGAACACGAGCAGCGCGAGCAGAGTGACGACGACGGCGAGCGCCGCGACGGTCAGCCCGCCCTGCGCGGTGGTCACGACGTGGTCCACCGGGACGCACGAGAACACGCCGTCGGCGTCCGGGGTGCACCGCTCCGTCGTGTACACGTACCCGCCCTGCAACCAGGCCGACAGCGCCGTCGTCGGCAGCCAGCGCTGCACCTCGCCGAACGAGTAGGCGAAGGCCACGCAGGCCCAGGCGACCACGCCGACCAGACCGACGGCGGCGGCGGCATGCTTGAACAGCGTGCCGAGCGCCACGCCGAGCGCGGCGAGCACGGCCCCGGCTGCGACGAGGCGCCCGGTGAACGCGGCGACCTCCAGCCAGACGGCGCCCGTGAGGTCGCCGAGGGTGCCGAACGAGGCGTACACCGCGTACGAGGCGCCGACCAGGAGCGCGAACCCGACCAGCACCAGCGGGACCGTGCCGAGCGCGGTGGCCACCGCCTTCGACCAGTACACGCGCTGCCGACGCGGCTCGAACGTGAGCCACATCCCCAGCGACCCGCTGTTGATCTCGGCGGTCACGAAGCTCACCCCGACCACCAGCGCGACGAGGAGCAGCAGCACCGCGAGGTCGTCGAGCGACGCGAGACCCGACCACCCGTTCCACACCGAGGCCTGGATCTCCGTCACGGCGGCCCGGGTCGCGCCGTCCTGCGCGTTGACCTCGGGCTCCCCGTACAGCATCTCGACCTGGGCCTCGTCGGGGACGAAGGTCTGCGTGGGCGGCAGGTACCAGTCCAGGCGGGGAGCCAGCTGGTCGCAGCCCCACTCCTGCGGGGTGAGGCCTTCGGCCTCGGCCCCGGCCTCGCAGTCGGCGACCTGCTGCTCCCCGTCCTTCTCCCACTCCTCCTGGTCGGACGCGAACATCTCCTGCGCGTTCGCGACCTCCTGGGCGCTCGGCGGGGGCGCCGACAGGAACGTCGCCGCGCCGCTCAGGGCGACCAGCGCGAGAACTCCGACGCACGCCCAACGCGTGATCTGGCGCGCCCACAACCGGCGCAGCTCGACGCGCAGCAGGCGGCTCATGCGTCCGCCTCCGGGGCCGCCGGGGTGGCCGGCGTCGTCGCGGAGTGCGCCGGCTCGGGCGGCGGGCCACCACGACGCGTGCGGTCGCCCTGGTGCGTGTGACCGCCGGGCGTCTCGTGCGCCGTGAGGCCCAGGAACACCGACTCGAGGTCGGCCTGGAGCGGGGTGAGCTCGCGCACCCACACGCCACGCTCGCCGAGGGCGCGGTTCACGGCCGCGGGGTCGGCGGCGCCGTCGACGAGCAGCGCGTCGTGCTCGCGCCGCACGAGCAGCCCGCTGGTCTCGAGCACGCTGGTCGCGATGGTCAGGTCCGTCGGCGCGACGCGCAGCCGGACCGACCCGGTCGCGGAGCCGGCACCGATGAGGTCGGCCACCCGGCCCGAGGCGACGAGCCGCCCGCGGGCCACGATCGAGACCGTGTCGGCGATCTGCTCGACCTCGGCCAGGATGTGGCTGGACACCAGCACGGTCTTGCCCTGGTCGGCGAGGCCTCGCATGGTCTGCCGGATCTCCCGGATGCCCGCGGGGTCGAGGCCGTTGGTGGGCTCGTCGAAGATGAGCAGGTCGGGGTCCTTGAGCAGGGTCGCCGCGATCGCGAGCCGCTGCTTCATGCCGAGCGAGTAGCCCTTGTACTTGTCGCGTGCCCGCCCGGTGAGCCCGACCTCATCGATGACGGCGTCCACCCGGCCGGCGGGGGCGTCGATCGCGTCGGCAAGCAGGCGCAGGTTGCGGCGGGCGCTGAACGCGGGGAAGAACTTGGGGCTCTCGACGATGGCGCCGACCCGTCCCACCACCTCGGGCAGCCGCTTCGGCACCTCGTGCCCGAAGATCGTCGCGGTCCCGCGGTCGGGCCGGACCAGGCCCAGGAGCATGCGGATCGTCGTCGTCTTCCCGGACCCGTTGGGGCCGAGGAACCCGTGCACGCCGCCCACGGGCACCTGCAGGTCGAGGCCCTCGACCCCGACCGACCTCCCTCGCACGCTCCGGTACGTCTTGCGGAGCCCTCGCGTCTCGATCGCGAGCTCTCCACCACCCCGGGCACCGTCGAGCACGGCCACCGCCACCTCCTCGTGGCCGCGGCGCGGCCTGTCGGTCGCGCCTGTCGGACGACGGCGCTGCCAGGGAGGATAGAGCAGCCTTGACGTGGGCGAAAGGTCCCCGCTACCCGAGGTTGACCCTGCTGCGACGGTTCACCCGGCCGGCTCGCCCGCCCACGCCTCGGCACGCCCCGGGATCACGGCGATGTCCACCTCGTTGCCCTCGGGGTCCGCGACCGTGCGCCAGAACGGCGCCTCCGCGTCCCGCACGACCGTGCCGCCGGCCGCGACGGCGGCGGCCACGCGTGCGTCGGCGACGTCGGCGGGGACCATGACGTCCACGTGGACCCGGTTGCGCTGCTCGCGCGGTTCGGCCATCGGCTGCAGGAACACCGAGGGACCGCGCAGCAGGGGGTCGTACAGGTCCGTCGTCCCGCGCTCGGTGTAGCCGAGCGCCGCCGCCCAGAACCGGCGCACCGCGTCGACGTCGAGGGCGTCGAACGTGAGCTGGACGTCGCGCAGGACGGCGGGCTCGGCGCGCAGCCCGAGGTCGCGGGCGGCGGCCTGCGCCCGCTGCGCCACCCCGAGCCGGGCGGGGCCGATCCAGCCGTCCTCGGGCGGTCCGACGCGCAGGGTGACGCCGGAGTACCGCAGGTCGGCGAACAGCGGCACGCCGGCCTCCTCGGCCGCGCGGGCCGCCCGGGCGACCAGCTCGACGCCCGCGTCGAAGCCGCCCGTCGCGTAGTACGCGCTGGCCCCCTGGAGCACCCGCCAGTCCTCCACGCCGCCCGCCGCCCGGAACTCCGCGGGCGTGAGCAGGCCGTCGGCCAGGTCCTCCTCGAACCCCTCCCAGGCGATGACGTCCGCCTCGTTCCCCTCCGCGTCCGCCAGCGTCCACCAGTGCGGCACGAACTCCTCGGTCGTGACCCGCCCCCCGGCCGCGAGCGCCGCGTCGACGCGCGCCTGCCGCACGTCGTGGGGCACGAAGACGTCGAGGTGCAGCCGGTTGCGCAGGGGCCGCGGCTCGTCCATGGCCTGGAACCAGACGCCGGGCCACCGCCCGTGCGGGTCGAGGAGGTCCGCCCCGGAGCGGGTGTGCCCGAGGACCACTCCCCAGAAGGGCATGACCTGCTCGCGGTCGGCGGCGTCGACGGTCAGCTCCACGTCCTGCACGGCCGAAGGGTCGGCGTCGAGCCCGAGATCCGCAGCCGCGGCGGAGACCTCCCGGGCCAGCGCGACGTCGCGCTCGCTCAGGCCGCCGACGTCGTGGGACAGCACACGCACGACGACGCCGCCCGCCCGCAGGTCGACGTCCGGGTGGTGGTTCGCGGCGTCCGCGAGCACGCGGACGCGCTCGAGGAGGACGGCGCCCTCGCCGGGAGCACGCGTGCGGAAGAGGGCGCTCGCGCCGCGGGCGAGGGCACGCCAGTCCTCGGTGCCCCCGGCGGCCTCGAACCCGGCCGCGGTGATCTCGTCGGGCATGGCCTCCCCCGTCCGTCGGCGTCCTGGCTGCGGTGACCGACGGCGTCAGTGCCGCGACGTCTCGACCGGCAGCTCCAGCTCGGCCGCGGCGTCGCTGATCCGCCGGGCCAGGTCCACGTCGCGCGTCGTCAGGCCGCCGGCGTCGTGCGACGAGGTGCGGACCAGGACGGTGCCGTAGCGCAGGTCCACGTCGGGGTGGTGGTTCACGGCGTCCGCGATCTCGGCGATCGCGTCCACGAACCGTGCCCCGGCGGCGAAGGACCCGCTGCGGAACACGGCCCACGCGGAGCCCTCGTCCGCGTGCCAGTCGCCGACGCCGTCGGAGTGGGCGAACTGTCGCGGGGTGATCGAGTCGGTCATGCGCCCAGCATGGCCCGACCGCGCACCGTTCGCGCGGTGTCAGCCGGCGGGCAGGGGGTCGTCGTCGAACGCCGGGAGGCCGTCGATGCTCGTGCGGTTCTTCTGCCGGCGGTAGTCGGCCTGCCCGTCGGCGCCCTTGCGGTCCATGAACGGCGGCAGCAGGTCGCGTTCGCCCGCGTAGTCGAGCAGGGGCACGCCGTACCCGCAGGAGTCGGAGACCCGCTCGACGTCGACCACGATCACGGCCCGCGCCCCGCGCCGCTCGGTGAACCGCGGCTCCCACGACGCGTACTCGTCGTCGTACAGCGTCACGACGCGCCCCCGGCCGTGCAGGCGGACGATGTTCGGGGGCCCGTCGAAGGCGCAGAACATGAGGGTGATCCGGCCGTTCTCGCGCAGGTGCGCGATCGTCTCCGCGCCCGACGCCGTGAGGTCGAGGTAGGCCACGGTGTGCTCGTCGACCACGACGAACGACCCGTCGACCCCCTTGGGCGAGACGTTCACGCGCCCGTCCCCGGCGAGCGGGGCGGTGGCGACGAAGAACACGTGCTGCGACTCGACGAAGCCCCGCAACCGGCCGTCGATACGTTCGTGCACCTTTCCCATGGGCGCCATCCTGCCGCGCGGGCCGCGGCCGGTCGACGGCCGACCGGGTGGTGGGCGCTCAGCCCAGCACGGCACCCTTGGACGCGGACTGCACCAGCTTCGTGTACTTGGCGAGCACCCCGCGGGTGTAGCCGTGCGGCACGGGGGTCCAGTCCGCCGTCCGGCGGGCGGCGAGCTCGGCGTCGTCGACCAGCAGGTCGAGCGTCTTGCTCGCGACGTCGAGCCGGATCCGGTCGCCGTCGCGCACGAACGCGATCGGCCCTGCGTCGACGGCCTCGGGCGCGATGTGCCCGACGCACAGCCCGGTGGTGCCGCCGGAGAACCGCCCGTCGGTGATGAGCAGCACGTCCTTGCCGAGGCCGGCGCCCTTGATCGCGCCGGTGATGGCGAGCATCTCGCGCATCCCCGGGCCGCCCTTGGGGCCCTCGTAGCGGATGACGACGACGTCGCCGGCGGTGATGGTGCCGTCCTCCAGCGCGTCCAGGGCGCTCCGCTCGCGCTCGAAGACGCGGGCGGTGCCCTCGAAGACGTCGGAGTCGAACCCCGCCGACTTCACGACCGCGCCCTCGGGGGCCAGCGACCCGTGCAGGATCGTGATGCCGCCCGTGGGGTGGATCGGCCGGTCGAGGGCACGCAGGATCTTGCCGTCCGGGTCGGGCGGGTCGATGTCCGCGAGGTTCTCCGCGACCGTGCGGCCCGTGACCGTGAGGCAGTCGCCGTGCAGCAGCCCGGCGTCGAGCAGCGCCTTCATCACCACGGGCACGCCCCCGATGCGGTCGACGTCGTTCATGACGTACCGGCCGAACGGCTTGAGGTCGCCGAGGTGCGGCACGCGGTCGGCGACGCGGGAGAAGTCGTCGAGGGTGAGCTCCACCTCGGCCTCGTGCGCGATGGCGAGCAGGTGCAGCACCGCGTTCGTCGAGCCGCCGAACGCCATCACCACGGCGATGGCGTTCTCGAAGGCCTCCTTGGTGAGGATCTGCCGCGCGGTGATGCCGCGCCGCAGCAGCTCCACGACCGCCTCGCCGGACGCCTGCGCGAACGCGTCGCGGCGGCGGTCGGCGGACGGAGGCGCGGCCGACCCGGGCAGCGACATGCCGAGCGCCTCGGCGGCCGACGCCATCGTGTTCGCCGTGTACATGCCGCCGCACGCACCCTCGCCGGGACAGATCGCGCGCTCGATCCGGCCGACGTCCTCCTCGCTCATCAGCCCGCGCGCGCAGGCCCCCACGGCCTCGAACGCGTCGATGATCGTCACGTCCTTCTCGGTGCCGTCGGACAGCTTCACCCAGCCGGGCATGATCGAGCCGGCGTAGAGGAACACGCTCGCGAGGTCGAGGCGCGCGGCCGCCATGAGCATCCCCGGGAGCGACTTGTCGCACCCGGCGAGCAGCACGGAGCCGTCGAGGCGCTCGGCCTGCATCACCGTCTCCACGGAGTCGGCGATGACGTCGCGCGACACGAGCGAGAAGTGCATGCCCTCGTGCCCCATGGAGATGCCGTCGGAGACGGAGATGGTGCCGAACTCGAGCGGGTAGCCGCCGCCGGCGTGCACGCCGTGCTTCACCGCCTGCGACAGCCGGTCGAGCGACAGGTTGCAGGGCGTGATCTCGTTCCACGAGCTCGCGACGCCGATCTGCGGCTTCGCGAAGTCGGCGTCCCCGAGGCCGACGGCGCGCAGCATGCCGCGCGCGGCCGTGGCCTCCAGGCCGTCGGTGACCTGGCGGGAGCGGGGCTTGAGATCCGGTGCGCGATCGCTCGTGAGGTCCGGGGTGGCTGGGGCGTCGGCGCTCATGGACTCACTGTAGGAGCGGCGCCGCCCGTGGTCGCGGCGGACGACGGTCCCTCAGCCGGGGGCGGCGTCCGGGCGCTCGCCCACGCGGGCCCACTCCTGCAGGCGGGCGATCACGACGCCCGGCGCGAGGTCGTACCGCGGCAGCCGCGTCTCGCCCCCGGCGTGCTCGACGATGACCTGGTCGGACCAGGTGGGCCGGTCCCGGAGGTTGCCGCGCACCGCGCGGACGTCGGCGCGGGGGATCGCCAGAGGGCGACGACGCCGCTCCACCCGGAGCTCGTCGTCGGTCAGGACGAGCTGCCCGCTCCTGGACGCCACGAGCTGCGCCAGCGCGGCCACCATCCCGAGCGCGGCCACGACGGCCAGGACGACGGTCGACCGGTCCGCGCCGCCGGCCAGCCGCGCGGTGTTCACCGCGAGCACGCAGGTCCAGGTGACCAGCAGCCCCCAGAACAGCCGGGTCTGACGAGGCGTCCGGGCGACGACCTCGTGCATGCGTGCGCTCCCTCGGTCCGGGCGGCGCGGCGCCGCCTCGCCCTCATGCTGGTCGGGAGGGCTCCTGCTCGCGCGCCCTGGTGACCTCGACCAGCGCGTCGCGTACCGCCTCGACGCCGACGCGCAGCTCGTCGAACGACGTCGACAGCGGCGAGAGTCCGAGGCGCAGCCCGTTCGGCCGTCGGAAGTCGGGGATGACGCCCCGCTCCCACAGCAGCGGCAGGGTGTCGGCGAACGCGTCGTGGTCGACGGTCACGTGGCTCCCCCGCCGGTCGTCGTCGCGCGGCGACGCGACCCGGACGCCGAGCGGAACGAGCAGGTCGTCCACCAGCTCCAGGGCGAACCGGGTGAGCGCCACCGACTTCGCGCGGACGGCGTCCAGCCCGGCGTCGGCGAGGAGGTCGAGCATGTCCTGCATCGCGAGCATCCCGACGATCGCGGGGGTGCCCGACAGGAATCGTCGCACCCCGGCGTGCGGCGCGTAGGCGGGGCCCATCTCGAACGGCTGGTCGCTGCCCATCCAGCCCTGGATCGGCTGGGTGAGCTCCTCCTGGAGGTCGGCGCGGACGTAGCCGAACGCGGGCGACCCGGGCCCGCCGTTGAGGTACTTGTACGTGCACCCGGCGGCGAGGTCGGCACCCCACGCGTCCAGCGCGACGGGCACCGCGCCGGCGGAGTGGCACAGGTCCCACAGCACGAGCGCCCCGGCGCCGTGCGCGCGCCGCGTGATCTCCGCGGCGTCGCTCACGTACCCGGAGCGGTAGGCGACGTGGCTGAGCACCACGAGCGCCGTCCGGTCGGACAGGACGGCGGACACCTGCTCGGGCGTGACGCCGCCGTCGTGGTCCGGGGCGATCCAGCGCAGCGTGGCGCCGTGCTCGCGCGCGACACCCTCCAGGACGAAGCGGTCGGTCGGGAAGTTGCCGGCGTCGAGCACGATCTCGTCGCGCCCGGCGACGCGCGGGGACGCCAGCGCGGCCCGCACCAGCTTGTAGAGGATCACCGTCGTCGAGTCGCCGACGAACGTCTGGCCCGGCGCCGCGCCGAGCGCGACCGTGCCGATGCGGTCACCGACGCGCAGGGGCAGGTCGTACCACTCCTCGTCCCAGCCGCGGATAAGGCGCGCGCCCCACACGTCGGGCGCGAAGCGGGCGAGCCGCTCGGCCGACGCCTTCGTGGGGCGGCCGAGCGAGTTGCCGTCGAGGTAGGCGGTCACCTCCGTGGAGTCGACGAACGCGGCCTTGAACCGCGCCAGCGGGTCGGCGGCGTCCAGCGTGGCGGCGCGGGCGGTGGCGTTCTCGGTCATGCGGCTCCTCCGTCGGCGGGCGGGTGGGTGTCGGCAGGCGGGACGAAGTCCGGGTCCCGCAGGTCGGCGACGTCGAGGACGGTCGCGCGGGCGAGCCAGGCGGCGTGGACGGCGCCCGGGTCGGCCGGGGCGGGCGCCGGGCCGGGCACGAACGACACCAGGCCGGCGGGCGGCGCGTCGCCGACCAGCGCGACGAGCAGCGACCGCCGGCCGAGGCCGGCCGCCGCGAGCGCGGCGAGCTCGCGGGCGTTCAGCCCCACGGGCAGCGGGCCGTTGCCGAGGTCGGTGCCGTACCGGACCCGTCCGCCGGCCGCGACGAAGCGGCGCACGTTGTCCAGCGCCACCTCGTGCTCGCGCGTCGGGTCGCCCCAGCCGTGGATGTCGAGCGTGCTGAGCCAGGTCATCGACCGTCGCCCCGTCGGCCCACCCGGCGCCCTGCCGGCGGCCATCGCGACGAGCAGCTCGTCGGGCAGGCGCTCGCTGAACGGCGCGTGCGCGAGCCGGTCGACGCCCGCCTCGAACGCCCGCACCGCCTGGCCCGGCCCCTCGGCGTGCGCGACGACGTCGGTCCCGCGCTCGTGCGCCCGTCCGACGACGGCGGCCAGGGTGACGTCGTCGGGCACCGGGCCGGCGTCGCCGTGCAGGGCGACCTTGACGAACGACGCGCCCGCCGCGACCTGCCGGTCCACGGCCGCGACGGCGGCGGCCGGGTCGGCGACCTCCTCGACCGCTCCCGGGGGCGCCCACGACCGGTCGCTCGGATACCCGCCCGGCGCGGTGAGGAACGCGCCCGCGTACGCGACGCGCGGCAGCGCCGGGTCGGCGGCCAGGGCCGCGACGTCGTCGGGGATCCAGCCCAGGTCGTGCACCGCGGCGACGCCGCGGGAACGCAGCGGCGCCGGGTCCACCAGCCCCAGGTGCACGTGCGCGTCCGTGAACGGCGGCAGCAGCGTGCCGCCCTCCCCCAGCCGGCGCCGCACCTCGGGCGGGACGTCGGCAGGGAGGCCGACCGGGGCGACACCCGGGGGCACGACCAGCGCTCCGGTCACGACCGGGCGCCCGGTCCGGCCGTCGGGCCGAGCTCGGTGCGCACGGCGAAGAGCTCGGGGAAGAAGGTGAGGTCGAGCGCCCGCTGGAGGAAGCCGACGCCGCTGGAGCCCCCGGTGCCCCGCTTGGTGCCGATGATGCGCAGCACGGTCTTCATGTGGCGGAAGCGCCAGAGCTGGAAGTTGTCCTCGAGGTCGACGAGCTCCTCGCACGTCTCGTACGCCGACCAGTCCGACTCGGGGTCGGCGTAGATCCGGCGGAACACCTCGACCAGGTCGTCGTCGAGCGTGTGCGCGGTCGTGACATCGCGCTCGAGCACGCGTCGCGGCACGTCGTGGCCGTGGCGGGAGAGGTAGCGCAGGAACTCGTCGTACACGCTGGGCTCGCCGAGCAGCCGCGCGAGCTCTGCCTGCGCCTCGGGCTCGGCGTCGAACACCGCGAGCATGCGGGCGTTCTTGTTGCCCAGCAGGAACTCGACGGCCCGGTACTGCCACGACTGGAAGCCGGACGCGTTCCCGAGGAAGCCACGGAACTGGGCGTACTCGCTGGGCGTGAGCGTCGCGAGCACCGACCACTGCTCGGTGAGCGTGCGCTGCACGTGCTTGACGCGGGCGATGCGCTTGAGCGCCGCGCCGAGCTCGTCCGCGGCGAGCAGGTCGCGCGCGGAGACCAGCTCGTGCAGCACGAGCTTGAGCCACAGCTCCGTGGTCTGGTGCTGCACGATGAACAGCATCTCGTCGTGGTGCGCGGGGCTGCTGATCGGCTCCTGCGCGGCCAGGAGCGTGTCCAGGTGCAGGTACGAGCCGTAGGTCATGCGCTCGCGCAGGTCCGTGACGATCCCCGGTTCCAGCTCGCGCTCGTTGGACGGGGCAGGGGGCGCGGCGGGGGGCTCGGGCTGGTCGACCATGCCCCGGAGCCTAAGGCAGCGCGCGCGGCGCCCGCCCACACCCCGGCACGGGGTCGGGGCGGGCGCCGTCGAGGGTCCGCCGGTGTCAGCGGCGCGCGATGAGGGACACGTCGCGCACCGCGCCGCGGTCGGCCGACGTCGCCATCGCGGCGTACGCCTGCAGCGCCGGGGAGACGTAGCGGTCGCGGTTCAGGGGCTGCCACGGGTTCTCGCGGGCCTCCATCTTGGCGCGCCGCTCGGCGAGCACCTCGTCCGGCACGTTGACGCGGATCAGTCGGGTGTCGACGTCGATCTCGATCTCGTCCCCGTCCTCGATCAGCCCGATCGTGCCGCCGGCCGCCGCCTCGGGCGACACGTGCCCCACGGAGATGCCGCTCGACCCGCCGGAGAACCGACCGTCGGTGATGAGGGCGCAGACCTTGCCCAGGCCGCGGCCCTTGATGAACGACGTCGGGTAGAGCATCTCCTGCATGCCGGGGCCGCCGGCGGGGCCCTCATAGCGCACGACGACGACGTGGCCCGGCTGGACCTGCTTGGTGAGGATCTTCTCGACCGCGTCGTCCTGCGACTCGCAGACGAGGGCCTTCCCCACGAAGTGGAAGACGTCGGGGTCGACGCCCGCGGTCTTGAAGACCGCGCCGTCCTCGGCGAGGTTGCCGCGCAGCACGGCCAGGCCGCCCTCCACGGTGTACGCGTGCTCGAGGTCGCGGATGCAGCCGTTCGCGGCGTCGGTGTCGAGGCTCTCCCAGACGTTGGACGTCGAGAAGGCCTGGGTGGTGCGGACCCCGCCGGGGGCGGCGTGGAAGAGCTCCTGCGCCCGCTCGGTGGCCTTGCCGCCCCGCACGTCCCAGTCGTCGAGCCACGCGCGCAGCGTGGGCGTGTGCACGGAGGTGACGTCGTGGTCGAGCAGGCCCGCACGGTCCAGCTCCCCCAGCAGCGCGGGGATGCCGCCGGCGCGGTGCACGTCCTCCATGTGGAAGTCCGGGTGGTTCGGCGCCACCTTGCTCAGGCACGGCACGCGGCGGCTGATCGTCTCGATGTCCGTGAGGTCGAAGTCGACCTCGCCCTCCTGGGCCGCGGCCAGGATGTGCAGCACCGTGTTGGTGGAGCCGCCCATCGCGACGTCGAGCGCCATGGCGTTCGAGAACGCCGCCTTCGTGGCGATCGAGCGCGGGGCGGCGGAGTCGTCCTCGTCCTCGTAGTAGCGCTTCGCGAGGTCGACGATGGTGCGACCCGCCTCGAGGAAGAGCTCCTTGCGGGCGGCGTGCGTGGCCAGCGTGGAGCCGTTGCCCGGCAGCGACAGCCCGAGCGCCTCCGTGAGGCAGTTCATCGAGTTCGCCGTGAACATGCCGGAGCACGAGCCGCACGTCGGGCAGGCGTTCTCCTCGACCTGGGCCAGCGCCGCGTCGGACACGTTGTCGTCGGCCGAGTAGTTGATCGCGTTGATGAGGTTCAGGGGCGTCTTCGCGACGCCGTCGGCGACGACGGCCTTGCCGGCCTCCATCGGCCCGCCCGACACGAAGATCACCGGGATGTTGAGCCGCAGCGCCGCGTTGAGCATGCCCGGCGTGATCTTGTCGCAGTTGGAGATGCACACGAGGGCGTCGGCGCAGTGCGCGTTGACCATGTACTCGACCGAGTCCGCGATGAGGTCGCGGCTGGGCAGCGAGTAGAGCATCCCGGCGTGGCCCATCGCGATGCCGTCGTCCACGGCGATGGTGTTGAACTCCTTGGACACGCCGCCCGCCTCGCGGATCGCCGAGGCGACCAGGTCGCCCATGTCCTTGAGGTGGACGTGACCGGGGACGAACTGCGTGTACGAGTTCGCGATCGCGACGATCGGCTTGCCGAAGTCCTCCGAGCCCATGCCGGTGGCGCGCCAGAGCGCGCGGGCACCGGACATGTTGCGGCCGTGGGTGGACGTCCGAGAGCGCAGGGGACGGCTCATGTCAGCTCCTTCGACGAGTTCTGCCGCGCCGTCGCGGACGACGCGCACGAGCACGCTACGCCCGCTGTCCCGCATCGCGGGCATCCGTCCGCCCAGTGGTCGGTTCACCTGCTGAAACGATCCGAAGGTCACGAAATGGTTGCGACGCGCCGGAGACCTTGGCAAGTTGTCCCAGGTTCATCAGTAATCCGTCCAAATCGGACGCACCACGTCCATCTCGCAGGCACCACGCAGCGCACCACGATCAGGGAGCTCACTCATGACCGCGACCGCCGCAGGCAGCACGACCGGCACGACCGTCACCGACCACGCCCGCAACGGGGAGGACGCCGACCGCGTCGTCACCCGGCCCGGCGCGCGACGCGCCCTCGCGCTGTGTCGCATCCTCCTGGCCGTGGTGTTCCTGTGGCCCGTGGCCGACAAGACCTTCGGTCTCGGGTACGCCACACCGGACGAGCGGGCCTGGGTGGCGGGCAGCTCGCCGACCGAGGGCTACCTGAGCTCGATCGAGAGCCCGCTGGCCGCCGGTTTCGCCGCGCTGAGCGGCCCCGCCGTCGACTGGCTGTTCATGCTCGGGATGCTCGGCACGGGGATCGCGCTCCTGCTCGGCATCGGGCTGCGCGTGGCCGCCGTGGCGGGCGGGCTGCTCATGCTCACGCTCTGGCTCTCGACGTGGCCCTTCGCCGCCGGCTCGCAGAACCCGCTGGTCGACCAGCACCTCGTCTTCACGGCGCTGCTGGCCGCTCTCGCGCTCACCCGCGCCGGCGACACCTGGGGCCTCGGCCGCGCGTGGGCCGCCTCGCCGGTGCCCGGCAGCGCGAGCTGGCTGCGCTGACCCGGAGCCACCCGAGGCACCCGGCGCCCCCACGGCGCCGGCGCGGTCAGGACGCGCCGGCGCTGTGGGTGTGCTCCAGCTCGTCCGCGTGGCGGATGTGCCGCGTCACCCACGGGGCCAGCAGCAGGAGGACCCCCGCGAACGCCAGCGCCACCACGCCGATGCCGCCGAAGTAGGCGGTGTCGGAGACCCCCTCGGTCGCCTCGATGGTCTGCGCGGTGATCGCCTGGCCGGCGGCCGACGACAGGAACCACAGGGCCATCGCCTGGCCGCGGAACGCTCGCGGCGCCAGCAGCGTCGTCGCCGCGATCCCTACCGGCGACAGGCACAGCTCGCCGAGCGTCTGGATCACGTAGACCCCGATGAGCACCCACGGCGGGGCGAGCTCGTCGGCGAAGACGGCCGACATCCCCGCGAGGAACAGGAACGACAGGGCCGCCAGCGTCAGGCCGATGACGAACTTGTACGCCGTGGGCGGCCGGTCCCCCGTCTTCGTCCAGATCCACGCGAACACCGGCGCCAGGATGATGATCGACGCCGGGTTGACCGACTGGAAGAAGGCGGGCGACAGGCTGATGCCGAACAGCTCGAGCTGGGTGCGGTCGGCGGCGAACGCCGCGAGCGTCGTCGCCGCCTGCTCGAAGATCATCCAGAACAGCATCGCGGCGACGAAGAGCGGCACGTACGCGACGACGCGCGGACGCTCGGCCGCCGTCACGCGCTTCGAGCGGTACATCACGACGAGCAGCACGACCGGCGTCACGAGGGCGAGGTACGACACGGCGTCGATGAACGTCTCGACGGCCCAGCCCCCGGCGACGACCGCGGCCAGGGCGGCGGCCACGACGATGGCGCCGACCACGTAGAGCCCGAGGCGCACCACGGCGGGGCGGTCCTCGGGCGTGATCGGGTTCGGCACGTCCGTCCCTGCGGCACCGAGGTACCGGTAGCCGCCGACGAAGAAGACGAGCGCGAACGCCATCCCGATCGCCGCCACCGCGAAGCCCGCGTGGTAGCCCCACGCCTGCTCGACGACGCCGACGATCAGCGGGGAGAAGAACGACCCGATGTTGATCCCCATGTAGAAGATCGAGAACGCCGGGTCGCGACGCTCGTCGTCGCGCGAGTACAGCTCGCCCACCATCGACGACACGTTGGGCTTGAGCAGGCCGGTGCCGAACGCGACCAGGCCGATCCCCAGCATGGAGAAGCCGTACGTGGGCAGGGTGAGCGACACGTGGCCGGCGGCGATGACGATCCCGCCGTACAGCACCGCGCGCCGGGCCCCGATCATCCGGTCGGCGAGCCAGCCGCCGACCACCGACAGCAGGTACACCGACGTGCCGTAGATCGAGACGAACGCGGCGCCGGTGGTGGCGTCCATCCCGAGGCCGCCGTTGGCCACCGTGTCGGTCAGGTAGTACAGGAGGATGGCGCGCATCCCGTAGTAGCTGAACCGCTCCCACAGCTCCGTGCCGGCCAGGGTCATGAGGCCGCGCGGGTGCCCGAAGAACGCGCGGTCGCCCTCGTGCTCCGGGTGCGACGGCGCCGCTGCCTGATCGGTCATGAAAAAACTCTCGCACCGGCGGGAGACGACGGCGACCGGGCGCCCCGGTAGGGGCACCCGGTCGCCCGGTCGTGAGGTGGTGCCGCGGTCAGCGGCGGTCGAGCTTCACCTGGCGGTTGACGTCCTTGTAGAGCAGGTAGCGGAACGGCTTCGGGCCCCCGGCGTAGCAGGCCTGCGGGCAGAAGGCGCGCAGCCACATGAAGTCGCCCTCCTGCACCTCGACCCAGTCGCCGTTGAGGCGGTACACGGCCTTGCCCTCGAGCACGTACAGGCCGTGCTCCATGATGTGCGTCTCCGCGAACGGGATGGAGCCGCCGGGCTGGAACGTCACGATGTTGACGTGCATGTCGTGCGCGAGGTCGTCGGGGTCGACGAAGCGCGTGGTGGCCCAGGCGCCGTCCGTGTCCGGCATGGGGCGCGGCTCGATGTCCTGCTCGCGGGTGACGAAGGTCTTCGCCTCGTAGCCGTCGACGCGCTCGTAGACCTTGCGGACCCACTGGAACGCGGCCTTGGCGCCCGAGCGGTTGTGCAGCGACCACTCGTCGCCGGCGGCGAGGTACGCGTAGCCGCCGGGCTCGAGGGTGTGCTCCTCGCCGCCGACCGTGAGGGTCAGCGTGCCCTCCGTGACGAAGACGACGGACTGCACGGTGTCCTCGACCTCGCCGCGGTCGGTCCCGCCGCCCGGGGAGACCTCGACGACGTACTGCGCGAAGGTCGTCGCGAAGCCCTCGACGGGGCGCGCGAGCACCCACAGGCGGGTCCGGTCCCAGCCGGGCAGGTTGGAGGTGACGATGTCGCGCAGCACGCCGCGCGGGATGACGGTGTACGCCTCCGTGACGATCGCCCGGTCGGTGAGCAGCTCCTCCTGCCCGGGCAGCCCGCCCTGCGGCGTGTAGTAGCGGGTGGTCTGGGGCTGCGTCATCGTCTCTCCTCATCGAGCCGTCGATTCCATGTTTCGGAATACTGTTTCTACGATCCGAATTTAGAGCGGAGCGGGCACCATGTCAACGCCGCCCGACAAGGGCCTCGACGCTGCAGAGGTGCCGGACGGATCGGCCGACGACGAGCTCAGTCCGTGCCGGCCCCCGCGCGGAACTCGTCCTCGAGGATGCTCATGACGACGGCGTCCGCCCAGCCCTGCCCGTCGCGGAAGGCGTCGCGCAGGCGCCCCTCCTCCCGGAAGCCGAGCGAGTCGTACAGGGCGCGGGCCCGCGGGTTGACGCTGATCACCGCGAGGCTCACGCGGTGCAGGCCCGGGCCGGAGGCACCGTCGAAGGCGAAGCGCAGCACCTCTCCGATGGCCTCGCGCCCGTACCCGCGGCCCCGGTAGTCCGGCATCATCCGCAGGCGCAGGTTCGCCGACCGCAGCTCGAGGTCCACCCGGTCGAGGGAGATCTCGCCGAGCAGGTCGTCGCTGACGAGCTCCCCGTCCCGCACGGCGGCGGACGTGATCGCCCAGTCGTACCGGCCGGGGAGGTCCGCCGCGCTCGCGGCCCAGGAGTCCACCTCGGCGCGGGACGACGCGGCGTTCGTGCCCATGCCCGTCAGCCGGCCGCCGTCCGGGTCGCGCAGCGACGCCCAGAGCCGGTCGGCGTCCCGCGCCTCGATCGGGCGCAGGCGCACGAGCTCCCCGTGCAGGACGGGCGACCGCATCAGCCGATCCTCTCCAGCACCAGCTCCCGGACGCGCTTGGCGTCCGCCTGCCCCTTCGTCGCCTTCATCACCGCGCCGATGATGGCCCCGACCGGGCCCTGGTTGCCGCCGCGCACCTTCTCGACGATGTCGGGCTGCGCCGCGAGAGCCGCGTCGATGGCCTCGAGGAGCGGGCCGTCGTCGGACACGACCTCCAGCCCGCGGGCCACGACGACCGCCTCCGGGTCCCCCTCGCCGGCGAGCACGCCGTCGAGCACCTGGCGGGCGATCTTGTCGTTGATGCGGCCGGAGTCGACGAGCCGCTGGAGCTCACCGATCTGCGCGGGCGTGATCGCGAGGTCCGCGAGCTCGACCTCGTCCTGCTTGGCCCGGCGGGCCAGCTCGCCCATCCACCACTTGCGCGCGGCGGCCGGCGTGGCCCCGGCGGCGACGGTCGCCTCGATGAGGTCGAGCGCCCCGGCGTTGACGACGTCGCGCATCTCCGCGTCCGCGAAGCCCCACTCGTCGTGGAGGCGGCGGCGCCTGGCCTGCGGCAGCTCGGGCAGCGTCGCGCGGATCTCCTCGACCCACTCGCGCGACGGCGCGACGGGCACGAGGTCGGGCTCCGGGAAGTACCGGTAGTCCTCGGCGTCGGACTTCACGCGGCCGGGCGACGTCGAGCCGTCCTCCTCGTGGAAGTGCCGCGTCTCCTGGATCACCGTCTCGCCCGCGTCGAGGATCGCGGCCTGCCGCGACACCTCGTACCGCACCGCCCGCTCCACGGAACGGAAGGAGTTGACGTTCTTCGTCTCCGTGCGTGTGCCGAGCGGCGACTCGGGGGTCGCGCGCAGCGACAGGTTGACGTCGGCGCGGACGTTGCCGCGCTCCATGCGGGCCTCGGACACGTCGAGCACGCGGAAGATGTCGCGCAGCGCCTGCACGTAGGCGCGCGCCACCTCGGGCGCCCGCTCCCCCGCGCCGGTGATCGGCTTCGTGACGATCTCCACCAGCGGCACGCCGGCGCGGTTGTAGTCGACCAGCGAGTACTCCGCGCCGTGGATGCGGCCGGCGGAGCCGCCGACGTGCGTGTTCTTGCCGGCGTCCTCCTCCATGTGCGCGCGCTCGATCTCGACGCGGTGCACCGTGCCGTCCTCGAGCTCGACGTCGAGCCAGCCCTCGAAGGCGATCGGCTCGTCGTACTGCGACGTCTGGAAGTTCTTCGGCACGTCCGGGTAGAAGTAGTTCTTCCGGGCGAACCGGCAGCTCTCCGCGATCTGGCAGTTGAGCGCCAGGCCGATGCGGATCGCGTACTCGACGGCGGTGCCGTTGACGACGGGCAGCGCGCCCGGCAGGCCGAGCGACACCGGCGTGGTCTGCGTGTTCGGCTCCGCGCC
This sequence comes from Isoptericola sp. NPDC056573, assembly GCF_042793335.1. Lineage (NCBI taxonomy): Bacteria > Bacillati > Actinomycetota > Actinomycetes > Micrococcales > Promicromonosporaceae > Isoptericola > Isoptericola sp. NPDC056573. Next base: position 484,793 of record NZ_JBHTUY010000004.1, read on the forward strand.
GAACGACTGCTCGGCCGGGCAGAACATCTTGGTGCGGGTGCCGAGCTCGACGTGCACCTCGATGCCGATCACCGGGTCGTAGCGGCGCACGGCGTCGTCGTAGGAGACGAGAGCAGGGGTCCCGTGGGTGGTCGTGGTCACAGCGATGTTCTCCTGTTCTCCGTCAGCCCAGCTCGGGCGCGCGCGACAGCAGCGGGGCGCCCCAGGTGGACTCGAGGGCCGACTCGAGCGCGGCGCCGACGCGGTAGAGGCGGTCGTCCGCCTTCGCGGGCGCGAGGATCTGGAACCCGACGGGCAGGCCGTCGTCGGACAGGCCGTTGGGCACCGAGATGCCCGGCACGCCGGCGAGGTTGGCCGGGATGGTCGCGACGTCGTTGAGGTACATCGCCAGCGGGTCGTCCAGCTTCTCCCCCAGCTTGAACGCCGTCGTCGGCGCGGTGGGCGAGACCAGCACGTCGGCCCGCGCGAACGCGGCGTCGAAGTCGCGCTGGATGAGCGTGCGGACCTTCTGCGCGCTGCCGTAGTAGGCGTCGTAGTAGCCCGCCGACAGGGCGTAGGTGCCGAGCACGACGCGGCGCTTGACCTCGTCGCCGAAGCCGGCGCCGCGGGTGGCGGCCATGACGCGCTCCGCGGTGACGGGGCCGTCGGCCGGCTCGACGCGCAGGCCGAAGCGCATGCCGTCGAACTTCGCGAGGTTGCTCGACGCCTCCGCCGGCATGATCAGGTAGTACGCCGCGAGCGCGTAGTCGAAGCTCGGGCAGGAGACCTCGACGACCTCGGCCCCGGCCTTGGTCAGCAGCTCGAGCGACTCGTGGAACCGCGCGAGCACGCCGGGCTGGTAGCCCTCGCCCTGGAGCTGCGTGACGACGCCGACGCGCAGGCCCGACAGGTCGCCCAGCGCGCCCTGGCGCGCGGCCTCCACCAGGGGCGGGAGCGGCTCGGGGATCGACGTCGAGTCGCGCGGGTCGTGGCCGCCGATGAGCTCGTGCAGCAGCGCCGAGTCGAGCACGGTGCGCGTGACGGGGCCGGCCTGGTCCAGCGACGAGGCCATCGCGATGAGCCCGTAGCGCGAGACGCCGCCGTAGGTGGGCTTCACGCCGACGGTGCCGGTGACGGCGCCCGGCTGACGGATCGAGCCGCCGGTGTCGGTGCCGATCGCGAGCGGCGCCTCGAAGGCGGCCACGGCGGCCGCCGAGCCGCCGCCCGAGCCGCCGGGGATGCGGTCGAGGTCCCACGGGTTGTGGGTGTTGCCGAACGCGGAGTGCTCGGTGGAGGAGCCCATCGCGAACTCGTCCATGTTCGTCTTGCCGAGGATCGGCAGGCCCGCGGCACGGAGCTTCTCGACGAGCGTCGCGTCGTACGGCGGGATCCAGCCCTCGAGGATCTTGGAACCCGCCGTGGAGGGCAGGCCCTTCGTCACGACGACGTCCTTGACGGCGATCGGCACGCCGGCCAGCGGGTGCAGCTCCTCGCCGGCGGCACGGCGGGAGTCGACGTCGGCGGCGGTGGCCAGTGCGTCGTCCTCGCTCACGTGCAGGAACGCGTGCACGTCGCCGTCGACGGCCGCGATGCGGTCCAGGTGCGCGCGCGTGGCCTCGACGCTCGAGGCCTCCTTGCGCGCGAGGGTCGCGGCGAGCTCCGCCGCGCTGAGGCGGGTCAGGTCCGTCATCTCACTCCTCCCCGAGGATCTGCGGGACGGCGAAGCGCCCGTCCTGCGCGTCCGGCGCGGCGGCCAGCACGTCGGCCACGGGCAGCGCCGGCTGGGGCACGTCCTCGCGGAACACGTTCGTCAGGGGCAGCGGGTGGCTGGTGGCCGGCACGTCGGGGGTGGCGACCTCGCGCACGCGGGCGATCGAGTCGACGATGACGTCGAGCTCGCCGGCGAGCCGGTCGACCTCGTCGTCGCGCAGGTCGATCCGGGCCAGGGCGGCGACGCGCGCGACCTCGTCTCGGGAGATGGTGGACATGGCCGCCAGTCTAGTGGGACGCATGTGTCGGGGACGTTGTCCCCAGGTGTCGGCGCAGCCGACGAAACCGGGCGGACGAAACGGCCGGGACCACGTCACAGAACGTGGTCCCGGCCGTCACGCACCGGCGGTGCTCGGCGCCCCCGTCGCAGCCGAGCGGTGCCGGGTTCCTCAGTCCATCCGCTCGTAGGCGGCCGTCGTGAGGAAGTCGATGTACTCGTCGGCCACGGCGACCTCCTGGAAGGTGGTCCGCGCCTCGTCGAAGGCGGCGGCGCCGCCCGGGAGCTTCGCCACCTCCTCCTCGACGATGCGGTCGACGAGCTCGCGCGTCACCTTCTCGCCGGTGTCGGCGAGGACGACGCCGTTGTGCAGCCACTGCCACACCTGCGACCGGGAGATCTCCGCGGTCGCGGCGTCCTCCATGAGGCCGAAGATGGCGACGGCGCCGAGGCCGCCCAGCCAGGCCTGGAGGTACTGGATGCCGACGGACACGTTGTTGCGCAGGCCGGCCTCGGTGACCGTGCCGGGCGTCTTGTCGACGGACAGCAGGTCGGCGGCCGTGACGCGCACGTCCTCGCGCTTGCGGTCGATCTGGTTCGGCCGGTCGCCGAGCACCGCGGTGAAGGCCTCCTTGCACGTGGCGACCATGCCGGGGTGCGCCACCCACGAGCCGTCGAAGCCGTCGCCGGCCTCCCGCGCCTTGTCGGCGCTCACCTTGGCGTAGGCCTGCTCGTTGGCCTCGGCGTCCTTGCTCGGGATGAACGCGGCCATGCCGCCGATGGCGTGCGCACCGCGCTGGTGGCAGGTCGAGACCAGCAGCTCGGTGTAGGCCCGCATGAACGGCACCGTCATGGTGATCTGGTTGCGGTCGGGCAGCAGGAACTCCGCGCCCCGGGTGCGGAAGTTCTTCACCACGGAGAACAGGTAGTCCCAGCGGCCGGCGTTGAGGCCCGCGGAGTGCTCGCGCAGCTCGTAGAGGATCTCCTCCATCTCGAACGCGGCCGGGATGGTCTCGATGAGCACGGTGGCGCGGATGGTGCCGCGCGGGATGCCGAGCGCGTCCTGCGCGAGGACGAACGCGTCGTTCCAGAGCCGCGCCTCGAGGTGCGACTCCATCTTCGGCAGGTAGAAGTACGGCCCGAGGCCCTTCTCGATCTGCCGCAGGCCCGCAGTGGCGACGTAGAGCGCGAAGTCGACCAGGGAACCCGAGGTCTGCTCGCCGTCGACCAGGATGTGCTTCTCGCTCATGTGCCACCCACGCGGGCGCATGATGATCGTCGCCAGCTCGTCGTCCGGCTTGAGCTCGTACCGCTTGCCGGTCTCCTCGATCGTGAAGTCGATCGTGCGGTTGATCGCGTCGAGCAGGTTGAGCTGGCCGCCGACCACGCTGCTCCACTGCGGCGTGTTGGCGTCCTCCTGGTCCGCGAGCCAGCACTTCGCGCCGGAGTTGAGCGCGTTGACGGTCATCTTGCGGTCGGTCGGGCCGGTGATCTCGACGCGGCGGTCGACCAGCCCGGGGGCCGGCTCCGCGACCTTCCAGGAGTCGTCGGCACGGATGTGCGCGGTCTCCGGGAGGAAGTCGAGAGTGCCGCCGTCGGCCAGCGCCTGGCGGCGACGCTGCCGCGCCTCCAGCAGCTCGAGGCGGCGGGCGCCCAGCTCGCGCTGCAGGGTCACGATCAGGTCGAGCGCGGCCGGGGTGAGCACCTCGGTGTCGCGCTCACCGATCTCGGCGGTGATGGTCAGGCCGTCGGGGAGCTCCACGACAGTCCCTCCTTGTTCTGCGAAGCGTTGCATGGTGAAAGTCTGGTTGCGCATAGCGGAATCGCCTGAGTGAACCCTAACGGGTCCAGCCTTGCTCAGGCACCCACGAGCTGCGCGCGCAGCGCGGCCACGTGCCCGGTGGCCTCGACGTCGTACTCGGCGGACCGCAGGGTCCCGTCCGGCTCGACGACGAAGGTGCAGCGGTGCACCCCGTCGAACGTCCGGTCGCCGATCGTCTTGGGGCCCCACGTGCCGTAGGCGTCGGCCACGGCGTGGTCCGCGTCGCTCAGCAGGGGGAACGTCAGGTGCTCGGCCTCCACGAACGCGCGGATGTCCTCGACCGGGTCGGCCGAGACCCCGACGACGGCGTACCCCGCCCCCGCGAGCGACGCGAGGTTGTCGCGGAAGTCGCACGCCTCGGTGGTGCACCCGGGGGTGCCCGCCTTCGGGTAGAAGTACACGACCACGCCCTTGTCCGCCCCGGCACGCACGTCCGCGAGGGACACGGCGGCGCCGGCGGAGTCGGTCAGGGTGAAGTCGGGGGCGGTGTCGCCCGGCTGGAGTCGCGTCATCGTGCGTCCTCGTTCGTTCTTCTCGGTGACGGGGGGACCGTGGTGGTGCCGGCCCTGGGGGCTCAGGCCTCGCCGCGGCGCAGCAAGGTGCCGGCGGGCTCGTCGCCCACGGGACGCCCGCGCAGCAGCGTGCGCCGCACGACACCCGTGAGGTCACGGCCGGCGTACGGCGTGACCGGGTTCTTGTGGTGCAGGCGGGTCGGGTCGACGACGAACGTCGCCTCGGGCGCGAAGATCGCCAGGTCCGCGTCCTTGCCCACGGCGATGCCGCCCTTGCGCTCCAGTCCGACCAGCGCGGCCGGTCCCGCGGACATCCACTCCACGACCTGGGCGAGCGGGACCTCGCGGCGCCGCGCCTCGGTCCAGACGACGGCGAGGCCGAGCTGCAGCGACGCGACGCCGCCCCAGGCCTCCGCGAAGTCGCCCGACGCCGGCTGCTTGAGCTCGGCGGTGGCCGGCGAGTGGTCGGTGACGACGACGTCGATCAGTCCGTCGCGCAGCCCTTGCCACAGCCGGTCCTGGTTGTCGTGCTCGCGGATCGGCGGGCAGCACTTGTAGGCCGTCGCGCCGTCGGGCACGTGGTCGGCGTCCAGCGACAGGTAGTGCGGGCACGTCTCGACCGTGAGGCGCACGCCCTCCGCGCGGGCGGCCGCGATCATCGGCAGCGAGTCGGCGTCGGACAGGTGCAGCACGTGCGCGCGGGCGCCCGTGGCGCGGGCCGCGTCGATGAGCGCGGCGATCGCCGTGGACTCGGCCTTGGCGGGGCGCGACGCGAGGAAGTTCTTGTAGGTGGGGCCGGGCTCCTGCGGGGCGTCCTCGAGGGTGCCCGGGTCCTCGGCGTGCACGATCATCAGGGCGCCGAACGTCGTCAGCTCCGCGAGGTCGCCGCGCAGCTCCGCGTCCTCCAGGTGCCCGAACTCCGGCACCCCCGAGTCGGCGAGGAAGCACTTGAACCCGAAGACCCCTGCCTCGTGCAGGGGGCGCAGGTCGGCCGTGTTGCCCGGCACCGCCCCGCCCCAGAACCCGACGTCGACGAACGCCTGGTCCACCGCGCGCGCCTTCTTGACCTCCAGGTTCGCGACCGAGGTCGTGGGCGGCAGGGAGTTGAGCGGCATGTCGACGATCGTCGTGACGCCGCCGGCCGCGGCGGCGCGCGTGGCGGTGGCGAAGCCCTCCCACTCGGTGCGGCCGGGCTCGTTGACGTGCACGTGCGAGTCGACGAGGCCGGGCAGCAGCACCTCGTCCTCGGCGAGCTCCAGCACCTCGGCGCCGACCAGGCCGGTGCCGAGCGACACGACGGCGGCGATCCGGCCGTCGGTCACGCCCACCTCGACGGCGCGCTCCCCCTCGGGGGTGACGGCGCGGGCGGCACGGACGACGAGGTCGTGGGTCATGCGTTCTCCAAGGTGTTCAGGGCCGGCAGGTGGTCGGCGAGCCGCGCCGCGAGGGTCTCGAGCAGCGGGCCCGCCTGGGCGATGCAGCGGGCGACGTCCGGCTCGGCGTCGGTGAGGGCGTGCACGGCGGTGATGCCGGCGGCGGCTGCCCTCTCGGGGCTCAGCGTCGTGCGGCCGCACACGGCGACAGTAGGGATGCCAGCCACGGCCGCGGCGGCGGCCACGCCGACCGGCGTCTTGCCGTGCAGCGACTGCGAGTCGAGGCTGCCCTCCCCCGTGACGACGAGGTCGACGCCGGCGAGGCGGTCCGCGAAACCCGTGAGGGCCAGCACCTCCTCGACGCCGGGGCGGCGCTCGGCGCCGAGCAGCAGGCAGGCGAAGCCCACGCCGCCCGCGGCCCCCGCGCCGGGCTCGGCGGCGTAGCCGCGAGCGCCCGTCACGCCGACCGTGGCGAGCACGTCGACCCACGTCTCCAGCCCGAGCTCGAGCTCCGCCACGGTCGCCGCGTCGGCGCCCTTCTGCGGCCCGTACACGGCGGACGCGCCGTGCGCGCCCAGCAGCGGGTTGTCGACGTCGCTCGCGAGGACGAGCTCCGTGTCCGCGAGCGCGGGGTGCAGCCCCGCGAGGTCCACGTCGGTCAGCTCGTGCAGGTGGCCGCCACCGTCGGCGACGTCCCCCGCGCCCGAGGCCAGCCGGGCGCCGAGCGCGGCGAGCATGCCCGCGCCGCCGTCGGTGCTCGCCGAGCCGCCCACCCCGACGACGATCTCCCGCGCCCCGGCGTCCAGGGCGTGCGCGATGACCTCGCCGAGCCCGCGGGAGGTCGCGGCGAGGGCGGTGCCCGGCGTCGGGGTCACCTGGGCGAGGCCGGTGACGGCCGCCATCTCGACGACGGCGGTGGCACCGCGACGCGCGTACCGGGTGGCGGCCGGGTGCCCGAGGGGCCCCGTCGCCACCAGGTCCACCGCGGTGAACCCGGCGGCGAGGGCAGCCTCCAGCGTGCCCTCGCCGCCGTCGGCCACGGGGAGCTCGTCGACGACGACGCCGGGCGCCGCCCGCCGCAGGCCGGCCGCCAGGTGCGCGGCCACCTCGCCCGCGGTCAGGGAACCCTTGAACTTGTCCGGGGCGAGCAGCACGCGCGCCGTCGTCCGTCCTGTCGTCGCCACCGTCGCTCCACCCCCTCGTCCGCCGGGCCTGCCCGTCTCCGCCATCGTCTCTCCCGTCGCCGTCGTCGGGTACTGCTCTCCAGCAGATCAGTCCAGCAGCGCGATGGCCGTGGGCGAGTCCTCGGCCGAGATGGCCAGGTCCTCGAACTCGTTCACGCCGTTGAGCTCGGCGCCCATCGCGATGTTGGTGACGCGCTCGAGGATGACCTCGACCACCACGGGGACGCGGAACTCCGCCGTCATGGCCTGCGCCTTGGCGAACGCGGCGCCCAGGTCCTCCGGGTCCTTGACGCGGATCGCCTTGCAGCCGAGCGCCTCGGCCACCTTGACGTGGTCGACACCGTAGCCCTCGGGCTCCCCGGCGCCGTTCGACATGTTGATGTTGTCGAACGCGAGGGACACGTGGAAGTCCATCTCGAACGCGCGCTGCGACTGACGGATCAGGCCCAGGTAGGCGTTGTTCACCACCACGTGCACGTAGGGCAGGTGGTGCTGCGCACCCACGGCGAGCTCCTCCAGCATGAACTGGAAGTCGTAGTCGCCGGACAGCGCGACGACGTTGCCCTCGGGCAGCGCGCGGGACACGCCCAGCGCGGCCGGGCCCGTCCAGCCCAGCGGGCCCGCCTGGCCGGCGTTGATCCAGTGCCGCGGGTTGTAGGTGTGCAGCAGCTGCGCACCGGCGATCTGCGACAGCCCGATCGTGGTGACGTAGACCGTGTCGCGGCCGAAGGCCTTGTTCATCTCCTCGTACACGCGCTGCGGCTTGATCGGGATCTCGGTGAAGTGCGTCTTGCGCTGCAGCTTCCCCTTGCGCTCCTGCGCCGACGCGGCCCACGCCGACCAGTCCGGCACCTGCCCGGCGGCCTTGCGCTCGGCGGCGACCTCGAGCGCGGTGCGCAGGAACGCGCCCGCGTCGGAGACCACGCCGTAGTCGGGCGCGAACACGCGGCCGATCTGGGTGGGCTCGATGTCGACGTGCACGAAGGTCCGGCCCTCGGTGTAGGTCTTCAGGCCACCGGTGTGGCGGTTGGCCCACCGGTTGCCGACGCCGATCACGAAGTCCGACTCCAGGAACGTCGCGTTGCCGTAGCGGTGCGACGTCTGGATGCCGACCATGCCCGCGGTCAGCGGGTGGTCGTCGGGGATCGCGCCCCAGCCCATGAGGGTCGGGACCACGGGGACGCCCAGCGTCTCGGCCAGCTCGACGAGCTCTGCCTCCGCGCCGGCGTTGATGATGCCCCCGCCGGCGACGATCAGCGGGCGCTCCGCGGCCAGCAGCATGTCGATCGCCTTGGCGACCTGCGCGCGGGTCGCCTCCGGGCGCTCCGGCGCCAGCGGCTGGTAGGTCTCCGGGTCGAACTCGATCTCCGTCATCTGCACGTCGATCGGCAGGTCGATGAGGACCGGGCCAGGGCGGCCCGACCGCATCAGCTGGAACGCGCGCTGGAAGACGCCCGGCACCTGCGACGCCTCGAGGACCGTCTTCGCCAGCTTGGTGACCGGCGCGGCGATCGACGCGATGTCGACGGCCTGGAAGTCCTCCTTGTCGAGCTTGGCCACCGGGGCCTGGCCCGTGATGCACAGCATCGGGATCGAGTCGGCCCACGCGGCGTACAGGCCGGTGATCATGTCGGTGCCCGCGGGGCCCGACGTGCCGATGCAGATGCCGATGTTGCCGCGCTCGGCACGCGAGTAGCCGTCGGCCATGTGCGACGCGCCCTCGACGTGCCGGGCGAGCACGTGGTGGATCCCGCCGTGCTGGCGCATGGCGTCGTAGAACGGGTTGATGGCGGCGCCGGGGAGGCCGAAGGCCTCGGTGGCACCCTCCTTCGCCAGGATGGCGACCGCGGCGTCGACCGCGCGCATGCGGGGCATGGTGCTCTCCTTCGAGTCTTCTGGGTCGTTTCGGGCGGTCAGTCGCGACCGGACAGCCGCGCGATGGCGTGGAACAGGCCGGAGTGGTCCAGCGACCCGTCGCCCTCGGCGCGGGCCGCGGCCATGAGCTGCGCGACGACGGCGCCCACGGGGGCGACGACGCCCTGCTCGCGGGCGGCGGCCTGGAAGATGCCCAGGTCCTTGTGGTGCAGGTCGATCCGGAAGCCGGGGGCGAACTCGCGGCCCAGCATCTTCTCGGCCTTCTGGTTCAGCACCGCGGAGCCGGCGAGGCCGCCGCCGAGGACCTTGACGGCCGCCTCGGTGTCGACGCCGAACGACTCGAGGAAGATCACGGCCTCGGCCAGCAGGGCGATGTTGCCGGCGACGATGAGCTGGTTGGCCGCCTTGACGGTCTGGCCGGAGCCCGACGGGCCCACGTGCACGACGGTCTTGCCGACCGCGTCGAACACCTCGGACGCCGCGGCGAAGTCCTCGGCGGAGCCGCCGACCATGATCGACAGCGCGGCGTTCTTCGCGCCCGCCTCGCCGCCGGAGACCGGCGCGTCGAGGTAGCGGAAGCCGGCGGCCTTCGCCTGCTCGGCCAGCGCGATCGTCACGTCGGGGCGGATCGAGGAGAAGTCGACGATCAGCGTGCCCGGCTGCGCGTTCGCGAAGACGCCGTCGTCACCGGTGAGCACGCCCTCGACGTCCGGGGAGTCCGGGACCATGACGGCCACGACGTCCGCGGCCTTGACCGCCTCGGCGACCGAGGAGGCGGCGGTGCCGCCCGCCTCGACGAGGGGCTGGGCCTTGGCGGCCGTGCGGTTGTAGCCGACGACGGAGTGCCCGGCGTCCTGCAGGTGGACGGCCATCGGGCTGCCCATGATGCCGAGGCCGATGAAGGCGATGGTGCTCATTGGTCGTGTCCTTCCGGGGAGGTCAGGGTGGTCGCGGTGCCGGCTTGCTCAGACCGGCTGCTCAGCGGGCCGAGCGCTGCTCGCGCGGGAGCCAGGCGAACGGGTCGGAGTCGGCCGTCTTGTACTCGAGGCCGACCGGGCCGGCGTAGCCGGCGGCACGCAGGTCGCCGATCCAGCGCTGGATCGGCAGGTCCCCGCTGCCCGGGGCGCCGCGGCCGGGGGCGTCGGCGATCTGCACGTGCGCGATGCGGTCGCCGTAGGTCTTGAGGTCGAGGTCCACGTCGGAGCCGTTGACCGACAGGTGGTAGACGTCGAACAGCAGGCCGAGGTTGGCCGCGCCGTGCTCGTCGCGCACGCGGTCGAGGACGGCGACCGCGTCGGCCGACGTCTTCAGCGGGTAGGCGGGGGCGCCGGACACCGGCTCCAGCAGCACCGTGCCGCCGATCCGCTCGACCGCCTTCGCCGCCAGCGCGAGGTTCTCGGCGCCGAGCGCGTCCTGCGCCGCCGGGTCCTCGCCCTCGACGCGGTTGCCGTACAGCGCGTTGAACGCGCGGCAGCCGGTGCGCTCGCCGATGCGGGCGACGACGTCGAGGTTGGCGCGCAGGTCGGCGGAACGCTCGGGCCAGGAGACGAGGCCGCGGTCGCCGCCGGGCATGTTGCCGGCGTCGAAGTTGAGCCCGGTGAGCTGCACGCCGGCGTCGGCCAGGGCCCCGACGAACGCGTCGATCTCGTCGGCCGCGGGCGTCGGGGTGGCGAAGGGCCACCAGAACTCGACGCCGTCGAAGCCGGCCGCCTTCGCGGCCGCCGGACGCTCCAGGAGCGGCAGGTCCGTGAGGAGGATCGAGCAGTTCACGGTGTAGGGGATCTGGTCCGTCATCGCTGACTCGCTTTCGCCAGATGGAAATTTGGTTCCTTGTAGTGAAAACGCTACGCCGGGTCGGCCGCATCGGTCAACCCCTGCCCGGGGCGGTCCCGCGGTGCGGTCGTGATGCCGCGCACACGACGACGGCCCGGCAGGACGTCGTCCTGCCGGGCCGTCGTGGCCGTGCGCTGTGCCGATGCCGGACGTCAGCCCCCGAGCGGGCGCGTCACGATCGCCGTGAGCTCGGCCGGTTGCAGACCGGTGCGCTCGACGATCTCGTCGGCGCCCAGGGCACCGCAGTCGACGCCGCGCTTGAGGTACCACGCGAGCGCCTTGGCGGTGGCGGGCTCGTCGAGCACCGCCCCCGCCACCTCGTTCACGTAGTTCGACAGCCGCTCTGCCGCGGGCTCGAAGCCCTCCCGGTAGAACGCGTACGTCGCCGCGAACCGGCTCGGCAGCTGCGCCGGGTGCAGGTCCCAGCCCTGGTAGAACCCGCGCTCCAGCGAGCGGCGCACGAGGCGTCCGTGGCCCGCCCAGGCGGCGCGGACCTGCGCGTCGTCGCCCACCGGCAGCACGTTCGTCGAACCGTCCGACAGCCGCACGCCGGTGCCGGCCGCCGCGAGCTGCATGACCTCCTTGGCGAGGTCCGCCGCCGGGTGCTCCATCGACTGGTACGCCGCGGCGATCCCGAGCGACGCCGAGTAGTCGTACGTGCCGTAGTGCAGGCCGCTCACGCGCCCCGCACCGGCGTGGATCATCCGCGCGACGGTCGCCGTGCCCGCGGAGTCGAGGATCGACTGCGGCGTCTCGACCTGCACCTCGAAGCGCAGGCGCCCGGCAGGCAGCCCGTTCGCCTCCTCCAGCCGCTCGCACACCGCCACCATCGCCTCGACCTGCACGACGCCGGTCACCTTCGGCAGGGTCAGCACGAGCCCGTCGGGCAGGCCCCCCGACGCCGCGAGCGTGCTGACGAAAACGTCCAGCGTGCGCAGGCCGCGGGCCCGCGTGGGCCGCTCGAAGCACTTGAACCGGATGCCGACGAACGGTGTCGCTCCCCCGGCGTCCAGCTCGGTCCGCAGCGCGGCGGCCGCGGCGGCGGCGACCTCGTCCTCGTCGGCGTCCGGGTGCGTGCCGTACCCGTCCTCGAGGTCGATGCGCAGGTCCTCGATCGGCTCGGTGGCCAGCTTGCGCTCCACCTGCGCCGCGACCGCCTCGCGCAGGTCGTCCCGCACGCCGACGGCGTCCAGCAGCGCGTCCGTGCCCTGCGCCTCGACGACCGCGAGGGCCTGGGCCCCCCAGTCCCGCGCGAGCCCGGCCGCGTACCGGTGCGCCGGCACGTACACGGTGTGCACGGGCTGGCGCGTCCCGTCGTCGCCCGGGTAGGCCCGCTCGAGGTGGACGTCGTGCGCGGCGAGCCGGCGCTCGACGTCGTCCAGCGAGGCCTGGTCGAGGGAGGCCTTCATCGGGCCACCGCCGCGCTCTCCGAGTGCAGCGCGCGGCCCAGGTGCTGGGCCAGGTGCTCGGCGTCGCCGGCGCGGGGCTCCTCGACCGGGACCTCCTTGAGCCCTTCCGCCCGGACGGCGTCCGCGACGGCCTCGGCCACGCGGCTGTCGAACACGCCCGGGATGACGAAGGCGGGGTTGAGCTCGTCGTCGCCCACCACCGAGGAGATCGCGACCGCGGCCACGCGCAGCATCTCGTCCGTGATCTGCGTGGCGCCGGCGTCGAGCAGGCCGCGGAACAGTCCGGGGAACGCCAGCACGTTGTTGATCTGGTTCGGGTAGTCGCTGCGGCCGGTCGCCACGACCGCGGCCGTCTCGCCGGCGGCGATCGGGTCGACCTCGGGCGTCGGGTTCGCGAGGGCGAACACGATCGCGTCGTCGTTCATCGCCGCGACGTCCGCGCCCGTGAGGATGTTGCCCGCCGAGACGCCGACGAAGACGTCGGCCCCGGCCAGGCCCTCCTTGAGGGTGCCGGTGAAGCCCGAGGGGTTGGTGTTCTCGACGATCCAGGTGCGGTTCTCGTCGTCGCCCGCCGACTCGGGCGTGAGCGCCCCGTGCCGGTCGAAGCCGATGATGTCGCGGGCGCCCTGGGCGAGCAGCAGGCGGATGATGGCCGACCCCGCGGCGCCGACGCCGGAGACCGCGATGCGGACGTCCTCGATCTTCTTGTTCACGACCTTGAGGGCGTTGATGAGCGCCGCGAGCACCACGATGGCGGTGCCGTGCTGGTCGTCGTGGAAGACGGGGATGTCCAGCTCCTCGCGCAGGCGCTTCTCGATCTCGAAGCAGCGGGGCGCGGAGATGTCCTCGAGGTTCACGCCGCCGAAGCCGGGGGCGATCGCCTTGACGGTGCGGATGATCTCCTCGGTGTCCGTCGTGTCGAGGGCGAGGGGCCAGGCGTCGACGTCGGCGAACTGCTTGAACAGCGCCGCCTTGCCCTCCATGACGGGCATGGCGGCCTCGGGGCCGATGTCGCCGAGGCCGAGGACGGCCGTGCCGTCGGTGACGACCGCGACGGTGTTGCGCTTGATGGTCAGGCGGCGCGCGTCCTCCGGGCGGTCGGCGATCGCGAGGCAGACGCGGGCGACGCCCGGCGTGTACGCGCGCGAGAGGTCGCGGCGCGTCTTGAGCGGCACCTTGGGGGTGACGGAGATCTTGCCGCCGAGGTGCATGAGGAACGTCGAGTCCGACATCTTCAGCACCCGCACGCCGTCGAGGGCGTCGAGCGCCGCGACGATCCGCTCGCCGTGCTCGGCGTCGACCGTGTCGCAGGTGACGTCGACGACGATCGTGTCCGTGTGCGACTGGGCGATGTCGACGCCCATCACCGAGCCGCCGGCCGTGGCGATCTCGTGGACGATCTCGCTCGTCGCGCGCTGCGAGGCGGGCGCCTCGACGCGGAGGGTGATCGTGTAGCTGGGGCTGGGCATCGCCATGGCCTGGGTTCCTTTCGTGGTGCTGATGACTGAAGTTTCGAGATGTGGAAGGATGGTTTCTAGAACCGGGATCGGTTCACAAGACGCTGCAAAGGGGGACCACACGCATGGCGAACGGCACCGGAGTGCAGTCGGTGGACCGGGCGATCGACCTGCTCGAGATCATGACCGACCTCGGCGGCGACGCCGCGCTCAGCGAGCTGGCGGCCGCCGCCGGCCTCCCGCTCCCCACGATCCACCGGCTCATGCGGACGCTCGTCGGCCGCGGCTACGCCCGCCAGCTCCCCAACCGCCGGTACACCCTGGGCCCGCGGCTCATCCGGCTGGGCGAGAGCGCCGGCCGCCAGCTCGGCGCCAGCGCCCGCCCGCACCTGGAGCGGCTCGCCCGCGAGCTCGGCGAGAGCGCCAACCTCGCGATGATCGACCGCGACATGGTGGTGTACGTCGCCCAGGCGTCGTCGTCCCACTCGATGCGGATGTTCACCGAGGTCGGCCGGCGCGTCTACACGCACTGCACCGGCGTCGGCAAGATGGTGCTCGCCGAGCTGCCGGACCAGACGATCCGCGACATCGTCGGTCGCGTCGGGATGCCGCCCGCCACCGACCTGTCGATCACGGACGTCGACGACCTCCTCAAGGAGATCGCCACGATCCGCGAGCAGGGCTACGCCGTCGACGACGGCGAGCAGGAGATCGGCGTGCGGTGCTTCGCCGTCCCCGTGAAGGACGCGCCCACCCCGACCGCGCTCTCCGTGTCCGGGCCCGCGGCCCGCGTGACCTACGAGTTCGGCGAGGCCGCGCTCCCCGTGCTGCACGAGGTGGCCGACACCATCTCGAAGGAGCTGCTCTCCGCGGCCTGACGGCACGCGGCGACCCGGCGCGGGGCGCGAGGCGGGGGTCCCGCCTCGCGCCCTGCGTCGTGCCGGGGCGGGCATCGTCGTCACCCGTCCCTCGGTCCGGCGGTGCCCGCGTGCACCAGCTCCGGGCGGGCGTCGCCCGCCGGAGCCTCGACGCCGGGACGACGGCCCGCGACCGCGTCGCGCGCCCCCTCGCGGATCTGGAGCACGTCCGGCACGCCGTCGGCGTCCAGGTCGATCGCGGACACGCAGCCCGACCGGCGGCCGTGGCCGTGACGCACCCGCGCCCGCACGTCCGCGTTGAGGCGGGCGCGTCGGCGCTCCTCCTGGCGCTCGGCGTCCAGCCGCGCGAAGTACTCCGCCCGGCGCTGCTCCTGCTCCTCCGTCACGACCAGGCGCGCCGACGAGCCCGCGGTGAACACCGACGGGTCCTTGCTGCGCCGGCCCCAGCGGATCTCGTTGAACACGAGGTTGAGCAGGACGGCGACGACGGCGGCCGCCGCGATCCCCGAGTGGAAGATCATGCCCACCCAGGTCGGGAACCGGTCGTAGAAGTCCGGCACCGCGATCGGGATGATGCCGAAGCCCAGGGCCACCGCGACGAGCGTGAGGTTAAGGTTGCCCTCGTACTCGACCCGCGACAGCGTGCGGATCCCGGACACCGCCACCGACCCGAACAGGACGATGCCGGCACCGCCCAGCACGGGCGACGGGATCGCCGCGACCACCTGACCCAGCAGCGGGAACAGGCCCAGCACGAACAGGACCGCACCGCCCGCCGCGACGGCGAACCGCGAACGGATGCCGGTGATCGCGACCAGGCCGACGTTCTGCGCGAACGCCGAGGCCGGGAACGAGTTGAGGAACGGCGCGACCAGCGTGGCGGCCATGTCGGCCCGCAGGCCGTCACCGACCCGCTTCGCGTCGACCTTGGTGTCGAGCACCTCGCCGATCGCGATGAGGTCGGCCGTCGTCTCGGTCATGATCACGAGGATGACGATCGTCATCGAGATGATCGCGCCGATCTCGAACACCGGGGCGCCGAAGGCGAACGGCGTCGGCAGCGCGAACGCCGCCCCCTCGCCGACGCCCGAGAAGTCCGCGAGCCCGAGCGGCACGGCCGCCACGGTGCCGAGGACGATGCCGAACAGGATGGACAGGCGGGAGATCGTGCCCTGCAGGAACCTGCTGAGCGCGAGCACCACGACGAGCGTGCCGAGCGCGAGCGTGATGTTGGGCACCGAGCCCCAGTCCGCCGACCCCTCGTCGCCGCCCATCATCCAGCCGGCCGCCGTCGGCAGCAGCGAGACCCCGATGATCGTGATGATCGTGCCCGTCACGACGGGCGGGAAGAACCGCACGACCTGCGCGAAGAACGGGCTGATCGCCAGGCCGATCACGGCGGCCACGATGATGGCGCCGAAGACGGCGGGGAGGCCGCCGTCCCCGCTCGCCACCGCGACCATCGTGGACACGGTGGCGAACGAGATGCCCTGGACGAGCGGGAGCTGCGACCCGAAGAAGCGGATGCCGAGCGTCTGGAGCGCGGTGGCCAGGCCGCTGACGAGCAGCGCGGCCGACACCAGGACACCGATCTCCGCTCCGGACAGCCCCGCCGCCTGCCCGACGATGATCGGCGGCGCGATCACGCCGCCGTACATCGTCATGATGTGCTGCAGGCCGTAGAGGAAGGTCTTGCCGAGCGGGTAGCGCTCGTCCTCCGGTCGACCGCCCTGCGGCGTGCCGGTCACGGCCCCCGCGTCGATGGTCGTCGTGCTCATCTCGATGCTCCTTCGAACCGACTGCACGGTGCTTCGCTGATCCGCAGGACCGTGATCAGCAGAACCCGGTGACGGTCGCCCACGCGCGCGGCTCCTGGTCGGCGCCCTCCCGCTTCACCTCCGCCTCGATCTTCCCGTAGGGGCGGTCGGCGACGTAGAAGACCTCGTTCGGGTTCTCCAGGCCGAAGGGCTCGAAGTCCACGACGAAGTGGTGCAGGTTCGGCATCGAGAACTTGATCTCGCCGATCTCCGGGTGCGCCTCGAGCACCCGCTTGCCCATCTGGTAGAGGGTCTGCTGCAGCGCGAGCGAGTGCACGTCGGCGAAGGTCTCGAGCAGGATGCGACGCACGTCGTCGTAGACGGCGTTGAAGTCGAGGTCCAGCGAGGTGTAGCGCCAGCGGGCGGTCACCGACGTCGCGAGGATGCGGTCGGTGGTCTCCTGCAGGGTGGTGTAGCGGTCCTTCGGGAAGCCGTGGAACTCGGAGCCCGTCGACTTGAGCACCTTGAGGTCCTCCAGTCCGGACACCACGAAGACCTCGTCCCCGTCGCGCTGGACGACGGTGGTCCGGGTCTCCGTGCCGCCCTTGACGAACGCGTGGTCGTGCTCGCCGTCGGTCACGTGCGAGGTGAGGGAGGAGGGGATGTGCTCCCAGGTGTACTCCTTGGCCTCCCAGCGGCCGCCCTCGATCCAGTCGAAGCTCGAGACGAAGTGCTCGCCCAGGCGGAGGGCGAACTCCTCCGGCGAGGGGATGCCGTCCTTGGCGAGGGCGAACACCGTGTTCTTCTGCGTGTCCGTCGGGACCACGCGGCCCTGGTCGCCGTCGATGTGCGCGGCGGAGAAGTCGCCGCGGAGCTGCGAGGTCACCGAGAGCTCGGTGATCCGGTGGCGCGCCTGGTCGCGGTCGACCTTCATGACGCGGACCTCGGCCTTGCCGTACTGGTTGTCCCCCAGCACGATCGTGCCCGTGCTGACCTGGGGGTCGGTGGCGGTGGCGGTCATTGCTGACTCCTTCATCTGTTGTTGCGTTGCGCGGGCCCACCCCTGCAGGGCGGCCCTCGACGTCTCCGATGACGATGACGCACGCCGCGGCGCCTGTGCCGCGGCCTGTGATGGCGGGCCGCTGAGGACCCGTCAGCTCCCGCGGTACGTGGAGTACGCGAACGGGCTGAGCAGGCAGGGCACGTGATAGTGGTCGCGCCCGGCCTCGACGGTGAAGTCGATGGTGATCGACGGGTAGAAGGTCGCGACCCCCTGCGCGGCGAAGTAGTCGCCGGTCGCGAAGGTCACGCGGTAGGTGCCGGGCTCGAGCGACTCCGGGCCCAGGTCCTTGACCCGGCCGTCGGCGTCGGTCGAGGCGTCCGCGAGGCGCGCGGCCGCGTCCGCGCCGACGCTCCACAGTGAGACGGCCACGCCGGCGGCCGGCAGCCCGGACACGGCATCGAGCACGTGAGTGGTGATGTGCGAGGTCATGAGAGCTCTCCTTCCAGCCGCAGCACGGCGATCTCCCGCAGCTGCTGGCCGGCGATGCGTCGCTCGGTGGCGGGATCGTTCCCCAGTCGCTCCTCGAGCGAGGACAGGATCTCCTCGGCGGTGCGGCCCGCGGCCCGGATGAGGAAGACGTGACCGAACCGCTCCTCGTACGCGAGGTTCCCCGCGCGCAGGCGCTCCTCGACCGAACCGCTGAGGTCGCCGAGCCCGGCCTGCTCCCGGCGCGAGTGCGCCGCGTCCACGTCGTCCCCGGACGCGCGCTCGCCGATGCGCGGGTGCCGCGCCAGCGCGGAGTCGATCTCCTCCTCGCTCCACGGGTCGGCCACGGCACGAGCCGCCGCGAGTGCAGCCTCGGCGTCCGCGTACGGGCGGCCGGCGACCACCGCGTCCGCCCACCGGCTCACGGCCGCGCACGAGAGCACCTGAGCGCGGGCGGCGTCGATGTCCGCCGCGTTGAATGCCTCGAGACCTGCACTCACCATCGAGCGATCCTCCTTCGGGGGATTCCACCCACCGGAAGCGGGTTTCCGTTTAGTGAAGTCTCGCTCTCGCCCGTGCGCCCTGTCAAGTGAGTCTGCGCTCAGTGCGGGCCCGTCGCACGACACCACCCCAGCATGTCCTCTGCTCGGCGTCATCTCCCCAGGCCACAGGCCTCACAGGGTTGGCAGAAGGGTCCGTGACGAGCGCGCGAAGGCACCTGGCGTGGGCCGGAACTCGCCGTCCGCAGCATCCGGCGACCTCGAGCGGGCAGGCAGTGTGACGCGCCAGCGGCGGCGTTCACGTACAAGGAAGTCCACGAGGACAACGAAGTCCACGAGGACGCACACGGACCGCGGGGCTCCCGTGCGGGCGCCTGGCCACGGGTCACGTCCCGGCGGGCACACCCTCCGTCCGCGGTGCCGCGTTGCCACCTCGCCGGGGGATCGATCCCGCCGGAAAGCTGGCGCGCGCCGGCGCGCGGGCCGCGGCGCGTGGCCGGGCCGAAAAGGGGCTCGCCCAGCGGGAGCCTCAGCCGACGGGAGATCCTCGGCCTGCCAGGGGTCTGTTCGGGGGTATGCGAAAGGCCCACCCCGGTGTGGGGTGGGCCTTTCGTGAATGGGTGTCCGGCGGCGTCCTACTCTCCCACCCCCTCGCGAGGGCAGTA
>NZ_JBHTUY010000005.1:0-298661 GCF_042793335.1 Isoptericola sp. NPDC056573
GGCCCGGCACACGCCCCCCCTCGCCCCCTCCCGCCTACCTGGGGTTGCGGCTCGTTCTCGGTGGGGACAAGTGGCGCAACCGCCTGTTCGGCAGGGGTCAGTGCGCGAAGTGGCGCGTCCCGGTGAGGTACATCGTCACGCCGGCGGCCTGGGCCGCCTCGATCACCTCGGCGTCGCGGATGGACCCGCCGGGCTGCACGACGGCGCGGACGCCGGCGTCGAGCAGCACCTGCAGACCGTCGGCGAAGGGGAAGAACGCGTCGGACGCGGCGACCGCGCCGCGCGCCCGCTCCTGCCCGTCGGCGAGCGTGTTCGCGCGCTCGACGGACAGCCGGCAGGAGTCGACGCGGTTGACCTGGCCCATGCCGATGCCGACGGCGGCGCCGCCCGAGGCGAGCAGGATGGCGTTGGACTTGGCGGCGCGGACGGCCTTCCACGCGAACGCCAGGTCGGCGAGGGTGGCCTCGTCGGCCGCCTCGCCGGCGGCGAGCGTCCACGACGCGGGGTCGTCGCCCTCGGCCTGGAACCGGTCGACCTCCTGGACGAGCATGCCGCCGGAGATCGGGCGGTTCTCCGCGACGGCGTGCGGCGGCGTGTCCACGACGAGCAGGCGCACGTTCTTCTTGGCCTGGAGGATCTCCAGGGCCTCGGGCTCGAAGCCCGGGGCCACGACGACCTCGGTGAACACGGGCGCGATCTGCTCCGCCGCGGCCTTCGTGACGACCCGGTTGGCCGCGATGACGCCGCCGTACGCGGACACGGGGTCGGTGGCGTGCGCGCGGGCGTGCGCCTGCGCGATGTCGTCGCCGACGGCGATGCCGCAGGGGTTCGCGTGCTTGATGACCGCCACCGCGGGGCCCTCGTGGTCGTGCGCGGCGCGCCACGCGGCGTCCGCGTCGACGTAGTTGTTGTAGCTCATCGCCTTGCCGTGCAGCTGCGTGGCCTGGGCGAGGCCGGTGCCGCCGTCGGTCCGGGTGAACAGCGCGGCCCGCTGGTGCGGGTTCTCGCCGTAGCGCAGGACGGCGGCGCGCTCGAACGTGGCGCCCGCGACGTCGGGCATGTGCGACTCGAGCGCCGTCTCGTCGGGCGCGTAGG
Source organism: Isoptericola sp. NPDC056573 (assembly GCF_042793335.1). Taxonomy (NCBI): domain Bacteria; kingdom Bacillati; phylum Actinomycetota; class Actinomycetes; order Micrococcales; family Promicromonosporaceae; genus Isoptericola; species Isoptericola sp. NPDC056573. The sequence continues at coordinate 1,096 of NZ_JBHTUY010000005.1, forward strand.
CGCTCGCGAACCAGGAGGAGACGGCGACGTCGTACTGCGCGGTGTGCGCGAACGCGGCGGCCGCGAGGCGCTTGCGCTGCGCGAACGTGAAGCCGCCGCCCTGGACCGCGGCGACCACGTCGTCGTACCGCGCCGGGTCGACGACGACGGCGACGCTCGGGTGGTTCTTCGCCGCGGCGCGGACCATCGAGGGCCCGCCGATGTCGATCTGCTCGACGACCTCGTCCGGGCCGGCGCCGGACGCGACCGTGGCCGCGAACGGGTACAGGTTCACGACGACGAGCTCGAACGTCTCGATGCCGAGGTCGGCGAGCTGGGCGAGGTGGTCGGCCTTGCGGGTGTCGGCCAGGATCCCGGCGTGCACGCGGGGGTGCAGCGTCTTGACGCGCCCCTCGAGGCACTCGGGGAAGCCGGTGAGCTCCTCGACGCGGGTGACGGGGACGCCGGCGTCGGCGATCTTCGTGGCCGTGGAGCCGGTGGAGACGAGCTCCACGCCCGCGGCGTGCAGGGCGGTGGCGAGCTCGGTCAGGCCGGTCTTGTCGTAGACGCTGAGCAGCGCACGGCGCACGGGGCGCTGCGCGTCGTCGGCGAGCTGGACGTCGGGGGCGGTGGGTGCTCCGGACATGAGTGTCTTCTCCTCGGGCGGGTTCTCGCGGAAAGACCCTCGCACCCAGGCGGGCGGCGCGCATGGCGGGACGTGTCGGCCGCTCCCCGGTGGTGACCCACCCTCGCCAGTCACGGCCGCGGCGAGTCTACCGAACGTCGTCCTCACGAGTCACGACAGGGGTCACGGCAGCGCCACCTCCATGCCGAGCAGGCGCCAGGCCCGGGCCGCCGTGTCCGCGCGGTCCGCCGCGGGCCGCCGGGTGAGCGCGCCGGCCACGAGCTCGACGCCGAGCATGAGGTCCTCGACGGTGGTGCCGGCGGGCACCTGCCCGGCCTCGAGCGCCGCCTGGTGGTGCGCGGCGAGCACGGCCGCGACCCGCTCGCGCAGCTCCAGCATGCGCCCCGGCCGGTCCTCGACCAGCAGGTCGACCACCCCGACGGACTCGATGGCGTGCCGCGTCACGAGCCCGAGGAGCTCCGGCAGCGCGGCGCCCGCGGCCGACGCCGCCTCCAGCGCGTCCACGTTCTCCTCGACGACGGCGGCCACGAGGGAGACGCGGTCCGGGAAGTGTCGGTAGAGGCTGCCCTGCCCGACGCCGGCGCGGCGCGCGACCGCGCTGAGTGGCGCGGCCGTGCCGGACTCGGCGAAGACCGCGTGCGCCGCCTCCAGGAGCGCCGCACGGTTGCGGGGCGCCGCCGCGGGGCCGGGGTTGCTCCGGGCGGACGGGTGCGGGTTGCTCCGGGCGGTGGGCACCGGAATAGACTAGCAACCGGACAGAGTTGTCCGGTTAGTTGTCCGGTTAGTTGTCCGACGAGTTCGGCATCCACCAGCTAAGGAGACCACCATGGCCCTGTCCGCATCCTCGACCGTCGGCGAGTGGCTCGACCACCCCGTCGGGGGCCGCATCCTCGGCGCCGTCCTCGAGCAGGCCGGCGCGTCGGCCGAGGCGCTCGCCCCGGCGCGCAACCTGCCGCTCGAGCAGCTCGTCGCCCTGTCGAACGGGCAGTTCCCCGCCGAGATGGTCGACGGCCTCGTCGCCGCCTACCGCGAGCAGGCGCCCGACGACGCCGACGCCGACCCCGCCGACGGCTCCCCCGCCCCCGCGGCCTGGGCCGAGCAGGTCACGCCGGGCCGCTTCGCGGGCCAGACCGTCGTGGTGACCGGTGCGGCCTCCGGCATCGGCCGTGCCGTCGCGTCCCGCGTGGCCCGCGAGGGCGGCCGCGTCGTCGCCGTCGACCTGGCGAAGGAGAAGCTGGACGAGCTCGCCGCGTCCCTCGCGGGGGCCGCGCCGGGCGCCGAGGTCGTCGCCGTCGCGGGCGACATCACGTCGGCCGAGTCGGTCGAGGAGATCGTGCGCGCCGCCGGCGACCGCGTCGACGCCCTCGCCAACGTCGCCGGGATCATGGACGACATGGGCGCGGTGCACGAGCTCACCGACGCGACGTGGGAGCGCGTGATGCGCGTGAACGTCGACGGCACGATGCGCCTCATGCGCGCCGTCCTGCCCGGGATGCTCGCCGCCGGCCGCGGCCGCATCGTCAACGTCGCCTCGGAGGCGGGCCTGCGCGGGTCCGCGGCGGGCGCCGCGTACACGGCGTCGAAGCACGCCGTCGTCGGCCTCACCAAGTCGTCCGCCGTCATGTACGCGGGCTCGGGCGTGCAGGTGAACGCCGTCGCGCCCGGCGGGGTCGCGACCGGCATCCAGGTGCCCACGCAGGCCGAGTTCGGCGGCGCCCGGCTGGGCCGGTACATGGGCAACATCCCCGGCATCGCGACGGCCGAGCACCTCGCCGCGTCGATCACGTTCCTGCTGTCCACCGACGCGGTGAACCTCAACGGCGCGATCCTCGCCTCCGACGGCGGCTGGTCGGCCGTCTGACCACCGACTTGCCAGGGCCGGCGCGGGGGTGCACCCCGCGCCGGCCCTGACAGCTCGGGGCGTCACTCGGCGGGCATCGGCAGGGCGTCGTCGGCCCAGGCGTCCGGGGTGCCGACCCGCCACAACGAGCGCACCAGGCCGAGCGCGACCGTCGTCACCGCGAGCAGCGCGACCAGCACCCACAGCACGACGCCGATCCCGCCCGCGTCGAGCAGCACGCCCGCGACCAACGGCGCCAGCGGCATGGCCGCCACCCCGCTCAGCCCGAGCACGGAGGCGAGCCGCCCCTGCATCTCCCCCGGCGTGATCGCCGCGATGTAGCCCGCCATCGCGGCGTTGACGGCCGGCACCAGCAGCACCCCGACGCCGACCAGCACGACGTAGGCGAGGTACTCCTGCACGACCGCCATCGCCGTGAAGGCCACGACGAGCAGTCCGAGCGCCAGCACCGTCAGGGCCCCGAGCCGCAGCCTCGCCACGAGCGGGGGCGCGATCACGGCCCCCAGCAGCATCGATCCCGCTGCGACCATGTCGAGGACGCCGATGAGCACGGGCGGGGTGCCGGTCCCGGCCAGCTCGAGGTGGATGCCGATGAGCATTCCGCCCAGCGCCACGTTGACCACGACGAACATCCCGAGGCAGGCCCGGAACAGGGGCAGCAACCACACGAAGCGGAGCCCCTGCCGCAGCGCGACGAGGGGGCGCAACGCGCGCTGGTCCGCGACGTCGCCGTTCAACGGCTCCTTGACGAGGGCCGCGCACAGGGCCGTGACGGCCTCACCCACGACCGCGCCGATCATCGGCACGACGTGCGCCACGCCGTAGAGCACGCCGCCCAGCGGCCCTCCGAGCATCCCCGCCACGGCGTCGCGCCCCTGGGCGGTCGCGTAGGCGGTCGGGAGCTGCGACGGCGGGACGACGGCGCGGAACGCCCCGCTGATCGCCGGGTCCAGGAACGCGGTCGCCACGGACGCTCCGAAGAGCACCAGGGCGAGGTGCCACGCCGTGAGGCCGCCGAGCGCGCCCGCGAGCACGACGGTCCCCCACAGCGCGGCCGCGACGGCCGCCGACCCGACGACGAGGCGACGGCGGTCGACCCGGTCCGCGACGACCCCCGCCGGCAGCGCGGCGAGGAGAGCTCCCGTCTGCCCGACGGCCGCGACCACCCCCGCCGCGATGGCCGAGCCCGTGAGCTCGAGGGCCAGCAGCGGCACCGCGAACTTCGTGATGCTGCCGCCCAGCGACTGCGTCGTGAGCCCCGACATCAGCAGCAGGTAGGGCCGGTTGCGGCGCAGCGGCGCAGGCATCTCGGTCGTGACGGATCCCGGGTCGGGGAAGGCGGACTGACTCGTGGAGGACGGCGTCGCGGCCGCCGGGGGCTGGCTCATGGGAAGGACGATATTCCCGCAACCATATTTGCGCAATAGCCATTGCGCATTGAAAGTTGCGGGACCTTGCTAGGCTTCGGCGCGTGCTGGAGACCATGGACATCCGCGACCCCGAGTCGTTGCGCGCCATCGCGAACCCGGTGCGGCAACGGATCCTCATGCAGCTCGCGGTGGCCGGGCACGCCCGTGCCGCCGACCTGGCCGAGGCGATCGGCCAGCCCGCGAACTCCGTGAGCTTCCACCTCCGGGTGCTCGCGAGAGCCGGGATGATCGTCGAGGCACCGGAGCACGCCCGCGACAGACGAGACCGCGTGTGGAAGAACGTCGCGACGAGCTACAACGTGAAGCCCGCGGCCGGTGACGCGGCCGACCTCATCCTGCGCCCGACCGTCGAGTGGCTCTCCGAGGTGTTCGCGCACGGCGGCCACGAGGAGACCCGCGACGCCGGCCGCACGTTCATGCTCACCACCATGATGCTCACCCGCGACGACGCGAACGAGCTCATCCTCGAGCTCTCGCAGCTCCTCAACCGCTGGTCGGAGCGCAGCCTGGCCGCGTCCCGCGACGAGCCTGTCACTCCACGCGAGGTGTACCAGCTGCTCACCGCGGTCGCGCCGCGGGACGACCCCCGCGGGGACGCGGACACCGACGCGAAGGGCTGAGGGGCACCCTCAGCCGACGGTCGCGCGGCGCCCGTCGACGGTCAGGCCCTCGCGCGCGACGCGGCCCACGGTCTCGACGAGCAGCGCGCGCTCGGCGACCTTGATCCGCTCGTGCAGGGACGCCTCGTCGTCGCCGTCGAGCACGGGGACGACGGCCTGGGCGAGGATCGGCCCGGTGTCGACGCCGGTGTCGACGACGTGCACGGTGCACCCGCTGACCTTCACGCCGTAGGCGAGGGCGTCGCGCACGCCGTGCGCGCCCGGGAACGACGGCAGCAGCGCGGGGTGCGTGTTGACGATCCGCCCGGAGAACCGCTCGACGAACGAGGGCGCGAGGATGCGCATGAACCCGGCGAGCACGACGTAGTCGGGCCGGAAGACGGCGACGGCCTCGGCCACGCCGACGTTCCAGGCGGGGCGGTCGTCGAAGTCCTGCGGGGCCACGACGACCGACGCCACGCCCGCGTCGCGGGCCAGGTCGAGCGCCCCGGCGCCGGGCTTGTCGGAGACGACGCCGACGACGCGGGCGCCGTACGCGGCGTCGTCGTGGGCGGCGAGCAGGGCCGCGAGGTTGGAGCCCCCGCCGGAGGCCAGGACGACGAGCCGGGCCTGGGCCGTGCCCTGGGCGGAGGTGGACGCGACGGGGTGGCCGGACGGGGTCTGCACGACGTCACCCTACCCGCGCACCCTTCGTCGCCCCGTGGCGGCCTCGGAGGCGTCCGCGCCCTACTCCCGACGCAGCCGCGCACCGACCTGCGCGTGCGCGCTCGCCAGCACGACCGCCGCCCCGGCCCCGACCTCGACGGCCACGACCGCACCGGTCAGCAGCGGGTCCGCGCCCACCTGCGCCAGCCGTCCTGCGCCCGCCGCGCCCCCGGCCCAGTGCTGCAGCACCCCGGTCATGACGCCCGCGAGCAGCACCACCCCCGCGAGCACCTGGGCCAGGTCGACCCAGCGGACCCGCTCGGGGTCGAGCCGCCGCCACGCGAACCAGCCGGCGAGCGCGCCGCAGGCCACGACGACCAGCGGGCCGGCGACCGTCGCCGTCGGGCCGGACCAGTCGGGGCCGGGCAGCGCGCCCAGCAGCGGCACGGCGGGCAGGGGGCCGGCCTCCGTGCCGCCCGGGGCGAACACGGTGCCCTGCCCGACGACGAACCCCGGGCCGGCGATCCACGACGTCGCCCACAGCACAAGGTTGGGCAGCAGCGCGAGCTGCGCGACGGCGAACACGACCCCGCCGATCCAGCCCGGGTCGAGGCCGGTCACCACGTCCTCCGACGTCGCCCGCCCGGCCACGACCCACACGAGGGTGAGCGCCGCACCCGTCCCGGTCAGGGCGACGAGCGCGACCGTGCCCGTCTGCAGGCCCAGCCGGGCGACGTCGGGCACCAGGCGGTCGAGCAGGCCGCCGGGGACGACGACCTCGGGCCGGTCCGGCGGCACGAGGACGCCGAGCGCGGCGCCCGCCCCGCCGACCACGGCGCCGCCGAGCGCCGCGAGGGCGAGCCGGGGCCCGGCGGCGGCGAGCCCGTCGCCCCCCGCCAGGCCCGCGGTCGCCGCGGCGAGGGCGACGGTCAGGGCGGCATAGGTCACGGTCGCCGCGACCCAGGCCGCCAGGGTGGGCAGCGCGGACCGCTTCACGGACACGTAGGTGGTGAACACGGCGAGGGCCCCGATCCCGAGCGGCACGAGCGTGATCACGCCGCCGCCCGCGTCGATCGGCACACCGTGCCCCAGCAGCCACAGGCCCGTGGCGACGCCGACGGCCCCCGTCCACGCGGAGTCCGGCGACCCGCCCAGCACCCCGACCACGGCGAGCAGCACGACGACCGCCCCGGACAGCACGACACCCTGCACGGTGGACCACGCGCCCGACGTCGCGGCCGCGAACCGCTCGCTCCCCCGGCCGAGGGTCCGCGCGGGACGGTCGCCGTCGACGGTGCGGGCGGTGCGGGTGCCGGGTGGTGCGCTCACCGGCTCATCGTCACCCGGGCGCCCGGCAGAACCCCGCAGACACACAGACGGCGCCCGCCCCCGGAGGGACGGACGCCGTCGTGCGTGGTGTCAGAGCGTCAGAGCGACTTGAGGATCTCGCGCATGAGCTCGGCGGTCTCGGACGGCGTCTTGCCGACCTTCACGCCCACGGCCTCGAGGGCCTCCTTCTTGGCCTGCGCGGTGCCCGCCGAGCCCGAGACGATGGCGCCGGCGTGGCCCATCGTCTTGCCCTCGGGGGCGGTGAAGCCCGCGACGTAGCCGACGACCGGCTTCGTGACGTGCTCCTTGATGTACGCCGCCGCACGCTCCTCGGCGTCGCCGCCGATCTCGCCGATCATGACGATCGCCTGGGTCTCCGGGTCGTTCTCGAAGGCCTCGAGCGCGTCGATGTGCGTGGTGCCGATGACCGGGTCGCCGCCGATGCCGATGGCGGTCGAGAACCCGAGGTCCTTCAGCTCGTACATCATCTGGTAGGTCAGGGTGCCCGACTTCGACACGAGGCCGATCGGCCCCTTGCCCGTGATGGTGTGCGGCGTGATGCCGGCCAGCGACTCGCCCGGCGTGATGATGCCGGGGCAGTTCGGGCCGATCATGCGGGTCTTCTTGCCCTGGAGGTAGGCGAAGACCTCGGCCGAGTCCTGCACCGGGACGCCCTCGGTGATGACGACGATCAGCGGCATCTCGGCGTCGACGGCCTCGATGGCCGCGTCCTTCGTGAACGCCGGGGGCACGAACAGGACCGACACGTTCGCGCCGGTCTCCGCCATGGCCTCCTTGACGGTGCCGAAGACGGGCAGCGTGACGTCGTTGCCCTCGTGGTCCTTGTGGGTCACGGTGGTGCCGGCCTTGCGGGCGTTCACGCCGCCCACGATCTGCGCGCCGGAGTCGAGCATCAGGGCGGTGTGCTTGGCACCCATCCCGCCGGTGATGCCCTGGACGATGATCTTGCTGTCCTTGTTCAGGTAGATCGACATGGTTCTGAAATCTCTGCTTTCGACGTCGGCGGGGCGCTCAGAGGTGGGCGAGCTCGGCGGCCTTGGCCGCGCCGCCGTCCATGGTCTCGGCCAGGGTGACCAGCGGGTGGTTCGCCTCGCGCAGGATGGCGCGGCCGAGGTCCACGTTGTTGCCGTCGAGGCGCACGACCAGCGGCTTGCTGGCCTCGTCGCCGAGGATCTCCAGCGCGCCGACGATGCCCTTGGCGACCTCGTCGCAGGCGGTGATGCCGCCGAAGACGTTGACGAACACGCTCTTGACCTGCGGGTCGTTGAGGATGACGTCCAGGCCGTTCGCCATGACGGTGGCGTTCGCGCCGCCGCCGATGTCGAGGAAGTTCGCCGGCTTCACGCCGCCGTGCTCCTCGCCGGCGTAGGCGACGACGTCGAGGGTGCTCATGACGAGCCCCGCGCCGTTGCCGATGATGCCGACCTCGCCGTCGAGCTTGACGTAGTTGAGGCCGTTCTCCTTGGCCTTGGCCTCCAGCGGGTCCGCCGCCGCCTTGTCCTCGAGCGCCTCGTGGTCCGGGTGGCGTACCTCGGAGGCGTTGTCGTCGAGGGTGACCTTGCCGTCGAGGGCGACGATCGAGCCGTCCTCGGTGCGGACCAGCGGGTTCACCTCGACGAGGGTGGCGTCCTCGGCCGTGAAGACGGTCCAGAGCTTCTGGATGACGTCGGCGACGGGGGCCTTGAGGTCCTCGGCGAAGTTCGCGGCGTCGACGATCTCGCGCGCCTTGGCCTCGTCGATGCCGACGATCGGGTCGACGGCGACACGGGCGAGCGCCTCGGGGCGCTCGACGGCGAGCTGCTCGATCTCCATGCCACCCTCGACGGAGCACATGGCGAGGTAGTTGCGGTTCGCGCGGTCCAGGAGCACGGAGAAGTAGAACTCCTCGGCGATCTTGGCGCCCTGCGCGATCATCACGCGGTGGACCGTGTGGCCCTTGATGTCCATCCCGAGGATCTCGCCGGCCTTCTCCTCGGCCTCCGCCGGGGAGTGAGCCAGCTTGACGCCGCCGGCCTTCCCGCGGCCACCGACCTTCACCTGGGCCTTGACGACGACGGTCCCGCCGCCGAGCTTCTCTGCACCTGCGCGAGCCTCTTCGGGCGTCGTCGCGACGACGCCGCCGAGCACGGGCACGCCGTGCTTCTCGAAGATGTCGCGAGCCTGGTATTCGAACAGGTCCACCCTGCTGCGTCCTTCCATCGGTGGTGCCCCTGGGTCGGCAGAGGCCGGCACGAACGGATGTCTCGACATCAAGACATCCCCGAACAGGGTAGTCCGACCGGCACGACGCCGGGAACATCGGCCCCGCAATCCCCCGCCGCAGGTGACCGATCCCACAGCGACCCGCCCGAGTTGTCAGGGCCGCCGCGGGGAATACCGCGCGCCCGTCCTGACAGACCGCAGCGTCAACCAGGGTTGACACGTTCTCGTCTCGTCAACCATAGTTGACGGCATGACGGAGAAGACGCTCGTCGGCGCGGCCGCCGGCGACGACCCCACGGAAGGGCTCCGCGCCGTCCGCGCGCTGCGCGACCTGGCGGACCGCCTCGAGACGCTCCAGGTGGAACGCGCGCGACAGCTCGGCTGGTCGTGGCAGGACGTCGCGGACGCACTCGGCGTGACCAAGCAGGCGGTCCACAAGAAGCACGGCAGGAGGATCTGATGTTCGAGAGGTTCACGAAGGAGGCGCGCACGGCGGTGCAGGGCGCCACGGAGATCGCGGAGCGCGAGCGCTCCGAGTCGATCGACACCCGACACCTGGTGATCACGCTCGCCGAGGGCACAGGGCGCGCCCCCGCCGCGCTCGTGACCTGCGGCGTCAGGCCCGACGACGTCGCCGCGCGCGCCCGCGACGCCGTCCGACGGGGTGAGGTGCTCGACGCCGAGGCGCTCGCGGCGGTCGGGATCGACCTCGACGAGGTCAGCCGGCGCGCCGACGAGACCTTCGGCAAGGGCGCGCTCGACCGGGCCGCCCGCAAGGGCTCGCGTCGGCGCAAGCACTGGCCCTTCACCGCCGACGCGCGCAAGGCGCTGGAGCTCTCGCTGCGTGAGGCGGTGCGCCTCGGCGACAAGGGGATCGACGACCGGCACCTGCTCCTGGGCCTCCTGCGTGCCGACTGCCCCGGCGGCCGGATCCTCGAGTCGGCCCTGCACGACGCGGGCAGCGACGTCGCCGCACTCCGCGCCGCCGCCGAGCACGAGTCGCGCGCGGCCTGACCTGCGACGCCTGACCTGTCCGGCCTGCGCCGCCGTCAGCGCGCCGACGGCGCGTCCCTGACCGACGCGTCGCCGGCCGTGGCCGCCAGGTACGCGCGGCCGCGAGGCGACAGCCGGTACCCGACGTCGAGGCTCTCCGTGAGGCCCAGCTCCTTGAGCCGGCGCACGCGGATCTTGAACGGGTCGCGCTCCATGCCCAGCCCCTCGGCCAGGGTGCGCGCGACGACGGCCGGCCGCGCCGCGACGAGCTCCAGGTAGGCGCGCGTCCACGGCTCGGGCGCCGCGCGGTCCATGCGCGCGAGGCGGGCGCGGATCGCGTCCACGGCCGCGGCGTCGAGGTCGTCGTCCTCGCGCAGCGCGACCCGCGGGTCCGGTCCGGCCAGGCGCAGGCCCACGCGGTACAGGTCGCCCTCGCCGCGCCGCTCGATCCATGCCCGGGCCGTGGCCACCGACCGGAAGCCCGCCCCGCGGGCGCCGGCGTCGTCGACGCTCTCCAGGGTCACCGGGTCCACGGCCGTCACCTCGACCACGCCCACCCGGGTGCGCATCGTCGACCCGGGGCGCACCCGCACCACGGCCCACCGGCGGTAGGTGTGGGTGACCGTCCCGTCGGCCAGGCCGCGCAGCGTCCTCGCGTCCAGCAGCACACGGTCACGATGCCAGCGGCGGCACGCCCCCGCCCGGCGAGGTCAGAGCTTGGTGACCGGCGAGTACCGCAGCAGCAGCCGCTTGGTGCCGTCCGCGCCGAAGTCGATCCGCGCGACGGAGTTCGGGCCGCTCCCCTCCAGCGACACGACCGTGCCGAGGCCGTACGCGTCGTGCGTCACCTTGTCGCCGACGTCGAGCGACGGCACGTCCGCGTCCTTGCGCGGGGTCGCGGAGCCGAACGTCGCGCCCGTGCCCGCCGTCGTCGTGCCCGCCTCCTTCGGCCGGCCGATCCGCCCGCCGACACCCTCGGACGGCGAGCGCCGCTGAGGCGACCAGGTGCCGCCCGACGAGCCCGCCCCACCGCGTGCCGACCCGCTCCGTGCCGTGCCGCCCCGTGCCTGACCACCCCACGCGGACCCGCCGCGGCGCAGGTACTGGGTGGACGACTCGCGCCGGCGCCAGTCCCAGAGCTCGTCGGGGATCTCCTCGAGGAACCGGCTGGGCGGGAACTCGTTGGGCGCCCCCCAGGCGGACCGCACCGCCGACCTCGAGATGTACAGCCGCTGCCGGGCGCGCGTGATCCCGACGTACGCCAGCCGCCGCTCCTCGGCGAGCTCGGAGTCGTCGTGCAGCGACCGCATGTGCGGGAACGTGCCGTCCTCCATGCCCGTGAGGAAGACGACGGGGAACTCCAGGCCCTTGGCGGTGTGCAGGGTCATCAGCGTGACGACGCCCTGGTCCTCCTTGGGCTCCTGCTCCGCCTCGCCGTCGGCCACGTCCTCGTCGGGGATCTGGTCGGCGTCGGCCACCAGCGACACGCGCTCGAGGAAGTCGGCGAGGTCGCCCTCGGGGTCCAGCTCGCTGAACTCCGCCGCGACGGCGTGCAGCTCGGCGAGGTTCTCGACGCGGGACGCGTCCTGCGGGTCGTCGGACGCGCGCAGCTCCGCGAGGTAGCCCGTCCGGTCGAGGACCGCGCCGAGGATCGTGGCGGGCGGCTCGCCGTCGTCGACGAGGGCGCGCAGCTCGCGCATCATGTCGCGGAACGCCGTGAGCGGCTTGGACGTGCGGGACGTCATGCCGCCGATCTCGTCGGCGCGCTCGAGCGCCGCCCCGAAGGAGATGCGCTCGCGGTCCGCGAACGACGCCACGAGCGACTCGGCCTTGTCCCCCAGGCCGCGCTTGGGCACGTTGAGCACGCGGCGCAGGTTGACGTCGTCGTCCGGGTTCGCCAGCGCACGCAGGTAGGCGACGGCGTCCTTGATCTCGCGGCGCTCGTAGAACCGGGTGCCGCCCACCACCTTGTACGGCAGGCCGACGCGGATCAGCACCTCCTCCAGCGCACGGGACTGCGCGTTGGTGCGGTAGAACACCGCGACGTCCCCGGGGCGCACGCCGTCGGAGTCGCCGAGCCGGTCGATCTCCTCCGCGACGAACCGCGCCTCGCCGTGCTCGTCGTCGGCCACGTAGCCGACGATCTTCTCCCCCGCGCCCGCGTCGGTCCACAGCCGCTTGGGCTTGCGGTCCGGGTTGCGCGAGATGACGGCGTTCGCGGCCGTGAGGATCGTCTGCGTGGAGCGGTAGTTCTGCTCCAGCAGGATCGTCGTGGCGTCGGGGTAGTCCTCCTCGAACTCCACGATGTTGCGGATCGTGGCGCCGCGGAACGCGTAGATCGACTGGTCGGCGTCGCCCACGACGGTCAGCTCCGCCGGGTCGAGGCCGTCGGCGCCGGGCCCGTCCGCGGTGGCACCCGCGAGCTCCCGCACCAGCATGTACTGCGCGTGGTTCGTGTCCTGGTACTCGTCCACCAGGATGTGCCGGAACCGGCGCCGGTAGTGCTCCGCGACGTTCGGGAACGCCTGGAGCAGGTTCACCGTCGTCATGATGATGTCGTCGAAGTCGAGCGCGTTCGCCTGCGCCAGGCGCTGCTGGTAGCGCCGGTAGACGTCCGCCAGCACGGTGTCGAACTCCGGCGCCTGGGACGGCAGCGAGCCCGACGACGCGGCGCGGGCGGCGCGCTCGCGCCAGCCCTCCTCCGTGGCGTCGGCGCCCGAGCTCTGCGCGTACGTCTCGGGGTCGATCAGCTCGTTCTTGAGGTCGCTGATCTTGTGCGCCAGCGAGCGCGCCGGGTACTTCTTCGCGTCGAGGTCCAGCTCGCGCGTCACCAGCGTGATGAGGCGCTGCGAGTCCGCCGCGTCGTAGATGGAGAAGCTGGAGCGCAGGCCGAGGGTCTTGGCCTCCTTGCGCAGGATCCGCACGCAGGCGGAGTGGAACGTCGAGACCCACATCCGCCCGCCGGCCGGGCCCACCAGGTGCTCGACGCGCTCGCGCATCTCGGCCGCGGCCTTGTTGGTGAACGTGATCGCGAGGATCTCCCCCGCCCGCGCCCGGCCCGTGGCCAGCAGGTACGCGATGCGGTGCGTGAGCACGCGCGTCTTGCCGGACCCGGCGCCCGCGACGATGAGCAGCGGCGAGCCCGCGTGCTCGACGGCGGCCCGCTGCTGCGGGTTCAGCCCGTCCAGCAGGGCGTCGGGGTCCAGGTGCGAGAACGCCCCCCGCGACCGCGGCCGCCCCTCGGCCGCGCCGCCGTCGTGGGCGCCGTCGTGCGCCTCCACCGCGGCGTCGCGCACCCACGCGGGCGCGCCGGACTCCGGGTCGGCGGCGTCGTCGTCCCAGCGCGGCGCGGTGGACGGCAGGCGTGCGGTGTCGTCCTTCGCGGCGTGGTCGAACCCGGGCAGGGACAGGCTGTCGAACAGGGAGGTCATCGTGGACCAAGCCTAGGCTCCGCGGCCGACATCCCGGCGCCGCCCGGGCCGACCGTACGCTCAGCCCGCGACGGACACCGTCGTACCGACGGCCGTCGGGTCCTCCAGCAGGTCGCAGACCGCCGCTGCCAGGTCGGCGCGGCGCATCGACCAGCGCCACCGGACGTTGCCGTCCCGGCGCTGGTGGTAGCGGCCGCGGCCCGCGCCGTCGCGCAGCATGGGCGGCCGCACGATCGTCCAGTCGAGCCCCGACTCCCGCACCGCCGGCTCCGCGACGGCGAAGCCCGCGTTCGCGTCGCGCAGCGCCCGGGCCAGGATCGGCTTGGCCAGGTATCGGGACAGCGGGTCGTCGCCGTCCACCACCCAGCCGCTCGCGGTCACGACGACGGCGCGGCGCACCCCGGCGTCGCGGGCGGCGCGCACCAGCACCCGGGTGAGCTCCCCCTGCACCCCCGCCTCGCTGCCCGGCACCGGGCCCACCGCGGAGACGACGGCGTCGGCCCCCGCGAGCGCGGCGGTGACCGCGGGGGCGTCGAGGCCGTCCGCCGTCGCGACGTCGTCGGGCGTCAGCCCGCGCAGCCGGGCCGGGTCGCGCACGACGGCGACCACGTGGTGGCCACGGCGGCGTGCCTCCTCGACGACCAGGCGGCCGGTGCGGCCCGTGGCACCCAGGACGGCGATCTTCATCTGCTGCTCCTCGCGTTCGTCGGGTGAGTAAGTGTTTACTCACCCCTAGGATGAGGGTGCCGCACAGGCATGTCAACGGGACAGGGAGAACTCATGGGCACGCGCGACCGGATCCTCGACGCCGCGGCCACGGTGCTGCGCGAACGCGGGATCGCCCGGGCCACGACCAAGGAGATCGCCCGCGCGGCAGGCTGCTCCGAGGCGCTGCTCTACAAGCACTTCACGGACAAGCAGGAGCTGTTCCTCGGCGTGCTCTCCGAACGAGCCCCCCGGCTCGACGCGCCCGCCGATCTCGTGGGTCGCGCGACCGTCGTCGAGAACGTCACGACCCTCGTCGGCCAGCTGCTCGCGTTCTACGCACGCTCGTTCCCCATGGCGGCGTCGATCCTCGGCGCGCCGGAGCTGCTCGCGGCGCACCGGGAGGGCCTCGGCCGCCGCGGCGCGGGGCCGCAGGGGCCCGCCCTGCAGGTGCAGGCCTACCTCGACGCCGAGGCAGCCGCCGGGCGTCTCGACCCCGGCACCGACACCGAGGCCCTGTCCCGCACGCTCGCCGGGGCCGCCCTCTTCGAGGCGTTCCTGGCCGTCTACGCCGGGCTCGACGACGTGCCCGACGCCCCCGAACGGGCGCGGCGCGTCGTCGCGGCCGTCCGCCTGGGAACGCCGGCCGACTAGCTCACGACTCCAGTCCCACCGTCCGGCCTGCGGCGCAGCCGCATCGGGGTGTGCGGGATGTCGTCCTCGAGGTACTCGGGCCCGTCGGGGACGAAGCCGAACCGCCCGTAGAAACCGGTCAGCGGCGACTGCGCGCCGAGGACGACGTCGGCTTGCGGGGCGGCGGCGGTGGCCACCTCCACCGCGGCGCGCATGAGCACGCCCGACGCCCCCGAGCCGCGCACGTCCGGGTGGCACACCACGCGGCCGATGCGCTGCACGTCGCCGTCGTCGAGCACGCGGGCCGTCGCGACGACGCGTCCGTCCCGTGCGCCGTCGAGCAGCACGACGTGCCGCGCCGTCGGCTCGGCGTCCCGGCCGTCGAGGTCGGGGTACGCGCACTCCTGCTCGACGACGAACACGTCCTGGCGCAGCCGCCACGCCTCGTACGCGGTGCGCGCGTCCAGCTCGTCGAGCGTCGCGACGCGCACCGTCCACCGGTCGTCGTGCCGCGCTGCCGCGTCCTGCGTCGTCATGGGGTCCCCCTCGTGCCGTGCCTGCCGCCCGACACCCTAAGCCGCGTGCCGATGAGATCCGCCCCCGGCGACCGTCCCACCCGTACCGCACCCGCCGCGACCGGCGCCGGGTCGTCGCCCGAGGAGGAACCACCGTGGCCGCAGCACGATTCACCGGGGTCCAGACCGTCGCGGTCCCCGTCCGCGACCAGGACGCCGCGCTCGCCTTCTACACCGGACGCCTCGGGTTCGAGGTCCGCTTCGACGCCGAGCTGCAGCCCGGCTTCCGGTGGGTCGACGTCGGCGCACCGGACGCCGCGACGTCGCTCGCGCTGGTCCGCGCGGGCGACGGGCTGCCCGCCGGCGTCGACACCGGGATCCGGCTCGTCACGCCCGACGCGCGCGCCGCGCACGCCGCGCTGGAGGACGCGGGGGCCGACGTCGGCGAGCTCCTGCTGTGGGAGTCGGCGCCGCCGATGTTCTCGTTCCGGGACCCCGACGGCAACACCCTCTACGTCACCGAGAACCCCGCAGGCTGACCGGCGCCGGCTCGCGGCGGGCCCGCCGGGCACGCCACACTCCTGCGCATGACCGTGCTCCGCTCGATCCTGCTCTTCCTCGCCGCCGCCGTCTTCGAGATCGGCGGCGCCTGGCTGGTGTGGCAGGGGGTGCGCGAGCACCGCGGCTGGATCTGGATCGGCGCGGGCGTCGTCGCCCTCGGCGCGTACGGGTTCTTCGCGAGCCTGCAGCCGGACGCGAACTTCGGCCGCATCCTCGCCGCGTACGGCGGGGTCTTCGTGGCCGGCTCGCTCGTCTGGGGCATGGTCGTCGACGGGTTCCGGCCCGACCGCTGGGACGTCGCCGGCGCCCTGATCTGCCTCGCCGGCGTCGCGGTGATCATGTACGCCCCCCGCGGGGCGGCCGCCTGACACCGCCCGGCGGGCCTCGCGGGCGCGGGTGAAGAGCCCGCCCGTGCCGGGTGCGTGCCCCCGCGCGGTGGGATAGTCGGCTCGTGGCAGGCCCCCGGGTGGTGGGGAGAGCCGACGCCCTGGCAGCCGTCGACGGCCTGCTCGGGGCCGCACGGGAGGCGCCGGCGGGGCTGGCGCTCACCGGTCCCCCCGGCATCGGCAAGACGACCGTGTGGCTCGCGGCCGTGGACCGGGCGCGCGACCCGGCGCCCGCGGAGGTCCGCCTCGAGTACGCCGGCCTGGCCGAGCTGCTGGCGCCGCTCACCGCCGCCTCAGACGCCTCCCCCTCCCCCAGCGGCGCGCGCTGGACGCCGCCCTCGGCCTCGAGACCTCGGGACCGGCCGGCGGGCCGCAGCTCGTCGCGGCCGCCGTGCGGGCCCTCGTCGGCGACGCGGCGTCGCGCGGCCCGGTCCTCGTCGCCGTGGACGACCTGCAGTGGCTCGACCCGTCGAGCCGGCAGGCGATCTCCTTCGCCTGCCGCCGTGCCACGGGCTTCCTGGCGGTCCTCTCCTGCGCGCGGTCGTCCGACGGCCCGGGCCCCGCGGCGCACGACGCACCCGTCCCCGCGCTCGAGCCCGCCGACCCTCGTCGGCTCGTGCGCCTGGCCCTGCCCGCGCTCGCCCCCGACGAGCTGCTCGCCGTCGTCCAGGACCGGGGGGTGGTGCTCGACGCCGTGGCCACGACGCGCCTCGTCGCGGCGGCCGGCGGCAACCCGCTCTTCGCGATCCAGCTCGCGGAGCACTGGCGCGCCCGGGGACGACCCGACGGCCTCCCCGCCACGCTGCGCGCCCTGGTCGACGCGCGGGTGTCGCGGCTGCCGGCCGGCACGCGCACGGTGCTGCTCTCGGCGGCCTGCCTCGCGGACCCGCGGCTCGCGCACCTCGCCGTGCTGCACGACGGCGACGCCGCGGTGGGCGACGCCCTCGCTCCGGCGGAGGACGCCGGGGTCGTGCGCCTCGACCAGGGCCGCGTCCGGTTCACGCACCCGTTGTTCGCCGCGGGCGTCCTCGACGCCACGTCCCCGGGCGGCCGCCGCGCGCGCCACCGCGCGCTCGCCGACGTCGTCGGCGACGGCGAGGCCCGTGCCCGCCACCTCGCGCACGCGGCGACCGGCGCGGACCCGGAGACCCTGGGGGCCCTCGACGCGGCGGCCGAGGCCGCCCGGCGGCGGGGCGCGACCTCCGTCGCGGCGGAGCTGGAGGACCTCGCGCTCGGGCTCGGCGTCCGCGAGCCGGCCCGCCTGCTGCGGGCGGCGGAGGACCAGCTCCGCACCGACGCCTACGGGCGGGCGCTCGGCCTCGCGGCCGAGGCGCTGCCCGACCTCACCAGCCCGCTCGAGCGGGCGCGCGCGCTCGGCACGGCCGGTCGGGCGCGGTTCCGCCTGGGCGACCTCGCGGGCTCGGTCGCCGAGCTCTCCGAGGCGGTCGCCCTGGCCGGGGCGGACCCCGACCTGCACGTCTCGCTCCTCGGCGACCTCGCGACCGGGCTCCTCAACAGCGGCCAGGTGGAGCTCGGCCGGACCTGCCTGGTCGACGCGGCGGCGGGGCGGACGCCCTCGGGGACGGACGACGGGGCGGGCGCCGAGCTCCTCGCCGGCCGGGCGGTCCTCGACCAGCTCACCGGCCGGGGCTACGACGAGGCCCTGGCACGACGGGCCCTGGCGGCCGAGGACCCCGGCCGCGCCGTGCCGGCGATCCGGTGGCCGACGGTGAACATCGCCTCCGCGCTCTTCTTCACGGGCAGGCCCGCGGACGCGCTGGGGCTCCTGCTCGACGCCGAACGCCGGTGCGTCGACCGCGGGCAGGAGACCGACCTCTGGTACGTGCAGTTCTACCTCGCGCGGGCCGCGACCCTCGTCGGCGAGCTCGGCGTCGCGGAGGGCGCCGCCGCGCGGCTCGAGGGGCGCGCCCGCGTGACGGAGGGTCCGCTCCTCGCGCTCATGGCCGCCACCGCCAGGGCACACCTCGGCGCCTGGACCGGGGACGCGGCGGCCGCGGTGCCGACCGCGCGGGCCGCCACCGCGCGGTTCACGGAGCTCGGCGCCCCGCACGTCGCCGTGCTGCCCGCCGCCGCGCTCGGCGCGGTCCTCCTCGCGGCCGGCGACGCTCCCGCCGTCGTCGAGCTGCTGCTGCCGCTCGAGCGCCACGTGCTCTCCTGCGGGTACCGCCACCCCGGGTTCGCGGGCATCGTCACCGACCTCGTGGCGGCGCTCGCCGCGACCGGCGGGACGGCCGCGGCGGCCGAGGTGCTGGACGGCTACGGCGAGGCGGCGGCCCGGCCCGGGGGTGCGTGGCTCCGCGGCGTCCTCGCCCGCGGGTGGGCGGGCCTCGCCGCCGGGACGGGCGAGACCGGGCGGGCTCGTGGCCTCCTCGACGACGCGCTCGCCGCCTTCCCGCCCGGGTACGAGCGCGGGCGCACCCTGCTCGACCTCGCCCGGCTGGAGCGGCGTGCCCGTCGCCGCGCCGCCGCCGGCGACGCCGCGCGGCGCGCGGTCCGGGAGCTGGAGGCCGTGGGCTGCACGCTCTGGGGCGACGTCGCGCGGGCGGAGGCGGACCGGGTGTCCGGGCCGTCGCCCGGCGCGTCGCTCACCGCGATGGAGGCGCGGGTGTGCGCCCTGGCCGCCGCCGGACGGACGAACCGGGAGGTGGCGGTGGCCCTGTCCATGAGCGCCAAGACGGTCGAGGCGCACCTGTCCCGCGCCTACGCGAAGCTCGGCATCCGGTCGCGCGCCGAGCTCGGGGCGCTCGCGGGGCGGGGGGAGCTCCCGCACGACGAGGGAAGTCCCTGATGCGCGCCGCGCCGGCCCGGCCGCATCGTCGGACCAGGGTGCGGGAGGGGGTGCCATGTCCTGGACGATCGAGATCTCCCCGCTCGGCGTCGGGGGCGCTCCCGCCGCGCCCGACCATGCGCCCGACCACGCGCCCGACCACGCGACCCCCGGGGCGCGCCACGGCCGCCTGCGCACGCTGGCGGCCCTGGTGTGCGGGGCGCTGCTCGCGGCCGCCGCGCTCACGGTCGCCGACGAGGTGGTCGGCGACGGGGCACGAGACCCGGCGCCCCTCGAGCAGGCGCCGCCGGCCCCGCGGATCGGGCTCGGGGACTTCCGCGTCCCGACGGCGACGGGCCGCTGAGCCGGGCGCCGCCCTGGTCGCCGGGCCGGGGCTCAGGTGAGGAGCAGCCCGACCACCCAGGCGAGCGTGGCGACGACGCCGCCGGCCAGCTGCACGCCGATGGTGATGAGCGTGGCCTTCAGGGCGGCCCGCGTGGCCGTCCACGCGACGGCCGCGTCGCGACGTCGGGCCAGCTCCACGAGGAAGACGGCGCCGGCGAAGAAGAGGAAGAGCCCGACCACGGGCACCACGAAGAACCCGACGACCCCCGCGAGGCCGGCGACCGCGAGCGTGCCCCAGGGCACGTCGGCCCGGCGCATGTGCCGCCCCGCGAGCAGCCACTGACCCGTCTCGGCCGCCACGACCGCCAGGGCGGCGACGGCGAAGCACACCCACGCCGTCGTGCCGCCGGTGACCCACGCCCACACGAGGATGCTCCCCAGCACGAGCACGTTGCCGGGGAGCACCTGCACGACGATGCCGACCAGGCCGACGGCGATCGCCAGCCCGACCAGCACCTCCCCCAGGACGCTCATCGCGACCGCCCCGGGCACACGGGGACGGTCACCAGAAGACGGCGACCAGGATGTTGGCCAGCGTCAGGGCGCCGATCGAGTGCTTGAGCCCGGGGGCCACGGCACCCGTGCCGTTGTCCCCCTTCGAGCCCTGGCGCTTGGCGACGAAGGCGAGCACCGCGATGATCAGCGCGATCACGAGCTTGACGCCGATCTTGGCCATGCTGGGGCCGCCGTCCGCCCAGAGGTCGGCCATCTCGGCGACGCCGACCATGAGGACGCCGGCGACGAGCGCGGTCGCGGCGCCGTGGAAGACCCCGCGGTAGAGGCCCGGGCTCTTGATCGACGCGATGTAGCCACCGAGGACGATCGCCCAGCCCACGAAGTGGAGCGCGACGAAGACGTGGTAGAGGAACTCCATGCGGGCAGCCTAGCCGCGCGCGGAGCGGGATCTGACACCGGTGTCCGCAACCGGTCACACATCACACTCGGGCGACCCGACGCAAGCCTTCCCCCCATCGTCCCAACATGTGGTCCCACCATGTGGACCCTGTCTCGCGCGAGACCGTCCGGTGCGGCTACGGTCATCCCCATGACCACGGCCGCGCACCGCCTCCTCGTGACGACTCGTCACGAGATGCCGGCGTGCGTGCGTCGCAGCATGCGCAGCTGTCTGTGCTGCTGTCGCTGATCGCGCCCTACCTCAGCCCCGCCGCCCCCGCGCGGCTCCTGAGCACCGGCGCGCGCCGTCGGTCCTCGGCCCACCCCCGCTGAGTCTCTCGTCGTCGCGCGTCCCGCCCCCGAGGACCCGAGGAACTCCCCCAGATGACGACGCAGACCACCGCACCCGCCCCGACCGGCGACAACACCCCCGCGCGCGTCCGCCCCCCGCGCACGGCGCGCCCGAACGGGCAGTGGAAGGTCGACGGCACCGAGCCCCTGAACCACAACGAGGTCTTCAAGCAGGAGGCGGCTCCGCTCGGCGTCCGCGAGCGCATCGAGTCGACCTACGCGCGCGAGGGCTTCGACTCGATCACCGACGACGACCTGCACGGCCGGTTCCGCTGGTGGGGCCTGTACACGCAGCGCAAGCCCGGGATCGACGGGGGCCGCACGGCGACGCTCGAGCCGCACGAGCTGGAGGACCGCTACTTCATGCTGCGGGTCCGGTCGGACGGCCAGGCGCTCTCGCCGGCGGCGCTGCGGGTGCTCGGCGGCATCTCGGCGGACTTCGGGCGGGGCTCGGCCGACATCACCGACCGGCAGAACATCCAGTACCACTGGATCGAGATCGAGAGCATGCCGGAGATCTGGCGCCGTCTCGACACGGTGGGCCTCGAGACGACCACGGCCTGCGGCGACTCCCCTCGCGGCTTCCTCGGCAGCCCGGTCGCGGGCATCGCGGCCGACGAGATCATCGACCCGACCCCGGTCATCCTCGAGATCAAGCGCCGGTACATCGGCGACCCGGAGCTCGCGAACCTGCCCCGCAAGTTCAAGACGGCGATCACCGGGCACCCGAGCCTCGACGTGGTGCACGAGATCAACGACATCTCGCTGGTCGGCGTGGTCCACCCGGAGCTCGGCCCCGGCTACGACCTGTGGGTGGGCGGGGCGCTGTCGACGACGCCGCGGCTCGGCGAGCGGCTCGGGGTCTTCGTCACCGAGGAGCAGGCGCCCGACGTCTGGCACGGCGTCATCCGCATCTTCCGCGACTACGGCTACCGGCGGCTGCGCAACAAGGCCCGCCTGAAGTTCCTGCTGGCGGACTGGGGCACCGAGAAGTTCCGCGAGGTGCTGGAGAACGAGTACCTCGGCCACCCGCTGCCGGACGGCCCCGCGCCGGCGCCGGCCACGCGTCCCGGCGACCACGTCGGGGTGCACGAGCAGAAGGACGGCCGCTTCTACGTGGGCGCCGCGCCCGTCGTCGGGCGGGTCGGCGGCAACACGCTCACCGGGCTGGCCGACCTCATCGAGCAGGTCGGCGCGGACTCCGCCCGGCTCACCGCGCACCAGAAGGTCGTGGTCCTCGGCGTGCCCGCCGACCGCGTCGACGAGCTGCTGGACGGGCTCGAGCCCCTGGGCCTCACCGCTCGTCCGAGCCTGTTCCGCCGCTCGACCATCGCCTGCACGGGCATCGAGTTCTGCAAGCTCGCCATCGTCGACACCAAGGACACCGCGGCGCGCGTGATCGGCGAGCTCGAGGACCGGCTCGGCGACGTCACCGACCGGCTCGACCGGCCCATCGAGCTCAACGTCAACGGCTGCCCCAACTCCTGCGCCCGCATCCAGACCGCCGACATCGGGCTCAAGGGCCAGATCATCACGGTCGACGGCGAGCAGATGCCCGGCTTCCAGGTGCACCTGGGCGGCGGTCTGGTCGGCGAGGGCCGCGACGAGGGCGGCCTGGGCCGCACGGTGCGCGGCCTCAAGGTGCCGGCGTCGGAGGTCGGCGACTACGTGGAGCGCGTCGTGCGGCGGTACGACGCCGAGCACGACGGCGGCGAGACGTTCGCCCAGTGGGCGCACCGGGCCGACGAAGAGGCCCTGCGATGACCGCCGTCGAGGTCTCCTCCCCGGTCACGCTGCTCACCTCCCCGGCGGGCGGGGGCCGGCTCGCCGAGGTGCGGGCCCGGGCGGCGGCGCGCGAGGAGTCGCGCGACGCCCGGCGGCACGCGCGTGCGGCCCGGCACCGCCGCTCCACCGAGGAGCTGCGCCACGTCGTCGAGCGGGGCCAGGCCCAGCTGCACGCCGACGGCGACCGTCCCGAGGCCACCGCCGAGGAGGTCGTCGCCTGGGCCGTGCGCGAGTTCGGCCCGTACCTCGCGGTCGCGTCGTCGATGCAGGACCTCGTCCTCGCGCACCTGGTCTCCCGGCAGCTCCCGTTCGTCGACGTGCTCTTCGGCGACACCGGCTACCACTTCGCGGAGACGCTCGGCACGCGCGGCGCGGTCGAGATCGAGATGGACGTGGACGTGGTCGACGTCCGCCCCGAGCTGACCGTCGCCGAGCAGGACGCGAAGCACGGCCCCCGCCTGCACGACCGGGACCCCGAGGCCTGCTGCGCCATGCGTAAGGTGGCTCCCATGCGGCAGGCCCTGCAGGGCTACGAGGCCTGGGCGACCGGCGTCCGCCGCGGCGAGACCGCGGCCCGCGCGAACGCGCCCCTGGTCGCGTTCGACGAGCGCAACGGCGTCGTGAAGATCAACCCCCTCGCGGCCTGGACCGACGAGGAGGTCCAGGAGTACGCCCGCACGCACGGCGTGGTGGTGAACCCCCTGCTCGGCGACGGGTACCCGTCCGTGGGCTGCGAGCCCTGCACGCAGCGGGTCGAGGCCGGGCAGGACGCCCGCGCCGGCCGCTGGGCCGGCCGGGACAAGGACGAGTGCGGGCTGCACGTATGAGCCGCCGCAGGACGTCCTCGAACGCGCCGCGCGCCGCCCGGCCCGCCGCGCCGCACGACACGTACCCGCTGGGCCTGCGGGTCGGCGGCCGTCTCGTCATCGTCGTGGGCGGCGGCCCCGTGGCGCTGCGGCGCGTGCGCGGCCTGCTCGCCGCCGGGGCGCGCGTGCGCGTGATCGCGCCCGACGTCGTCCCCGAGCTCGCCTCGCTCGTCTCCGCGGCCGCGATCGAGCGGATCACCCGCGGTTACTGCGACGGCGACCTCGACGGTGCGTGGCTGGTGCACACCGCGACCGGCGACCCCGACGTCGACGCCCGCGTCGCCGGCGACGCCGAGCTGCTGCGGACGTTCTGCGTCACCGCGGGGGACGCCGGGCTCGGCTCGGCCTGGGTGCCCGCCGTGGCCCGCACCCCCGTGACGGACGCCGCCGGGCGGCCCGCCGGCGACCTCGCCGTCGCGGTCACCGCCGGTCGCGACCCGCGCCGCGCCGTACGGGTGCGCGACGCCGTCGTGGCCGGGCTCGACGACGGCAGCCTGCCGCTGCGCGCCGTGCGCTCCGCCGACCCCGCCGGCGGGCCCGGCGGCGGTTCGCGCATCGGGCGCGTCGCCCTCGTCGGCGGCGGGCCCGGGGACGCGGGCCTCGTCACCGTGCGCGGGCGGCGGCTGCTCGCCGCGGCGCACGTCGTCGTCGTCGACCGCCTGGCCCCCCGGTCCCTGCTGACCGGGCTGGCCGACGACGTCGAGGTGGTCGACGTCGGCAAGACGTCCGGGCACCATCCGGTGCCGCAGGAGGAGATCACCGCGCTGCTGGTGCGGCACGCGCTCGCCGGGCGCGACGTGGTGCGCCTCAAGGGCGGCGACCCGTACGTCTTCGGCCGCGGCGGCGAGGAGCTCGACGCCTGCCGCGCCGCCGGGATCGAGGTGGAGGTCGTGCCCGGCGTGACGTCCGCCGTCTCCGTGCCCGCGGCGGCCGGCATCCCGGTCACCCACCGAGGGCTCGCCCGCGGCTTCAGCGTGCTCACCGGGCACGACGACGTCGGGCAGGTGCCCGGCGGCACCGACCACACGCTCGTGCTCCTCATGGGCGTCACCCGGCTCGCGGACACCGCCCGCGCGCTCGTCGCGGCCGGTCGCCCGGCCGACACGCCCGTCGCCGTCGTGGAGGACGGGTTCGGCTCCCGCCAGCGCACCACCGTCGGCACGCTCGCCGACATCGCCGACCGGGCGCGCGCCGTGGGCGTGCAGGCCCCGGCCGTGACCGTCGTGGGCGACGTCGTGCGGCGCAGCCCGGCGTGGACCGGGCCCACGTCCGCCCACAGCTCCGTTCACAGCGTCGCGGCCGGGGCCGTGAGGTCGTCGTGACGACGGTTCACACGGACGAAACGGCGCGGGACGACGCCCGACCTAGGGTGTCCGGCATGACCGCTCCCGCGCTCCTCGCCGTCTCGCACGGGACGGCGTCCGCCACCGGCGCGGGCGCCGTCGCGACCCTGGTCGAGGCGGTAGCCGCCCGCCTGCCCGACGTCCCCGTGCACGCGGGCTTCGTCGACGTGCAGCAGCCGGACGTCCCGACCTGCCTGGCGGGGCTGCGGGACCTCGGCGCGCCGACGGTCGTCGTGCCGCTGCTGCTGTCGGCGGGCTACCACGTGCACGTCGACCTGCGTGAGGACGTCGACGCCGCCGTCGCGGGCGGCGACGTCGTGACGCTCGGCGGGGCGCTCGGGCCGGACGACCGCCTGGTCGACGTGCTCGAGCGGCGTCTCGCCGAGGCGGGCGTGCGCGCCGACGACACCGTCGTCCTGGCCGCCGCCGGGTCGAGCGACGCCCGCGCCGTCGCCGACTGCGAGACCACCGCCGCCCGCCTGGCCGGACGCCTGGGCCGTCCCGTCACCGTCGGGTACATCGCGAACGCCACCCCGCGCGTGCACGAGGTCGTGGACACGGCCCGGGCCGAGCAGCCGGGCCGGCGCGTCGTCGTCGCGTCGTACCTGCTCGCCCCGGGCTTCTTCGCGGACCTCGCCGCCCGCGCGGGCGGGGACGTCACCGCCCGGCCGCTCCTGGTCGCCGACGAGGACGCGCCCGCCGGCCTGGTGGACGTCGTCGTCGAGCGCTACGGCGCCGCTGTCCGAGCCGGCCTCGTCACAGCAGCCGACGGGCCGCGGCCCACCGCGTGAGCTCGTAGCGGCTGGACAGCTGGAGCTTGCGCAGCACGGCCGACACGTGCGTCTCGACCGTCTTGATGGAGATGAACAGCTCGCTCGCCACCTCGCGGTAGGAGTAGCCACGCGCGATGAGCCGCATGACCTCCTGCTCCCGCTTGGACAGGCGGTCCAGCTCGTCGTCCGCGACGGCCACGTCGCCGGCCGCCGTGCCGAACGCGTCCAGGACGAAGCCCGCGAGCCGGGGCGAGAAGACCGCGTCGCCACCGGCGACGCGCACGACGGCGCCGGACAGGTCCGACGCCGAGATGTTCTTCGTGACGTAGCCGCGCGCCCCCGCGCGGATGACGGCCACGACGTCCTCGGCCGCGTCCGACACGGACAGCGCGAGGAACTTCGTCTCGCTCAGGAGGTCCGCGCAGCGCCGCACGACCTCCGCCCCGCCGCCGCCGTTGCCCCCCGGCAGGTGCACGTCGAGCAGCACGACGGGCGGGCGGTGCTCGTGCACCACGGCGACCGCCTGGTCGACGTCCGCCGCCTCGCCCACCACCTGCACCCGGCCGTCCAGGCTGGCGCGCACGCCGGTGCGGAACATGTGGTGGTCGTCGACGAGCACGACGGGGACCGGCCCTGTCGGCTGCGCCGTCGCGTCGCTGGGAGTGGTCACGTGCGTGCTCCTTCGTCGGCGGTCGTGCTCGGCTCGTTCTCGTCGGTGCGCTCGTCGGTGGGCTGGTCGGCGGCCGCAGGTGCCGCCGCCGGGGCGGCGGCGCCGTCGCGCGGCATCCGCAGGCGCACCTCGGTGCCCCAGCCGGGGCGGCTGGTCACGTCGGCGGTGCCGCCGCGCCGGTGCACCCGGCCCAGGATGGACTCCCGGACACCGAACCGGTCGGGCGCGATGTCGTCCATCTCGAACCCGTCGCCGCGGTCGCGGACGAACACCTCCACGGCGACGTCGGTCACCTCGAGGTAGACCGTCACCGGCGGGCGGCCGTGCACGACCGCGTTCACGAGCGCCTCGCGCGACGCCTGCAGCAGGGCCGAGGTCTCCTCCGTGGGCACGCAGTCGCCCACCATGACCGACTCGACCTCGACGGCCCGGCCGTCCTCGACCTCCGCCACGAGGGCGCGCAGCTCGGCCGCGAGCGACGTGCCCGGGGCCGTGCGGTCGGTGTACAGCCACTCGCGCAGCTCACGCTCCTGGGCGCGTGCCATGCGGGCCACCGCCTCCGGGTCGTCCGCGCGCGAGCGGATCAGCGCGAGGGTCTGCAGCACGGAGTCGTGCAGGTGCGCGGCGATGTCGGCCCGCTCGGCCTCGCGCGCGCGGGCGGCGCGCTCGTCGCCCAGCTCGCGCACCAGCCGCAGCCACCA
The DNA here is from genome assembly GCF_042793335.1 of Isoptericola sp. NPDC056573. Lineage (NCBI taxonomy): Bacteria > Bacillati > Actinomycetota > Actinomycetes > Micrococcales > Promicromonosporaceae > Isoptericola > Isoptericola sp. NPDC056573. The sequence goes on from NZ_JBHTUY010000005.1 coordinate 27,629, forward strand.
GGGGGCCAGCATGAGCGCCGCCCCCGCGAGGACCGCGAGCGACGCCACGGCGGCCTGCAGCAGCACCGGCACGGGGGCGTCCTGGCCGATGAGCAGCAGCACGCCCACCATGACGAGGACGACGCCGCCCACCAGCCGCAGCACGAGCGTCGAGCGTCGGGTGCCGGAGCCGCCGTCCCCGAGGCGACCGCGCTGCGCGGCGTCGAGCTGGCTCCACGCGAGCGCCAGGCCGCCGACGGCGACGAGCGCCGGCAGCACCCACGACGCCCCGACGTCCCAGCCCGCGCGGATCGCGACCAGGACGAACGCGCCCGCGATGAGGGCCGCCCCGACGAGGACGTCGCGCACCGGCAGTGCCGAGACCGGCCCCCGCAGCCGCAGGCGCGGCGCGAGCCGCTGCAACGACGTGGGGGTGGAGTCCGCGGCCTGCCGCGGGTCGCCCGACGGCACGGTCACCCACCAGAACACGTAGGCCACCGCGCCCGCGCCCGCCACCAGGGTGAGCAGCAGGAAGGCGAGGCGCACCACCAGGACCGGGAGGCCCAGGTGGGCGGCGAGGCCCGCGGCGACGCCGGCGAGCACCCGCCCCTGAGGGGGCCGGCGCAGCGGGAGGCGCGGGGGTCGCTCGGTGGTCATGCTCCCGATCCTGGCACGTCAGGGGCGCCCCGGGGCGCGCGATCCCGAGGTTTCAGGGTGGCCCGGCCCGCCGAATCAGGGTCGCGTCAGGGCAGCACCCGATGCCGCGGCGGCCGCGCGGTCGCCAGGATGGAGCCATGAGCACCGACGACCTCCCCCAGCCGCCCGGGCCGCAGCCCGGAGCCGGCGGCGCCCCCGCCGCCGGCGGCACGCCGCCGCGCCGCACCGGCGACGGCTTCTTCGACTCCATCCGCCGCATCGGCCTGATCCGGTCCGACGACCGGTGGGTCGGCGGCGTCGCGGGCGGCGTGGCCGACCGGTTCGGGCTGGACCCGCTGCTGGTGCGCGGCCTGCTGATCCTCAGCTTCTTCCTCACCGGCGCGGGCATCGTCATCTACGCGGTCGCGTGGGCGCTGCTGCCGGAGCGGGACGGCCGCATCCACCTGCAGCAGGCGTTCCGCGGCGACTTCGACGTCGCGCTGCTCGGGGCGGTCGTCGCGCTCATCGTCGGCTTCGCGTGGAACAACGGCCTCGGGTGGTGGGGCTTCGGGATCGAGTGGATCGGCGGCCTCCTGTGGATCGCCGTCTGGGTCGGGATCGTCTGGCTGGTCGTCAAGCTGATCCGCGACCGCCGGCCGCGCAACGGCGGCCCCGGCGCCCCGCCCGCGCCCCCGTACCCCGCGGCGCCCCCGTACCCCGCCGCGCCCGCGCCGGGCACGACGGACGACCCCGCCACGAGCGGCCCCTCGTCCACGGGCTCCTTCGTCCCGGCACCGCCGGCCCCGTACCTGACGTCGCCCTCCACGACGCAGCCCCCGGCCGACCCGTCGGCCCCCACGAGCGCCTCGACCCACTCGAGCACCCCGGGCCCCTCGGGTTCCTGGGCCACGGCGCCCGCCGCGCCGTCGTCCGGAACCTGGGCCGCCGCGCCCGCGCCGGCCGCTCCCCCGGCGGCACCGGTCGTCGCGCCGCGTCCGCCGCGCCCGCCGCGGCCCCCGCGCCGTGGCCCCGGCGCCGCCGCGGTCGGGATCGTCCTCGGGCTCGTGCTGCTCGCCGGAGCGCTGCTTCTCGTGGCCGACCGCACCGGGAACCTCGACCTGCCCCTCGGCCCCACGTGGCTGGGCGCGTCGATCGTCGTCCTCGGGCTCGGGCTGGTCGTGACGGGCCTGCGCGGCCGGCGCGGCGGCGGCCTGACGTTCTTCGCGATCCTCGCGCTGATCGCCGGCGTCATCACCTGGCCGTTCGCCGGTGACCGCGTCTCCTGGGAGTTCTGGGACGACGGCCCGCAGCAGTCCGGCGCCGCGGCGGTCGTCAGCGACGGCACCCTGCACCCGACGACGACCGCCGAGGCGGAGGAGGGCGTGCACGTGCGGTTCGGCGACGCCACGGTCGACCTCACCGACCTCGACCTGACGGACGTCCCGCTGGGCGACCCCGTCGTCGTCCCCGTCACGATCTCCGCCGGCAACGCGACCGTCCTGATCCCCGACGGCCAGGCCGTGGAGGCCGACGTCGAGGTCATCGCGGGCAACGCCGAGTGGCGCGTGGACGGCCAGGGCCGCTCCGTCAACACCTACACCAACGGTCCCGTGCGGTTCACGACCGAGGAAGCGCGCGAGGCTGACGGCGCCCGCCTGCTGCTCGACGTCGGCGTGCGCGCCGGCAACCTGACCATCGAGGAGTCCCGATGAGCGACGACAAGCCCACCACGCCCGGCCCCGAGCCGGACGAGACCCAGGCCCTGCCGGCCCCCGACGAGACGCAGGCGCTGCCCGCGGCCGACGAGACGCAGGCGCTGCCCGCGGCCGACGCGACCCGGGCGCTCCCGGCAGCCGACGAGACGCAGGCCTTCGCCGGCTCGGGCGACACCCGCGCGTTCCCCGTGGCGGGGCCGGACGACCCGCTGTCGATCTTCGACCGGCCGGAGCGCCCGGCGGAACCGGCGTCCACCGAGCACGCGACCACGCAGGCCGCGGGCTCCGCGCCCGCGACACCGTCCCCCGGCTACGGCGCCACCGTGCCCGAGCCGGCGTCGGCGGAGTGGGCCTCGTCCGAGCCTGCCTCGGCGGAGTGGGCCTCGTCCGAGCCGGCCGAGCCGGCGCCCGCGGCCCCGGTGACCGCGCCCGTGGACGAGCCGCACGCCAGCACCGGCCCGCGGTCCAGCACGATCGTGTGGGGCTTCCTCGTCGTCGCCTTCGGCGTGGGTCTCGTGGCCAACGCCGCGGGCGCGCACATCGACATCGAGCTGGCCGCCATCGTGCTCCTCGCCGCGGCAGGCGCCCTGCTGGTGATCGGCTCGGTGGTCAGCGCGGTGCGCCGACGGCGCCGCGCGACGACCGTCCGCTGACGCGCACGACGACGCGGCGGTGACCCGAGGGGTCACCGCCGCGTCGTCGTGCCGGTCGTCGTGCTGGTCGGACCTCAGGCCGACGGCGACCCGCTGCCCCCGGCAGGGGGTGCCGCCGGCGGGTTCTCGGGCCGCGTCGAGGGAGACGCGGGCGGCGAGGTCGACGGAGGTGTCGAGGGAGGTGTCGACGGGGTTGTCGACGTCCCGGTGGAGGGCGCCTCGGGAGCCGTGCGCGTGCTCGGCCGCTCGGGCGGCGGCGCGGGCGTCGTCGGGGCGCTCGGCCGCTCCGGCTCCCCGGGGTCGGCGCGGTGCGCGGCGTGCGACAAGCCGCCCTCGGACGTCAGCGAGGGCGAGTCGATCACCACCTGCGGCCCGCCCGCGAGCTTGCGTAGCGCGCTCCCGAGCAGGATGAACACGATGCCCAGGCCGATGACGAGGGCGCAGACGCCGAACGCCACCACGGACGTGAACAGCGACGCGCGCAGGAACGACGCGTTCATCACGGTGTCCCGCGTCGGGTCGTCCTGGGCGAGCTCGGCGTATGTCTGCCCGCCGGACGCCTCGAGCGCGTGCTTGTTGATCACCTCGGCCTGCGCGTAGGCGGTGAAAGGCCCGGAGACCTTCTGACCGGCGAACATGGCCGCGTCGTCCGAGACGGTGATCTGCTCGTCGGCGAGCGTCTGGGACACGACGACCCACACGCCCAGGCCGGCGACGATCATGACGATGCCGGCGATGATGGTGACCAGGCCGATCCCGCGGACGCCCTTGGTCGGATGAACGGTGACAGTGCTCGACATGTCGCACCTCTCCTCAGGTGTGTGCCGTGGCGCATGCGCCGGAGGTACCGCTCCTCGCACGGTAGCGCCAACGCACGCCCTCGGCTCGGCGAACCCGCAGGTGGTCGCGCCGGGGGCGGTGGCAGGATGTCCCGGTGCGCATCGTCCACGTCTCCGACTCCTACCTCCCGCTGCTCGGCGGCATCGAGACCCAGGTGGCCCGGCTCGCGCGCCGGCAGGCGGAGGCCGGGCACGACGTCGAGGTGATCACCACGACGCCGGGCGCGCCCGGCGAGCACGGCATCAGCACCCGGCCCGACGGCGACGGGGTCGTCGTGCACCGCGTCGCGGCCCGCGTGCCGGGCGGCTACCCCGTCCACCCGCGCTCGACGGCGCACGTGCGCGCGCGGCTGAAGGCGCTCGAGGCCGACGGCCGCCGCCCGGACGCCGTGCACCTGCACATGGGCGTCCTGGCCCCCACGGTCGAGCTGGCGCTCCGGCCCGTGACGCGGCTCGGGCTGCCCGCCCTGCTCACGGTGCACAGCGTGTGGGGCGGCTGGGAGCGGGCGTTCGCCGCGCTCGACAGCGTGACGCGGTGGTCGGCCTGGCCGGTGCAGTGGTCGGCGGTGAGCGGGCTGACGGCGGAACCGCTGCGGCGCGTGGTCGGGCGACGGCTGGGCCCCGACGCCGCCGCGGAGCGCGTGTCCGTGCTGGGCAACGGCATCGACGTCGACGCCTGGCGGCTGCCCCGCGTCGAGCGGGGCGAGCGGGCCGAGGGCCGCGAGGTGCACGTCGTGTCCGCCACGCGGTTCGCGCCCCGCAAGCGGGTGCTGCCGATGCTCGAGGCGATCGCCGCGGCCGTGGAGAGGGCTCCGGGGCGCCTGGTCGCGACGATCGGCGGCGACGGACCGCAGCTGTCCGAGGCCCGTCGCTGGGTGCGCGAGCACGGCCTGGCCGACACGGTGCGGCTCGTCGGCCGCCTCACCCCGACCGAGCTCAAGCGCCTGTACGTGCGCGCCGACGTCTTCGTGGCCCCGGCCGTGCAGGACGCGTTCGGCATCGCGGCGCTCGAGGCCCAGGCCGCGGGCCTCGCCGTCGTCAGCCGGTCGCAGTCGGGGGTCGCGGAGCGCCTGGTCGACGGCCGGGACGCCCTCCTCGTGGACGACGACGCCGCGATGGCCGACGCCCTCGTCCGCCTCGCCGACGACCCCGCCCTGCTCGACGCGATCATCGCCCACAACCGCTCCGCCGAGCTCGCGACGTCGTGGCCCCGCGTGCTCGCCGACGTCGACCGCGCCTACGCGCGTGCCGCATCGCTCGTCGGCTGACCGCAGCGGCGTCACCGCAGGTCACGGGCGAGTCGTTGCTCGGGCGTATCAAGGGCGCCCGCTGCGCGCTCCCCCCACACCGTGACCGGCGACGAGGGGATCGCCGGCAGACGTGAGGAGCGAAGATGACCATCACGACGCAACGACGCACCGTCCGCGCCCGGCTCGCCGCCGTCGTCGGCGGGCTCGCCGCGATCACCGCACTGGGGGTCGCGGGTCCCACCGCGACGGCCGCACCTGCGGACGACCCGGCGCCGGTCCAGGTGCAGCGCGTGGACAGCGACGCACCGGTCATGGTCGAGGACCTGAAGATCTCGGCCAAGGCTGCCAGCACGACCTACTACTGTGCCGTCCTCGACGGCACCTTCGGCTGCAAGAACGCGAAGCCGGGGACCGGGCTGGTCGTCGCACGGCTGTACCAGAACAAGAACTACGGCGGCTTCCAGGTCGTCGTGTTCAACCCGAAGTACAAGGTCGGCTGCACGTCGGGCACCGGGGACAACGAGGGCGGCGCCAACCTCGGCACCGCGCTGTCCAACCGGATCAGCTCCGTCAAGACCTACAACAGCTGCGACGTGAAGCTCTACAACGGCAACGGCAAGACCGGCGCCAGCACCGGCTGGATCGACAAGTCGGCCCTGCTCAGCGGCTTCAACGACAAGGCCAACTCGTTCAGGATCTCCTGACAGCCCACCTGGCAGCGTGGCCGGCGAGAACCGGGACGTCGTTCGCGAGAGCCGAGCGAGGCACGAGCGAATCATTCGAGCGAACGACGTCCCGGCTCCCGCCGGCCACGCCGTCCACCCTCACTCCCACTCGATGGTGCCCGGCGGCTTGCTCGTCACGTCGAGCACCACGCGGTTGACCTCGCTCACCTCGTTGGTGATGCGGGTGGAGATGACGGACAGCACGTCATAGGGCAGGCGCGTCCAGTCGGCCGTCATGGCGTCCTCGGAGGACACGGGCCGCAGCACGATCGGGTGGCCGTAGGTGCGGCCGTCGCCCTGCACGCCGACGGAACGGACGTCGGCCAGCAGCACGACGGGGCACTGCCAGATCTCGTCGTCCAGGCCCGCCCTGGTGAGCTCGGCGCGCGCGATGGCGTCCGCCTTGCGCAGCGTCTCGAGGCGCTCGGCCGTGACCTCGCCGACGATGCGGATGCCGAGGCCCGGGCCGGGGAACGGCTGGCGGGCGACGATCTCCTCGGGCACGCCGAGCTCGCGGCCCACCGCGCGGACCTCGTCCTTGAACAGGGTGCGCAGCGGCTCGACCAGCTCGAACTGCAGGTCGTCGGGCAGGCCGCCCACGTTGTGGTGGCTCTTGATGTTGGCCGCGCCCTCGCCGCCGCCGGACTCGACGACGTCCGGGTACAGCGTCCCCTGCACGAGGAACTTGACCTCCTCGCCGTGGGCGCCCGCCTCGGCGACGATGTCGCGCTGGGCGTCCTCGAAGACGCGGATGAACTCGCGGCCGATGATCTTGCGCTTCGTCTCCGGGTCGCTCACGCCGGCGAGGGCGGTCAGGAACCGCTCCTTCTCGTCGCGGATGATGAGGTTCACGCCCGTGGAGGCGACGAAGTCGCGCTCGATCTGCTCGACCTCGCCCTCGCGCAGCAGGCCGTGGTCCACGTGCACGCAGGTGAGCTGGTCGCCGACGGCGCGCTGCACCAGCGCGGCGGCGACGGCGGAGTCCACGCCGCCGGACAGGGCGCAGATGACGCGGGCGTCGCCGATCTGCGCGCGGATCGCGGCGACCTGGTCGGCGATGACGTTGCCCGGCGTCCAGTCGGGCGCGAGCCCCGCGCCCTCGTACAGGAACTTCTCCAGCACGGCCTGGCCGTGCGCCGAGTGCTTCACCTCGGGGTGCCACTGCACGCCGTACAGGCGACGGCCGGTGTCCTCGAACGCGGCGACCGGCGAGCCGGACGACGTCGCGAGCACCTGGAAGCCCTCCGGCGCGGCGTGCACGGAGTCGCCGTGGCTCATCCAGGTGGTCTGGTGGTCGGGGGAGCCCGCCAGCAGCACGCCCGCCTCGCACACCTCGACCTCGGTGCCGCCGTACTCCCTCTGCCCCGTCTGCGCGACGGTGCCGCCCAGCGCCTGCGCCATCGCCTGGAAGCCGTAGCAGATGCCGAGCACCGGCACGCCGGCCTCGAACAGCGCCGGGTCCACGAACGGGGCGCCCGTGGCGTACACCGACGACGGCCCGCCCGAGAGGATGATCGCCGCCGGGTTCTTGGCGAGCATCTGCTCGGTGGTGAACGTGTGGGGCACGATCTCGGAGTAGACGCGGGCCTCGCGCACGCGGCGCGCGATGAGCTGCGCGTACTGCGCGCCGAAGTCGACGACGAGGACCGGTCGCGGCGTGGGCGCCAGGTCGGCGGTGGTGGGGGTGTCGGTGGCGGGAGACGTCACCGAGCCATCGTAGCCGCCGGACGGTACCGCTCCCGGGCCCTTCCCACGGGTCACGCGGTGGGGTAGGTCACCTCGACAGCGCGGCGGCGCGCCGGCCGTCGGCGGTCAGGCCAACCGCTCCCGCAGCTCGCGCGCGGCACGCCCGGGGTCGGGCGCCTGCGTGATCGCGCGCACGACGACGACGCGCGACGCACCGGCGTCGAGCACGGCGTCCAGCCGCTCGGCGTCGACGCCGCCGATGGCGAACCACGGCGTCGTCGGGCGGGTCGCGGCGACCTCGCGCAGCAGGTCGAGCCCGACGGCCGCACGGCCGGGCTTGGTGGGCGTGGCCCACAGCGGGCCGACGCAGAAGTAGTCGACGTCCGGGTCGGCCTCGGCCTCGGCCGCCTGCGCGGCGGAGTGGGTGGAGCGGCCCAGCACCGGGCCCGGCCCGAGCAGCGACCGGACCGCCGGCACGGGCAGGTCGCGCTGCCCCATGTGCACGACGGGAGCGCCGGTCAGCCCGGCGACGTCGGCCCGGTCGTTCACCGCCCAGAGCGCGCCGTGCTCCGCGGCGACGCGGGCCACCACGGCCTGCAGCTCGAGCTCGCGCGCGACGTCGAGCGTCTTGTCCCGCAGCTGCACGACGTCCACCCCGCCCGCGAGCGCCGCGTGCAGGAAGTCCTCGAGGTCGCCCCGGTCCTCGCGGGCGTCGGTGCACAGGTACAGGCGGGCGTCGGCGAGGCGGGCGCGGGTCGGGCCGGCGGCGGCATCGTGGTCGGGGGTGGTCGTGGTCACGCCGGCCAGGGTAACCACGGCCCGGGTTACAGTGGCCGCGCACGGGAGCCCCGCTCGGGGCTGAGAGGGCGTAGGAGCCGACCGTCGAACCTGATCTGGGTCATGCCAGCGAAGGGAGCGCACATGCCCACGTCCACCGGTCCGTCCGCCACCCCCTCCGACGTCGTCGTCGTCGGCGGCGGGATCGTCGGTCTCGCGGTGGCCTGGCGGGCCGCGGACGCCGGCCTCGCCGTCACGGTGCTCGACCCGTCGCCCGGCGACGGCGCCACCCGCGCGGCCGCGGGGATGCTCGCGGCCGTCAGCGAGGCGGACTTCGGCGAGCGGGACCTCGCGCGCCTCAACCTCGCGTCGGCCGCCCGCTGGCCCGCGTTCGCCGTCGACCTCGCCGCCGCGACCGGTCGCGACGTCCCGCTGCTGCGTGCCGGGTCGCTCGCCGTCGCGTACGACGCCGACGACCTCGCCCTCCTGCGTCGCGTGCTGGCGCTGCACCGGGAGTGGGGCCTCGCGTCCGCGGAGGTCTCCGTGGCCGACGCCCGGCGCCGCGAGCCGTACCTCGGGCCGCGGCTCGCCGGGGCGGCCCGCGTCGAGGGCGACCTGGCCGTCGACCCGCGGGGCACGCACGCGGCACTCCTCGAGGCGCTGACCCGCGCGCCGGGCGGCACGGTCGTCCGCCGCGCCGCCGTGCGCCTGGAGCGGGACGCCGCGGGCCGGGTGGTCGCGGCGCACGACGCCGCCGGGGTGCGGCACGCCGCCGGGGCCGTGGTCCTCGCGGCCGGCGCCGTCCCTCCCGCGGGGCTGCTCGACGGCGTGCCGGAGGTGCGCGTGCCGGTGCGGCCCGTCAAGGGCGTGACGCTGCGCCTGGACGCCGGGCCGGGGCTCGCCCTCGAGCACGTGGTGCGCGGCACGGTGCAGGGCCGGCCGGTGTACCTCGTGCCGCGGGGCCCGGGCACCGGCGCCGGCCCGGGCAGCGGGCCCGGGCACCGGGAGATCGTCGTCGGCGCCACCAGCGAGGAGCGGCCGGACGACCGCCGCGCCGAGGCGGGCGGCGTGTTCGCGCTGCTGCGCGACGCCCGCGCCCTCGTGCCCGGGATCGACGAGGCCGCGCTGGTCGACGTCACGCCGCGCGCCCGCCCGGCCACCCCCGACAACCTGCCGCTGGTCGGCGCCACCGCCGTGCCCGGACTGCTGGCCGCCGTCGGGCACGGACGCAACGGGGTGCTGCTCGCGCCGCTCACCGCCGACGCGGTGCTCGCCGCGCTGACCGGCACGCCGCCGCCCGACGACGCGCTCGACACCCTCACCGCCGCCGACCCGCGACGCTTCGCGCCCGCAACCCCCGAAGGAGCCCTCCCGTGAGCACGCCGTCCACCTCCGCAACCGCCGTCGTGAACGGCGAGACCTACCCGCTCGACGGACCGCACGGCGACGGCGTCGAGGCCGTCGTCGCGACCCTCGTCCCCGCGTTCGTCGCCGACGGCTCGGTGCAGGGCATCGCCGTCGCCGTGAACGACGCCGTCGTCCCCCGCGGCCTGTGGGCCGGCACCCGGATCGCGCCCGGCGACCGGGTCGAGATCGTCACCGCCGTCCAGGGCGGCTGACCACGAAGCACGGAGGAAGCATGACCAGCACGCACGCCGAGACCACGTCCCGTCCGCTCGCGCACCCGCTCGTCGATCCGCTCGTGGTCGCCGGCACGGAGGTCGGCTCGCGCCTCGTCATGGGCACGGGCGGGGCGTCGAACCTCATGACGCTGGAGGACGCGCTGGTCGCGTCGGGCACCGGGCTCACGACCGTGGCGATGCGCCGCGTCGCAGTACGGCCGGGAGGCGCGGGCGCCGAGGACGGCGGCATCTGGGGCCTGCTGGAGCGGCTGGGCATCCGCGCCCTGCCGAACACGGCCGGCTGCTTCTCGGTCGCCGAGGCCGTGCTCACGGCGCAGCTCGCCCGCGAGGCCTGCGGCACCGACTGGGTCAAGCTCGAGGTGATCGCGGACGACGTCACCCTGCTCCCCGACCCGCTCGGCCTCGTCGAGGCCGCCGACCGGCTGGTGCGCGACGGGTTCGTCGTGCTGCCGTACACGAACGACGACCCGATCCTCGCGCGGCGTCTCGAGGACGTCGGGTGCGCGGCCGTCATGCCGCTCGGCGCCCCCATCGGCACGGGCCTGGGCGTGCTCAACCCCCGCAACATCGAGGCGATCGCGTCCGCCGCGCGCGTGCCCGTCATCCTCGACGCCGGGGTGGGCACCGCGTCCGACGCCGCCCTCGCGATGGAGCTCGGCTGCGACGGCGTGCTCCTCGCGACCGCCGTCACGCGCGCCGCCGACCCGGTCCGCATGGCGCACGCCATGCGCCTCGCCGTCGAGTCCGGGCGCCTCGCCGCCGGCGCCGGCCGCATCCCGCGCCGTGAGGGCGCGCTGGCCAGCTCCTCCCCGGACGGTCGCCTCGACCTCGCCCTCTGACGCGGTGCTCCACGCTGCCGAGGTAGTCCGATCCGTGCCGAGGTAGTCCGATCCGTGCCGAGGTAGTCCGATCCGTGCCGAGGTAGTGGTCCGGTCCACTACCTCGCGGAGTCTCGGACTACCTCGGCACGACCCGTGCTCCCCCGCGTCAGACGGCGAGGAGCAGCGCGGGGGCGCCGCCCTCGACGGAGCGGGCATCGACGCCGGCGGCGCGCGCGACGTCGGCCACGCGGGCGGAGCGGGCGCCCGCGGCGCAGACCAGGAGCACCGGGCGGTCGGTGGGCAGCGCCGCGACCGCGGACGCGGCGGCGTCTCCCCCGCCCAGGAACGCGCCGCTCGGCGACACGGTCGCGCCCGCGACGGGGAGCGCCTGGACCTCCCAGCCCTCGCGGACGTCGACGAGCGCGACGGGCGAGCCGCCCGCGAGGAGCGCGGCGGCGTCGACGGCGCTCATGCTGGCGGGGCCGAGTCCGGAGCCCGCGGCGACGGCGGACCCGCCCACGGGTGCGGGCAGGCCGCAGAACGCGGCGTACGCGGCGTCGTCGGCGAGCAGCTCCGCGACGGGCTCGCGGGTCGGGTCCGGGCGGACGGCGAGCTGGCGCCACGAGAGCTCGAGGGCGTCGTAGACGGCGATGCGGCCGAGCAACGTGGTGCCCGCGCCGGTGATCAGCTTGACCGCCTCGGTGGCCATGACCGACCCGACCGTGCCGCACAGCGCGCCGAGCACGCCGCCGGTGGCGCAGTCGGGCACGGTGCCGGGCGGCGGGGGCACGGGGAAGACGTCGCGGTAGGTGACGCCGCGCGTCCTGGTCTCCTCACCGGTGGCGTCGGCCAGCACCGGCGCGCCCCAGAAGACGGCGACCTGGCCGTCGAACTGGTGGATGGCGCCCCACACGACGGGCACGCCGAGGATCTCGGCCGCGTCGGAGACGAGGTAGCGGGTCGGGAAGTTGTCCGCGCCGTCGAGCACGACGTCGTACCCGCCGACGATCTCGAGCACGTTCTCGGGGGTGAGCCGCACGGGGTGGGCCACCACCTCGACGTCGGGCGCGAGGTCGGCGATCCGGTCGCGCGCCGACTCCACCTTGGGCCGGCCGACGTCGGCCGTGCCGTGCACCACCTGGCGCTGCAGGTTGGAGACGTCCACGACGTCGTCGTCCACGACGCCGAGGGTGCCCACCCCGGCGGCCGCGAGGTACTGGAGGGCCGGGCTGCCCAGGCCGCCCGCCCCGACGACGAGCACCCGCGCGGCGGCCAGCCGGCGCTGCCCCTCGGGGCCGACGCCCGGCAGCGGCAGGTGCCGGGCGTACCGGGCGAGGTGCGCGGCGTCCAGCTTCGGGCCGGGCGCGACCAGGGGTGCCAACGACGGAGACGGGGCGAGCGACGTCATGCCGCGTACCGCTCCTCGAGCGCACCGAGCTTCGCGTCGGCGTCGGCGTGCACGCGCTTCTCGAGGATGAACGACATCACCGGCACGACGCCCGCGAACACCATCGTGGCGAGGCGCCCGAAGCCCCAGCGCATCTTCGACCACAGGTCGAGCACCGTGACGAGGTAGACCACGTAGATCCAGCCGTGCGCGAACGGCACCCAGCCCATGTAGTCGACGACGAGCTCGACCGGCACCACGTACTTGAAGAACATCTCGACGCACAGGATCAGCAGCATCACACCGGTGAGGATCGCCATGAACCGGTAGCGCTTGAGGGCTCCGCGAGCCTTGCGGATGGCGGCCTCGGCCTGGGCCTGGCTGGCGCCGCCGGCGGGCGACGACGAGGGCTGCGGGGCGGGGGTCTGCTGCGGCGTGCTCACCCCAGCATCGTAGGCGCGGACCCGGGCCGGTCGGACCCGAGGACGCCGTGGTTAATCCGTGGCCCCGTGTCGGCGGCCGTTCGTAGGCTGGATCACCGTGCGACCCCTCCCCCTGCCCGACGTGGGCAACCCTCCTCTGACGTCCCCCGCCCGGCTCCTGGCCTGGCAGGGGTGGCGCCAGCGCGACGTGCTCGCGAAGTCCCTGGTGGCGGGCGTGGTGGCGATGCTCGCGTCCGCCGCGGCCCCGCTGCTCATCGGTCGTGCCATCGACGAGGGGCTGTCGCAGGGCTTCGACGGCCCGCTGTTCGCCTGGTGCGGGGCGATGCTCGGCGCCGCCGCCGTCATCGTCGTCGCGGGCATCTTCAACCACATCTGGGACGTCGAGAACTGGGTGCGGGCGTCGCTGTCGTTCTCCCAGCTCGTGGGCTACAAGGCCTCGCGCGCCGGGCACGCGATCACGCGCAAGCTGCCCACCGGCGAGGTCGTCTCCGCCGTCGCCAACGACGCCTTGCGCGTGGGCGACATGTTCTCCATGGCCGGCCGGTTCACGGGCGGCGTGATCGCGTACGTGGTCGTCGTGGCGATCATGCTCTCCCAGCACGTCCAGCTCGGCCTGGTGCTGGCGCTCGGCATCCCGGCGGTGGCGGCCGTGCTCGGCCTGCTGGTCAAGCCGCTGCAGTCGCGCCAGACGACGCAGCGCGAGGCCACGGGACGGCTCACGTCGCTCGGTGCGGACACCGTCTCGGGCCTGCGCATCCTGCGCGGCATCGGCGGCGAGGACGAGTTCGCGGCCCGCTACGCGCGCCAGTCGCAGGAGGTGCGGCACCAGGGCGTGCGCGTCGCGGTGCTCCAGTCGGTGCTCGACGGGCTGCAGGTGCTGCTGCCCGGCCTGCTCGCCGCGCTGGTGCTGTGGCTCGGCGCCCGGGCCGCCGTCCGCGGCGAGATCACCAGCGGCCAGCTCGTGACGTTCTACGGCTACGCGGCCTTCCTCGCGTGGCCGGTGCAGATGGCCACGCAGATGCTGCAGATGGTGATCCGCGCCGTCATCTCCTCGCGCAAGATCCTCGACGTGCTGCGCGTCACCGAGGCGACGCCCTCGACCTCGACGCCCACGGACGCGCCGGCCACCGGCGCCGACCTCGCCGACGAGGCGAGCGGCCTCGTGCTGCGCGAGGGCCGCGTGCTCGGGCTGGTCAGCGCCGACCCGGACGCCTCCGCGCGCGTCGCGACGCGGCTCGGGCGGCTCGACGACGAGGCCGAGGCCGGCACGCCGGTCCGGCTCGGCGGCGTGCCGCTGGCCGACCTCGACAAGGAGGTGCTGCGCCGCCGCGTCGTGATCTCCGAGGCGACGCCGCACCTGTTCTCGGGCGTGCTCGGCGAGGCGCTCGACGCCCGCGGCCGCGCCACCGAGGCCGACCTCCTGGCCGCGATGGTCACCGCGGACGCGCACGACGTGCTCGACAGCGTGCCCGGCGGCCTCGCCGGCGACCTGCCCGAGAAGGGCCGCTCCCTGTCGGGCGGCCAGCGGCAGCGCGTCGCCCTGGCGCGGGCCCTGCTCACCGAGCCGGAGATCCTCGTGCTCGTGGAGCCCACCAGCGCGGTGGACGCCCACACCGAGGCGCGGATCGCGGAGCGGGTGGCCGAGGTGCGCCGCGGCCGCACGACGCTCGTCGTCACCGCCAGCCCGCTCGTGCTCGACCACCTGGACGAGGTCGTGCTGCTCGACGACGACGCCACGGTCGCCGCGTCCGGCACGCACGCCGAGCTGCTCGCCCGCCGCGACGCCCACGGCGCCGCGTACCGCGCCGTCGTCGGCCGCAGCATGGCGGAGGACACCGCCGACGACGCCGACGCCGACGAGATCACCGACACCGACCTGGAAGGAGCCGCGCGATGAGCGCCCCCGCCGCCGCGACCCCCCGGGCCGGCACCGTGAACCCGAACCTGCTGCCCATCGCCGACCGCGCCGAGGTGAACCGCACGGTGGGCCGCCTGTTCCGGCGCCACCGCGGCCAGCTCGGCGGCGTCGCCGTGCTGCACACCCTCGCCGCGCTGGCCGGCCTGGCGGGCCCGTTCCTGCTGGGCCGGATCATCGACGAGGTCGCCGCCGGCACCACGCTCTCCGCGGTCGACACCCTCGCGCTGGTGCTCCTCGGCGCCGTCGTCGCGCAGGCCGTGATCACGCGGTACGCGCAGCGGCTGTCCATGGTCTTCGGCGAGCGCGTCTTCGCGGACCTGCGCGAGGAGTTCATGGACGCCGTGACGCGGCTGCCGCTGTCCACGGTGGAGAAGGCGGGCACCGGCGACCTCGTCGCGCGCACCACCAACGACGTCAACAAGCTGCAGCACGCCGTGCGGTTCGGCGTGCCGCGGGTGCTCGTGTGCGTCGTGACGATCGTGCTCACGCTGGTCGCGTCGTTCCTCGCGAGCCCACTCGTGGCGGTCGGGCTGCTCACCGGTGTCCCGCTGATCGTCGTGGCCACGCGCTGGTACCTCCGGCGCGCGACGCCGGGCTACCTGCGCGAGTCCGCCGCGTACGCGACGATCAACGGCTCCATCACCGAGGCCGTCGAGGGCGCCCGCACCACCGACGCGCTGCACCTCGGCGCCCGGATCCGCCGGCGCATCGACCGCGACCTGCGCGAGGCGTTCGACGCCGAGTCGTACACCCTGGGCCTGCGGCTGCGGCTCATCCCGGCCCTGGACGCGGCGGTCGCGATCGCGCCGATCGTCGTCATCCTCTGGGGCGGCTGGCTCGTGTCGCAGGACCTCACCACGGTGGGCATCGTCGCGACCATCGCGATGTACGGCCACCAGATGGGCGGCCCGGTGTTCGACCTCGTGTTCTGGCTCGACGAGCTGCAGGTCGCGGCCGTCGCGCTGGCGCGCGTCGTCGGCGTCGGGCTGGTCGGCCCGGACCGCACGGCCGGCACCGCCGTGCCGACGTCGGAGGAGGTGCGGGCCCGGTCCGTGCGGTACGCGTACCGCGAGGGCCACGACGTGCTGCACGGCATCGACCTCGACCTCGCGCCGGGCGAACGGCTGGCCGTCGTCGGGCCGTCCGGCGCGGGCAAGTCCACGCTGGGCCGCATGCTCGCGGGCATCCACCCGCCCACCGGCGGGTCGGTCACCGTGGGCGACGTGCCGCTCGTCGAGCTGCCGCTGGAGGACCTGCGCCACCACGTCGCGCTGGTCACCCAGGAGCACCACGTGTTCGTCGGGTCGCTGGCGGAGAACCTGCGGCTGGCCGACACGTCGGCCACCGACGACGCGCTGTGGGGCGCGCTCGGCGCGGTCGACGCCGCGTCGTGGGCCGCGGACCTGCCGGACGGGCTGGAGACGGCCGTCGGGTCTGGCGGGCACACGCTCACGCCGGCCCAGGCGCAGCAGGTCGCGCTCGCGCGGCTGGTGCTGCTCGACCCGCACACGCTCGTCCTCGACGAGGCGACGTCGCTGCTCGACCCGCGCGCCGCCCGCCACCTGGAGCGGTCGCTCAACGCCGTGCTCACCGGTCGCACGGTGGTCGCCATCGCGCACCGCCTGCACACCGCGCACGACGCCGACCGTGTCGCCGTCGTCGACGGCGGCCGCATCACCGAGATCGGCCCGCACGACGACCTCGTCGCCGCCGGCGGGGACTACGCCAGGCTCTGGCACAGCTGGCAGCACGAGTGAGCGCGGGGTAGTCCGCCTCTCGCCGAGGTGGTCCCGATCCTGCCGAGGTCGTTCCCTCCCGCACGGAGCAGGGGACTACCTCGGCAGGATCGGTGCTACCTCGCGGCGCGAGGGACTACCTCGGCGCGACGGGCTGGCGGATCAGCGTGCGCAGCTTCTCGGGGGCCGTGCGGCGCAGGTCGGACAGATAGATCTCGTGGTGCAGGCCGCCCAGCGCCCGCCCCTCGGCCTCGACGAACGCGTGCAGCCGCTCGATGGTCGCGGGCTCGGTGGCGAACGGGCCGCGGTGCAGCACCTGGGCGGCGTCGCCCTCGTCGTAGCGCTCCAGGCGGACGCGGTCGCCCGCCGGGGGCTGCTTCGCCGCGACGGCACGGGACGTCACCTCGGCCGCGTCCACGTGCTCGACGGCGTCCGGGAGGCTGATCATCAGCGTCCAGCGCCACTCGTCCTTGGCGTCCACGCTGAACCGGCTCATGTCGTCGGCCCACCACAGGCCCTCGAGCGGCATGACGGTGTACGCGTCGCCCGTGGCCTCCTTGACCGCCGCCCGCAGGGCGTACGCGAGCGGGTACAGCGTCTCGACCGCCTCGCGGTAGGCCGGTGCCGTGTTCGGGTCGCCCTCGCCGTCCACCATCAGGAAGGGGCGGGGCGGCAGCGTCACCAGGGCCGGCGTCGTCGTGGCGCGGTAGTGCAGCCGCGGCTCGCGCTTGAGGTCGATGGCCGTCATCCGGTCAGCGTGGCACAGGAGGCCCGCCCGGCTCGTGCGAGACCTGCCGGTCGTCTAGCCGGGCAGCCCCGCGATGCCGGTGCCCACCGGGTCGTCGGAGTCGTCGTGCGTGCTGCCGCGCCTCGTCCCGGCCGCCTCGTCGCGCACGAGCCGGACCCACAGCAGCACGGCGAAGAGCCCGAACACCCACCACTGCAGCGCGTAGAACAGGTTCTGCAGGTTGACGCCGTCGCTGCCCTCGAGCACGGGCCGCGGCAGCGGCGCGGGACCGCCCTCGGCGGCGGTCGCCTGCGCGGGGTCGGACGTCGTGAGCACCATGTAGCCGGAGTAGATCGGCCCGCCCCAGGTGTTCACCAGCGCGCCGGTGGAGATCGAGTCGGTGAGCGGCGGGCCGTCCGGGTCGTCGGGCAGCGGCTCGCCGCCCTCCTGCACGGACTCCGACGCCTGCACCCACCCGGTGACGCGCACGTCGCCGTCCGGGACGTCGAGCGCCGCGGCGTCCGGGGTGGGCGAGTCCACCCAGCCCCGCACGACCGGCAGGACCGGCGGCCCCGACAGGTCCGCCCACGAGGACCCGCCCGTGCCGTCGTCGGTGACGCGCAGCGGGGTGAGCACCAGGTAGCCGGTGCGGCCGTCCAGCGCGCGCCCGGCGACGAGCATCTGCCCCTCGGCCTCGTACTCCCCCGTGACCCACGCCTCGGTGCCGACCAGCTCGCCGGGGAACGACGTCTGCGGCGGGAGCAGGGTGCCCAGCGCCTCCGGGCCGTGCGAGGCCTGCTCGGCCGCCTCCTGCTGGGCGGCGAGCTCGGCGCGCTGGTAGGCGCGGTCGAGCTGCCACACGCCGAGCCGGCCGCACACGGCGGCGGCGAGCAGGAAGAGGAGCAGGATCCCGATCATGCGGGGCTGGAGGGCCACCGCCCAGAACGACCTGCGGGCGGGCTGGGGGCTGGGCACGGCACCACCGTAATCGGCCCGGGGCCCGGCCCGGGAATCCGTGCCCCGGATCATCTGACACCCCGCCAGATCGACGTCACGCGCTCTGACCTCGCCGGTCGTGCTGCATTCGGGCACCGGGTGCGGTGGAATGAAGGCGCCGGTCTTCCCCCGAGCCCCAGGAGCGTGTGATGAGCACCACGACCACCCCGACCGTCAGCCCCACGCCATGGCGCGCGGGCGCCGGTACCGAGCTCACGGCCGAGACGATCGAACGGATCGACCGGTGGTGGCGAGCGGCGAACTACCTGTCGGTCGGTCAGATCTACCTGCTCGACAACCCGCTGCTGCGCGAGCCCCTCACCCGCGACCACGTCAAGCCGCGCCTGCTGGGCCACTGGGGCACGACGCCGGGCCTGAACTTCCTGTACGCCCACCTCAACCGGGCGATCAAGGAGCGCGAGCAGTCCACGGTCTACGTCGCCGGCCCCGGCCACGGTGGCCCCGGACTCGTCGCGAGCACGTACCTCGACGGCACGTACTCCGAGCTCTACTCGGACATCACCGAGGACACCGACGGCGTGCGCCGCCTGTTCCGCCAGTTCTCGTTCCCTGGCGGCATCCCGAGCCACGTCGCCCCGGAGACGCCCGGTTCCATCCACGAGGGCGGCGAGCTGGGCTACGCCCTCTCGCACGCCTACGGCGCGGTGTTCGACAACCCGGACCTGCTGGTGGCGGCGGTCGTGGGCGACGGCGAGGCCGAGACCGGCCCGCTCGCCACGAGCTGGCACTCGAACAAGCTGCTCAACCCCGCGCAGGACGGCGTCGTGCTGCCGATCCTGCACCTCAACGGGTACAAGATCGCGAACCCCACGATCCTCGACCGCATCGGCCGCGACGAGCTCGAGTCGCTCATGGTCGGGTACGGGCACAAGCCGCACTGGTTCGAGGTGGCCGACGGCACCGACGAGTCGCACGAGTCGATCCACCGCCGCTTCGCCGCGGTGCTGGACGAGGTGCTCGACGAGATCGCCGCGATCAAGGCGCAGGCCGCCGTCGAGGGTGTGGACATGGCGCGCCCGGCGTGGCCGATGATCGTGTTCCGCACGCCGAAGGGCTGGACGGGCCCGGAGTACATCGACGGCAAGAAGACGGTGGGCTCGTGGCGGGCGCACCAGGTGCCGCTCGCGAGCGCCCGGGACACGCCCGAGCACCTCCAGGTGCTGGAGACGTGGCTCAAGTCGTACCGGGCCGAGGAGCTCTTCGACGACGACGGCCGCATCCTCGACGACATCCGCGAGCTGGCCCCGCCCGGCGAGCTGCGCATGAGCGCCAACCCGCACGCGAACGGCGGCGTGCTGCTGCGCGACCTGCGCCTGCCCGACTTCCGCGACTTCGGCGTCGACGTCTCCGCGCCGGGTGCCGGCGCGGTGGAGGCGCCGCGCGTGCTGGGCCAGTTCCTCACCGAGGTGATCCGCCGCAACCCGGACAACTTCCGGATCTTCGGCCCGGACGAGACGGCGTCCAACCGCCTGCAGGCCACGTTCGACGTCACCGGCAAGCAGTGGAACGCCGAGTACTTCTCGCCGGAGGTCGACGAGCACCTGGTCCGCGCCGGCCGCGTGATGGAGCAGCTGAGCGAGCACCAGTGCCAGGGCTGGCTGGAGGGCTACCTGCTCACCGGGCGGCACGGCCTGTTCACCAGCTACGAGGCCTTCATCCACATCGTCGACTCGATGTTCAACCAGCACGCCAAGTGGCTCAAGGTCACCAACCACATCCCGTGGCGGCGGCCGATCGCGAGCCTCAACTACCTGCTCTCCAGCCACGTGTGGCGCCAGGACCACAACGGCTTCAGCCACCAGGACCCGGGCTTCATCGACCACGTCGTGAACAAGAAGGCCGAGATCGTGCGGGTGTACCTGCCGCCGGACGCGAACACCCTGCTGAGCACCTACGACCACTGCCTGCGCTCGCGCCAGTACGTGAACGTCGTCGTCGCGGGCAAGCAGCCGGCGCCGCAGTTCCTCACGATGGAGCAGGCGGTGGCGCACTGCACCCGCGGCCTGGGCATCTGGGAGTGGGCGGGCACCGAGGTCGAGGGCGAGGACCCGGACGTCGTGCTCGGCGCGGCGGGCGACGTGCCCACCCTCGAGGTGCTCGCGGCGGCCGACATCCTGCGCCACCGCGTCCCCGACCTCAAGGTCCGCGTGGTCAACGTCGTCGACCTCATGCGGCTGCAGGACGAGAAGGAGCACCCGCACGGCCTGTCCGACAAGGACTTCGACACGCTGTTCACCGCCGACAAGCCGGTGATCTTCAACTACCACGGCTACCCGTGGCTCATCCACCGCCTCACGTACCGGCGCACCAACCACGCCAACATCCACGTGCGCGGGTACAAGGAGGAGGGCACCACGACGACGCCCTTCGACATGGCGATGCTCAACGACATCGACCGGTACCACCTCGTGGTCGACGTCATCGACCGGGTGCCGGCCCTGCGCTCGCGGTACGCGGGCCTGCGGCAGGAGATGGTCGACGCCCGCCTCGCGGCCCGGCAGTACACGCGCGAGCACGGCGAGGACATCCCCGAGGTGCGCGACTGGGTGTGGCCGGACGTCGGCGAGACGGGCACCGAGAACGGCGGTCCCCAGTACGACGCCGCGGCGGCGACGGGCGGCGACAACGAATGACAGGGGACGCACGAATGACAGGTGACGCCGCGTGACCGGCTCGACCCGCTCGATCTACATCGCCTCCCCCGAGGGCGAGACCGGCAAGTCGACGGTCGCGCTGGGCGTGCTGGACCTCCTGGTCCGGCAGGTCTCCCGCGTCGGGGTGTTCCGGGCCGTCTCCCGCGTGCCGTCGCCGCCGGCGTCGGACGCGGGGGGCGACGCCCCGCGCGACCACGTGCTGGAGATGCTGCTCGCGCACGACGGCGTGGACCTGTCCTACGAGGACGCGGTCGGCGTCACCTACGACGACGTCCACGCGGACCCGGAGGCCGCGCTCGCCCGCATCCTCGACCGCTACCACGCGGTCGCGGAGCGGTGCGACGCCGTCGTCGTGGTCGGCACGGACTACACGGACGTCGCGGGCGCCACGGAGCTGGCGTTCAACGCGCGCGTGGCGGCCAACCTGGGCGCCCCGGTGCTGCTCGTGGCCTCGGGCCGCGAGCGCTCGCCGGAGGACGTGCGCGCCCTGGTGCGCCTCAGCCTGTCCGAGCTGCGCGCGAACCACGCGCAGCCGGTGGGCGTCGTCGTGAACCGGTGCACCCCGGCGGTGCTCGCGGCGGCGACCACGGCGGTGGTCGGCGACGCGGACCTGCCGGTGTGGACCATCCCCGAGGAGCCGTTCCTGCACGCGCCGACGGTCGGCCGCCTGACCGAGGCGGTGCAGGGCAGGCTCATGCTCGGCGACGCCGACCTGCTGGGCCGAGAGGCGCTGGAGGTGATCGTCGGGGCGATGTCGTTCGAGCACGTGCTCGACCACCTCTCCGACGGCGCGGTCGTCATCCTCCCCGGCGACCGCTCCGACGTGCTGCTCGGGCTGCTGTCGGCGCACTCCGCCGCCACGTTCCCCTCCCTGGCGGGCATCGTGCTCACCGGCGGGTACGTGCCGCGCGGCGCGATCGCGCAGCTGCTGTCGGCGCTCGGGCCGCGCGTGCCGGTGGTCGCGACCGCGCTCGACACGTTCCAGGCGGCCCGCCGCGCGGCGGAGACGCACGGCTACGTCACGGTCGCCTCGACGCGCAAGATCGACGTCGCGCGCGCCCTGTTCGAGCAGCACGTGGACGGCGCGGAGCTGCTGGCCCGCCTCGACCTGCCGCGCACGCGCGTCGTCACGCCGCTGATGTTCGAGTACGAGCTCATCGAGCGGGCGCGCGGCGACCGGCGCCGCGTCGTGCTGCCCGAAGGGGACGACGACCGCATCCTGCGCGCCGCGTCGACCGTGCTGGCCCGCGGGATCGCGGACCTCGTGATCCTGGGCGACGAGACGTCGATCCGCGCCCGGGCGGCCGAGCTGGGCCTCGACATCGCCGCCGCCACCGTCCTGTCCCCCACCGACCCCGAGCACGTCGAGAGGTTCAGCGCCGAGTACGCGAGGCTCCGGGCGCACAAGGGCATGACGGTGGAGCGGGCCAAGGAGATCGTCACCGACGTGTCGTACTTCGGCACGATGATGGTGCACCTCGGCCTCGCGGACGGCATGGTGTCGGGCGCCGCGCACACGACGGCGCACACCATCCGGCCGTCGTTCGAGATCGTCAAGACGCAGCCGGGCGTCTCCGTGGTGTCGTCGGTGTTCCTCATGTGCCTGCAGGACCGCGTGCTGGTGTACGGCGACTGCGCCGTGATCCCCGACCCGACCGCGGAGCAGCTCGCGGACATCGCCATCTCGTCGTCCGCGACGGCGGCGCAGTTCGGCGTCGACCCGAAGGTCGCGATGCTGTCCTACTCGACGGGCACGTCCGGCTCGGGCGCGGACGTCGACAAGGTGCGCACCGCGACCGGGCTGGTCCGCGAGCGCCGCCCCGACCTGTCGGTGGAGGGCCCCATCCAGTACGACGCCGCCGTGGACGCGTCGGTCGCGAAGTCGAAGCTGCCGGAGTCGGCGGTGGCCGGGCAGGCGACGGTGTTCGTCTTCCCGGACCTCAACACCGGTAACAACACCTACAAGGCCGTGCAGCGCTCGGCCGGGGCCGTCGCCGTCGGCCCCGTGCTGCAGGGCCTGAACAAGCCGGTCAACGACCTGTCGCGCGGCGCGCTGGTCGCGGACATCGTCAACACCGTCGCCATCACGGCGATCCAGGCCCAGTCGTTCGGGGCACAGGCACAGGAGGCCACCGCATGAGCATCGTCCCCGAGGCCGAGCGGCCCACCCCGTACAGCGCGTACGGGGCGCACGGCTCCGTGCTGGTGCTCAACTCGGGCTCGTCGTCGCTCAAGTACCAGCTGGTCAACCCCGTGGGCGGGGAGGCGATCGCCGCCGGCACGATCGAGCGGATCGGCGAGCCGTCCGGCATCGTCACGCACACGTTCGCGGGCAACAAGACCCGCCGCGAGCTCGAGGTGCCCGACCACGGGGAGGCGCTGCGGATCGCGCTCGGCCTGTTCGACGAGATCGGCCCGCGCCTGGCGGACGCCGGCATCTACGCCGTCGGGCACCGGGTGGTGCACGGCGGTGCGGAGTTCTCGGGCCCGGTCGTGGTGGACGACGACGTCGTGGCGCGCATCGACGCCCTGGTGCCGCTCGCGCCGCTGCACAACCCGGCCAACGTGCAGGGCATCCGGGTGGCGCGCGAGCTGCTGTCCGACGTGCCGCACGTCGCCGTCTTCGACACGGCGTTCTTCTCCGCCCTGCCCGCCGAGGCGTACACGTACGCGATCGACCGCCAGGTGGCGCAGGAGTACGACGTGCGCCGGTACGGCTTCCACGGCACCAGCCACCAGTACGTGGCGGGCAAGGTGGCGCGGGTGCTGGGCCGCCGCGTGCAGGACCTGCACACGATCGTGCTGCACCTGGGCAACGGGGCGTCCGCGTCGGCGGTGGCGGGTGGCGTCCCCATCGACACCTCCATGGGGCTGACGCCGCTGGAGGGCCTGGTCATGGGCACGCGGTCGGGCGACATCGACCCGGCCGTCGTCTTCCACCTGGCGCGGAACGCCGAGATGGGCATCGACGAGCTCGACACGCTGCTCAACAAGCGCTCGGGGATGCTGGGCCTGTCGGGCGTGAACGACTTCCGCGAGCTCCGGCGTCTCATCGACGACGGCGACGAGGCGGCCTCGCTCGCGTTCGACGTCTACGTCCACCGCCTGAAGAAGTACGTGGGCGCCTACGCCGCCCTGCTGGGGCGGGTGGACGTCATCGCGTTCACCGCGGGGGTGGGCGAGAACGACACCGCCGTCCGCGCCGCCGTCTGCGAGGGGCTCGAGGGCATGGGCATCGCCGTCGACCCGGTCCGCAACACCGCGCGGGCCGGCGGGGAGCGCATCATCTCCCCCGACTGGACGTCCACGCTGGTGATGGTGATCCCGACGATGGAGGAGCTCGCCATCGCCCGGCAGTGCGTGGAGGCGGTCGAGCACCTGCGTCCCTCGTCGTCGGTCACGGCGGGCTGACGCCGGCCGCGGCGCGCGCGCCTCAGGCCAGCGCGAACGCCACGCAGGCGATCCCGAAGCCCATGACGCCGATCGCCGTCTCCATGACGGTCCACGTGCGCAGCGTGGTCTTCACGTCCATGTCGAAGAACCGGCCCACGAGCCAGAACCCCGAGTCGTTGACGTGGCTGAGCACCACGGAGCCGGCCGCCACGGCGACGACGATCGCGGCGGTCGCGAGCTGGCTGAACCCGCCGGCGGCGACGGCCGGCGCGATGAGCCCGGCCGCCGTCGTGAGCGCCACCGTGGCGGAGCCCTGCGCGACCCGCAGCACGGCCGAGATGACGAACCCGGCGACGATGACGGGGAGCCCCAGGTCGGCGAGGACGTCGGCGAGCGCGTCACCGATGCCGGACGACCGCAGCACGCCGCCGAACATGCCGCCGGCGCCGGTGATGAGGATGACGGAGCAGACGGGCCCCAGCGCGGAGTCGAGCGTCTGCTCCAGCACGGTGCCCTCGACGCCCCGGCGACGACCGAGCGCCCAGGCCGCCACGAGGACGGAGACCAGCAGCGCGACCGGCGTGGAGCCCACGACGCCCGCCCAGGTCACGACCGGGCTCTCGGCGGCGACCCAGCCCGCGGAGACCGCGGTCTCCAGCCCGGTGTTGGCGAAGATCAGCACGAGCGGGAGCAGGAGGATGCCGACGACCGTGCCGAAGCGCGGCGGGTTCGCGATCTGCACCGCGTCCGCACGGCCGAGGATCGCGGGCACGGGGAGCTCGAAGCGCCGGCCGGCGAACCGGCCGAAGAGGTAGGCCGTGACGTACCAGGTGGGGATCGCGATGATCAGCCCGAGGAGCAGGACCATGCCGACGTTCGCGCCGAGGAACTCCGACGCGGCGACCGGGCCCGGGTGCGGCGGCACGAAGACGTGCATCACCGAGAACGCGCCGGCCACGGGCAGGCCGTAGAGGAGCAGCGAGCCGCCGAGGCGGTGCGCCACCGCGAACACGATCGGCAGCATCACCACGAGGCCGGCGTCGAAGAAGATCGGGAAGCCGAAGATCAGCGAGGCCACGCCGAGGGCGAGCGGGGCACGCTTCTCTCCGAACCGCGCGATGAGCACGTCGGTCATCACCTTGGCGCCGCCGCTGGTCTCGATCAGCCGCCCCAGCATCGCGCCGAGCCCGACGAGCAGGGCGACCGACGCCAGCGTGGAGCCGAAGCCGTCCAGCAGCACGTCCAGGATGCCGCCGCTGGGCAGGCCCGCCGCCACCGCGGTGAGCACGCTGACCAGCACGAGCGCGAGGAACGCGTGCAGGCGCACCTTGATGATGAGCAGGAGCAGGAGCGCGACGGCTCCCGCGGCGATGGCGAGCAGCGGCCCGGCCGTGAGGGTCTGGGTCCAGTCGTCTGTGGGCATGGCGAGGTCCTCGTCGACGGTCGTACGGGTGGTGGGGAGGTGCGTGCCGGTCCGGCCGGCGGGAGCGCGCGGCTCCGGTGCGTCGGGCCGGTGAGTCGGGCCGGTGGCTCAGGCCCGGTCGGCGAGCCAGCCGAGCACGGAGTCGACGATCTGCTCCGGCGCCGCGGCGACGTCGATCCGGATGCCGTCCTCGTCGCCGGTGAGCGGCTCGAGCGTGGCGAGCTGGGACGGCAGGAGCGCCGGGGGCATGAAGTGCCCGCTGCGGTGCGCCATGCGGTCGGCGAGGAGCTCGGGGCTGCCGTCGAGGTGGACGAACCGCACCCGGCCGTGCGCGCCGCGCAGCACGTCGCGGTAGGTGCGCTTGAGCGCCGAGCAGGTGACGACGGCGGACCTGCCGGCGTCGGTCTCGCCGGTCAGCCAGTCGCGGATGGCGGCGAGCCAGGGGGCGCGGTCGGCGTCGGTGAGGGGCGTGCCCGCCGACATCTTGTCGATGTTGGCCTGGGGGTGGAACTCGTCGGCCTCGGCGACGTCGAGGCCGAGGCGCGCGGCGAGGAGCCCGGCGATCGTGGTCTTGCCCGAGCCGGCGACGCCCATCACGACGAGGTGCCCGGCGACCGGCGGCCGCGGCGCGCGCTCGGCCCGCGCGTCACCGGTGGCGTCCATGACGACAGTGTCCATCTCGACTTCCCTGTTCGGTCGGCGACCCGCCGGGGCGGGCCCCGCGGCGACTGCTGCGTCACCGCGTCGTCCGAGGATGCCTCATTGGTACTACCTTTGACAAGACTGGTCACACCAATCGCTCAGCCGACCGGACGTCGATAGGCTCCGCCCATGTCGTCACCGTCCCTGCACGCCGGAGTGCTCGACGCGCTCGGCCGCGCGATCACCAGCGGCGACGTCCCCGCGGGCAGCCCCCTCACGCTCGACGGGATCGGCGCCGAGCACGGGGTCTCGCGGACCGTGGCACGCGAGGTGATGCGGATGCTCGAGGGCCTCGGGATGGTGCGCTCGCGGCGCCGGGTCGGCCTCGTGGTGCTCGGCATGGAGGACTGGAACGTGCTCGACCCGCGCGTCATCCGCTGGCGGCTGCAGGGCCCCGGCCGGGACGCGCAGCTGCGGAGCCTCACCGAGCTGCGGCACGCGGTCGAGCCGCTCGCCGCCGCCGGCGCCGCCCGCCACGCCACCCCGCAGGTGCGGGGCGAGCTCGTGGACCTCGCCCGCCGGATGCGCACCCTCGGCGAGGCTGGCGACCTCACCGAGTTCCTCGCCCTCGACGTCCGCATGCACGAGCTGCTGCTGCGCTCCAGCGGCAACGAGATGTTCGGCCCCCTGGCCGACGTCGTCGCCGAGGTCCTCGCCGGGCGGACGCACCTCGGCCTCATGCCGCCCTCCCCCGCGCCCGAGGCGCTCGACCAGCACGAGGCCGTCGCCCGGGCGGTGGCCGAGCACGACCCCGACGCCGCCGAGGCCGCGATGGCACGGATCGTCGGCGAGGTGCGGCGTGCCATCGACGACCTGCCCGACCATCTGCCCCACGACCCGCCCGACGACCTGCCCCACGACGACGACGGCGCCACCCGCCGGGGTTAGTCTCGACCGCGATGCTGCGCTTCACGCCTCCCTGCGGACCGGTCGACGGCTGGGCGGACGACGACGTCGTCCGGGCCACCGGCATCCCGTACGCCCGCGCGGACCGGTTCGAGCGGCCCGTGCCGGTCCCCGATCGCGTCGCACCGTACGAGGCGACGCAGTGGTCGCCCGCCTGCCCGCAGGCGCCGGTCCCGTTCCTCGACGAGGTGCTGGGGGCGCCGGGGGCCGGCGTCCCGGGCGACGAGCACTGCCAGCGCCTGTCCGTGACGATGCCCGCCGACCTGCCCGCCGACGTGCGCCCCGACGACCGGCTGCCCGTCATGGTGTGGATCCACGGCGGCTCGTACACCTCCGGCGCGGGCGACCTGCCGATCATGGACCCGCGGCCGTTGGTCGCCGAGCAGCGGGTCGTCGTCGTGTCCGTCACCTACCGGCTCGGCCTGCTCGGCTACCTCGGCGACGGCGGCCCCGAGCGGCCCGCGAACCTGGGGCTGCTCGACCAGCTCGAGGCGCTGCGCTGGGTGCACCGCAACATCGCCGCGTTCGGCGGCGACCCGGGGCGGGTCACGGTGTTCGGGCAGTCCGCCGGCGGCGACGCGGTGGCGCACCTCCTGGCCGTGCCCGCCGCGGCCGCCCTGGTCTCCCGCGCGATCGTGCAGAGCGCGCCGCTCGGCATCTCCCGCGGACGGGCACGGATGAACGCCGCCATGGCGCGCGCGGCCGCGGGCATCTCGCCCCGGACGCCCGTGGCGGACGTCGTGGCGGCGGAGGCGCGGGTCGCCCGGGCGGCGACGGGGGCCGGCCTGCGCGCCGCGATGCCGTTCGGCACCCAGTACGGTCACGACCCGCTGCCGCCCGAGGACGAGGTCGACGCCGCCTGGGACGCCGCCGCGCCGCAGGTCGCGCTGCTCGTCGGGAGCACGGCCGAGGAGGCGCGGCTGTTCGTCCGCCGGATCCCCGCGGTCCGCCGGCTCGCCGCGCTGCCCGTCGTCGGGCCGGGGATGCGACGCGCGATGGTCGCCGCCGTCACCGCGGCCGTCTACGGGCGGCCCGCGCGCCGGTTCGCGGCCCGGCACGCGGCGGCCGGCGGCACCGCCTACCGGTACGTCGTGACGTGGGCCGCGCCGGGCAACCCGTGGGGTGCCGCGCACACGGTCGACCTGCCGCTGCTGTTCGGCGACGAGAAGGCGTGGGCGACGGCGGCGCTCACGGACGGGGCGTCGTGGGACGACCTCCAGCGCTCCGCGCGGCGGGTGCGCGCCGTGTGGGGCGCGTTCGCGCGGGGCGAGGACCTCGGCGACCGGCTCGACGTCCCCGGCGCCCTGACCGTCCGGCGGGTGCGGCGATGACGCTCCTGCTCGACCCGCCCGCCTGGCCGGCGCACGGCACCCTCTGGTCGCACCTGGTCTCGGACACGTCGCTGCACGAGCTCCGCTCGTTCGCGCGCGCCCAGGGCGTGGGCGACCGGGCCTTCGACCTCGACCACTACGACGTCCCCGCCGAGCGCCACGACGCCCTGGTGGCCGCCGGGGCCGTGCCCGTGACCGGCGGCGAGCTGTCCCGCCGCCTCGCCGCCTCCGTCCTGCGGGTGCCCGGCCGCGAGCGGCGGCGCGCGTCCCACGACGAGCTGCTCGCCCGGTGGGCGACGCTGTGGGAGCCGGGCGACGGCGCGCGGGCCGCGCCCGCCGCGGCGCACGACGTCGGGACCGACCTCGTGGGCCGCTGGCGCGAGCCGCACCGGGTGTACCACTCGCGCCTGCACCTGGCCGACTCCCTCGACGCCCTGGACCTCCTCGTCGCCGACGGCGCGCCCGGCTCGCGCTGGCACGCGGCGGCCGCGCTGTGGTTCCACGACGCGGTGCACGACGGCGAGGCGGGCCGGGACGAGGAACGGTCGGCGGCGCTGGTCGGCGCGGCGCTCGGCCCGCTGACGGGCGCCGTCCGGCCGGCGGGCACGGGTCGCGCGCTCGGGGAGAGCGACGTCGCCGAGGTCGCCCGGCTCGTGCTGGTGACCACGGCCCACGACCCCGTGACGGCGGACGCCACGGGCGCCCTGGTCAGCGACGCGGACCTCGCCGTCCTCGGCGCCGAGCCCGGCCGGTACGCGCGCTACGCGGCCCAGGTCCGCGCCGAGTACGGCCACGTGCCCGACGACGCGTTCCGCGCCGGGCGGGCCGCCATCCTGGACCAGCTCGCCGGGCTGCCGAGGCTGTACCGCTCGCCCGCAGCCGTGTCCCGGTGGGCCGACGCCGCGGGACGCAACCTGCGCGCCGAGCGCGCCGCCCTCCGCCCCTGACGTAGGTTGCGGGCGTGACCTCGACCCCGCCCGCCACGGACCCGATCCCGGCCTCGCTCCCCGTCCGTGCCCGGCGCCGTCGTGCGCTGCGGGTCTCCGCCGCGACCGCCGGGGCGCTCGCCCTGGCCGTCGTCGTGCCGGTCGCCTGGGTGCAGCTGACCGGCCAGGCGCGGGTCCGGCCGTCCGTCGAAGCCGTCGAGCCGGTGGACGCGATCCTCGTGCTCGGGGCGGGCATCCGGCCCGACGGCACCCCCTCGCCGTACCTGCAGCGCCGCCTGGACGCGGCGGCGGAGCTGTACCACGCCGGCGTCGCCGACCGGGTGGTGCTCAGCGGCGACGGGCAGCCACGCCGGGACGGCACCCCCTACGACGAGCCCGCCTCCATGCGCGAGTGGATCCTCGGGCGGGGCGTGCCGGACGAGGCGCTGACGCTGGACCGCGAGGGCCTCGACACGACGGCGTCCTGCCGCCTTACCGCCGAGCTGGGTGCGCGCACCGCCGTCGTCGTCACGCAGGACTACCACCTGCGCCGCGCCCTGTTCAGCTGCAACCGCGCGGGTCTGGACGCGCAGGGCGTGGGCGTCTCGGCGGCGAGCGCGAGGCCCCGGCAGTGGGTGTGGTGGCACGTGCGAGAGATCCCGGCGTCGTGGCGCGCGGCGGTCCGCGAGCTCTGACGAAGACCCGGACGGGAGCCACGGCGGCCGCTATCGTCGCGGCATGACCGACGACGTCCTCACCAGCGCCGCCGAGGGCGTCGCCACGGTGACCCTGAACCGGCCCGCGAAGAAGAACGCGCTCACCACCGCGATGTACGCCGCGCTGGCCGACGCCCTCGACGCGGCGGAGGCCGACGCGGACGTCCGGGCCGTGGTGCTGCAGGGCGACGAGACCGTGTTCTGCGCGGGCAACGACATCGGCGACTTCCTGGACCGCCCGCAGGCCGGCACGGACGACCCGGCGTTCCGCTTCCTGCGCACGATCGCGCGGTTCCCCAAGCCGCTCGTCGCCGGGGTCTGCGGCCCGGCCGTCGGGGTCGGCGCGACGATGCTGCTGCACTGCGACCTCGTGTACGCGGGCGAGGGCGCGACGCTCCTCTTCCCGTTCGTGGACCTCGGGCTGGTCCCCGAGGCGGGGTCCAGCCTGCTGCTGCCGCAGGTCGTCGGGCACCAGCGCGCCGCGGCGGCCCTGCTGCTCGGGGAGCCGTTCACCGCCGCCGCGGCTCTCGACGCCGGCCTGGTCAACCGGGTGCTGCCGGACGCCGAGGTGCTCGGCCTCGCCCGCGCGCAGGCCGCCCGGCTGGCCGCGAAGCCCGTCGCGGCGCTCGTCGGGACCAAGCGCCTCCTCAGGTCCGGCACGCAGGCCGCCGTGCTCGAGCGGATCGACACCGAGGGCGCGGTGTTCACCCGCCTGCTCGGCGAGCCCGCGGCGCAGGCCGCGCTGGGCTCCTTCCTCGCCCGGCCCTGAGCGGGCTACGGCAGGCGCAGCCGCCGCATCGCGCCGAGCGCGACGGACAGCACGCGGCTCGGCGTCTCCCCGCCGAGCGCGTACAGCGTGTCGAGGGACAGCCCGAGCCGGGCGCCGCGCTGGACGGCGACGGTCTGCACCTCGGTGACGGCCTCGATGCCCTCGCGCCCGTGCCGGCGGCCCTGCCCGGAGGACTTGAAGCCGCCCATCGGCGCGGCCGCGGAGCCCCAGGCCGAGGCGTACCCGTCGTTGATCACGACGGTGCCGGACTGCACGCGCGCCGCCAGGCGCCGGGCCCGGGCGACGTCGGTGGACCAGATGCTCGCGTTCAGCCCGAACTCGGTGTCGTTCATGACGCGCACCGCCTCGTCGTCCGACGCCACGCGGGTCACCGCCACGACCGGGCCGAACGTCTCCTCGCGGGCGCACAGGGCGTCCGCGGGGACGTCGTCCAGCACGGTCGGTGCGTAGAAGTACGGGCCGACGTCGGAGCGGTGCACCCCGCCGACGACCGCGCGGGCGCCCTTCGCGAGCGCGTCGTCCACGTGCCGGGTGACGCGCTCGAGCTGCGCGGCGGAGACCAGCGAGCCCACGTCGGCGGTGTAGTCGAGCCCGGTGCCCAGGACGAGGTCGCGCACCGCGACGGCGAACCGCTCGAGGAACGCGTCCGCGATCCGCTCGTGCAGCACCAGGCGCTCGATCGACATGCACAGCTGGCCGGCGTTCGAGAAGCAGGCCCGCACCACGCCGGGCACGGCCGAGTCCAGGTCCGCGTCGGCCGCGACGTACAGCGGGTTCTTGCCGCCCAGCTCCAGCGTCGTGCCGATGAGCCGCTCCCCGGCGCGCGCCGCGACCTTGCGACCCGTCTCCGTCGAGCCGGTGAAGGCGATGTGGTCCACGTGCTCCACGAGCGCCGCGCCGACGTCCCCGCCGCCGGCGACGACGAGGAACAGGTCGTCGGGCAGCCCCGCCTCCTGCAGCAGCTCGGCGGTCCACAGGGCCGACAGGGTGGTCTGCGGGTCCGGCTTGAGCACCACCGCGTTCCCCGCCAGCAGGGCCGGGATCGCCTCGGACAGGACCAGGGACAGCGGGTAGTTCCACGGCGCGATCGCGCCGACCACGCCGACGGGACGGCGGTGCACGCGCACGCCCGTGAGCACCGGCAGCATGCCCGGCACGCGCCGCTCGCCGAGGTACCCCGGGCCGCGCACGGCGTAGTGCCGGCACGCGATCGCGACGTCCGCGACCTCCTCGAACGCGCTGCGCCGCGCCTTGCCCGACTCCATCTGGATCAGGTCGAGGATCTCCGACTGCCGCTCCAGCACCAGGGCGCCCAGTCGTTCCAGCACGGCCGTGCGCTCGCGCAGCGTCGCGCGCGCCCACCCGGGCTGCGCGGCCCGGGCGCGGGCCGCGGCCGACGCGACGTCGTCGGGCGACGACAGGGGGAACGTCGCCAACGGGGCACCCGTGAAGGGGAGGATCGAGCGGTGCGTCCCGACGGTGTGGGACGTGACGATGCGCCGCGTCAGCGGCTCCACGACGTCGGGCTCCAGGACATAGGTGGCGGCGGGCAGCTCGGGGTCAAGAAGTTCCCCGAGAGCGCCTTCGCCCTCGTGCGCGGTGGACATGGCCGACACCCTACGCGGGTCGCCCGACACCGCGGCAACCGTCGTCCCCGTTCGTCCGGGTCGTTCGCTCTCAGCGCGACCCGTCGAACCACTTCCCGAGCACGACCGTCTCCTGGTCGCCGTACCCGAGGCGGTCGTAGAAGCCCACCACCTGTGCGTTCGTGGCGCGGACCATGAGCTGCACCTTGCGCGCCCCGGCCGCGCGGAGCCAGTCCTCGGCGGCGGCCACCGTGGCGCGGCCGAGACCGCTCCCCTGCTCCTGCGGGTCGACCGCGACGTAGTACAGCCAGCCGCGGTGCCCGTCGTACCCGGCGAGCGCGGAGGACACGACCCGGTCGCCCGCCACACCGACCAGGACGGTCGACGTCGGGGTGCGGCGCGCGTCGGCGACGTCGCGCCGCGGGTCGTTCCACGGCCGGGTCAGGCCGCAGGCCTCCCACAGCGCGACGACCTGCTCGACGTCGCCGTCCCCGACCTCCCGGAACGCGACGGCGAGCGCGTCCCGGGTCGTGGCGTCGGCCGTCATCAGGGGATCACCGCGGCTGGTACGGGGAGACGACGACCTCGACCCGCTGGAACTCCTTGAGGTCGGAGTAGCCGGTCGTGGCCATGGCCCGGCGCAGGGCGCCGACGAGGTTCAGGGTGCCGTCGGCGGAGCCGCTCGGCCCGAACAGGACCTGCTCGAGCGTGCCGGCCGTGCCGACCTCGACGCGCTCGCCGCGCGGCAGCGCCGGGTGGTGGGCCTCGGGCCCCCAGTGCCAGCCCTGGCCCGGCGCCTCCTCGGCGCGGGCGAGCGCGGCGCCCAGCATGACGGCGTCGGCGCCGCAGGCCACGGCCTTGACGATGTCGCCGGAGCGGCCCACGCCGCCGTCGGCGATGACGTGCACGTACCGGCCGCCGGACTCGTCGAGGTAGTCGCGGCGGGCCGCGGCGACGTCGGAGACGGCCGTCGCCATCGGCGCGTGGATGCCGAGGCCCACGCGCGTGGTGTGGGCGGCGCCGCCGCCGAAGCCGACCAGGACGCCGGCCGCACCCGTGCGCATGAGGTGGAGCGCCGCGGTGTAGGTGGACGCGCCGCCGACGACGACGGGCACGTCGAGCTCGTAGATGAACCGCTTGAGGTTGAGCGGCTCGGCGTTGCCGGACACGTGCTCGGCCGAGACCGTGGTGCCGCGGATGACGAACAGGTCCACGCCGGCGTCGACCACCGTCTGGTAGTGCTCCTGCGTGCGCTGCGGGGACAGCGCGCCGGCCACGGTCACGCCCGCGGCGCGGACCTCCTTGAGGCGCTGCGTGATGAGCTCGGCCTTGATCGGCTCGGCGTAGATCTCCTGCATGCGCTGCGTCGCGCGGTCGGCGGGCAGGTCGCGGATCTCGGCGAGCAGCGTCTCGGGCGACTCGTACCGCGTCCACAGGCCCTCGAGGTCGAGGACGCCCAGGCCGCCGTGGTTCCCCAGCGCCACCGCGGTGGCGGGGCTCATCACGGAGTCCATCGGCGCCGACATGATCGGCAGGTCGAAGTGGTAGGCGTCGATCTGCCACTCCACGGACACGTCCTTCGGGTCGCGCGTGCGCCGCGAGGGCACGATCGCGATGTCGTCGAAGGAGTATGCGCGGCGGCCGCGCTTTCCGCGCCCGATCTCGATCTCGTTGCTCACCCGGACAGCCTACCGGCGCGTGCTGTCGGTGGCCGGTGGCACAGTCCGGGGGCATGACGACGTACGCGGAGCCCGACGCACCGCAGGCCGCTCCCGACCCGGGCTGGTCGCGCGGGCCCCTGCTCGGCTTCGACACGGAGACCACCGGGCTCGACGTCGAGGCCGACCGCATCGTGACCGCCGCGCTCGTGCTGCGCGGCCCGGACGGCAGCCGGTCCGTGCGCACCTGGCTGCTCGACCCCGGCGTCGAGATCCCTGCCGAGGCCACGGCCATCCACGGCATCTCCACCGCCGAGGCCCGCGCGCACGGCCAGGACGCCGTCGGGGCGCTCGAGGAGATCGCCGCGATCCTCGTCCACCACGTGCGCGGCGGCGTCCCCCTCGTCGCCTACAACGCGTCGTTCGACCTGTCCCTGCTGGACAGGGAGCTGGCCCGCCACGGGCTGCCGACGGTGCCCGAGCGGCTCGGCCGGCCCGTCGCGCCGGTGCTCGACCCGCTCGTCCTCGACCGGTGGCTGGACCGCGCCCGGGAGGGCAAGCGGCGCCTCGGCGACCTGTGCGCCCTGTACGGGATCGAGGGCGACGGCGAGCTCCACCAGGCGGACGTCGACGTCCTCGCGACGCTCGACGTCCTCGACGCCCAGCTCGTGGCCCACCCGCGGCTCCGGAGCGCCGCGCTCGACGCGCTGCACGCCGCCCAGGCCGGCGCCCACCGCGCGTGGGCGGAGCGAGTGAACGCGGAGCGCGCCGCGACGCCCGGTGGTCGACCGCCCACGTCGCCCGCCTGGCCGGCGTCCACCGGCCCGGCTCACCTGGGCGCCGTCGCCGGCTCCTGACCGCGCCAGGCGGCGGCGCAGCGACAGCCCGGGTCGTCGCACAGGAGCGCCCGCGGGTCGGCCAGGAGGGCGGCACGGGCCGCGGCGAGCACGTCGGCCACGCCCGTCCGGCGCAGGCGGGAACGCCCGACGCGGACCTCGCGCGTGCGTGACCGCAGCGTGGGCTCGAGCTCGTCGAAGCGGTGACTCTCCCCCGGCAGGTTCGGCAGCTCGGCCCAGGCGCCGGGCCCGACCTTCGCGTAGCGGTGGAACAGCCCGCGGCCCCGGCGCTGCTCGGCGAGGTGGATCGCCGTGCTCGCCGTGTGCCCGACCCCCAGGAGGAGCACGTCCCCGCCGGCGTCCGCCACGGCGTCGACCGGCGCCAGCGGGTGGTCGAGGGTCTGCGCCCCGACGACGTCGGCGGCCCGCTCCCCCGTCGCGACGAAGCCCTTGAGCGGGTGCTCCGTGCGCCGGTGCGGGTGGCCGAGGCGGACGGCCTCCGGGACGGCGCCCATCTCCCGGTCGACCGGCAGGTCGGGGACGAACGCGTCGGCACGGGCGACGGCCTCGTCGTGCTCGGCCCACGTCGCGGCGTTCCCGTAGGCGTTCCACGGCCGCTCGAGGCCGGGCGGGGCCGGGACGCCGGTCCGGTCCCACGTGTCCGCCGGGACGACGACCGTGCCGCACACGTCGACCAGCGCCCGTGCGACGGCCGCCGCGCCGCCGTCGACGTGCCCGAACGCGCGCAGCGAGCTGTGCACCAGCACCGTGGACGACCGGCCCAGCCCCAGCTCGCGCAGCCCCGCGGCGACCTGGTCGGTCGTGACGGCGGGCTCTCCCGCCCGAGCACCGTGGTCCATGGTGCCCAGCCGACCACGACGCCGTCCTGACGTCACGCCCTTTCGCGCGGCGGACCTACCGGTCGTACACCGCGTCGACCTCCACCTCGACCAGCCAGCCGTCCACGGGCAGGTTCTCGATCTCCAGCGCGAACCGGGAGGGCCGCGCCTCGTTGACGACCATGGGCTCACCGGCCGCCGACCCGAGCTGGACGTCGAGCGTCTCCCCGGTGGCGAGGTTCGTGTTGGCGAAGAACTGCCGGTACGCGCGGTTCCAGCCGGCGAAGTCCATGGCCTCCTCGCCGTCGGGGTTCTGCAGGAAGACGCGCATGGAGACGACGTCGTCGTAGGACAGGCCCGCGCGCTCGAGGTTCTCCCCGATCCGCATCAGCGCGTTGATCCCCTGGGCCTCGGTGAGCGTCACCCCGTCGGGCAGCTCGCCGCCGGGGAAGACGTCGGTCGGCACGTAGCGCTCCTCGGCGGTCGCGCCGGGCGCGCGGTTCAGGGCGGACGGCCCCAGACCCGACGACTTGTACCAGGCCACGTTCTTCCCGAGTGCCACACCGTCGGCGATGGACGGGGTGTCCCCGGTGACGAAGGAGTGCGCCTCGGTCGGCCTCGGCTCGAAGAGGCGGCCGCCCGCGACGGCGGTGGCAGGGACGGCGACGGCGGTCGTGACGGCGACGGCGAGGACGACCTTGGTGGTGTTCTTCATGCGGGGAACGTAGGGGCGCACCGTTTCGGCCGGATGACGGGGGCGGGTCGCGCACGAGTCGCTGACCTGGGGCGACGCCGTCGAAACGCGCCCGTTACCCGGGGCGACGACACGGTAACCCCGCCGACCCCGGGCCGTGACGCGGACCTCCTACCGTCGGGCCCGGTGCTGACGGCGGCGCCCGGCATCCAGGGCCGCCCGCGACCGTCCGTCAGACCTTTCGACACGAGAGGTAGTGCCACATGGTCTCTGACACGGTCACCGACGGGGTCACCGAAGGCCGCCCGTCCGGCGTCTCCCGCCGCGGCTTCCTCCAGGCCGTCGGCGTCGGCTCCAGCGCCGGCGTCATGTTCGCCACGATGGGGGCGATGGGGCTCGCCCCGACGGCCGCCGCCCAGCCCACGGCCGCGGCCTGGACACCGCCCCGGGGCAGCGACTTCACGCTCACCGGCCGCGCGGCGAAGAAGGTCGTGGTCGTCGGCGCGGGTCCGGCGGGCCTCGCGTCCGCGTACGAGCTGCAGAAGGCCGGCTACCGCGTCACGGTGCTCGAGGCACGGCACCGGCCGGGCGGCCGCACCCTGACGATCCGCGGCGGCGACTCCGAGACGGACGTGGACGGCGTCACCCAGACGGCGCGCTTCGACGACGGCGTCTACATGAACGCCGGCGCCGGCCGCATCGCGCAGTGGATGGTCACGATGGACTACCTGCGCGAGCTGGGCGTGCCCTACGAGGTCTTCACCAACGCGAACGCCGACGCGTACCTCTACAACGAGAAGACCGGGGCGACCCCGGGCCGCCCCGTGCGCTACCGCACCGCCAAGGCCGACGTCTTCGGCTACACCTCCGAGCTGCTGAGCCACGCCACCGACCAGGGCGCCCTGGATCAGCGGCTCACCGCCGAGGACAAGGAGAACCTGCGGTCCTTCCTGCGCAGCTGGGGCTCGCTCAAGGCCGACGGCACGTACGCGGGCGGGGACAACCGCGGGTTCGCGACCTACCCCTCCGCCTGGAACGAGCACGGCACGCCGCTGCCCGGCCCCGGCACGGTCTCGGAGGTGCTCGCCTCGAAGGTGGGGCAGTACTTCCCGTTCGAGATCAACTGGGAGCAGTCGATGCTCATGTTCCAGCCCAAGGGCGGCATGGACACGACCTACCAGTACTTCGTGCGGGCCATCGGCAAGCAGAACGTGCACTTCGGCTCCCCCGTCACCGCCGTGGAGAACACGAGCCACGGCGTGCGGGTCACCTACACGCCCGGCCACGGCCGCCCCCGGCAGATCGAGGCCGACTTCGCGATCGTGGCGGCCCCGGCGGGCGTGATGCGCCGCTGGGACACGAACTGGGGCGCGGGCGTGGACGCCGCGCTCGGCGAGTTCTCGACCGGCTCCCCCGCGGGCAAGATCGGCCTGCAGTACCGGTCGCGCTGGTGGGAGGACGACCACCGCATCTACGGCGGCATCACCGAGACCGACATGGACCTGGCGCACGTCTGGTACCCCTCGTACGGGTACGGGGAGCGCAAGGGCCTCGTGGTCGGCTACTACAACACCGGCACGAACGCCCGGACCTACGCCGACCTCACGCCCCGGGAGCGCGAGCGGCGCGCCGTCGCGCAGGGCGTGAAGATCCACGGGGAGAAGTACCGCACGGAGCTGGAGTCGTCGTTCTCCATCGCCTGGCACAAGGTCCCCTACATCGAGGGCGCGTGGGCCTACCCGAACACGGAGTCCTCCGGGTTCAAGCAGCTCCAGCAGGGTGCCGGTCGCGTCTACTTCGCGGGCGACTGGATGTCCGAGGTCTCCGCCTGGCAGCACGGTGCGTTCTGGTCCGCCCGGTACGCGGTCGAGGCCCTGCACGCGCGCGTCATGGCGAGCTGACGGCGGGACGACGGAGGCCCGGCACCCCTGGGGTGCCGGGCCTCCGTCGTGACCGTCGTGCGGGTCGGCTCAGAACCCGGCGTAGTTCGGCGCCTCGACCGTCATCTGCACGTCGTGGGGGTGGCTCTCCTTGAGCGACGCGGAGGTGATGCGCACGAACCGGCCCTTGGCCTGGAGCTCGGGGATGGTGCTGGCGCCGACGTAGAACATCGACTGGTGCAGCCCGCCGACGAGCTGGTGCGCGACGGTGTTCAGCGTGCCCTTGTACGGCACCTGCCCCTCGATGCCCTCCGGCACGATCATGTCGTCGCTGGTGACCTCGGCCTGGAAGTAGCGGTCCTTCGAGTAGGACTTCTTGCCGCGCGACGACATCGCGCCCATCGAGCCCATGCCGCGGTACGCCTTGTACTGCTTGCCGTTGACGAGGATCGTCTCGCCCGGCGCCTCCTCGGTGCCGGCCAGCATCGAGCCGAGCATCACGGTCTCCGCGCCCGCGACGAGCGCCTTGCCGATCTCGCCCGAGTGCCGCATGCCGCCGTCGGCGATGACCGGGACACCGGCGGCGCGCGCGGCCAGGGACGCCTCGTACACGGCGGTGATCTGCGGGACGCCGACGCCGGTCACGATGCGCGTGGTGCAGATGGAGCCCGGGCCGACACCCACCTTGATCGCGTCCGCGCCCGCGTCCACGAAGGTCTGCGCGCCCTCCTTCGTCCCGACGTTGCCGCCGATCACCTGCACGTGGCGGGTGGCGGGGTCGGTCTTGAGCTTGCGGACCATGTCGACGAGCATCCGCACGTTGCCGTGCGCGGTGTCCGCGACGAGCACGTCGACGCCGGCGTCGACCAGCGTCGTCGCGCGCTCCCACGCGTCGCCGAAGTAGCCGATCGCCGCGCCGACGAGCAGGCGGCCCTGGCCGTCCTTCGACGCGTTCGGGAACTGCTCGGACTTCACGAAGTCCTTGACGGTGATGAGGCCGGCGAGACGGCCCTCCGCGTCGACCAGCGGCAGCCGCTCCAGCTTGTGCTTGCGCAGCAGCAGCGTGGCGTCCTCGCGCGAGATGCCGGCCTGCCCGGTGATGAGCGGAGCGGGCGTCATGACCTCGGAGACCTTGGTCGTGGCCCACTCGGCGACCGGGGTGAAGCGCAGGTCGCGGTTGGTGACGATGCCGGTGAGGTGGCCGCCCGCGTCGACCACGGGGAAGCCGGAGATGCGGTACTCCCCCGCCCGCTTGTCGAGCTCCTCGAGGGTCGCGTCCGGCCCGATCGTCACCGGGTTGGAGATGATGCCGGTCTGCGTCCGCTTGACCAGGTCCACCTGGTACGCCTGGTCCTCGATCGACAGGTTGCGGTGCAGCACGCCGATGCCGCCCTGACGGGCCATCGCGATCGCCATCCGCGACTCGGTGACGGTGTCCATCGCCGCGGAGACCAGCGGGACCCGCAGCGAGATCTCGCGCGTGAGGCGCGACGTGGTGTCGATGTCCGACGGGGCGAGGTCGGAGTACCCCGGCAGCAGCAGGACGTCGTCGTAGGTGAGGCCGAGGAATCCGAACGGGTCGTGCGCGGGCGAGGTCGAGTCCGTCATGACAGGAGTCTACGTTCTGGGCGGCCCCGTTATTCCGGCCCGTCCGGCCTTCGGGGCCCTGCCGTGGCGGACCTCACGTCACGGCTCGCCTCACGGATCACGTCACGACGGCGAGCGCCTCGTGCAGCATCGCGGTGAACGACCGCACCCGCTGCACGGTGGCTGCCAGCGGCAGCTCGCTCGCGGCGTCGTCCCGCCGCAGGCTCACGATGACCGGGAGCTCGGCGAAGCCCTCGTGCACCGCGTGGATGAGGTCCAGGTCGGGACGCCGCTGCGCCGTCGCGAGGACGAGCGCCGCCGGCCGCACCATCGTCACCAGCTCGAGCGAGCGGTGCGTGCTCGCGGGGCCGGTCACGATGCGCGCCGTCGCCCCCTTCGCCGTCAGGGCGGCGGCGAGGGCGTGCGCGGACAGCGGCACCACCTCGTCGGGGGCGGCGAAGATGAGCACGATCTTGCGCATCCGGCTCGGGTGGTTGGCCGGCGGGGCCCCACCCGCGACCATGGCGCGCTCGAACGCCTCGGTGAAGTCGCGCAGCGCGCGCAGGGCCGCCGTGGCGAGCACCACCTCGGGCACCGCGCCCGGGCCGGCGAGCACCGTCCGCTGGGCGACGCGCTGCCAGGCCGGTTCCGCGATCTCGGTCCACCAGGCGGCGGGGTCGCCCTGCGCCGGGATGGCGAGCAGGTCGTCGCACCCGGCCTGGTCGTAGGCGAGGGCGGCGTCCACCACGGCCGACACCCGGCCGGAAGCGCTCCCACCGGGCACGTGACCGGGAGCCGCGGAGGCTCCTTCGCCGCCCCCGGGCAGGGCGCGGAGGTGGCCTCGCCCGCGCGGGGCGTCGCCGTCGGCGGCGTGCGCCGGTCGCTCCGGGTCGGGCTCCGCGTCGTCGCCGTCGTCCGCGTCGGCACCGGCGCTCGCGGCCTCCTCGGTCGCCTCCTCGAGCTCCTCGACGCCCGCCTCGAGGGCGGCCTTCGCGGCGTCGACCGGCGCGACGCCCTCGAGCGTGAGCCGGCGCATGACGAGCAGGCGCGCCACGTCCTCGGGCGTGTAGCGGCGGTGCGATCCCGCGGTGCGGGCGGACGGGCCGAGCCCGTAGCGACGGTCCCACGTGCGCAGGGTCGCCGGAGCGACCCCCAGGCGCCTGGCGACCGCCGCGACGGCGAGGCCCGCGCTCGACGCGCGAGACCCGCCCCCGTGAGGAGCGGGTCGGGATGAGGTCATGGCGTCGATTCTGCCGAGAGGACCGGAGGGTCGCCACTGCTCCCCCGGGCGCGCCGCCGTAATGGTCGACGGCGCAGGTCAAAGCCGTTCAGATGCCAGGCGAACCCATTCAGCCACGGCCGTGAAGTTGAACACTGAATCATCGAATCCGGTCACGAAATCGGACCTTGAACAACTTCTGCACAACTTGTAGGTTGTTCGCCATGACGGAGATCTCGAGGCTTCCCGGTCCGGTGATGGAGCTGTGGGAGTGGCAGTACCAGGGCTCCTGCCGCGACGCGGACGACACGTTGTTCTTCCACCCCGAGGGTGAGCGCGGTTCGACGCGTCGACGCCGGGCCGAGGCGGCCAAGGCGATCTGCCGCTCGTGCCCCGTGATGATGCAGTGCCGGGAGCAGTCGCTCCGGGTCCGGGAGCCCTACGGGGTGTGGGGCGGCCTCAGCGAGGACGAGCGCTCCGCGATCCTCGCCGGAAGCGCCCGCAAGACCGGCTGACAGCACGAAGGCCCCGCACCGACGACGGTGCGAGGCCTTCTGCGTGCTGGGCGTCGTCAGGCGACGACGACCGCGAGGATGTCGCGGGCGGAGAGGACGAGGTAGTCCTCCCCGGCGTACTTGACCTCGGTGCCGCCGTACTTGCTGTAGATGACCTTGTCACCGACCTTGACGTCGACGGGGACGCGGTTGCCCTTGTCGTCGAAGCGACCCTCGCCCACGGCCAGGACCTCGCCCTCCTGGGGCTTCTCCTTGGCGGTGTCCGGGATGACCAGGCCGGAAGCGGTCGTGGTCTCGGCCTCGATGGCCTTGACGACGATCCGGTCCTCGAGCGGCTTGATGGGGACCGACACGTCGGACCTCCTTGATTCGCGATGCGTGGATGGACTAGCTGATTGACCAGGTCGCGTCCGAGGGCTGGCCGTCGTCGCGGGTGCCGGTACAGCCTTGCGGTCGCTGACGACAAATCTAGGCAGGCGTTAGCACTCTGACAAGTCGAGTGCCAGAGGTCGGCGGGTCGTTCGCCCAGGGCGTCACCCGCGCGCCTGAGACGATGGCCCGATGGACCCCTCCTCCGTGAGCAAGCTGCTGAGCCCGGACGGGTGGGCGCTGGTCAACTCGCTGCCGCCCTACGACGAGAAGCAGGCCATGTCCCTGGCCACCCGGCTGCGGGCCGACGGCGTCGACCCCGACCTCGCGGCGGCCGCGCTCACCCAGTCGCGGTTGCGGGCCAAGGCCCGCGCCAAGCTCGGCGACTTCGCGGACGGGATGCTCTTCACGCCCGACGGCGTCGAGCAGGCCACCCGGCTCGTGGTCGCGGCCCTGCACGCCCGCCGCTACCTCGCCGCCGGCGTCACCAAGGTCGCGGACCTCACCAGCGGGATCGGCGCCGACGCGCTCGCGTTCGCGGGCGTCGGCCTGCACGTGCTCGCGACCGACGTCGACGAGGTCACCGCCGCGCTCGCCACCGTGAACCTG
Organism: Isoptericola sp. NPDC056573; assembly: GCF_042793335.1. Lineage (NCBI taxonomy): Bacteria > Bacillati > Actinomycetota > Actinomycetes > Micrococcales > Promicromonosporaceae > Isoptericola > Isoptericola sp. NPDC056573. The sequence goes on from NZ_JBHTUY010000005.1 coordinate 70,214, forward strand.
CGGTACTTCCCCGAGGCCGAGGTACGGCACGCCGACGGCCTCGCGCTCGACCTCGCCGCCGAGGGCGTGGACGGCGTCTACGCCGACCCGGCCCGCCGCACGCGCGGGGGCCGGCGGGTGTTCGACCCGGCCGCCTACGCTCCCCCGCTCGACGCCGTGTGGGACCTGCGTGCGCAGGTCCCCGCCCTCGGGATCAAGGTGGGGCCCGGCATCCCGCACCAGGGGCTGCCCGAGGACGCGGAGACGCAGTGGGTCTCGGTGGACGGCGACGTCGTCGAGGCGGGGCTCTGGTTCGGGCCGCTCGCCCCCGCGGGGCCGGGACGGTCCGCGCTCGTGCTCGCGACGTCCGGCGGGACGACGACGTCGCGCACCCTGCGCGCCGACCGGCGCGCGGACGGCGACGGCGCCGAGCTCGTGCCCGACGTCGGCCCTGTCGGCGCCTACCTGTACGAACCGGACGGCGCCGTCATCCGCGCCGGGCTCGTGGCGCACGCCGCCGCCGAGCTCGGCGGGCGGCTGCTGGACCGGACCATCGCCTACGTCACGACCGACCAGCCCGCCCCGCCGCCCGCGGACGGCACGGCGCCGCTGGCCACCGGCTACCGCGTGCTCGACGTCATGCCGTTCAACCTCAAGCGGCTCAAGGCCTACCTGCGCGAGCGCGGCGTGGGCCGCCTCACGATCAAGAAGCGCGGCACCGCCGTGACGCCCGAGCAGCTGCGCGCCCAGCTCTCGCCGAAGGGCGACGCGGAGGCGACCCTCGTGCTCACGCGCGTCGCCGGCGCGCAGCACGTGCTCGTCGTCGAGCCGCTGCGCTGACGCGCGCCGGGCCCGCGGCGGCCCGTCCGACGAGACGCGGCCGGACCGACGCGCGGCCCGGCGTCCCCGCGTGGAAGCATGGCCCGCATGGTGCTGGAATTCGCCGCCTCCGAGCGGTCGAGCGTCGGGCTCGAGTGGGAGCTCGCGCTGGTCGACGCCGACTCGGGCAACCTGCGGCAGGTGGCGCCGGCCGTCATCGAGGCGGTGGCCGACGACGTCCGGCACCGCTACGTCAAGCCCGAGTTCCTGCGGAACACGGTCGAGGTGATCAGCGACGTGCGCCGTACGGTCCCCGAGGCGATCGCCGACCTCGAGCGCGGCATCGCCGCCATCCACGACGCCACCGGTCCCATGCGCGTCGACCTCATGGGCGCCGGCACGCACCCGTTCGCGCACTGGTCGCAGCAGAAGGTGACCGACAAGAAGCGGTACGCCACCGTCGTCGACCGGGCGCAGGTCGTGGGGCGCCAGCAGATCGTCTACGGCGTGCACGCGCACGTGGGCATCGAGGACCGCGCCAAGGTGCTGCCCATCGTCAACTCGCTGCTGGTGTACCTGCCGTACCTGCAGGTGCTGTCCGCGTCGTCGCCGTTCTTCGGCGGCGACGACACCGGCTACGCCTCGATGCGCACCATGATCTTCCAGCAGCTGCCCACCGCAGGGCTGCCGTACCAGTTCGGGGCCTGGTCCGAGCTGGAGCGGTACACCGCCGACATGCTGCACACCGGCGTCATCGACGACTTCACGGAGGTGCGCTGGGACGTGCGGCCCGCGCCGCACTTCGGCACGGTCGAGATGCGGATCTGCGACGGCACGTCGAACACGTTCGAGCTCGCCGCCCTCGGCGCCCTCGTGCACTGCCTGGTCGAGCACCTGTCGACCCTGCTCGACGAGGGACGCCCGCTGCCCACGATGCCGCCGTGGTTCGTGCACGAGAACAAGTGGCGCGCGGCCCGCTACGGCACCGACGCGATCATCATCCTCGACGACGCGGGCGAGGAGGAGCTCGTCACCGACGCCCTCCCCCGCCTGCTCACGACCCTCGAGCCCGTGGCGGACCGGCTCGGCTGCGCCGCCGCGCTCGACGGCGTGCGGGAGATCGTGCGCCGCGGTGCGTCGTACCAGCGCCAGCGCGAAGTGGCGCGCGCGCACGGCGGGGGCCCCGCGGCGCTGGAGGCCGTGGTCGCGTCGCTCGTCGCCGAGCTGCACGCCGGGCGACCGCTGCCCGCGGCGGGCTGACTACTCCTTCTCGAAGTCCCACACGATGAGGGTGGGCGTCCGGGCGTACGCCGCGTGGGCGGCCGCCTCGACCCACGGCATCATCTGCCAGATGTCGGGCGGCCTGGTCGGGTCCTCGAGCTCCAGGTCCGCGCCGGGGTCGAACGCGCCGTTCCCGGCGTGCGCGGCCGCGGTGTACTCCCGGCCGCCGTCGTCCTCGTCCGCGCCGCCGCCCGCGTACTCGCGGCAGAACCGCGGCGCCAGGCCCACGGGCAGTGCCGCCTGCAGGTACTCGCTGGTGGCGTGCTGCCAGTTCGGGATGTACCCGAACTCGCCGTCCGCCCCCTCGACCAGCGGGTAGAGGGGGGAGCCGACGAAGTAGCCGCGCGTGTCGGAGACGACGAGGCGCCCGCCCGGCCGCAGCACGCGCGACAGCTCGGCGAACACGGGACCCAGGTCCCGCACGTGGCACAGCGCGAGGGTGACCAGGACCAGGTCGGCGGAGGCGTCGGGGACCGGCAGGTCGTGCAGGTCCCCCTCGGCGAACCGCGCCCCCGGCACCTTGGTGCGGGCGACCGCGAGCATGTCGGGCGACGAGTCGACGCCGAGCACGTCGTGCCCCTGCTCGACCAGCCACTCCGTGTGCCGGCCCGTGCCGCACGCGGCGTCGATCGCCACGCCGCGGGGCAGACCCTCCATGAGCGGCCGGACGAGCGGCTCCTCCATGCCCCAGAACCCGTTCGGGCCGTCGTAGCGGGGCGCCCAGTGCCGGTACCCGTCGCGGGTGGTGATCGGCGGGACGTCGCGGCCGTCACCGAACCTGTCGGCCGCGTCGAGCAGCGCGCGGACGTCGGCCAGCCGCGCCTCGACGAACGCCCGGTCGTGCTCCCCGGCGAACGCGCGCATCAGCGCCACGCCCTCCAGCCCGACGAGGTACGCGAGCGGGTGCTGATAGATGGCGGGGCGGTCGGTGTCCACGCCCGGGACGCTACCGAGGCCCGGGCGGCGTGCCGAGGCCTTTTCCGACAGGCCCGACGCGGCGGGGTCAGACGGTGATCGTGGTCATCGGCATCGACGAGTCGACCGGGAAGCCGAAGCTCGACGGTGCCGCCCCGGCACGCACGACGGCGGAGCCCAGCGCGGCGATCATCGCGCCGTTGTCGGTGCAGTAGCGGATGGGCGGGATGCGCAGGTCGATGCCCGCCTCCGCGCACCGCTTCGCCGCCATGTCGCGCAGCTGGCTGTTCGCGGAGAAGCCGCCGCCCACGACCAGGGTCTCGACGTCGTGCCGCCGGCACGCGGCGATCGTCTTGGCCGTGAGCACGTCGGCGACGGCGGCGGCGAACGACGCGGCGACGTCGGCCTCGGGCACCTCGCGCCCGGCGTCGACGCAGGCCTCGATCCAGCGCGCGACGGCCGTCTTGAGGCCGGAGAAGGAGAAGTCGTAGGCGTGCTCGGCCTGGTCCTTCGCGGCGGTCAGGCCGCGCGGGAAGCGGATGGCCTCCGGGTCGCCCTCGCGGGCGAGCCGGTCCACGTGCGGGCCGCCGGGGTACGGCAGGCCGAGCAGGCGGCCGACCTTGTCGAAGGCCTCCCCCGCCGCGTCGTCGAGCGTGGATCCGAGCTCGGTGACGTCGGTCGCGACGTCGTCCACGAGCATCAGCGTGCTGTGGCCGCCCGAGACCACCAGCGCCATCGTGCGGCCGTCGAACGGGCCGTCGACGAGCTGGTTCACCGCGGCGTGCCCGATGACGTGGTTGACGCCGTACAGCGGCTTGTTCAGGCCGATCGCGAGCGCCTTCGCCGCGGACGCGCCGATCGTCAGCGGACCCACGAGCCCGGGGCCGGCGGTGACGGCGATCGCGTCCACCTCGGACAGGTCGACGTCGGCCTCGCCGAGCGCACGCCGGATCGTCGGGACCATCGCCTCCAGGTGGGCGCGGCTCGCGACCTCCGGGATGATCCCGCCGTAGCGCGCGTGCTCGTCCATGGAGCTGGCGACGGCGTCGACCAGGAGCTCGTCGCCGCGGACGAGCGCGACGCCCGTCTCGTCGCAGGAGGTCTCGATGCCGAGGACGAGGGGGTCGCCGACCCCGTGCGCGGATGCCATGGCCCCATGATCGCACCGGCACCACGGCGACCGCTCCGGCCACCTCTCCGGCACCGCCCGGACCAGCCGTAACACGATGGTGACACCGAACTCACCGCGGGGACACGTGGGCGTACTTGGGTTCATCTGAACCTAACCGGGCCTGGCCCACCGGGTTCGTCCGCACCTCATCGGGCCCACGGGCCACGGCCACGAAGGAGCACCATGCGTCCTCGAAGCAGCACGGGCACCACGCGTACCGGCACGCGTACCGGCACCACCCGACCTGTCGTCGCCTCGCTCGCCGTCGTCGCCGTCGCGGCCCTCTCGGCCTGCGGGGCACGGGTGGACGCGGCGAGCGGCGACGCCTCGGCCTCCGCGGCCGCGGGCTGCGTCGACACCTCGGGCGACACGGCCCAGATCGGCTTCCTCAACTCGCTGTCGGGCACGATGGCGATCTCCGAGCAGACCGTGCACGACGCGCTCCAGCTGGCCGCTGCCGAGATCAACGCGGACGGCGGGGTGCTCGGCAAGCAGCTCGAGGTCGTCTCCGAGGACGGCCAGTCGGAGCCCACGGTCTTCGCGGAGAAGGCGACCAAGCTCATCACCAGCGACTGCGTCGCGGCCGTGTTCGGCGGCTGGACGTCGGCGTCGCGCAAGGCCATGCTGCCGGTCTTCGAGGCGAACGACTCGCTGCTGTTCTACCCCGTCCAGTACGAGGGCCTCGAGGCCTCCGAGAACATCTTCTACACGGGCGCCACGACCAACCAGCAGATCGTGCCGGCCCTGGACTACCTCGCCGAACAGGGCACGAAGTCCCTGTTCCTCGTGGGCTCCGACTACGTGTTCCCGCGCACCGCGAACAAGATCATCAACGCGTACGCCGAGGCGCACGGCATCGAGATCGTCGGCGAGGAGTACGCGCCGCTGGGCCACACGGACTTCTCCACCATCGTCAACAAGGTGAAGGCCGCCGGGGCCGACGCGGTGTTCAACACCCTCAACGGCGACTCCAACGTCGCGTTCTTCAAGGAGTACAACAACGCCGGCCTGTCCGCCGAGGACATGCCCGTCGTCTCCGTCTCGATCGCGGAGGAGGAGGTGGGTGGCATCGGCGTGGACAACATCGAGGGCCAGCTCACCGCCTGGAACTACTACCAGACGGTCGACAGCCCCGAGAACGACGCGTTCGTCGAGGCGTTCCAGGCCGAGTACGGCGACGACCGCGTGACGTCCGACCCGATGGAGGCGGCCTACACCTCGCTGTACCTGTGGAAGGCGATGGTCGAGAAGGCGGAGTCCTTCGACGTCGCGGACGTGCAGGCGGCAGCGGACGGCGTCGCCTTCGACGCCCCCGAGGGCACCGTCGTCGTGGACGGCGACAACCACCACGTCGCCAAGACGGCGCTCGTCGGGCGCATCGGCGCGGACGGGCTCATCCACACCGAGTGGAGCTCCGAGGAGCCCATCGAGCCGGACCCGTTCCTCGAGGGCTACGACTGGGCCGACGGGCTCTCCTGAGCCGGGGGCGGCGGACACGACATGGACACCCTCCTCTCCCAGCTCTTCGCGGGCCTGAGCCTCGGCTCGGTGCTGCTGCTCGCGGCCCTGGGCCTCGCCCTGACGTTCGGTCAGATGGGCGTGATCAACATGGCCCACGGCGAGTTCATGATGGCGGGCGCCTACACGGCGTTCGTGATCCAGGGGCTCCTCGGCGACCCGGGCGCGAGCCTGCTCGTGTCGTTGCCGCTCGGCTTCCTCGTCGGCGGGGCGCTCGGGCTGCTGCTCGAGGCCACGCTCATCCACCGCATGTACCGGCGGCCGCTCGACACGCTGCTCGTCACCTGGGGCGTCGCCCTGCTGCTGCAGCAGGTGGCGCGGGACGTGTTCGGCGCCCCCAACGTGGACGTGGCCGCGCCCGGCTGGCTGTCGGGTGCGGTCACCGTCGGCGGCCTCGCGCTGCCGAAGACGCGCCTCTTCATCCTCGCGCTGGCGGTGACGTGCGTCGTCGTGCTGGCCCTCGTGCTGCGGGGCACGCCGCTCGGGCGCCGGATCCGGGCCGTGGTGCAGCACCGTGACCTGGCGGAGGCCTCCGGCATCTCGTCGCGGGCCACCGACCGGCTCACCTTCTTCGTCGGCTCCGGCCTCGCCGGGATCGCCGGCGTCGCGCTGACCCTGCTCGGCTCGGTCGGACCGACGCTCGGCACCGGCTACATCGTCGACGCGTTCCTCGTCGTCGTGGCCGGCGGCATCGGGCAGATCAAGGGCACGGTGATCGCCGCGACGGCGCTCGGCCTGATGCAGGCGTTCTTCGAGTACTCCACCACGGCGTCCGTCGCGAAGGTCCTCGTGTTCGTCGTCATCGTCGCGTTCCTGCAGGTACGACCCCAGGGCCTGGTCTCGGTCCGGACGAGGAGCCTCGCATGACGGGCACGAGCACCCGCACCGCACGGTTGTCCGCTCTCCTCCGCCCGGGCCGGGCACGCGCCCTGGCCGGGTTCGGCCTCGCCGCCGTCCTGCTCCTCGCCGTCGCGCCGGTGCTGCTCAGCCCGTTCCGGCTCGGCCTGCTCGGCAAGTTCCTGTGCCTGGCCATGGTGGCCGTCGGCATCGGCCTCGCCTGGGGCCGCGGCGGTCTGCTCACCCTCGGCCAGGGGGTGTACTTCGGCCTGGGCGCCTACGTCATGGCGATGCACCTCAAGCTGGCCGACGCCGGCCCCGGCGGCGTCCCCGACTTCATGCTGCTGTACGGCACCGGCGAGGTGCCCGGCTGGTGGGAGCCCCTGCGCTCGCCGGTCGTCGCCCTCGCCCTGGTGGTGCTCGTGCCCGCCGCGCTCGCCGCGGCCCTCGGCTGGGCCGTCTTCACGCGGCGCGTGCGGGGCGCGTACTTCGCGATCCTGTCGCAGGCCCTCGCCGCCGCGTTCGCCATCCTCCTGATCGGCCAGCAGCAGACGACGGGCGGCACCAACGGCCTGAACGGGTTCCGGTCGTTCTTCGGCTACGACCTCGCCGACCCGGTCAACCAGCGGATGCTCTACCTGATCGCCGCCGGGGTGCTGCTCGTCATGGTCGTCGTCGCCCGCCAGCTCATGGTGTCGCGGTTCGGCGAGGTCCTCGTCGCCGTCCGCGACCAGGAGGACCGGGTCCGGTTCCTCGGCTACGACCCGGCCGCCGTGAAGACCGTCGTCTACGTGGTCGCGGCCGTGATGGCGGCCGTCGGCGGGGCGCTCTTCGTGCCGATCGTGGGGATCGTCTCCCCCGCCGACGTCGGCGTCGTGCCGTCCATCGCCTTCCTCGTCGGCGTCGCCATCGGCGGCCGGGCGACCCTGCTCGGCCCGGTCCTCGGGTCCGTCGCCGTGAGCTGGGCGCAGACGTCGCTGTCCGAGCAGTTCCCCTCCGGCTGGATCTACCTCCAGGGGGCGCTGTTCGTCCTGGTCGTCGCGTTCCTGCCCGGCGGCCTGGCGTCCGTCGTGCCGATGTTGCGCCGCCGGCGTCGCGCCGCCCGCGGGGCGGAGCCGGCCGCTCCGGCCGCGCCGGACGACGCCCCGGCCTCCGACCTCCTGCCCGAAGGGAGCCGCGCATGAGCGAGCAGACCGAGCAGATCGACCTCGCCGCCGCCGACGCGCTGCTGGGGGACGACACCGCCCGGTTCCGCCACGACTACCTCGAGGTGCGCGGCCTGCGGGTCGAGTTCGGCGGGTTCGTCGCCGTGCGCGACGTCGACCTCACCGTCACCCAGGGCGACCTGCGGTTCCTCATCGGGCCCAACGGCGCGGGCAAGACGACGCTCATCGACGCCGTCACCGGCCTCGTGCGGGCCGCCGCCGGATCGGCCCGGTTCGGCGGGACGGAGCTGCTGGGGAGGGCCACGCACCGCGTCGCCCGCGCGGGCGTGGGCCGCACGTTCCAGACCGCGAGCGTGTTCGAGCAGCTCACCGTGCTGCAGAACCTCGACATCGCCGCGGGCGCCCGTCGCCGGCCGACGACCATGCTGCGCCGTCGCCGGGGCGTCCCGGAGGCGGTCGAGCAGGCGATGGAGACGGTCGGCCTCGCGGCGCTGCGCGACGTCCCGGCCGGCGTCCTCGCGCACGGCCAGAAGCAGTGGCTCGAGATCGGGATGCTGCTGGTGCAGGACGCGCACCTGCTGCTGCTCGACGAGCCCGTCGCGGGCATGACCCAGGCGGAGCGCGAGGAGACCGGCGAGCTGCTGCGCCGGGTGGGCTCGCAGCGCGTCGTGGTGGTCGTGGAGCACGACATGGAGTTCCTGCGCTCGTACGCCGACTCCGTGACCGTCATGCACCAGGGCCGCGTCCTCGCCGAGGGGACGGTGGCCGAGGTGCAGCAGGACCCGGCCGTCGTCGAGGTGTACCTCGGTTCCCCGGCCGGAGACCGAGGCACGGCCGACGCCACGACCACGGAGGGACGCGCATGATGCTCGAGCTGAGCGGCGTGAGCACGGGGTACGGCCGCACGGCCGTCGTGCACGACGTCGACCTCGCCGTCGCGGACGGCACGCTGACCGCCGTCCTCGGCCACAACGGAGCGGGCAAGACCACGCTCCTCAAGGCCGTGCTCGGCCTGCTGCCCGCACGGGCCGGGACCGTGCGCCTGGCCGGCGACGACGTCACGCGGTGGCCGACCCACCGGCGGGTGCGCGCGGGGATCGCGTACGTGCCGCAGGGCCAACAGTCCTTCGGCCAGCTCACCGCCCGGGAGAACCTGCAGGTGGTCGCGGACGCCCACGGGACCGCCGGCCGTCGCCGCACCGACGACGCGCTCGACCTGTTCCCCGCGCTGCGCGAGCTGCTCGGCCGTCAGGCGGGGCTGCTGTCCGGCGGCCAGCGCCAGCAGCTCGCCATCGCCCGCGCGCTCGTCACCGGCCCTCGGCTGCTGGTGCTCGACGAGCCCGCCGAGGGCATCCAGCCGAACGTCGTGAGCGAGATCTACGCGGCGATCACCACGCTGACGTCGGAGGGCGGGCTGTCCGCGCTGCTCGTCGAGCAGCACCTCGGCTACGCCGTCGAGCACGCGGCCGAGTACGCCGTGCTGGCGTCCGGGCGCGTGACCCACCGGGGGGCGGGCGGCGGCGTCGACGCCCTCGCCGGCGCCCGCGAGGCGATGGCGCTGTGAGCCGACCCGCCGTGCGAGCCGCCGTCCGAGCCGAGGAGGACCCGTGCACCTGACCCCCGCCGACACCGAGAAGCTGCTGCTCGCCGTGGCGGGGATGGTCGCGCGCGACCGCCTCGCCCGCGGCGTCCGGCTCAACCACCCCGAGACGGTCGCCCTGCTGTCGTGCTGGGTGATCGAGCGGGCCCGCGACGGCGCCGACGTCCCGACGCTCATGCAGGACGGGCGCGAGGTGCTGGGCCGCGAGCAGGTGATGGACGGCGTGCCCGAGATGCTCGTCGACGTGCAGGTCGAGGCCACCTTCCCCGACGGCCGCAAGCTCGTCACGCTGCACCACCCGATCCCCTGACCCCGACCCGACTGGAGGACCCGTGTCCGCACACGCCACCGCCGGCCCCGGCGCCACCCGCGTCGCCCCCGGCCGCCTCGAGCTCAACGTGCGCCCCCCGCACGAGCGGCTGCGCCTCGTCGTGGAGAACACCGGCGACCGGCCGGTGCAGGTGGGCTCGCACGTGCACCTGCCCGACGCGAACGACGCGCTCCGCTTCGACCGCACCGCCGCGCACGGGTTCCGGCTCGACGTACCGTCCGGCACCTCGCAGCGGTTCGAGCCCGGCGTGAGCCGGGAGGTCGACCTGGTCACGATCCGCGGGGCGCGGCGCGTGCCGGGCATCCAGCGGGGCAAGCACGACGACGGCGCACTCGGCGCCGTGCCGACCCCGCAGGCCGCGGAGTCGCACGAGGAGCAGGAGGACTGATGGTCTGGATCGACCGCGAGCGCTACGCGGCCCTGTACGGGCCCACCGTCGGCGACCAGCTGCGCCTCGGCGACACCGACCTGTGGATCGAGGTCACCGAGGACCGCACGGTCGGCGGCGAGGAGGCGGTGTTCGGCGGCGGCAAGTCCATCCGGGAGTCGATGGCACAGTCCACCCGCACCCACGCCGAGGGCGCCCCCGACACCGTGATCACCGGCGTCGTCGTGCTCGACTGGTGGGGCGTGGTGCGGGCCGACGTCGGGCTGCGCGGCGGGCGGATCGTCGCGCTCGGCCGCGCGGGCAACCCGGACGTCGCGGACGGCGTGCACCCCGACCTGGTGATCGGGCCGTCCACGGACGTGATCTCGGGAGAGGGCCGCATCCTCACCGCCGGCGGCTTCGACCCGCACGTGCACCTGCTGTCGCCGTCGGCGCTGCACGAGGCGCTGGCCACCGGCATCACGACCGTCGCCGGGGGCGGCACCGGCCCCTCGGAGGGGTCGAAGGCCACCACCGTGACGCCCGGCGCCTGGCACCTGCGGTCGATGCTGCGGGCGCTGGACCACCTGCCGCTCAACGTGCTGCTGCTGGGCAAGGGCAACACCGTCAGCGCCGCGTCCCTGGCCGAGCAGGCCCTGGCCGGGGCGGCGAGCTACAAGGTGCACGAGGACTGGGGCTCCACCCCCGCGGCCCTCGACGCCGCGCTGCGGGCCGCGGACGAGTGGGGCCTGCAGGTGGCGCTGCACTCCGACTCGCTCAACGAGGCCGGGTTCGTGCAGTCCACGATCGACGCGATCGACGGCCGGGGCATCCACGCGTACCACGTGGAGGGCGCGGGCGGCGGGCACGCCCCCGACATCCTCACGATCGCGAGCCTGCCGCACGTGCTGCCGGGGTCGACCAACCCGACCCTCCCCCACACCGTGAACACCGTGGCGGAGCACCTGGACATGCTCATGGTCTGCCACCACCTCAACCCCGCCGTCCCCGAGGACCTGGCGTTCGCCGAGTCGCGCATCCGGGCCTCCACGATCGCGGCCGAGGACGTGCTGCACGACCTGGGCGCCATCTCCATCACCTCCTCCGACGCCCAGGCGATGGGCCGCATCGGCGAGGTGATCACCCGCACCTGGCAGGTGGCGCACGTGATGAAGCACCGCCGCGGGCCGCTGTCGGGCGCCGAGCCGGCGGACAACGAGCGCGCCCGCCGGTACGTCGCGAAGTACACGATCAACCCGGCCGTCGCGCACGGCGTCGACGCCCACATCGGCTCGGTGGAGCCGGGCAAGCTGGCCGACCTCGTGCTGTGGGACCCCCGGTTCTTCGGGTTCCGGCCCGAGCTCGTGATCAAGGGCGGCGTCATCGCGTGGGCGGCGCTCGGCGACCCGAACGCGTCCATCCCCACCCCGCAGCCGGTGCTGCAGCGGCCGGCCTTCGGCGACGCGATCGGCGCGGACACCTCGCTCGCGTTCGTGGCGCCGGCGGCGATCGAGGACGGCCTGGCCGGGCGGCTCGGCCTGCGCCGCGACCTGGCCCCCGTCGCCCCCACCCGCGACGTCACCAAGGCCGACATGCGCAACAACGACGCGCTGCCGGAGATCGACATCCGCCCCGACACGTTCGAGATCCGCGTGGACGGCGACCTGGTGGAGCCCGCGCCCGCGGTCCGGCTGCCGCTGGCCCAGCTCTACTCGATGTTCTAGGGCCGCCCATGTCGTTCCTGTCCCCGCACCCCACCACGGTCGCGCTGCTGCTCGCGGACGCCCGCCTGCCCGGCGGCGGGCACGCGCACTCCGCGAGCCTGGAGCCGGCGCTGCGCGGCGGGATGCCGCCGGCCGACGTCCCCGCGTGGATGGTCGGGCGGGCGACGACGGTGAGCCTCGTGGAGGCCGGCACGGCGGTGGTCACCGCGCGGCTGCTTGCCGACGCCGAGCCCCGCGCGACCGCGGTCGACGACGACGGGGCCGTCGACGCGACGGACGTCCGGGTCGACGGGGTGGTGCGCGCCTGGGCGGCGCGGACGCCCTCCCCCGCCCTGCGGGACGCGTCGCGCCTGCTGGGCCGCGGGTACCTGCGGGTCGCGCGCACGCTGTGGCCGGACAGCGCGGCGGTGCGCCTCGTCGTCCGCCACGACGCCGCGAGCCGTCGCCGGGAGAGCGCGGGGCACGTCGTCCCGCACGGCACCGCGCTGCCGCGCGCCGTCGTGCTCGGCGCGATCTGCGCGGCCGCCGGTCTCCCGCCTGCGGACGTCGTCCGCCTGACCGTCTACGACGACGCCCAGACGGCGGCGTCGGCCCTGCTCAAGCTCGAGCCGTTGGACCCGCTCGCCCCGGCGAGGTGGGTCCTGGACGCGTGCGCCGCCGCGGAGGAGCACGTGCTCCGCGTCGCGGCGTGCGCCACCCCGGAGGACATCCCGGCCTCCGGCGCCCCGTTGACCGAGGGCTGGGCCGAGGCCCACGCCCTCACGACCCAGAGGTTGTTCCGTGCCTGAGACCACTCCCCCCGCGACCCCTGCGACCCCCGCCCGTGCCCTGCGCCTGGGCGTCGCCGGCCCGGTCGGCGTCGGCAAGTCCTCCCTGATCGCGACCGTGTGCCGCGCGCTGGCCGACGAGCTGCGGATCGGCGTCATCACCAACGACATCTACACCGACGAGGACGCGCGGTTCCTGCGCTCCGCGGGCGTCCTGGACCCCGAGCGCATCCGCGCGGTCGAGACCGGCGCCTGCCCGCACACCGCCATCCGCGACGACGTCACGGCGAACCTCCTCGCGGCGGAGGACCTCGAGCGCGACTTCGCGCCCCTCGACCTCGTGGTCATCGAGTCGGGCGGCGACAACCTCACCGCCACGTTCAGCCCGGCGCTGGTGGACGCGCAGATCTTCGTGCTCGACGTCGCGGGCGGCGGCGACGTCGCGCGCAAGGGCGGGCCCGGCATCGGCCGCGCCGACCTGCTCGTGGTCAACAAGACCGACCTCGCGCCGTACGTGGGCGTGGACGTCGAGCGGATGGTCGCCGACGCGTCCGCCGCCCGCGAGGGCCGCGCCGTCGTCGCGCTGTCGCGCACCGACGACGCCTCCGTCGCCGCGCTGCGCGCGTGGCTCCTGGGCGTCCTGGAGCGGTTCCGCGGCGGCGAGCACGTGGCGCAGGACCCCGGCCCGATGGCGCCGCACTTCCACGCCGACCCCGACGGCGGGGGCGTCCTGCACAGCCATGACGACGGCGACCGGTCGCACGGGCACGAGCATGCGCACACCCACGCGCACTGAGGCGCGCCGCACGCTCGTCGAGGTCCTCCCGGGCGCCGTGCCGGGCGCCCCCGTGCGCGTGCGCACCCGGGACGGCCTGCTCGCCGCGCGGACCGTCGCGCGCGCCGCGGCCCGCGCGGAGGTGGCGCTGGTCGCGACCGGGGCGGTGCTGCTCGGCGGCGACCACGTGACGGTGCAGGTGCGCGTGGCCGACGGGTGCGCGCTGACCCTCACCGACGTCGGCGGCACGGTCGCGTACGACGGCGAGGGCGTCCCGTGCCGCTGGGACGTCGAGGTCCACCTCGGGGCCGGCGCGCGGCTCGACTGGGAGGGCCTGCCGTTCGTCGTGTCCACGGGCGCGGACGTGACCCGGTCGACGGACGCCGTCCTCGGCGCCGGCGCGCGGCTGCGGCTGCGCGAGACCGTCGTGCTGGGACGCGGCGGCGAGCGCGGCGGCCGCGTGGTGCTGCGCTCCTGCGTGCGCGACGACGAGGGGCCCCTGCTCGTCGAGGAGGTCGTGGCCGCGGGTGACCGTCCCGTGCCGGGGGTGCTGGGCGGGACGCGCGTGGTCGACACGGTCACCGACCTGTGCGGCACGGGCGACGACGACCCCGTCGGTGGTATCGACGCCGACGCCGGCACGGCTGCCGGCGGGCCCGGGGCCGACGGCGCCGTGACGCTGCGCCTGGAGCGCGGCGGCACCCTGACCCGCTGGCTCGGGCCCGCCGCTCATCTCAGCCCGTTGCACCGGTCTCATCCCGTACCGGCCCGTGACGTCCCGGAGCCGCCCGTACCGCCCGTCGCACGTCTGGAGCACGTATGACCCGGACCGCCCTCGTCGTCGCCGCCCTGCACGTCGTGGGGATCGGCGGCCTCGCCGCCACCCTCGCGCTGGACGGCGGGTCCGGCGCGATCACCCTCGTCATGGCCCTCACGGCGTACGGGCTCGGCCTGCGGCACGCGTTCGACGCCGACCACATCGCCACGATCGACAACACGACGCGGCGGCTCGTGCGCGAGGGGCGCGACGCGCGCGGGGTAGGCCTGTGGTTCTCCCTCGGCCACTCGACGGTGGTCGTGGGCGCCGCGCTGCTGCTCGCCGTCGGCGTGCAGGCGCTGGCCCCGGCCCTCGAGGACGAGTCGTCGCCCTGGCGCCGGTTCACCGGCGTGTGGGGGCCCGTGGTGTCGGGCACCTTCCTGCTGACGATCGCCGTGGTGAACGTGCTGCTGCTGCGTCGCGCGCTCCGCGGCGCCGGCCACCACCACCACGACCTCGACGCCGTGGGCGGCCCGGTCTCGTGGGCGTTGCGCCGGTTCGCCTGGGCCACCGACCGGCCCGGCCGCATGTACGGCGTGGGGCTCGTGTTCGGGCTCGGCTTCGACACGGCCACGGAGATCGGCCTGCTCGCCATGACGACGTCGACGGCCCTCGGTCAGGTGCCCTGGTACGCGCCGCTGCCGCTGGCGGTGCTGTTCGCCGCGGGGATGTCGCTGCTCGACTCCGTGCAGGGCTCCGCCGCCCGGCGCGCGTACGCCCAGGCAGGCGTCGGCGCGGGGCGGGGCCGCCTGCGCTACGACGTGCTGGTCACCGGCGTCTCCGCGGCGGCCGCGGTGGGCATCGGAGGCGTGACCCTGCTGCAGGTGGCCGCGGAGCACGTGCCCGCGCTCGCCGGGGTGCCGGGCGCGTCGGTCGGCCTCGAGCCGTACGGCCTGGTGCTCGCCGGGGTGCTACTGCTCGCGTGGCTGGTCGCCCTGCTCCGCCTCCGCCAGCCGCGCGTCGAGGCCTGACAGCACGTCCCGCCCCCGGGACGACAGGTGGACGCGGACGACGCGACGGTCGAAGGCGTCCACCTCGCGGTACACCAGCGCGCGGGTGACGAGCGCGTCCACGCGGCGCCCGAGGGTCGCCTTGTCCATGACCGTGGCGGCGCGCAGCTCGGACATCGTCGCGCCCGGACGGCGCCGCAGCGCGTCCAGCACGAGCCACTCGTCGAGGGTGCAGCCCGCCGGTGCGAGGGCGTCGGACGCGCGACGCGCGGCGCGTCGCCCGGCCACCACGGAGCCCCGCAGCTCGGCCGCGGGACCCGCCCCGGACGCGTGCGCACCGAGGCTCGCCGTGGGGCTCTCCGACCGCGTCGACGTCCGCATGCTGACCCGCCTTCCCTCGCCCTCGTACACTACCGGCCATCACAGGCCGGGGCCCGGACCAGGGTCCCTCGCGCGGACGGGACGTCATGTCGGACTTCGTCGTCGGCGTCCTGCTGCACTTCCAGGGGCCGGGCGGGATCTACGGCCCCTCGTGCCAGGCCGTCACGGAGCTCGCGATCGCCGAGCTCAACGCCGCGGGCGGCATCCTCGGTCGCCCGGTGCGCGCCGAGCTGCTCGACGCCGGCCAGCCGGTCGACCGGCTCCGCCGGCGCCTCGGGGCGGCGCTCGACGGCGGGCGCCTGCACGCGCTCACGGGCTGGCACACGTCGGCGGTGCGGCGCGCCGTCGTCCCCCTCGTGC
Organism: Isoptericola sp. NPDC056573; assembly: GCF_042793335.1. Classification (NCBI taxonomy): domain Bacteria; kingdom Bacillati; phylum Actinomycetota; class Actinomycetes; order Micrococcales; family Promicromonosporaceae; genus Isoptericola; species Isoptericola sp. NPDC056573. The sequence goes on from NZ_JBHTUY010000005.1 coordinate 85,972, forward strand.
AGCGCCGCGTCCCCTACGTCTACCCGGCGGCGTACGAGGGCGCGGAGACGCGCCCCGGGCTCTACGTCACCGGGGAGGTGCCGTCGGCGCAGCTCTTCCCCGCGATCGAGCGCCTGCGGGCCGAGGCGGGCACGCGCCGGTGGTTCGTCGTCGGGGACGACTACGCCTGGCCCCGGGGCACGTACGCGGCGCTGGCGCCCCGGCTGGCCGGGCTCGGCGCGGGGTTCGCGGGCGCGCGCTTCCTGCCGGAGCAGGGGGCGAGCCATGCGCAGCTGGCGGCCACGCTCGAGGAGGTGGAGCGCTCGGGCGCCGAGGGCGTGCTGCTGCTGATGGTGGGGCAGAACGGGGTGCGGTTCAACCGCCTGTTCGCCCGACGCGGCCTGCACGAGCGGGTGGTGCGGCTCAGCACCCTCATGGAGGAGAACATGCTCATGGGCAGCGGCGCGGGCGCGACGGCGAACCTGTACTCGGCCGGCGGCTGGTTCCGCAGCCTCGCGACCGGCGAGGCCCTCGACCTCGTGGGCCGCTACACCGCGCACCACGGGCTGCACGCGCCCGCGATCGGCGCCGCCGCGGAGGCCTGCTACGAGGGGATCCTCGCGCTGCGGTCGATCGTCGAGCGGGCGGGAAGCGCCGCCGTCGCCGCGACCGACCGCTCCGTCGACGGGCTCGCGTACGAGGGGCCGCGCGGCCTCGTCCGGTTCCACGGCAACCACGCCGAGCAGCGGCTCTACCTCGCACGCGCCGACGGGTTCGACTTCGAGCCGCTCACGGCGTTGTGACCCCTGTGGGGCACGTCACGGCCGGAGCCGGAATCATGCGTCTGCATCTATGTGTTCCGGCAATCATGACCGAGACCCTCACGCACCCCTCCACGTCCCTCGCCGTCGGCGACGACGTGGCGGACCTCCTGTTCCGCGCCGCCCGCACCACCTCGCTCTTCACCGACGAGCCCGTCACCGACGAGCAGCTCACCTCCGCCTGGGACCTGGCGAAGTTCGGGCCGACGGCGATGAACACGCTGCCGCTGCGCGTGCTGGTGCTGCGCTCGGGCGACGCCCGCGAGCGCCTCGTGGCCCACATGGGCGACGGCAACAAGGACCGCGTCGCCGGCGCGCCGGTCTCCCTGGTGCTGGCCGCGGACCCGGCCTTCCACCAGCACCTCGACACCCTCTTCCCCGCCTACCCGGGCATGAAGGAGCAGCTGGAGCCCGCCGCGGAGGTCCGCGAGCAGATGGCCCGCAACAACGCCCTCATCCAGGCCGGGTACCTCATCGTGGGCCTGCGGGCCGCCGGTCTCGCCGCCGGCCCGATGAACGGCATGGACTTCGACGGCGTCGACACCGAGTTCTTCGCCGAGTCCGGCTGGAAGTCGTTCCTCGTCATCAACGTCGGGCACGCCGAGGGCGAGGGCTCGCCCTACCCGCGCGGCCCGCGCCTCTCCTTCGACGAGGTCGCGCAGGTCCTCTGACCGCGACCCATGACGCACGAACGGCCCGGCCCCTCAGGGGACCGGGCCGTTCGTCGTCCGGCTCGCGCCTACGGGTGCAGCACGATCTTCCCGACGTGCGCCCGGCGGGCCAGCTCCTCCTGCGCCCGCGCGGCCTGCTCCAGCGGGAACGTCGCTGCGACCACGGGCTCGATCGCGCCGTCGCGCGCCAGGCCCATGAGCAGGTCGAAGTGCGCGCGCGTGTGCATCGACGAACCGACGACCTGGGCGTTGTGGAGGTACAGCCGGCGGACGTCGAACGCCACCTCGTGCCCGCCGAGCGCCCCGGCGACGACCCACCGGCCGCCCTCGCGCAGCAGCGGCAGACCGTCGCCCAGCAGGTCGCCCGCGACCACGTCGAGGGCGACGTCGACGCCGTCCGGGGCCGCGGCGCGGACCTGCTCGACGACGTCCTGCGCCCGGTCCACGACGACGTGCGCGCCCGCCTCCCGCACCGAGTCGATCTTCGTGCCGCTGCTGACGGCGAGCACGCGCGCCCCGCGGGCGCGGGCGAGCTGGACGAGCGCGAGCCCGACGCCGCCGGAGGCCCCCGTGACCAGCGCGGTCTCGCCCTCCCGCAGCCCGCCGCGCTCGATCATGCCGAGCGCGGTGCCGTAGGCGGTGGGCAGGGTCGCGAGCTGGTCGTCCGTGAGGGGCGATCCCGTCATGTCGTGCACCTGGTCGGCGGGCGCCGTCACGTACCGGGCGTACCCGCCGTCCCGTTCGCTGCCCATGAGGCCCACCGGGTGGGCGTCCCGGCCGGCAGCGTCGTAGCTCGCCGGGTCGACCACGACCCGACGCCCGACGAGGCCCGGGTCCGACCCGGCGCCGACGGCCACCACCTGCCCCGCCACGTCTGCTCCCTGCGTCCGCGGGAAGTCGACGGGGCCGCGCCAGCCCGACAGGGCCGTCGGGTCGCCCGGCCTGCCGTAGGCGCCCTCCCGGGTCCACAGGTCGGTGTTGTTCAGCGCCACCGCGGTCACACGGACCAGGGCTTCTCCCGGTCCGGGCGCCGGGACGGCGACCTCTTCCACCTGAAGGACCTCCGGGCCCCCGTGCCGGTGGATCCTGACCGCGTGCATCGTCTCGGGCGTGCTCATCGCTCGACCTCCCGTATATACAGATCGGTATACATGCGACGCTAACACGGCTCCCGGGGAGCACCGGGAAGGACGACGACGCTAGGGCCGCCCGCCCGTGGCCACCGGGCGCGACGGGTCGTTCGACCACTGCGACCAGGAGCCCGGGTACAGGGCGGCAGGGATGCCCGCGCACGCCAGCGCGGCGATCTCGTGCGACGCCGTCACGCCCGACCCGCAGTAGACGCCGACGGCGAGCACGGCGTCGTCGCCCTCGTCGGTCGCGCTCAGGCCCAGGTCGGCGAACCGGCCCTGGAGCGCCTCCTCGTCGAGGAACGTGCCGTCCTCGCGCAGGTTCTCCGCGGTCGGCGCGCTCACGGCGCCGGGCACGTGGCCCGCCCGCGGGTCCACCGGCTCGGTCTCGCCCCGGTACCGCTCGGCGGCCCGCGCGTCCAGCAGGGTCCCGGTCTCGGCCAGCTCCGCCGCGTCGTCGGCGTCGAGCACCGGCAGGTGCCCCGGACGCACGACGAGGTCGCCGGGCGCGTGGACGACGTCGCCGCTCTCCAGCGCCAGACCCGCACGCACCCAGGCGGGCAGCCCGCCGTCGAGGATGCGCACGTCGTCCACGCCGAAGAAGCGCAGCAACCACCACGCCCGCGCCGCGGACGTGCCACCCACGGTGTCGTACACGACGACGCGCGACGTGGTCCGCAGCCCCCACGCCCGCGCGCTGCGCTGGAACGAGGACGCCGAGGGCAGCGGGTGGCGCCCCTCCTCCGGCGACGCCTCCGCGGCGAGCTCGGACTCCAGGTCCACGTAGACGGCGTCGGGCAGGTGGCCCTCGAGGTAGCGCTCACGGCCGTCCGTCATGCCCAGCGCCCAGCGCACGTCGAGCAGCACCGGCGCGCCGTCCGCGGGGTCGGGCCCGGCGCTGAGCCGCAGGTCCGCCGCGAGCTCCGCGACCGAGACCAGCACCCGCGAGCGCGGCGTGTCCTCGCGGGTCACGACGCCGCCCCTCGTCGCGCGTGCGGGTCGCGCAGGTCGAGGCGCATCGTGTACGCGTCCTTGTCCTCCGGCTGGTAGTACCTCTTGCGCAGCCCGATCCGCTCGAAGCCGTGCCGCTCGTAGAGCGCGAGCGCCGGCTCGTTGTCGACGCGCACCTCGAGCAGGACGGCCTCCGCGCGGAGCTTGCGCGCGCGCTCGACGAGCGCCTCCATCAGGGCGCGCCCCACGCCGTGCCGCTGGTAGTGCGGGTCCACACCGATCGTCATGACCTGCGCGACGTCGCCGTCGAACCACAGCCCGGCGTACCCGACCACCGGCTTCGGCCCGACCCCGTACACCGCGACCGCGTCCGGCCCCGCCGGCTCGGCGACGACGTACCAGCGGCCGAGGGCGGCCAGCTCGTCGGCGAGCATCCCGTACGTCCACGCCCCCGCGCCGAACAGCACCCGCTCGAGCTGGAGCACCCGGTCGAAGTCCGCGCTGGCCAGCGGGCGCAGCCGGCACGACGGCGCGTACACCTGCTGCACGGTGCGGGGCAGCCCCTCCTGCGCGGGCCGCTCGGGCCCGTCGGCGACCGGCTCGGTGGTCGGCTGCTCGGTGGTCATGCCGGGCTCCCGGTGGCGGGCACGAGACGTGCCGGCGCGGGCTCCTGCACGTCGGGACGGCGCAGGTACAGCGGCTCGGTGGGCAGCTCCTCGCCGGCGGCGCGGCGGGCGAGCGCGAGCCGTGCCAGCACCGCGGCGTCCGGGACGAGCGGGGCGTCCTCGTCGGCGGGCAGGTGCTCCGGGTACAGGGTGGCGCCCTCCCCCACGACGACCAGGCGGCCGCCGTCGGCGGGCGCGTCCGCGAGCCGCGCGGCGACGTCGGCGGCCTTGTCCACCCCCGGGCCGGCCAGGGTCTCGACGACGGGGACCCCGTGCGGGCCCTCGTGCGCGACGACGCGGTAGTGCGCCCAGTAGACCTCCTTGCGGCGGGCGTCGGTCGCGACGAGCACCTCGTCGCCCGGCGTCAGCCCCAGGTCGGCGACCGCCTGTACCGCGACCGCGTCGACGCTCGGCACGCCGAGCACGTCGATCCCCAGGGCCAGGGCCAGCGTGCGCGCCGTGACCAGTCCCACGCGCAGGCCGGTGAAGGGCGCGGGCCCGGTGCCCACGGCGACGGCCGTGAGGTCCGTGCGGTCCAGGCCGGCGTCGGCGAGCACCGCGTCGACGAGCGGGGCCAGCGACTCGGCGTGCCGGCGGCGCTCGTCGGCCGAGCGCGCGGCGAGCCGGGCGCCGCCGGGGTCGACGAGCGCGACGGAGACGGCTGCGGAGGTGTCCAATGCGAGAACTGCCACGGCCTCAGCCTACGTTTCCCGCGGCCCGGCCGGGGGAGTCGCCGTCCGTGCTGGATCCCTCCGGCGGGGTCAGCGCGCGGTGAGGGCGGCCAGGTCGACGTCGGCCCAGCGGGGGCCGACGCCGCGCAGCGTCGCGTGGCGCGTCCCGGCGCCGGGGTCGTCCTCCTCGTCGTCGTCGGCGGCGTCACCGTCGTCGCCGTCGGCGGAGGCCGCGGTGCCGCGTGGGCGCTCCAGGTCGATCTCGAGCCGGTCGTCGGTGAGCGCCTCGGCCAGCCCGCGTCCCCACTCGACGACGGTGACGGACTCGTCGAGCGACGAGTCCAGGTCGAGCGCGTCGAGCTCGCCCAGGCCGCCGAGCCGGTAGGCGTCCACGTGCACCAGCGCCGGGCCACGGGAGCCGTCCTCGCGCGGCAGCGGCGGATGCTCGCGCGCCACGATGAACGTGGGCGACGCCACCTGGCCCCGGATGCCCAGCGCGGCCCCCAGGCCCTGGGTGAGCGTCGTCTTCCCCGCCCCCAGGTCCCCCGTGAGGATCACCAGGTCGCCCGCCCTGAGCACCCCGGCCAGGGCGGCCCCCAGCGCGCGGGTCGCCTCCGCGTCCGGCAGGTCCGTCTCGGTCCGCACGACGACGTCGCTCACCGCTGCACTTCCTTCCAGGTCTCCGTGTCGGTCGCGTCCAGGCCCGTGTACACGCGCACCGCGCGCGCCCCGATGCCCGTGACGATCTCGTAGCTGATGGTGCCCGCCGCGCGGGCCCAGTCCTCGGCGTTCGGCAGCGTGACGCCACGTGCGGCGCCGCGCTCCACGCCGTCGGACGCGCCGAACAGCGTGACGACGTCGCCGGCGTGCTCGGTCGCGTCGGGTCCGAGGTCGAGCACGAACTGGTCCATGCACACCCGCCCGGCCACGCGCAGCACCCGGGCGGACTCCCCGCTCCCGACGCCCACCGGCCCGCCGACACCGAGGCTGCCGCCCGACGCGTGCCGCTGGATGCCGTCCGCGTAGCCCAGCGGCACGACCCCCAGCCGGGTGTCGCGCGGCGTCGTGTAGTGGTGCCCGTACGACACCCCGTGCCCGGCCGGCACGTCCTTGACCGTGGCGAGCCTGGCCTGGAGCGTCATCGCGCCGCGCAGCCCGTGGTCGCCGGGCGCGGCGAGCTGCGGCACGGGCGAGTGCCCGTAGACCGCGATGCCGGGGCGGACGAGGTCGTAGTGCAGCCGGGGGTCCGTGAGTACGGCGGCCGAGTTCGCGAGGTGCCGCACCTCGAGCGCCGCGCCGGAGGCCTCGACGACGGCCACCGCGGCGTCGAACGCCGCCGCCTGGAGCGCGATCGACGGGTGCCCCGGCTCGTCCGCGCACGCCAGGTGCGACATCACGCCCACGACCCGCAGCACGCCCTCGGCCTTGAGCGCGGCCGCCCGGCGCACGACGTCCGGCAGGTCGGCGGGCATGATCCCGCTGCGGCCGAGGCCGGTGTCGACCTTGAGGTGCACCCGCGCCGGTTCGCCCGCGGCTCGCGCCCCCGCGGCCACCTCGTCGAGCGCCCACGGGGCCGCGACCCCGACGTCCACGCCCGCGGCCACCAGCCGGTCGAACGGCGCCCCCGGCGTCGCGAGCCAGGTGAGCACGCGCGCGTCCGCGGCCGTCACGCCGCCGGCGCGCAGCGCGAGCGCCTCGGCGGGCACCGCCGTCCCGAGCCACGTCGCACCGCCCGCGAGCGCCGCCCGGGCCACGGGCAGCATCCCGTGCCCGTACCCGTCGGCCTTCACCACCGCCATCACCGCCGCGCCCGGCGCGTGCCCGGCCAGGGCTCGCACGTTGTCGCGCACGGCGGACAGGTCGACGACGGCGCGCGCCAGCGCATGGTCGGGGAAGTCGTCGGGGACGTTGTCGGCATGCGGCAGGTCGGCCGGCGCGGCGGGGACGGTGTCGGTCGGGACCTCGGACGGGACCTCGGTGCTCACGGTCATCGATTCTCTCACCGCGGGCCGTCTCCCCCGCCGTCGCCCCTGCCATCGCCCGGCCACGCCGCGAGACGACGCCGGGAGCGGAACTCCCGGGGCTCGCCGCTGAGGGGGTCGACGAACGCCAGCGAGCGGGCGAGCAGCTGCAGCGGCCGGTCCGGGTCGTCGGGCGCGTCCTCGCGCAGCACCGGCCAGAACGGGTCGTGCAGCAGCGGCAGCCCGAGCGAAGCCATGTGCAGGCGGAGCTGGTGCGTCTTGCCGGTGCGCGGCTCGAGCCGGTAGAGCCCGAGGCCGCGGGCGTCGTCGCGCGCGACGAGCGTCACCCGTGACTCGGCGTTCGGCTCCCCCGGCTCCTCCTGGGCGCGCACCACGCCCCGGTGCTTGACGATGCGCGAGCGGACCGTCGTCGTGCCCTCCCGGTCCAGCTCCGACTCCAGCACCGACCCGGGCGCCGGCAGGGGCGCGACCGCCTCGTAGACCTTCCGCACCGCGCGGTCCTGGAACGCCGTCTGGTACGCGCCGCGCACCTCGGGCCGCACGGTGAGCACCAGCACGCCGGCGGTGGGCCGGTCGAGCCGGTGCGCGGGCACCAGCCCGGGCAGGTCGAGCGTCGCGCGCAGGTGCACGAGGACCGTGCGGGTCACCCACCGCCCGCGCGGCATCGTCGCGACGAGGTGCGGCTTGTCGACCACCAGGAGGTCGTCGTCGCGGTGCAGCACCTCGATCTCTCCGAGGGCCGGCACCTCGGGCTCGTCGGCGGGCGGGTCGCGGTACAGGTAGAGGAAGCCGCGCGGCTCGTACGGGGTGGTGTGGTCGACGACGGCGCCCGCGCCCGTCACCACCTCGCCCGCGGCGAGCTTCTCCCGCAGCCGGGCGGCGTCGGCGACGTCGTGGCCGAAGCGCTCCAGCAGGTACTGCGCCGCCGTCGCGTAGCGGGCGACGGCGGCCGCGTCGTGGGGCAGCACCAGGCGCGTGGGGTTGAGGCCGTCCCGCACGGGCAGGGGCGGGACGTGCTTGCGCGGGCGGTGTTCGCGCGATCCGGGTGGCACCGGACCATTGTCGCGCGCGGCATGATGGCCCGTATGAGCCTCTACGACATCCCGTTCGAGAGCATGGACGGCACGACGACGACGCTCGCGGAGCACCGCGACGACGTCGTGCTGGTGGTCAACGTCGCCTCGCGCTGCGGGCTCACCCCGCAGTACGAGGCGCTCGAGCAGCTGCAGAAGACGTACGCCGACCGCGGCTTCACCGTGATCGGCTTCCCGTCCAACCAGTTCCTCCAGGAGCTCTCCAGCGACGAGAAGATCGCCGAGTTCTGCTCCACCACCTACGGCGTCACGTTCCCCGTGGTCTCCAGGATCCGCGTGAACGGCCGGCACACGCACCCGCTGTACGCCGAGCTGAAGAAGACGGCCGACGCCGGCGGGCACGACGGCCGCATCCGGTGGAACTTCGAGAAGTTCGTCGTGCTGCCCGGCGGCGACGTGCACCGGTTCTCCCCGCAGACCGTCCCCGACTCCCCCGAGATCGTCGGCCTCGTCGAGAAGGCGCTGCCCAGGTAGCCCGGGCCCGTCGCGGCCGGCTATCGAGCCCCCAGCAGCGCGGCGACCTCGCCGGGCACCGCCGTCGCGACGTCGAGCGCCGCCACGGGCCCGCCCGGGACGGCGCGGTGGGCGGCGCGGCCGTGCACCAGCGCGGCCGCGGCCGCGACCTCGGCCGCGAGCGCCGGGTCCTCGACGACGTCGCGCGAGCGCGCCGCGAGCATCGCGCCGAGCACTCCGGCGAGCACGTCGCCCGCGCCGGCGGTGGCCAGCCAGCCGGGACCGTCGGCCTGCGCCCACGCGCCGCCCGGGCCGACGACGACGGTCACACCGCCCTTGAGCAGCACCGTCGCGCCGGTGAGCTCGTGCGCCCTGCGCGTCCACCGCAGCGGCTCGGCCTCGACGTCGGGCCGGCGCACGTCCTCGCCGCGCGAGCGCAGCAGCGCCGTCAGCTCGCCCGCGTGCGGGGTGAGCACGAACCACGCCGGGACGCGCTCGTCGAGCAGGCCCAGCCCGCCGGCGTCGACGACCGCGGGCACGGGGCCTCCCGCCGTCCCGGCGAGCCGCCCGGCCGCCGCCGCGAGGCCCGCCCGCCCCCGCTCGTGCTGGCCGTCGTCGAGACCGTCGGCCTCCCCCTCGTGGGCGGCCTCCGGCCCGCCGGGGACTCCTGGCCCCACCACCCACGACTGCACGCGGCCGGGCGCGGTGACGACCTCGGGCCGCGCGGCCAGCACCGCACGACCGACCGCCTCGGAGCCGCGGTAGCGCACCATCCCGGCGCCGGTGCGCACCGCCGCGGTCGTGGTGAGCACGGCCGCGCCGGGATACGTCGCCGTGCCCGCGACGACGCCGACCACGCCGCGCGTGTACTTGTGGTCCGCGGGGCCGGGCACCGGCCACGACGCCGCGACGTCGGCGGTCCCCAGCCGCCGCACGGCCGGCGGGCCGGCGAGGTCCAGGCCGATGTCGACCACGCTCACGTCGCCCGCGAGCCCCGCCGCCGGCGGCAGCAGCAGGCCCGGCTTGGCCGCGCCGAACGTCACGGTGCGGTCCGCCGGCAGGACCGGGCCGGCCACCGCGCCGTCGTCCACCCCGATGCCGGACGGCACGTCCACCGCCACCACCCACGGCCGCGGGCCGGCGGCCAGCGCATCCGCCACGTCCGCGGCGAGGCCCCGCAGGGGGCCGTGCCCGCCGATCCCGACCAGGCCGTCGAGGACGACGTCGGCGCGGGCGGCGGCGTCGACCACCGGGGCGAGGGCCCCGGGCGACGCGAACAGCTCCACGACCCGGCCGCCCGCGCGCTCCAGCGCCGCCCGGCCGTCGGCGTGGAACCGCTCGGCGACCAGTACCGCGGTCACCGCCAGGCCGCGCCGGGCGAGCACCGCGCCGGCGTGCAGCGCATCGCCGCCGTTGTTGCCCGCCCCCGCGAGCACCACGACGCGCGCGCCCCGCACCGGGCCCCGGCGCGCGGCGACGTCGCGCAGCACGTGCGTCGCGAGCGCGAATGACGCCCGCTCCATCAGGGGTGCCCCCGCCGCGAGCAGCGGCTCCTCGGCGGCGCGGACGTCGGCGGCGGACCAGGCGGAGATCATGGGACGCATCCTCCCGCGCGCCGCCGTGCCCCGCAGCGTCGCCGCAGGTCCGGGCATAGGCTCGGGCCCATGCGATTCGGACTCTTCATCCCGCAGGGCTGGCGCCACTCGCTCACCGACGTCCCCCCGGAGCAGCACTGGGAGACGATGCTGTCCCTGCTCCACTACGCCGACAACGCCGCGGCCGGCGAGCCGATCCCCGGCGGCCCCTGGGCCTGGGACTCGGTCTGGGTGTATGACCATTTTCATACGGTTCCGATCCCCAGCACCGAGGCGACGCACGAGGCGTGGACGCTGATGGCGGCGTTCGCGGCGGCGTCCCAGCGCGTGAAGCTGGGCCAGATGTGCACGTGCATGTCGTACCGCAACCCCGCCTACCTGGCGAAGGTCGCCTCGACGGTGGACGCGATCTCCGGCGGCCGCGCCCAGCTCGGCATCGGCGCCGGCTGGTACGAGCACGAGTGGCGCGCCTACGGGTACGGCTTCCCCCGCGCGGGCGAGCGCCTGCGCGCCCTGGACGAGGGGCTGCAGATCATCACCCAGATGTGGCGCACCGGGTCGTCCGGAAAGTTCGACGGCGAGCGCTACCAGGTGGACGGCGCGCTGTGCTACCCGCAGCCGCTGCAGCGGCTCCCGGTGGGCGACGGCGGCGCCGAGGTGCCGAGCATCCCGCTGTGGGTGGCGGGCGGCGGCGAGAAGAAGACGCTGCGCATCGCCGCGCGGTTCGCGCAGTACACGAACTTCGACGGCTCGCCCGAGGGCTTCGCCCACAAGTCGTCGATCCTCGAGCAGCACTGCCGCGACGTCGGTCGTGACTTCGGGGAGATCACCCGCTCGTCCGACTACAACGTGGTCATCGGGGAGAACCAGGCGGAGGTGGACGACCGCTTCGCCTGGATCGAGTCGCACTTCCGCAAGCACGCTCCCGGCGAGCGCGGCGAGCAGGAGATCGCGAACTGGCGCAACAGCCCTGTCGTCGGCACGCCCGAGCAGGTCGTCGAGAAGCTCGCGGCGCTGCGCGACCTCGGCATGACGTACGCCATCACGTACTTCCCCAACGCTGCCGGCGACCGCGACCAGATCGAGCTGTTCCAGCGGCAGGTCATCCCCGCCCTGCAGGACTGAGACGTGGGCTCGCGGCACGAGCTCGACCTCCCCGACGGCCGGCGGCTCGTCGTGCACGACGACGGCCCGCCGGCCGCCGACGCCGTCGTCTGGCACCACGGCTCGCCGCAGTCCGGCGAGCTGCTGCCCCCGGTCGTCGCCGCCGCCCGGGCGCGCGGGCTGCGGGCGGTCTCCGCGGCCCGCGCCGGGTACGGCGGGTCCACCCGTCGGCCCGGACGAACCGTCGCGGAGGCGGCGTCGGACGTGGCGTACGCCCTGGACGCCCTCGGCGTGGACCGGTGCCTCGCCGTCGGCGCCTCGGGCGGTGCCCCGCACGCCCTGGCCCTCGCCGCGCTCCGGCCCGACGTGGTGTCCGGCGTGGTCACCCTTGCGGGCATCGCGCCGTACCCCGGCCCCGGCCGCGACGGCCTCTGGTTCGCCGGGATGGCCGACGACGGAGGCCTGCGCTCGGCTCTCGACGGCCCGTCCGCCCGCCAGCGGCACGCCGAGACCGCGGAGTTCGACGGGTCGAGCTTCACGGCCGACGACTACGCGACGCTCGCGGGGACGTGGGCGTCGCTCGGCGCCGACGCCTCCCGGTCCGGCGAGGCGTGGCCGGGCGGGCTGGTCGACGACGACCTCGCGTTCGTGCGGCCGTGGGGCGTGACGCTCGGCGACGTCACGGCGCCGGCCCTGGTCGTGCAGGGTGGCGCCGACCGGGTGGTGCCCCGGCACCACGCCGACCTGCTGGTCGAGGGCCTGCCCGCCGCGGAGCTGTGGCTGCGCCCGCGGGACGGCCACGTCAGCGTGCTCACCGCGCTGCCGGTCGCGTTCGACTGGTGGCGCTCCGCCGCCTGAGGGGCGGTCAGCCCTCCGCCACGACCATCGCGGACGCGATGCCGGCGTCGTGGGAGATGGACAGGTGCCAGGCCTTCACGCCCAGCTCGTCGGCGCGGGCCTGGACGGTGCCGCGCAGCTCGACCTCGGGCGGTCCGCCGACGGTGCGGTGCACCGTCGCGTCGTGCCAGTGCAGGTCCCCCGGGGCCCCGAGCGCCTTGGCGATGGCCTCCTTGGCCGCGAAGCGCGCCGCGAGGGACGACGCCGGCAGGTCGCGCTCGGCCTCGGTGAAGAGCTTCTCGCGCAGGCGCGGCACCCGCTCCACCGTCGCCATGAACCGGGCGACGTCCACCACGTCGATGCCCACGCCGATGATCATGGCCCCCAGCCTAGGTCCGTCGGCGTCAGGGGCGACGGTGTCAGGACGACGGTGTCGGTGCCGGGACCTAGCGTGCCCGCCATGCCCGACCGCCCCGCACCCCTGCACCATGTCGAGCGCGGCGCGCCCGCGGCGCCCGGCACGCCCACCATGGTGCTGCTGCACGGGTTCCCCGTGGACCACCGCCTCATGCTGACGCCGTTCGAGTCCGCCCTCGACGGGCGCCCGCGCTGGCGCCGCGTCTACCTGGACCTCCCGGGGATGGGCGCGAGCCCGCCGTCGGGCGTGGCGAGCACGGACGACGTCCTCGCGGTCGTGCGGGAGGCGATCGACCGTCTCGTCCCCGGCCCGTACGTCGTGGTGGGCGAGTCGTACGGAGGCTACCTGGCGCGGGGCCTGGTGGCCGCGGAGCCGGAGCGCGTCCACGGGCTCGCGCTCCTGTGCCCCCTGATCGTGCCGGAGCACGACCGGCGCGACGTCCCGCCGCACCGCGTGCGGGTCCGCGACGACGCGCTGCTGCGGGAGGTCGGCGCGGCGGCGCTCGACGCCGACGACGTCGGCGTCGTCCAGACGTCGGAGACCTGGCGGCGCACGCTGGCCGAGGTGACGCCCGGGCTGGAGGCCGCCGACCCGGCGACCGTCGCACGGGTCGGGGCCCGCTACGCCGGCACCTTCCCGGTCGAGCAGCGGCCCTACGACGGCCCGACGCTGATCCTCACCGGCCGTCAGGACTCCTCGACCGGCTACCGCGACGCCTGGCGGGTCCTCGAGCACTACCCGCGCGCGACGTTCGCCGTGCTGGACCGCGCCGGCCACAACCTGCAGATCGAGCAGCCCGCGCTGTTCGACGCCCTCGTGGGCGAGTGGCTCGACCGGGTCGAGGAGGCGGCGTCGGGCGACTAGGACCGCGAAGGGCCGGGCGTCAGACCTCCGGGCGGACCCCGGCCTCGTCCGCCGGCTCCACCAGGTGCCGCCACCGGAACCACTTGCGGTCGATCTCCGCCTCGAGGTCGACGTCGAACCGGCGCGCGACGAGCAGCACCTGCGCGAGCACGTCGGCGAGCTCGGCACGGAACGCCGCGTCCACCTCGCCGGCACCCGCCCCGCGGTCGCGCGACCTGCCGGACCGCGCGAGGTACGCCTGCGTGAGCTCCCCGACCTCCTCGTGCAGCTTGAGCACCAGCCAGTCGTCGGTGCGCGCGACGCCGAAACGCCGCTCGTACACCCGCGAGATGATCTCGACCTCGTCGCCCAGCTCCGTGAGTTCCACGCCCCCCACCCTAGGGACGACGACCGCGCGCCGTCAGGTTCCCTCGGCCCCGGCGTCGGGAGCCAGGGGGAAGGCCGCCCGCCGCCGCCAGCGCTCGCCGTCGAACACCAGCAGCGAGACCTCGCGCACCGTCGTCCGGACCGGCAGGCGGGGCGCCACCGCGGCCTCGGCCTCGTCGAGGACCTCGGGCTCCTGGCCGTCCGCCACGGTGAGGTGCGGGACGACGTCGTCGAACGCTCCGCCGTACGGCGGGGCCCCGGGGAACCGCGCGGCCACCGCGGCGAGCAGCGCCCGCCACGCGGGGCCCGGCCCCGGGACGAGGTACAGCACGCCGGGGAAGCGACCGCACCCGGCGAACGTCGCGTCGAACGCGGGGTGGGCCCCCACGACGTCGCGCAGGGCGTCGAGCACGGCGGCGTCGAGGGCCGCGACGGGCAGGAAGGGGAACAGCACGGTGACGTGCGCGGGCACGCCGTACGCGGCGGCCACGTCGAGGTCGCTCCGCAGCCCGCCGACCACGGGCTCGGCCTCGGGCACCACGACGACCAGCGCCGTCTGCCCGTCGGCGAACCGCTCGGACCCGTCGCTCATCGCCTCGGCGCTCCTCCCTGCCGGCACCGCGCCGCCCGCGGCGCACCGGGCGGCGAGCCTATCGGCGCGGACGTGCCGCGTCGCCCGATTTGCAGGTCGAACCCGTTGCTCGGGCAGAATCGTGCAGGTGGCACCGCAGTCCCCCGACACCGCACCCGGCACGACGCCGAGCCCCGCTTCCGGCGCGGCTCCCTCACCCCTGGGCGAACACCTCACGCGCCTCGCGCCGGCGTCCCCGTACGTCGACCTCGACCGCGCGGCGTGGAGCCGCCTGTCGGCGTCGACGCCGCTGCCGCTGACGGACGCCGACGTCGAGCGGCTGCGCGGCCTGGGCGACCCGATCGACCTCGCGGAGGTGGACGCCGTCTTCCGCCCGCTGTCGCGGCTGCTCAACCTGTACGTGGCGGCGAGCGCGGGCCTGCACCGCGCCACGTCGACGTTCCTGCACGAGGAGCCGCCCCGCACCCCGTACGTCATCGGCGTCGCGGGGTCGGTCGCCGTGGGCAAGTCGACGACGGCGCGCATCCTGCGCGAGATGATGGCGCGCTGGCCGGACACCCCGCACGTCGAGCTGATCACGACCGACGGCTTCCTGTACCCGAACGCGGAGCTGCAGCGGCGCGGCATCATGGATCGCAAGGGCTTCCCCGAGTCCTACGACCGGCGGGCCCTCATCCGGTTCCTGTCGCGCGTGAAGGCGGGGCAGGCCGAGGTGCGCGCCCCTGTGTACTCGCACGTCGTCTACGACATCGTGCCCGGCGAGGAGGTGGTGGTGCGCAAGCCGGACGTGCTCATCGTCGAGGGCCTCAACGTGCTGCAGCCGGCGAGGCCCTCCGCGATCGACGAGTCGACCGTGGCCGTGAGCGACTTCTTCGACTTCTCCATCTACGTCGACGCCCGCACGCGCAACATCCGCCAGTGGTACGTGGAGCGCTTCCTGCAGCTGCGCCGGACGGCGTTCAGCAGGCCGGAGTCGTACTTCCGGCGCTATGCGGACCTGTCCGACGCCGAGGCGACGGAGCGGGCGCTGTCCATCTGGGAGTCGATCAACGCGCCGAACCTGGAGCACAACGTGCTCCCCACCCGTGGGCGCGCCACCCTCGTGCTCACCAAGGGGTCGGACCACTCCGTGCAGCGGGTGCGGCTGCGCAAGCTCTGACCGACCGTCCGGGTCAGGCCGCCCGGCTCGTCGGCTCGGCGTCGGCCTCGTCGTCGGCCTCGTCGTCGGCGGGCACCGGCTGCGCCTTCGGCGGGCCCGCGACGCGCTGCACGACCTGGTCGACCAGGACCCCGAGCAGGATGCCGGCGACCACGCCGACGGCCATGGCGAGCAGCGTGTTGTGCCCGAGCCAGGAGGCCGCGGCGAGGCCGATGAGCATCGAGTAGATGCCCCACGTCACGGCGGCGATCCCCGAGTACAGCATGAACCGGTGGCGCGGATAGCCCACGGCGCCGGCGGTCATGTTGACCGCCACCCGCCCGATGGGCACGTACCGCGCGGCGAGGATGAACGACGCGCCGCGGTGCTCGAGCGCGTGCCGCGCCCAGTCGACGGCCTTGCGCCCGCGGGCCGAGCGCAGGAAGGCGAACCGCTCCGTGCCGACGGCACGGCCGATCTGGTAGGCGATCTGGTCGCCCGTCCAGGCGCCGGCGATGGCGAGGGCGAGGACGCCGGGAAGCCACGGCTCGCCCTCGGAGTGCGCGAGCACGGTGAGGGTGATGACCACGGACTCGCTGGGGATCGGGGGGAAGAACCCGTCGATCGTCGCGAAGACGTACATGGCCGGGTAGATCCACAAGGACGCGCCGAGGTCGAGGACCCAGCCCTCCAGCTGTGCCAGCATCGTCGACAGGTTCACCAGGTCGGTCCCTCGGTTCGTCGGCCGGGAGGTGGGCCTCCGGCGGTCGCACGACGCCGTGCGGCGTCACGGCACCAGCCTAGGCAGAACCAGGGCACCGGCTGCATGGGGAATTCCCCCGGTTCCACCCTGAGCGCCGAATGTTCACCCGAGATCCACGAACCCCGGGTCCACGGCGTTCCCGTACCGCAGCAGGTTCTCGTTCGAGGTGAGCGTCCGCAGCAGCGCGTGGTCCAGGTACAGCTCGCCCGCCAGGTGGTCCGTCTCGTGCTGCACGATGCGAGCGGGCCAGCCCGTCAGGACCTCGTCGATCGGCGCCCCGGCCTCGTCGCGGCCGGTGAGCCGCACGCGCCGGTGCCGCGCGACGACGGCCTGCCAGCCGTGCACCGACAGGCAGCCCTCGTGGAACGCGGCCCGCTCCGGCTCCCCGTCGGGGCCCGGCAGCGGCTCGTACGCCGGGTCGAGCAGCACCCGGTAGGGCAGCGGCGTCCGCTCCCGCGGGTCGTCGGCGCCGGCGCCGGCGTCCTCCACCACGGCGATCGCCAGCCCGATCCCGACCTGCGGCGCGGCGAGCCCCACACCGGGCGCGGCGTGCATGGTGCGGCGCATCGCCTCGAGCAGCCGCGGCAGCGCGTCGCCGAGCTGCCCCGTGTACGGGGCCGCGGGGGCCCGCAGCACCGGCGCGCCGGCCTGCACGATCGGCAGCAGGCCGGTGCCCGGCCCGTCCGCCGCCGCGTCCGCCCGGTCCAGCAGGTCGACGACGGCGGCCCGCAGGCCCTCGTCCACGCCCGCCCCGTGGCGGTCGGCCGAGGCGCCGTCGGTCACAGGGCCAGCCGGTCGCGCACGACCGCGGCGAGCGTGTCCGCCACGCCGTCGGCCTGCGTCTGGGTGGCCGCCTCGACCATGACCCGCACGAGGGGCTCGGTGCCCGACGGGCGCAGCAGCACGCGGCCGGTCTCCCCCAGCAGCGCCTCCGCGCTCTCGATCGCGGCGCGCACGCCCTCGTCGTCGCCCGCGCGGGCCTTGTCCACGCCCTTGACGTTGACGAGCGTCTGCGGGAGGCGGGGGACATCGGCGGCGAGGTCGGCCAGGCGCCGACCGGTCGCCTTCACGCGCGCGGCGAGGTGCAGCGCGGTGAGGACGCCGTCGCCGGTCGTGGCGTGGTCGGCGAGGATGATGTGGCCCGACTGCTCGCCGCCGAGCCCGTACCCGTGCGCCCGCATCTCCTCGAGCACGTACCGGTCGCCCACGCCCGTCTGGATCGTGGTGATGCCTGACTCGCGCATCGCGAGCAGGAGGCCCAGGTTGCTCATCACCGTGACGACCAGCGTGTCCGACGGCAGCCGGCCCTCGTCCTTGAGCGCGCGGGCCAGGATCCCGAGGATCTGGTCGCCGTCCACCAGCACCCCCCCGTGGTCGACGGCGAGGCAGCGGTCGGCGTCGCCGTCGAACGCGACGCCGAAGTCGGCCTCCGCGGCCACGACGACGGCCTGCAGCTGCTCCGGGTGGGTGGAGCCGGCCTTCTCGTTGATGTTGCGGCCGTCGGGGCTCGCGTTGATGACGACGACGTCGGCCCCCGCCTCGCGCAGCGCCTCCGGACCGACCTGGCTCGCGGCGCCGTTCGCGGCGTCGACGGCGATGCGCAGGCCCTCCAGCGGGCGCACGTCCGGGGTGGTCCCGATGCTCGCCACGAGGTGCTCGACGTACTGCTGCGCGGCGATGCCGGTGTCGGAGCGCATGCGGCCGACGTCGGCGCCGATCGGCCGCTCCCAGTCCTGGCCGAGACGCGCCTCGATCTCGTCCTCGACGTGGTCGGCCAGCTTGAGGCCGCCGCGCGCGAAGAACTTGATGCCGTTGTCCGGCATCGCGTTGTGGGACGCGGAGATCATCACGCCGAGGTCCATGTCCATCGCCCCCACGAGGTGGGCCAGCGCCGGGGTGGGCAGCACGCCCAGGTTGACCACGTCCACGCCGGAGCTGGCGAGGCCGGCGCCGACCGCGGCGGACAGGAACTCCCCGGACACGCGCGGGTCTCGCCCCACGACGGCGCGCGGGCGGTGGCCGGCGAAGTCGCCCGACGTGCCGAGCACGTGGGCCGCCGCGCTGCCGAGCCCGAGGGCCAGGTCCGCGGTGACGTCCCGGTTGGCGAGCCCACGGACCCCGTCGGTGCCGAACAGTCGCACGATGTCTCCTCCTCCGGGCGCGGCGGTGGATCCGCACGCACACCCCACGGCGCCCCCGCGGACGCCGCACCGATCGTAGCCGGACATGAGGACGGCCCCGCCGGAAGTGTTCCGACGGGGCCGTCCGTGACGCTGACGCTCCTGTCGATGCCCGAAGGCCAGGAGCGCTCGATCAGCGCTTCGAGTACTGCGGCGCCTTGCGCGCCTTCTTGAGACCGGCCTTCTTGGACTCGACCGCACGCGGGTCACGCGTGAGGTAGCCGGCCTTCTTCAGCGCGGGGCGGTTCGCCTCGGAGTCGATCGCGTTGAGCGCGCGGGCGATGCCCAGGCGCACCGCACCGGCCTGGCCCGAGGGGCCGCCGCCGGTGATGCGGACGATGACGTCGAAGCGGCCCTCGACCTCGACCAGCTTCAGCGGCGAGTTCACGAGCTGCTGGTGCACCTTGTTCGGGAAGTAGTCCTCGAGGGTGCGACCGTTGATCTTCCACGTCCCGGTGCCGGGGACGAGGCGCACGCGCGCCACGGCCTCCTTGCGGCGACCGACGGCCGCGCCGGGAGCGGTGATGGACTGGCCGCCGTCCGCGACGGGCGCGGCGGACTCAGAGGTGTAGGTGCTGGGCGTGTTCTCGTCCAGCTCGGTGTCGACGGTGGTCTCGGCCACTGTGAATCCTTCGCTTTGCATCCGGCAGCGGCTCAGGCCTGCTGCGAAACCTGGGTGATCTCGAACTGCTTGGGCTGCTGCGCCGCGTGCGGGTGCTCCGCGCCGCGGTAGACCTTCAGCTTGCCCAGCTGGTCGCGACCGAGGGACGTCTTCGGGAGCATGCCGCGCACGGCCTTCTCCACTGCCCGCTCGGGGTTCTTCTCGAGAAGCTCGCCGTAGTTGACCGAGCGGAGACCACCCGGGTAGCCGGAGTGGCGGTAGGCCAGCTTGGTCTCCCGCTTGTTGCCGCTCAGGGCGACCTTGTCCGCGTTGATGACGATGACGAAGTCACCGCCGTCGACGTGCGGGGCGAAGGTCGGCTTGTGCTTCCCGCGCAGGAGGGTGGCGACCTGGCTCGCCAGGCGGCCGAGGACGACGTCGGTCGCGTCGACGACGTACCAGTCGCGCTGGACGTCGCCGGGCTTGGGGGTGTAAGTACGCACGGTTGCGTCACCTTTTCGTGTTCGGTGTCGTCGGGCGAGAAGCAGCGCCCGATGAGTCAGGTGTTGTGCGCGGGTGCTCCGGTGGCGTCCTGGCCGAGGCATCGTCGGTGCGAGTGGGCGCGCTGACGACGCGGGACGCCGGAGGCATAGCACAACGACGAGCCAGTTTAGCGGTCGCCCTGCACACGGGTCAAAGCGACGCCGGCCACGCCGGCACCGGGGTCCGACGACACCGGGGACGGTCTCAGCGACGCCCGCCGCCGAGCAGCCCGCCCAGGCTGCCGAGCAGCCCGCCGACGTCGAGACCGCCGGCCGACCCGCCGCCGCCGAGCAGCCCGCCGAGGAGGTCGCCGAGGCCACCGCCGGCCGAGCCCTCGGCAGGCTCGCCCGACGCGGTCGCCTGACCGCCGCCGAGCTTCTTCGACAGGAAGGACAGCGCGAGCGGCGCGAGGATCGGGAGCAGCTTCTGCAGGACCCCCGAGTCCGTGCCCGCCGCCCCGGACAGCTGCGCGACCACCTGGTCCTTGTTCGCGCCGAACACGTGGTCCACGATCTTCTCGCCGTCCGCCGTGTCGACCTGGGCGACGTCGATCCCGCCCTCGACCAGGCCGGGGTCGTGCTGGGAGAGGGCACCCGCCAGCGACGCCGCGCCGGCCGGGTCGTCGGCGTTCGCCTTGAGGCCGCCGAAGAGCGCGGGCAGCGCCCCGCCGACGGCCCGCTGGGCCTGCTCGGCGTCGACGCCGAGCTGTCCGGCGATCTGGTCGATCGGGATCTCGGCGAGCAGGTCGTCGATGGACGCGCCCGCCGCTCCACCGGACGCTGCACCGGGCATGGAAGCAGGCATGGAGGGCTCCTCGTCGTGCCGCGCCCGTCGGGCGCACCTGCCGGTCACGCTAACGGGCGCGGGCGGCCTCGCAACCGCACGGTCCGGCCCGGCCGCCCTCGTTGCAGCGGCACCGCCGCGGGTGCACCGTGGTGACATGACCCAGGAGACACCCGGCACCTCCCCGGACCCCGAGACCGGCGCCGAGGGCGACGAGGACCAGCTGCCCCAGGAGGACACGCTCCTCGATCCCGACCTCGACGACGTCCTCGACGAGGGCTACTCCCCGCTGGAGCGGTCGCGGTCGAACCACTGGGGCGAGACGGCGTGGGAGGAGTCCGCCGGCGAGCCCCTGGACCAGCGCCTCGCCGAGGAGCAGCCGGACGTCTGGGAACGCGACCCGCTGGATCGCCCGGACACGACCCGTGCCGGTCGGCTCGCGGAGGACCCCTTCGCCGACCCCGGGGAGGACGGCGACCGCGAGAACGACGTCTACGGCGAGGACGCCGGCATCGACGGCGCGGGTGCCAGCGCCGAGGAGGCCGCCGTCCACTGGGTGGAGGAACCGTAGCGTCGACGAGCCGCCGCCGGGACCCTTCGGGCTCAGCCGGCGTCGACCTCGCCCGGGTCCCGCCGGGCGCGGACGCGCTCGGCGCGCGCGGCGAGCTCGTCGTCGTCCGGGTAGGCGACCCGCTCGAGAGTCAGCCCCCGGGCCGCGACGACGCCGGACGCCGCGGAGCGGGACCGCCCCGCCAGCACCGCGGCGGGCTCGTCCGGGCCGCGGCGCCCCTCCCCCACGGCCAGCGACATGCCGACCAGCGCGCGCACCATCGAGTGGCAGAACGCGTCGGCCTGCACGGTCGCGACGACGAGCCCGGCGTCCGGCCCGTCCGCGGGGCGGTCCCACGACAGGTGCGTGAGCTCGCGGATGGTCGTGGCGCCCTCGCGGGGCTTGCAGAAGGCCGCGAAGTCGTGCAGCCCGACCAACGGCTGCATCGCCCGGTGCATCGCCTCGACGTCGAGCGGGCGGCGGTGCCAGAGCACCCAGTCACGACGCAGCGGGTCGCGCAGGTCCGGGCGGTCGGCCACCCGGTAGGCGTAGCGGCGGTGCAGCGCGGAGAACCGCGCGTCGAACCCCGCCGGTGCCACCGCGGCCCGGTGCACGACGACGTCGGGCGGCAGGACGCCGGCCAGCCGGTCGGCGAGGGCGACGCCGGGCTCCCGGTCGGACCGCCCGGGCATCTCCGCCCAGCGCTCGCGCGACACGTCGACGTGCGCCACCTGGCCGCGGGCGTGCACCCCCGCGTCCGTCCTCCCCGCCACCGTCAGCCGCGGGCGGGGCAGGCCGAGGGGTCCGGTCCGCAGCACGGTCGCGAGGGCGTCCTCCAGCACCCCCTGCACGGTGCGCAGCCGCGGCTGGGTGGCCCAGCCCGCGAAGTGGGTGCCGTCGTAGGCGAGGTCGAGCCGCACCCGGAGGGCGTCGGCGGGAGGTGTCGGCGTGCTCACGGACCCATTGTGGCCGGATGATGTCCCGTGATGGTCGACCCAGGCGCCACGGCGCGCACCCCCGAACCCGGCCCCGGCGGCGGTACCTCCCGAGCGCCCGCGCCCTCCGACGTGCTCACCCTCGCCGTCGACTGCGGCGGCGGGGGCATCAAGGCGGCGGTGCTGGACTCCGCGGGCACCGCGCACGCGTCGCCGGTGCGCGTCCCCACCCCCTACCCGCTGCCCCCGAGCCTGCTCCTGGACACCGTGGCAGGCATCGCGGAGCGTCTCCCCGCCGCGCACCGGGTCACCCTCGGGATGCCGGGCATGATCCGCCACGGCGTGGTCGTCCACACCCCGCACTACGTCACCCGCTCGGGCCCCCGCTCGCGGGTGCTGCCCGAGCTCGTGGAGGCGTGGGCCAGCTTCGACGTCCGCGGCGCGCTCGCCCGACGGCTCGGCGTGCCGGCCCTCGTGCTCAACGATGCCGAGGTGCACGGCGCCGGCGTCGTCGCGGGCTCCGGGGTCGAGCTGGTGCTCACCCTCGGCACCGGGTTGGGGTCGGCGCTGTTCGACGGCGGTCTGCTCGCCCCGCACCTGGAGTGGTCGCACGCCCCCGTGCGCCGCGGCGCGACGTACGACCAGTACGTCGGCGAGCCGGAGCGACGGCGGCTGGGCGACGGGCTGTGGTCGCGGCGGGTCGTCGCGACGGTCGACGGGCTGCGCCCGGTGTTCCGCTGGGACCGCTTGTACCTGGGCGGCGGCAACTCCCGCCGCATCACGCCGGCCGCCCTCGACCGCCTGGGCGATGACGTCGTGGTCGTCCCCAACTCCGCCGCGCTCGTCGGGGGTGCGCGGGCGTGGGACCTGACGCTCACCTGACCGGCACCGGCGGTCCCGCTCAGACGACGGGTGCCGCGTTGCGGTCCACCTCCGCCGCGGCCACGACCGCCTCGGCCTCGAGGAGGGCCCGGGTGAAGGCGACCGGGGCGTCGAGGCTGACGAGGTGGCGGGCGTGCGGCACCACGACCAGC
Organism: Isoptericola sp. NPDC056573; assembly: GCF_042793335.1. Lineage (NCBI taxonomy): Bacteria > Bacillati > Actinomycetota > Actinomycetes > Micrococcales > Promicromonosporaceae > Isoptericola > Isoptericola sp. NPDC056573. The sequence continues at coordinate 108,692 of NZ_JBHTUY010000005.1, forward strand.
CGGGCCGGCGCGCCGCCGGCCCGGGCCGCGGCGACGAACGCGCGCTCCTGCCCGCGGAAGTGGTCGTAGCGCCCGTTGACGAACCACACGGGGCTGCTCGCGGCCGCGAGGGCACCGAGCGTGTCGGTCGGGCCCAGCTCCCGCAGCACCTCGGTCATGGCGCGCAGGGCATACCCGCCGGCCCCCAGGTCCTCCGCCCCTTCGCCGTCGAGGGCGAGGCGGACGAACGTGTCGTTCAGCCGGGCGCCGTGGTCGGGCCAGCCCTCGATCCACCGGGCGAGCGACAGCCACGCCGGGCGCAGCGACGACGACGACACCGTGCAGCAGGACGCGGCGACGAGGCCGGCGCACTGCCCGGGACGGCGCGCGCGGTGCTCGATGGCGACGTAGCCGCCGAGGGACAGGCCCGCCACGATGGCGCGCCCGCCCAGCGCGTCGACGTCGCGGCGCACCGCCTCCACCGCGCCGTCGAGGGTGAACGGCTCGCCCCGGCGCGTGCCGTGGCCCGGCAGGTCCGTCGCGACGGCGGGGACCCCGGCGCGCCCCAGCGCCTCGAGCTGGCGCCGCCACATGGTCGCGGACGTGCGGGAGCCGTGCACGAGCACCACCGGCACGGGCGGTAGCGAGCGGGACGGCGTCTCGGGGCGGGCGACCATGATCCCCAGCCTAGGAACGACGAGGCCCCGCGCCACCTCTCGGGTGGCGCGGGGCCTCGTCGTGATCGCGGGGACGCGGGAGGTCAGGCCTCCTTGGTCTCCTCGGCCTTCTCGTCAGCCTTGTCCTCGGCGGGGGCCTCGGCCGGAGCCTCGGTGGCCTCCTCGGTCGCCTCGACGGCGGCCTCGTCCTTGGCGGGCTTCTCGTCCTCGGCCTTGGCGGCCTTCGTCGACGCCTTCTCAGTGGCCTTCGTGGCCTCCTTGACGACAGCCTGCTTCGGGCTCACCGGCTCGGTGACGAGCTCGATGACCGCCATGGGCGCGTTGTCGCCCTTGCGGTTGCCGATCTTGGTGATGCGCGTGTAGCCACCGTTGCGCTCGGCCATGGCCGGGGCGATCTCGGTGAACAGCGTGTGCACCACGGACTTGTCGCGGACGACGGTCAGCACCCGGCGACGGGCGTGCAGGTCGCCGCGCTTCGCGAAGGTGATGAGGCGCTCGGCCAGGGGGCGCAGGCGCTTGGCCTTCGTCTCCGTGGTCGTGATGCGGCCGTGCTCGAAGAGCGACGTCGACAGGTTCGCGAGGATCAGGCGCTCGTGAGCCGGGCTGCCACCGAGCCGCGGACCCTTGGTGGGGGTAGGCATTTCTGGTTCTCCTTGAGGGTGGTTCCGCACCGCGCGGCCCGGTCAGGTCGAGCGGGCTGCTGCGGGCGCGGAGACGTCAGTACGACTGCTCGTCCGAGTACGTGGCCTCGTCGTCCCCACCGCTGAAGTACGCGGAGCTGGACGGGTCGAAGTCGAGGGGCGAGTCCTTCAGCGAGAGGCCCAGCTCGGCGAGCTTCTCCTTGACCTCGTTGATGGACTTCGCACCGAAGTTGCGGATGTCGAGCAGGTCGGCCTCGCTGCGAGCCACGAGCTCACCCACCTGGTGGATGCCCTCGCGCTTGAGGCAGTTGTACGAGCGGATCGTGAGGTTGAGCTCCTCGATCGGCAGCGCCAGGTCCGCGGCCAGCGCGGAGTCCGTCGGCGACGGGCCGATCTCGATGCCCTCGGCCTCGACGTTCAGCTCGCGGGCGAGACCGAACAGCTCGACGAGCGTCTTGCCGGCCGAGGCGAGCGCGTCGCGCGGGGCGATCGCGGCCTTCGTCTCGACGTCGACGATCAGCTTGTCGAAGTCCGTGCGCTGCTCGACACGCGTGGCCTCGACCTTGTAAGTGACCTTGAGGACCGGCGAGTAGATCGAGTCGACGGGGATCCGACCGATCTCGGCCTCGTCGTTCTTGTTCTGCGCCGCGGACACGTAGCCACGACCGCGCTCGACGGTGAGCTCGATCTCGAGCTTGCCCTTGTCGTTGAGCGTGGCGACGTGCAGGTCCGGGTTGTGCACCTCGACGCCCGCCGGCGGCACGATGTCCGCGGCGGTGACCACGCCCGCACCCGTCTTGCGCAGGTACATCACGACGGGCTCGTCGTTCTCCGAGGAGACGACGAGGTTCTTGATGTTGAGGATGATCTCGGTGACGTCCTCCTTCACACCCGGCACGGTGGAGAACTCGTGGAGCACTCCGTCGATGCGGATGGAGGTGACGGCCGCGCCCGGGATGGACGACAGGAGGGTCCGGCGCAGGGAGTTGCCGAGCGTGTAGCCGAAGCCAGGCTCGAGCGGCTCGATGGAGAAGCGCGAACGGTACTCCGAGATGACCTCTTCGGTCAGGGAGGGGCGCTGTGCGATCAGCACGGTCAGGTCCTTTCAGTGTGCGTCCGCCATATGACGCATCACGGATCCGCGAGTACTCGCGGCCCCGGGCGGGACTCGGTCCACCCGCCCGGGCAGGCTGCGGCGTCGTGCGGGCCCGGGGCCGATCCCTCGGCCCCGGGGCCCCGACGACGTCGGGAGGGTCAGACGCGGCGGCGCTTCGGGGGACGGCAGCCGTTGTGCGCCTGGGGCGTCACGTCCTGGATCGAGCCGACCTCGAGGCCGGTCGCCTGCAGGGAGCGGATCGCGGTCTCACGACCGGAACCCGGGCCCTTGACGAAGACGTCGACCTTCTTGACACCGTGCTCCTGGGCGCGGCGGGCGGCCGACTCGGCGGCGAGCTGCGCGGCGTACGGCGTGGACTTGCGGGAGCCCTTGAAGCCGACGTGGCCGGCGGACGCCCACGAGATCACGGCGCCCGACGGGTCGGTGATCGAGACGATCGTGTTGTTGAAGGTGCTCTTGATGTGAGCCTGGCCGAGCGGGACGTTCTTCTTGTCCTTGCGACGCGGCTTGCGCGCGGCCGTGGCACGAGTCTTGGGAGGCATGTGTTCTCTGATCTCCTGGTCTGATCGGACCGGGGCGGTTCAGCTCGGGGAGCCGACCACGCCACGGACTGCTCTCAGCGGGCCTTCTTCTTGCCCGCGACGGTGCGCTTCGGGCCCTTGCGGGTGCGCGCGTTGGTCTTGGTGCGCTGACCGCGCACCGGGAGGCCGCGGCGGTGACGCAGGCCCTGGTAGGTGCCGATCTCGACCTTGCGGCGGATGTCGGCAGCGACCTCGCGGCGCAGGTCGCCCTCGAGCTGGAAGTTGCCCTCCAGGAAGTCGCGGAGAGCGACGAGCTGGTCGTCGCCGAGGTCCTTGACCCGCAGGTCCGGGCTGATCCCGGTCGCGGCCAGCGTCTGCTGGGCGCGGGTACGGCCGACGCCGTAGATGTACGTGAGCGCAACCTCGAGCCGCTTGTCGCGGGGGAGGTCGACGCCGATCAGACGTGCCATGTGCCTTCCGGCTCCTGTACTTCTTCCAGAGGTCTGCCGCACCGCCTCCCGCGATGACCGCGGGCCCCGGCCCCTGGACCGGAGGTTCCCCTCGCCCGTCCCCCCGGGAGCTTGCGCTCCGGCAGGACGGGTCGAGGTTCGTGGTGGTGCGCTGTGTCCGACGGCGAGCGAGTGCCGTCAGGCGGTGGCTGCGATCAGCCCTGGCGCTGCTTGTGGCGCAGGTTCTCGCAGATCACCATGACGCGACCGTGCCGGCGGATCACCTTGCACTTGTCGCAGATCTTCTTGACGCTCGGCTTGACCTTCATCAGTGTTCCTCCGCCGCCGTACGCACGCCGGCGGGTGCCGGCGCCACGACGGCGCTCGATGGGGTGGTGGTTACTTGTAGCGGTAGACGATCCGACCGCGGGACAGGTCGTACGGGCTGAGCTCGACCACGACACGGTCCTCCGGGAGGATCCGGATGTAGTGCTGACGCATCTTGCCCGAGATGTGCGCGAGGACCTTGTGTCCGTTCGCCAGCTCCACACGGAACATCGCGTTCGGCAGGGCCTCGACCACGCTGCCCTCGATCTCGATGACGCCGTCCTTCTTTGCCATGTCCTCCGCTAACTCTCGTCTGTCCCCGGGCGCCCGTCAGCAACGTGACGGAGGTCCGGATGTCGTGCGTGCCGCCTGCTCACCCTCGTCCCGACCGGCCGACGTGACGTCGAACCGGTGCTGGTCCGCAGCGCCACCATCTCGCGCGTGCATCTCGAGGAACTGCCGAACGGACTACACCCGACAGACCATCGTACTCCATCGCACCAGCAGCTGCGAACGTGAACAGATGGTCGTCGGTCACACGTCGAGGGGCACGGGCACGACCTCGAACGGGGCGAGACCGGCGCGTCCGCCGTCGGCGGCCGTCAGCACGCTGATGCCGTCCTCGAGGAGGGCCACGGAGTGCTCCCAGTGGGCGGCGCGCGAGCCGTCCTGCGTCACGACCGTCCAGTCGTCGGCGAGGACCCGGGTCGCCCCGCTCCCCCGCGTGACCATCGGCTCGACGGCGAGGCACATGCCCGGCCGCAGCCGGGGGCCGCGGTCCGAGGTGCGGAAGTTCACGACGTCGGGCGGCTGGTGCATCGCCGTGCCGATGCCGTGGCCCACGTAGTCCTCGACGATCCCGTACTCGACGCCCGAGACGCCCCCGGCCAGCTCGACGGCGGCCTCGACCGCGGTCCCGACGTCGCCCAGCCGCTTGCCGCCGGCCAGTGCGGCGATCCCCGCCCACATGGCCGTCCGCGTCGCACGGACGAGGTCGAGGTCCGCCGCGTCGACACCGTCGACCGCCGCCGTCTCCTCGACGTCGAGCGCGCCGTCCGGCCCCAGCACGAGGCTGATCGCCGAGTCGCCGTGCCAGCCGTCCACGATCGCGCCGCAGTCGACCGACACGACGTCGCCGACCTCGAGCACGCGACCACCGGGGATGCCGTGGATGACCTCCTCCGAGACGGAGACGCAGATCGTCGCGGGGTACCCCTCGTAGCCGAGGAACGACGGCGTCGCCCCGGCGTCCGCGATGACCCGCGCCGCGACCGCGTCGAGGTCCGCCGTCGTCAGGCCCGGGCGGGCCGCGGCACGCACCGCGTCGAGCGCCGACGCGACGACCAGGCCGGCACGCCGCATGACGCGCACCTGGTCGGGCGTCTTGAGCTCGATGCGCTCGCGCGAACCGAAGATCATGGCGTCAGGGACCTCAGCCGAGCTCGGCGGCCAGCGCCTGGACGATGCGCTCGGTGACCTCGGAGACGTCGCCGATGCCGTCCACCTTCGCGAGGATGCCCCGCTCGGAGTAGGCGGCGGTCAGGGGCGCGGTCTGCTCGTCGTAGATGTCGAGCCGGCGCGCGATCGCCTCCGGGGTGTCGTCCTCGCGACCCTCGATCTCGGCGCGCTTGGCGATCCGCGACAGGAGCTCCTCGCGGGCGGCGGTGAGCTCGATGACGCCGTCCAGCTCCCAGCCGAGATCGGCCAGGATGCCGTCCAGCGCCTCGACCTGGTGCGCGTTGCGCGGGTAGCCGTCGAGCAGGAAGCCGGACTTCACGTCGTCCTCGCCGAGGCGCGAGCGCACCATCTGGTCGGTGACCTCGTCCGGGACGAGCTCACCCTTGGCGCTGTACTCCTGCGCGAGCTTCCCGAGCTCCGTGCCGCCCTTGATGTTGGCGCGGAAGATGTCGCCCGTCGAGATGGCGGGGATGCTGAAGAGCTCGGCGAGGCGCGCGGCCTGCGTGCCCTTGCCCGCACCCTGCGGCCCCATGATCACCAGGCGCGTCACCCGCGCCTCGGCGCTGGGGGCGCCGTGGAGCTCGCGGCGGGTGGTCGGCGTGGCAGCGGTGCTGCCGCCTTCGGTCGTCTCGGTCAACGGAGGAACCCTTCGTAATGACGCTGCTGGAGCTGGGAGTCGATCTGCTTCACGGTCTCGAGCCCGACGCCCACGATGATGAGGATCGACGTGCCGCCGAACGGGATGTTCGTGGTGACTCCCAGCACCACGAGCACGATCGTGGGGATGAGGGCCACGATGGCCAGGTAGATCGAGCCCGCGGACGTGATGCGGGTGATCACGTAGTCGAGGTACTCGGCCGTGGGCCTTCCCGCGCGGATGCCGGGGATGAAGCCGCCGTACTTCTTCATGTTGTCCGCGACCTCGTCCGGGTTGAACGTGATCGACGTGTAGAAGAACGCGAAGAAGATGACCATCAGCACGTACAGCACGATGTACAGCGGGTCGGACTGCTGGACCAGGTTCTCCGAGATCCACAGCACCCAGCCCGCGGTCGGCTCGCCGAACTGGGCGATCAGCCCGGGGATGGCCAGGATCGACGCCGCGAAGATGACCGGGATGACGCCGGCCATGTTGATCTTGATCGGGATGTAGGTGCTGGTCCCGCCGTACATGCGGCGGCCCACCATGCGCTTCGCGTACTGCACCGGGATGCGGCGCTGGGACTGCTCGACGAAGACGACCAGCCCGACGACGAGCACGATGACCAGGATCATCACGATGAAGTTCAGGGGGCCGTTCGAACCGCCGGCGATCGACCAGAGGGCCGACGGGAAGCTCGCCGCGATCGACGTGAAGATCAGCAGGGACATGCCGTTGCCGACGCCGCGCTCGGTGATCATCTCGCCGAGCCACATGACCAGGCCGGTACCGGCCGTCATGGTGACGACCATCAGCGTGGCGGTCATGAAGCTGTCGTCCGTGATCACGTCGACGGGGCAGCCCTGGAAGAGCATCCCCGTGCGCGCGGTCGTGATGATCGTCGTCGACTGCAGGATCGCCAGGGCGATCGTCAGGTAGCGCGTGTACTGCGTCAGCTTCGCCTGCCCCGACTGGCCCTCCTTGTGCAGGGCCTCGAACCGAGGGATGACGACGCGCAGCAGCTGCACGATGATGCTCGCGGTGATGTACGGCATGATGCCGAGCGCGAAGATCGACAGCTGCAGCAGCGCGCCACCGCTGAAGACGTTCACGAGGCCGAGCAGCGAGGTGCTGCCCTCGAGGGCCGCGACGCACTGCTGGACGTTGCCGTAGTCGACGCCGGGTGTGGGCACGAGCGACCCCACCCGGAAGAGCGCCATGATCGCGATCGTGAACAGCAGCTTGCGCCGCAGGTCCGGTGTCCGGAAAGCCCGGCCGAATGCGCTGAGCACCTATCCTCCTGGCCCGCCGCGGCGGGTTGTCGTGTCGCCGGGGATCGGCGAGGTGTGGCGCGAGCTCCCGGCACCGCGGCCCGTGGGCCACGCCGCCGTCACGCCGACTCGGTCAAGGTCCGACCGGGGAGAACCCGGCCTCGCCGTCACCCGGATCAGGTGCGTGGCGCGGACCGTGACGGATTCTACGTGGCCGGGACCAGTGATCCAGACCACACGCCGTCGCGGAGAGCTGGCCCGCGCCAGCACGCCGGGAGCACACAGGGCCGGCAGCGCGTGTGCGCCGCCGGCCCTGATGCGGATGTCAGTCCTCGGAGACCGTGCCGCCGGCCGCCAGGATCTTGTCCTTGGCGGAGCCGGAGACGCGGTCGACCGTGACGTCCAGCTTGACGGTGATCTCGCCGTTGCCGAGCACCTTCACCGGCTGGCCCTTGCGGACCGCGCCCTTGGCGACGAGGCCCTCGACGGTGACGGAGCCACCCTCGGGGTACAGCGCGGCGAGCTTGTCCAGGTTGACGACCTGGTACTCGACGCGGAACGGGTTCTTGAACCCGCGCAGCTTCGGGAGGCGCATGTGCAGAGGCATCTGCCCACCCTCGAAGCCGGCGGGAACCTGGTAGCGAGCCTTCGTGCCCTTGGTACCGCGACCCGCCGTCTTGCCCTTCGACGCCTCGCCACGACCCACACGGGTCTTGGCGGTCTTGGCGCCGGGGGCCGGACGCAGGTGGTGGACCTTGAGCGGCTGCGACTTCTCGGTGTTGTCGGCCATGATCACTCGACCTCCTCGACGGTGACGAGGTGCGCCACCGTGGTGACCATGCCACGGATCTCCGGACGGTCCTCCTTCACGGCGGTGTCGCCGATCCGCTTGAGGCCGAGGGTCCGCAGCGTGTCACGCTGGTTCTGCTTGCCGCCGATGGCGGACTTGACCTGGGTGACCTTCAGTCGAGGCATCACGCACCCACCTTCTCGCCGGCCTTCTCCGCCTTGGCGGCAAGTCCGGCAGCCTGCGCACGCAGGAGCGCGGCCGGAGCCACGTCCTCGAGCGGCAGGCCACGGCGGGCGGCCACGGCCGCCGGCTCCTCGAGGCCCTTGAGGGCCGCGACGGTCGCGTGCACGATGTTGATCGAGTTGGACGAGCCGAGCGACTTGCTCAGCACGTCGTGGATGCCGGCGCACTCCAGCACGGCGCGCACCGGACCACCGGCGATCACACCGGTACCCGGCGAGGCCGGACGCAGGAACACGACGCCGGCGGCCTCCTCACCCTGGATGGGGTGAGGGATGGTGCCCTGGATGCGCGGGACGCGGAAGAAGTTCTTCTTCGCCTCCTCGACACCCTTGGCGATCGCCGCGGGCACCTCCTTGGCCTTGCCGTAGCCGACACCGACGGTGCCGTCGCCGTCGCCCACCACGACCAGCGCGGTGAAGCTGAAGCGACGACCGCCCTTGACGACCTTCGAGACGCGGTTGATCGTCACCACGCGCTCGACGAAGGCGTTCTTGTCGGCCTGGTCGCGGCCACCGCCACGGCGGTCGTCACGACGACCGCCACCGCCGCCGCGGCGGCCGTCGGTCTTGTTGGACTCGTTGGCGCCCTGGGGGGCGCCGGTGCGCTGCCCTGCAGCCATCAGAGGATCCTCATCTTCCGTGCGAACTCGCGGACGTCGGCCATCACAGCTCCAGCCCCGCTTCCCGGGCGCCGTCGGCGACCGCAGCCACCCGACCGTGGTACTTGTTGCCACCGCGGTCGAAGACCACGGTCTCGACGCCGGCGGCCTTGGCACGCGCGGCGACGAGCTCGCCGACCTTGCGGGCCTTGGCCGTCTTGTCGCCGTCGAGGGCGCGCAGGTCGGCCTCGAGGGTCGAGGCGGAAGCGACGGTCTTGCCGACCGTGTCGTCCACGACCTGCGCCACCATGTGGCGCGACGAACGGGTCACGACGAGGCGCGGACGCGCCGCGGTGCCCTTGATCTTCTTGCGCAGGCGCAGGTGACGGCGCTGACGAGCGACGGCCTTGCCCTTGCCCAGAACCTTGAGAGCCATCACTTACCAGCCTTTCCGACCTTGCGGCGGACGACCTCGCCGGCGTATCGCACGCCCTTGCCCTTGTAGGGCTCGGGCTTGCGGATCTTGCGGATGTTCGCTGCGACCTCGCCGACCTGCTGCTTGTCGATGCCCGCGACCGAGAACTTGGTCGGGCTCTCCACCGCGAAGGTGATTCCCTCGGGCGCCGTGACGACGACCGGGTGCGAGAAGCCGAGAGCGAACTCCAGGCTCTGTCCCTTGGCCGCGACGCGGTACCCGGTACCGACGATCTCGAGCTTCTTCTCGTAGCCCTGGGTCACACCGGTGACGATGTTGGCCAGGAGGGTGCGGGTGAGGCCGTGCAGCGCACGGGACTCACGCTCGTCGTCCGGGCGCGACACCACGAGGGTGGCGTCGTCCTGGGCGACCGTGATGGGGGCGGGCACCGCGTGCTCCAGGGTCCCCTTGGGGCCCTTGACGGTCACGAGCGCACCGCTGATGGTGACGTCCACACCGGCCGGGACCGGAACGGGAAGCTTGCCGATTCGAGACATGGCGATTTCTCCTTTCCGGATTACCAGACGTAGGCGAGGACTTCGCCGCCGACGCCCTTGGCCTGGGCCTGACGGTCCGTCAGCAGGCCGGAGGACGTGGACAGGATGGCCACGCCGAGGCCGCCGAGGACCTGGGGCAGGTTGGTGGACTTCGCGTAGACGCGGAGGCCGGGCTTCGAGACGCGGCGGATGCCGGTGAGGGCACGCTCGCGGCTCGGGCCGTACTTGAGGGACAGGGTGAGGGACTTGCCGACCTTCGCGTCCTCGACGCTCCAGCCGGTGATGTACCCCTGCGCCTGCAGGATCTCCGCGATGTTCGACTTCAGCTTCGAGTGCGGCATGGTGACCGTCTCGTGGTGCGCCGAGTTCGCGTTACGCAGACGCGTGAGCATGTCTGCGATGGGGTCTGTCATGGTCATTGGGCTCCAGCCCTTCCTCGCCGGGGTATCCGGGTAGTGCTTGCGCACCGCCCGGACCTGCGGCGTAGTGGTTTTACCAGCTGCTCTTGTTGACGCCGGGGAGCTCGCCGCGGTGGGCCATCTCCCGCAGGCAGATCCGGCACAGGCCGAACTTGCGGTAGACCGAGTGCGGACGGCCGCACCGCTGGCACCGGGTGTAGGCGCGGACCGCGAACTTCGGCTTGGCGGCCGCCTTGTTGATCAGGGCCTTCTTCGCCATGTCAGTTCTGCTCCTTGAAGGGGAAGCCGAGACGGCGCAGCAGGGAGCGGCCCTCGTCATCGGTCGTCGCCGTGGTCACGACCGTGATGTCCATGCCGCGGACGCGGTCGATCTTGTCCTGGTCGATCTCGTGGAACATCGACTGCTCCGTGAGACCGAAGGTGTAGTTGCCGTGCCCGTCGAACTGCTTCGGGCTCAGACCGCGGAAGTCGCGGATACGGGGCAGCGCGATCGACAGCAGCCGGTCGAGGAACTCCCACATCCGGTCGCCGCGCAGCGTGACGTGCGCGCCGATCGGCATGCCCTCGCGCAGCTTGAACTGCGCGATCGACTTCTTGGCCCGGGTCACCTGGGGCTTCTGCCCCGTGATCGCCGTGAGGTCGCGGATCGCGCCCTCGATGAGCTTGGAGTCCTTCGCGGCGTCACCGACACCCATGTTGACGACGATCTTCGTCAGACCGGCGACCTGCTGGATGTTCTGGTGGCCGAACTCCTCGAGCAGCGCCGCGATGATGTCCTCGCGGTACTTCTGCTTGAGGCGCGGGGTGGCCGGGGCCTCGAGAGTGGTCTCGGTCATCAGATGTCCTTCCCGGAACGCTTGGCGACGCGCACGCGGACGGTGCGGGTACGGCCATCGCGCTCGACCTGCTCGGTACGGAACCCGACGCGCGTGCCCTTCTTGGACTCCGGGTCGACGATCATCACGTTCGAGACGTGGATCGACGCCTCGACGGTCTCGATGCCACCCGTGCGGGTGCCCCGAGCCGTCTGGCCGGCCTTGACGTGCTTGGTGACGCGCTGCACGCCCTCGACCACGATGCGGTCGGTGTCCTTGAGGACCTCGAGCACACGGCCCGTCTTGCCCTTGTCGCGACCGGCGATGACGATCACCTGGTCGCCCTTCTTGATCTTCGCCATGGTCAGAGCACCTCCGGCGCCAGCGAGATGATCTTCATGAACCGCTTGTCGCGCAGCTCGCGCCCGACCGGGCCGAAGATGCGGGTGCCACGGGGCTCACCGTCGTTCTTGAGGATCACGGCGGCGTTCTCGTCGAACTTGATGTAGGAACCGTCGGGACGACGGCGCTCCTTGGCGGTCCGGACGATGACGGCCTTGACCACATCGCCCTTCTTCACGTTGCCGCCGGGGATCGCGTCCTTGACGGTGGCGACGATCGTGTCGCCGATACCGGCGTAGCGACGGCCGGATCCACCGAGAACACGGATGCAGAGAATCTCCTTGGCACCCGTGTTGTCGGCGACCCGCAGTCGCGACTCCTGCTGGATCATCGATTGATCTCCTGTCGTCGAGCCGGTTCTCGTCCCAGGCTGTCCCGGGCGAGCCTTGCCGAACGGATAGTTGCTGTGGTGGCCGGGGCGGGCCGCATACGTGTGTCACGTCCCGCCCCGGCCGAAGGTCACCAGACCTTCTGGATCACTTGGCCTTCTCGAGGATCTCCGTCAGGCGCCACCGCTTGGTCGCGGACAGCGGACGGGTCTCCATGATCTCGACCAGGTCGCCGATACCGGCGGAGTTCTGCTCGTCGTGCGCCTTCACCTTGGTGGTGGTGCGCAGGACCTTGCCGTACAGGGGGTGCTTCTTGCGGTCCTCGACCTCGACGACGATGGTCTTCTCCATCTTGTCGCTGACGACGTAGCCACGACGGACCTTGCGCGTGCTGCGCTCGGTCGTCTCAGCGGCCACCGCGTTGGTGTTCTCGCTCATCGATGCCTCACTCACTCACGCTCGGGGCCGTGCGGATACCGAGCTCGCGCTCGTGCAGGACCGTGTAGATCCGCGCGATGTCGCGCTTGACGGCCTTGATCCGACCGTGGGACTCCAGCTGGCCGGTGGCCGACTGGAAACGGAGGTTGAAGAGCTCCTCCTTGGCCTTCTTCAGCTCGGCGACCAGCTTCTCGTCGTCGAACCCGTCGAGGTCAGCGGGGGTCATGCCCTTGGTTCCGACTGCCATCAGTTCGCACCACCCTCGCGCACCACGAAACGGCACTTCATCGGGAGCTTGTGGATCGCGCGGCGCATGGCCTCACGGGCCAGCTCCTCGTCGACGCCGGCCAGCTCGAAGACGATCCGGCCGGGCTTGACGTTGGCGACCCACCACTCGGGCGAGCCCTTGCCGGAACCCATGCGGGTCTCGGCGGGCTTCTTGGTCAGGGGACGGTCCGGGTAGATGTTGATCCAGACCTTGCCGCCACGCTTGATGTGGCGGGTCATCGCGATACGAGCAGCCTCGATCTGACGGTTGGTGACGTAGGCGGGCTCGAGAGCCTGGATGCCGAAGTCGCCGAACGCGATCGTGGTGCCACCCTTGGCCGCGCCGGAGCGCTTCGGGTGGTGCTGCTTGCGGTGCTTGAGCCTGCGGGGGATCAGCATGACTCAGGCCTCCGTTCCGGACTCGGGGGCCGCAGCCGCCTCGGCCGGCGCCTGGGCCGCGTCGGACGCGGGGGCGCTCTCTGCGGCCGGCTGGGCCTGACGCTCGGGGCGACGACCGCCACCGCGGCGCTCCCCGCGCTCCGGACGACCACCACGACCCCCACGGGGGGCGGCGGTCGCCTGCTGCGCGGCGAACTCCTTCTCGGTCATGTCGCCCTTGTAGATCCACACCTTCACGCCGATACGGCCGAAGGTGGTGCGGGCCTCGAAGAAGCCGTAGTCGATGTACGCGCGCAGCGTGTGCAGCGGCACACGACCCTCGCGGTAGAACTCCGACCGGCTCATCTCGGCGCCGCCGAGACGGCCCGAGACCTGGACCCGGATGCCCTTGGCGCCGGCGCGCTGCGCGGACTGGATGCCCTTGCGCATGGCGCGGCGGAACGAGACGCGGCTCGCGAGCTGCTCGGCGATGCCCTGCGCGACCAGCTGCGCGTCGATCTCCGCGTTCTTGACCTCGAGGATGTTGAGCTGGACCTGCTTGCCCGTGAGCTTCTCGAGCTCGCCGCGGATGCGGTCGGCCTCAGCACCTCGGCGGCCGATGACGATGCCCGGACGCGCCGTGTGGATGTCCACGCGGACGCGGTCGCGGGTGCGCTCGACCTCGACCTTGGAGATGCCGGCCCGCTCGAGACCGGTGCTCATGAGCTTGCGGATCGCCACGTCCTCGCGGACGTAGTCGCGGTACCGCTGACCAGGCTTGGTGCTGTCGGCGAACCAGCGCGACCGGTGGTCGGTGGTGATGCCGAGGCGGTACCCGTGCGGGTGAACCTTCTGCCCCACTATCGGGCCCCTTCCTTCTGCTCACGCGGTGCGACGACCACGGTGATGTGGCTGGTGCGCTTGAGGATCTGGCTCGCACGCCCCTGCGCCCGCGGACGGAACCGCTTGAGCGTCGGCCCCTCGTCGACGAACGCCGCCGAGACGAAGAGCTCCGTCTCGTCGAAGCGCTCGCTGGCGCGGTCGGCCTTCACCCGGGCGTTCGCGACGGCGCTCTCCACAACCTTGCGGATCGGCTCGCTCGCCGCCTGCGGCGCGAACTTCAGCACCGCGACGGCCTCGGCGGCCTGCTTGCCACGGATGAGGTCCACGACGCGCCGGGCCTTCTGGGGCGTGACACGGACGAACCGCGCCTGCGCCTTGGCTTCCATTGCTGTCCTGCTTCCTTTTCTCAGACCGTCGGGGCCTGTCGCCTGGCTGACCCGGGGGTCAGCGGCGACGGCCCTTCTTGTCGTCCTTCACGTGGCCGCGGAAGGTTCGCGTGGGAGCGAACTCGCCGAGCTTGTGGCCGACCATCGCCTCGGTGACGAAGACCGGGGTGTGCTTCCGGCCGTCGTGCACGGCGAAGGTGTGACCGAGGAAGTCGGGCGTGATGACCGACCGACGGGACCAGGTCTTGATGACGTTCTTGGTCCCCTTCTCGTTCTGAGCGTCCACCTTCTTCTGCAGGTGGTCGTCGACGAAGGGGCCCTTCTTCAGGCTACGAGGCATCTGTCAGGCTCCTTTTCAGCGCTTCTTGCCGGTGCGGCGACGGCGGACGATCAGCTTGTCGCTCGGCTTGTTCGGGCGGCGGGTCCGGCCCTCGGGCTGGCCCCACGGGCTGACCGGGTGGCGACCACCGGAGGTCTTGCCCTCACCACCACCGTGCGGGTGGTCGACCGGGTTCATGACCACGCCACGGACGGTCGGGCGGACGCCCTTCCACCGCATGCGGCCGGCCTTGCCCCAGTTGATGTTCGACTGCTCGGCGTTGCCCACCTCGCCGACCGTGGCGCGGCAGCGCAGGTCGACGTTGCGGATCTCGCCGGACGGCATGCGCAGCTGCGCGTACGGGCCGTCCTTCGCGACGAGCTGCACGGAGGCACCCGCGGAGCGGGCGATCTTCGCGCCGCCACCGGGGCGGAGCTCGACGGCGTGGATGACCGTACCGGTCGGGATGTTGCGCAGCGGCAGGTTGTTGCCGGGCTTGATGTCGGCGCCGGCACCGGCCTCGACGACGTCGCCCTGCGACAGCTTGTTCGGCGCGATGATGTAGCGCTTCGTGCCGTCCGCGTAGTGCAGGAGCGCGATCCGAGCCGTGCGGTTCGGGTCGTACTCGATGTGCGCGACCTTGGCGGGCACGCCGTCCTTGTCGTGACGACGGAAGTCGATCACGCGGTAGGCACGCTTGTGGCCACCGCCCTTGTGACGGGTCGTGATGCGACCGGAGTTGTTGCGCCCACCCGTCTTGGACAGCGGACGGACCAGAGACTTCTCCGGCTCGGAGCGCGTGATCTCGACGAAGTCGGCGACGCTGGAGCCGCGGCGTCCGGGCGTCGTCGGCTTGTACTTACGGATTCCCATGGGTTAGTCCTCGATCTGCTCTCTGCGCCTCAGGAAGCCGGACCGCCGAAGATGTCGATCGTGCCCTCACGGAGGGTCACGATCGCGCGCTTCGTGTCCTTGCGCTTGCCCAGGCCGAAGCGCGTGCGACGCGCCTTGCCCTTGCGGTTGATCGTGTTGACCGAGTCGACCTTGACGCCGAAGACCTGCTCGACCGCGATCTTGATCTCGGTCTTGTTGGCCCGCGGGTCCACGACGAAGGTGTACTTGCCCTCGTCGAGGAGGTTGTAGGACTTCTCGGAGACGACCGGCGCGATCAGGATGTCGCGCGGGTCCTTCGTCACGGCGGTCACTTGGTGGCCTCCTCGGTCTCGGCCGCCTCGGACTCCGTGGCGACGGCCTTCACGCTCTTGCCCGTGGCCGGGCCGGCGAGGAACGCGGCGAGCGCGCCCTCGGTGAAGACGACGTCGTCGGAGACGAGCACGTCGTAGGTGTTGAGCTGGTCCGCGGTCAGCAGGTGGACCTGCTCGACGTTGCGGAGCGACAGGATCGTCAGCTCGTCCGAGCGCTCGGTGACCACGAGGACGTGGGTGCGCTCGGTGAGCGCGGCGAGCGTCTTGACCGCGGTCTTGGTCGACGGCGCACCGTCGAGACCGAAGCCGGAGACCACGTGGACACGGCCGGCGCGAGCCCGGTCGGACAGGGCACCGCGGAGGGCGGCGGCCTTCATCTTCTTCGGGGTCCGCTGGTCGTACTTGCGCGGCTGCGGGCCGTGGACGGTGCCACCGCCGGCGAACTGCGGGGCGCGGGTCGAACCCTGACGGGCGCGGCCGGTGCCCTTCTGCTTGTACGGCTTGCGGCCACCGCCGCGGACCTCGCCGCGGGTCTTGGTGGCGTGCGTGCCCTGGCGGGCGGCGGCGCGCTGCGCCACGACCACCTGGTGGATCAGCGGGACGTTGGTTGCGACGTCGAACACCTCGGCGGGAAGGTCGGCGGTGCCGGCCTTCTTGCCCTGGGCGTCGAGCACGTCGACGGTCTGGTTGGCCATGGGGTCACGCACCCTTCGCAGCGGTACGCACGACGACGACGCCACCCTTGGGGCCGGGAACTGCGCCCTTGACGAGCAGCAGACCCTTCTCGGCGTCGACCGCGTGGACGGTCAGGTTCTGGACGGTCATGCGCTCGTGGCCCATGCGACCGGCCATCCGCAGACCCTTGAACACGCGCGACGGCGTCGAGGCGCCACCGATCGAGCCGGCCTTGCGGTGGTTGCGGTGGGCACCGTGGGAGGCGCCGACGCCGGAGAAGCCGTGACGCTTCATGACACCGGCGGTGCCCTTGCCCTTGGTGGTGCCGACGACGTCGACCACGGTGCCGGCCTCGAAGGCGGCGGCGGTGATCTCCTGGCCGAGCGTGTACTCGGCGGCGTCCTCGGTGCGGACCTCGGCGACGTGACGACGCGGCGTGACGCCGGCCTTCTCGAAGTGGCCCTTGAGCGGCTTGGTGACCTTGCGCGGGTCGATCTGGCCGGCGGCGAGCTGCACGGCGGCGTAGCCGTCGGCGTCCGCGGCGCGAACCTGCGTCACGACGTTGGTCGGGACGGCCACGACGGTGACGGGGACGAGGCGACCCGCGTCGTCCCACAGCTGCGTCATGCCGAGCTTGGTGCCGAGCACCGCGGTCACGTTCTTCTGCTGGTTGGTCATATCTATCCCAGCCTCAGAGCTTGATCTCGATGTTCACGTCGGCAGGCAGGTCGATCCGCATGAGCGAGTCGACGGCCTTCGGCGTGGGATCGATGATGTCGATGAGCCGCTTGTGCGTGCGCATCTCGAAGTGCTCGCGGCTGTCCTTGTACTTGTGAGGCGACCGGATGACGGTGAAGACGTTCTTCTCCGTCGGCAGCGGCACCGGACCCACGACCGTCGCACCAGCGCGCGTCACCGTGTCGACGATCTTGCGCGCCGAGCTGTCGATGACCTCGTGGTCGTAGGACTTGAGCCGGATGCGGATCTTCTGTCCCGCCATGGCGTCGTCTGACTCTCTCTCTCGAACCGCTACTGTCCGACCCCCGCGCTCGGGCGTGTCGCGCTAGGCGACGCACCCGGGCACACACCGAACCGGCGTGGGGCCGTTGATTGTGGTCCGCGAGGCGGACCACGACGTTTGTCTGGCCTGTCGAGACGTGTGTCCCGCGGGGCGCTCATGCGCGTCGACAGCCGGCAACCCCGCGACCCCTCCCTGAGGGAGGGGGACCGCTCCAGGCGGGTGGACCGCTCCGGGAGACCGGACCGGTGCACGCACCGTGGTGCTACACACTGTTCGACACGAGAAAGAACGCGCCCGTGACAGGCAACCTGAACATCTTGCCACAGGGAACCCCGTGATTCCAAGCCGGAACGAGGTTCTCCCGCTGTGACGCCGGACGCACCGGAGGCCCGGGCCCCGTACAGGGCCCGGGCCTCCTGCGCTCAGGTGATCAGCTGAGGGTCAGCAGGTCACTTGATGATCTTGGTGACACGGCCGGAACCGACCGTGCGGCCACCCTCACGGATGGCGAAGCCGAGGCCCTCCTCCATGGCGATCGGCTGGATCAGCGCGACCGTCATCTCGGTGTTGTCGCCCGGCATGACCATCTCGGTGCCCTCGGGCAGCGTGATGACACCGGTGACGTCCGTGGTGCGGAAGTAGAACTGCGGACGGTAGTTCGAGTAGAACGGGTTGTGACGGCCACCCTCGTCCTTGCCCAGGATGTAGACCTGAGCCTCGAAGTCGGTGTGCGGGGTGATCGAACCCGGCTTCACGACGACCTGGCCGCGCTCGACGTCCTCGCGCTTGATGCCGCGCAGGAGCAGACCGGTGTTGTCGCCGGCCTGGGCCTGGTCCATCTGCTTGTGGAACGTCTCGATACCGGTGACCGTGGTCTTCTGCGGCTGGCGGATACCGACGATCTCGACCTCGGAGTTGACGTCGAGCGTGCCGCGCTCCACCTTGCCGGTCACGACGGTGCCGCGGCCGGTGATGGTGAAGACGTCCTCGATCGGCATGAGGAAGGGCTTGTCGAGCTCGCGGACCGGGTCGGGGACGTTCTCGTCCACGGCCTCCATGAGCTCCAGGACCTTCTTGGTCCACTCGGGGTCACCCTCGAGGGCCTTGAGGCCGGAGACGCGCACGACCGGAGCGTTGTCGCCGTCGAACTCCTGCGACGACAGCAGCTCGCGAACCTCCATCTCGACGAGCTCGAGGATCTCCTCGTCGTCGACCATGTCGGCCTTGTTCAGCGCGACCAGCAGGTAGGGCACGCCCACCTGGCGGGCCAGCAGCACGTGCTCGCGCGTCTGGGCCATCGGACCGTCGGTCGCCGCGACCACCAGGATCGCGCCGTCCATCTGGGCGGCACCGGTGATCATGTTCTTGATGTAGTCGGCGTGACCCGGAGCATCGACGTGCGCGTAGTGACGCTTGGGCGTCTCGTACTCGATGTGCGCGATGTTGATCGTGATACCGCGCTGCTTCTCCTCCGGCGCGGCGTCGATCTCGTCGAAGTTGCGCTGCGTGTTCGCCGGCAGGTCGGGGTACGTGTCCGCAAGCGTCTTCGAGATCGCGGCGGTCAGCGTCGTCTTGCCGTGGTCGACGTGCCCGATCGTGCCGATGTTGACGTGCGGCTTGGTCCGCTCGAACTTGGCCTTAGCCACTGGGGTCCTCCTGGGACTTGGGTAGATGTTCCCGAACGTTGCGAGACTCGGCGAGAGAGCCTACATCCCGCGGGGCGACGGGGGTTTCCTACAGGTTGATGGTTGTGCTAGGTCGTCGACCTGTGGGGACTCACTCGCCCCGGGTCTTCTTGATGATCTCGTCAGCAACGTTGCGAGGAACCTCGGCGTAGCTGTCGAACTGCATCGAGTACACCGCGCGGCCCTGCGTCTTGGAACGCAGGTCACCGATGTACCCGAACATCTCGCTCAACGGTACCTGGGCACGCACGACCTTGACACCGGTCGCGTCCTCCATGGACTGGATCATCCCACGACGCGAGTTGATGTCGCCGATCACGTCACCCATGTACTCCTCGGGCGTCCGGACCTCGACGGCCATGACGGGCTCGAGGATGACCGGGTCGGCCCGCTTGATGCCCTCCTTGAAGACCATCGAGCCGGCGATCTTGAACGCCATCTCCGAGGAGTCGACGTCGTGGTACGCGCCGTCGAGCAGCGTGGCCTTGACCCCCACCACGGGGAACCCGGCCAGCACACCCTGCTGCATCGCCGACTGGATACCGGCGTCCACGGACGGGATGTACTCACGCGGGATGCGGCCACCCGTGACGGCGTTGGCGAACTCGTAGAGCTCGCCCTCGGTCGTCTCGAGCGGCTCGAAGGTCACCTGGACCTTGGCGAACTGGCCCGAGCCACCGGTCTGCTTCTTGTGCGTGTAGTCGATCTTCTCCGCGGTGCGGCGGATTGTCTCGCGGTACGCGACCTGCGGCTTGCCGACGTTCGCCTCGACCTTGAACTCGCGACGCATGCGGTCGACGAGGATGTCGAGGTGGAGCTCGCCCATGCCGCCGATGACGGTCTGGCCGGTCTCCTCGTCCAGCTTGACGCGGAAGGTCGGGTCCTCCTGGGCGAGCTTCTGGATCGCCGTGGAGAGCTTCTCCTGGTCGGCCTTCGTCTTCGGCTCGATGGCCACGTCGATGACCGGCTCCGGGAAGGTCATCGACTCGAGGATGACCGGGTTCGCCGGGTCGCAGAGCGTGTCACCGGTGGTGACGTCCTTGAGCCCGATGAAGGCGTAGATGTGCCCGGCGTGCGCCTCCTCGACCGGGTTCTCCTTGTTGGAGTGCATCTGGAAGAGCTTCCCGATGCGCTCCTTCTTGCCCTTGGTCGAGTTCTGGACCTGGGCGCCCTGCGCGACCTTGCCCGAGTAGACGCGGACGTAGGTGAGCTTGCCGAAGAACGGGTGCGTGGCGACCTTGAACGCGAGGGCCGAGAACGGCTCCGTCTCGTCCGGACGACGCTCGATGATCTTCTCCGCGTCCTTGACGTCGTGGCCCTGGACGGCCGGGACGTCGAGCGGGGTCGGCAGGTAGTCGATGACGGCGTCGAGCATGGGCTGCACGCCCTTGTTCTTGAACGCCGAGCCGCACAGGACCGGGAAGGCCTCGGACCGGATGACGAGCTTGCGGATGCCGGACTTGATCTCGGCGATCGTGAGCTCCTCGCCACCGAGGAACTTCTCGAGCAGCTCGTCGTCGGCCTCGGCGACGGCCTCGACGAGCTCGGCCCGGTACTGCTCGGCCTTCTCGACGAGGTCGGCCGGGATCTCCTCGACCGCGTACTCCTCACCCATCTTGGTGTCACCGCGCCAGGTGAGCGCCTTCATCTCGAGCAGGTCGACGACGCCCTCGAAGTCGTTCTCGGCGCCGATCGGCAGCTGGATGACCAGCGGCTTCGCCTTGAGACGGTTGACGATCGTGTCGACCGTGAAGTAGAAGTCGGCGCCCAGCTTGTCCATCTTGTTGACGAAGCAGATGCGCGGCACGTCGTACTTGTCGGCCTGACGCCACACGGTCTCCGACTGGGGCTCCACGCCCTCCTTGCCGTCGAACACCGCGACGGCACCGTCGAGCACGCGCAGCGAGCGCTCGACCTCGACGGTGAAGTCCACGTGACCCGGGGTGTCGATGATGTTGATCTGGTTGTTCTTCCAGTAGCAGGTCGTCGCGGCGGACGTGATCGTGATGCCGCGCTCCTGCTCCTGCTCCATCCAGTCCATCGTCGACGCACCGTCGTGCGTCTCACCGATCTTGTAGTTCACACCGGTGTAGAACAGGATGCGCTCGGTGGTGGTGGTCTTGCCGGCATCGATGTGGGCCATGATGCCGATGTTGCGGACCTTGTTCAGGTCGGTCAGCACGTCGAGTGCCACGGTGTCTTACCCCTTGTCGGTGGAAGGTCGGAAGCCGGGCCGGAGGGCCGGCTGCCGGCCGGTTCCGGATCCTCGGACGGCCCCGGGGGTCACCCGGGGCCGTCCGTGCGCATCACCAGCGGTAGTGCGCGAAGGCCTTGTTCGAGTCGGCCATCTTGTGCATGTCCTCGCGGCGCTTCACCGCGGCACCGAGGCCGTTGGAGGCGTCGAGGATCTCGTTCATGAGGCGCTCGGTCATCGTCTTCTCGCGACGGGCGCGCGAGAAGTCCGTGAGCCAGCGCAGCGCGAGCGTCGTGGAACGCACGGGGCGCACCTCGACCGGCACCTGGTAGGTGGCGCCACCGACGCGGCGGGAGCGGACCTCGAGGGCCGGGCGGACGTTCTCCAGCGCGCGCTTGAGCACGACGACCGGGTCCTGGTCCGTCTTGGCACGGACGCCCTCGAGGGCGCCGTAGACGATCGCCTCGGCGGTGGACTTCTTGCCGTCGAGCAGGACCTTGTTGATCAGCTGCGTGACGACGGGCGACCCGTAGACGGGGTCGACGATGAGCGGCCGCTTGGGGGCCGGACCCTTGCGAGGCATCAGGCCTTCTCCTTCTTCGCGCCGTACTTGCTGCGGGCCTGCTTGCGGTTCTTCACGCCCTGCGTGTCGAGCGCGCCGCGCACGATCTTGTAGCGGACACCGGGAAGGTCCTTCACACGGCCGCCGCGCACGAGCACGATCGAGTGCTCCTGCAGGTTGTGGCCGACGCCGGGGATGTACGCCGTGACCTCGGTACCGGAGGACAGCTTGACGCGCGCGACCTTGCGGAGCGCGGAGTTCGGCTTCTTGGGGGTGGTGGTGTACACGCGCGTGCACACGCCGCGCCGCTGGGGGGAGGCCTTGAGGGCGGGCGTCTTCGACGCCACGGCCTTCGTGCTCCGGCCCTTGCGGACGAGCTGCTGGATCGTAGGCACTACGTCTCCGTCGTCTTCTCGAGCTCTCGAGGGCCGGCCGGCCCCCGACGGTGGTCTGTCTGGCTGGTGCGCGCCGATCGCATGCGGCACCCGCGGCCCTCACGGACCGCAACGCCACTTACCACCGGCTCGATGGCCCGGGTCAGCTCCCCCGTCCTGACGGACAGTCCGAGCGATCTTCCCGGGGTACCTGTGCGCTCAGGTCGGCGGCGCCTCCGGCAGCCGGCCCGAGCGGTGAGGCTCTGGGCTGACAGCGGGATGCGCGCGCGACGGCACGGGCACGGCTTCCAAGATTACCCGCGGAAGCAAGCGGGGTCAAAGGAACGGGAGGGGCGCACGCTGTGACGTGCGCCCCTCCCGGACTACCTCGTGGTGAGGATCAGCGGATCAGCGGAAGTCTCCGAAGTCCAGGTCCTCCAGCGGGATCGCCTCGCCCGAGCCCATGCCGAGCGTCGGGAAGTCGATCTCGTCGTAGCCGAAGCTCGGGTAGAGCTCGGCCTTGGCCTGCTCGGTCGGCTCGACCTCGATGTTCCGGTAGCGGGGCAGGCCCGTGCCGGCGGGGATGAGCTTACCGAGGATGACGTTCTCCTTGAGGCCCAGCAGCGGGTCACGACGACCGCTCATCGACGCCTCGGTGAGCACCCGGGTCGTCTCCTGGAAGGAGGCGGCCGAGAGCCACGAGTCGGTGGCGAGCGAGGCCTTCGTGATGCCCATGAGCTCCGGACGGCCGGAGGCCGGCTGGCCACCCTCCGCCACCGCACGACGGTTCGCGTCCTCGAAGCGGGTCCGCTCCGCGAGCTCGCCCGGCAGCAGGTGCGAGTCACCCGAGTCGAGCACGGTCACGCGACGCAGCATCTGCCGCACGATGACCTCGATGTGCTTGTCGTGGATGTCCACGCCCTGCGAGCGGTAGGTCTCCTGGACCTCGTCCACCAGGTGCTTCTGCGTGGCACGCGGGCCGAGGATGCGCAGCACCTTCTTCGGGTCGACGGCGCCCTGGACCAGCTGGGTGCCGACCTGGACCTGCTCGCCGTCGGCGATCAGGAGGCGGGCACGCTTGGTCACCGGGTAGCGGATCTCCTCGCCGCCGTCGGCCGGCGTGAGGACCAGGTGGCGCGTGCGCTCCGTGTCCTCGATCGCCACGGTGCCGGTGTACTCCGCGATCGGGGCCTCACCCTTGGGGGTGCGGGCCTCGAACAGCTCGGTGACACGGGGCAGACCCTGCGTGATGTCCTCCGCGGAGGCGACACCACCGGTGTGGAAGGTACGCATCGTCAGCTGCGTGCCCGGCTCACCGATCGACTGCGCGGCGATGATGCCGACGGCCTCGCCGATGTCCACCAGCTTGCCGGTGGCCAGGGAGCGGCCGTAGCACTTGGCGCAGGTGCCGACGCGCGACTCGCAGGTCAGCACGGAGCGGACCTTGACGTTCTCGATGCCGGCGGCGATCACCTGGTCGATGATCACGTCGCCCGCGTCCGAGCCCGCCTCGGCCACGACGTTGCCGTCCGCGTCCACGACGTCCGTCGCGAACGTGCGCGAGTAGATGCTCGTCTCGACGCGCGGGTGCGGCACCAGCACGTCGCCGATGCGCTCGGCGACGGGCAGCGTGAGGCCGCGCTCGGTGCCGCAGTCCTCCTCGCGGATGATGACGTCCTGCGACACGTCGACCAGACGACGGGTGAGGTAGCCGGAGTCCGCGGTACGCAGCGCCGTGTCGGCCAGACCCTTGCGGGCACCGTGCGAGGCGATGAAGTACTCGAGGACGGACAGGCCCTCGCGGTAGTTGGACTTGATCGGGCGGGGGATGATCTCGCCCTTCGGGTTCGCCACGAGGCCGCGCATACCGGCGATCTGACGCACCTGCATCCAGTTACCACGGGCGCCCGAGGACACCATGCGGTACAGCGTGTTCCGCGAGTTGCTCTCGAGGTTCTCGCGCATGACCGACGCGATCTTGTCGGTGGCCTGGGTCCAGATCTCGATGAGCTCCTGACGGCGCTCGTCGTCGGTGATCAGACCCTTGTCGAACTGGTCCTGGACCTTGAGGGCACGCTGCTCGTGCTCGTCCAGGATGTCGTTCTTGACCTCCGGCATCGCGACGTCGGAGATCGCGATCGTGACGCCCGAGCGCGTGGCCCACCGGTAGCCGGCGTCCTTCAGCGCGTCGAGCGACGTCGCGACGTCGACCTTCGGGTAGCGCTCCGCCAGGTCGTTGACGATCGTCGAGAGCTCCTTCTTGCCGACGACGCCGTTCTGGAACGGGTAGTCGATCGGGAGCGCCTCGTTGAAGATCGTGCGGCCCAGGGTGGTCTCGAACAGCAGCGGCTGCCCGGGCTCCCAGCCCTCCGGCGCCTCGAAGCCCTTGGTCGGGGGCACGAGGTCCGACATCCGCATCTTGATCGTGGCGTTGAGGTCCAGCGCACCACGGTCGAGGGCCATGATCGCCTCGGCCTGCGAGGAGAACACGCGCCCCTCCCCCGTCGCGCCGGGGCGGTCCGAGGTGAGGTGGTGCAGACCGATGATCATGTCCTGCGAGGGCATGGTCACCGGACGGCCGTCCGACGGCTTGAGGATGTTGTTGCTCGAGAGCATGAGGATGCGGGCCTCGGCCTGCGCCTCCGCGCTCAGGGGCAGGTGGACCGCCATCTGGTCGCCGTCGAAGTCCGCGTTGAACGCGGCGCACACGAGCGGGTGCAGGTGGATGGCCTTGCCCTCGACGAGCTGCGGCTCGAACGCCTGGATGCCGAGGCGGTGCAGGGTGGGGGCACGGTTCAGCAGCACCGGGTGCTCCTGGATGACCTCCTCCAGCACGTCCCAGACCTCGCCGCGGGTGCGCTCCACCATGCGCTTGGCGCTCTTGATGTTCTGTGCGTGGTTGAGCTCGACGAGCCGCTTCATGACGAACGGCTTGAACAGCTCGAGCGCCATCTGCTTGGGCAGGCCGCACTGGTGCAGCTTGAGCTGCGGGCCGACCACGATGACCGAACGGCCCGAGTAGTCGACGCGCTTGCCGAGCAGGTTCTGGCGGAACCGGCCCTGCTTGCCCTTGAGCATGTCGGAGATCGACTTCAGCGGGCGGTTGCCCGGGCCCGTGACCGGGCGGCCACGGCGACCGTTGTCGAACAGCGAGTCCACGGCCTCCTGGAGCATCCGCTTCTCGTTGTTGACGATGATCTCCGGCGCACCCAGGTCGAGCAGGCGCTTGAGCCGGTTGTTGCGGTTGATCACGCGCCGGTACAGGTCGTTGAGGTCCGACGTCGCGAACCGGCCGCCGTCGAGCTGCACCATCGGGCGCAGGTCCGGCGGGATGACCGGGACGGCGTCGAGCACCATCGCCGTGGGCGAGTTGGTCGTCGTGAGGAACGCGTTGACGACCTTCAGGCGCTTGAGCGCGCGCGTCTTGCGCTGACCCTTGCCGGTGCGGATGGTCTCCCGCAGCGACTGGGCCTCGGCGTCCAGGTCGAAGCTCTCGAGGCGCTTCTGGATCGCCGCGGCGCCCATCGAGCCCTCGAAGTACGTGCCGTACCGGTCGACGAGCTGGCGGTACAGCATCTCGTCGCCCTCGAGGTCCGCGACCTTGAGGTTCTTGAACCGGTCCCAGACCTGCTCGAGGCGGTCCAGCTCCTGGTCGGCACGCTTGCGCAGCTGCGCCATCTCGCGCTCGGCGGAGTCGCGCACCTTGCGGCGCGCGTCGGCCTTGGCGCCCTCGGCCTCCAGCTCGGCCAGGTCGGCCTCGAGCTTGGCGGCACGGGTGTTGATGTCGTTGTCGCGGCGGTCCGAGATCTCCTTCTTCTCCAGGTCGATCTCGTTCTGGAGGTTCGGGAGGTCCTCGTGGCGGGCCTCGTCGTCGACCCACGTGACCATGTAGGCCGCGAAGTAGATGACCTTCTCCAGGTCCTTCGGGGCCAGGTCCAGCAGGTAGCCGAGGCGCGACGGCACACCCTTGAAGAACCAGATGTGCGTGACCGGGGCGGCGAGCTCGATGTGACCCATGCGCTCACGGCGCACCTTCGAGCGCGTCACCTCGACGCCGCAGCGCTCGCAGATGATGCCCTTGAAGCGCACGCGCTTGTACTTGCCGCAGTAGCACTCCCAGTCCCGGGTGGGGCCGAAGATCTTCTCGCAGAAGAGCCCGTCCTTCTCCGGCTTCAGGGTGCGGTAGTTGATGGTCTCGGGCTTCTTGACCTCTCCGTGCGACCAGGCACGGATGTCGTCGGCCGTGGCCAGGCCGATACGCAGCTCGTCGAAGACGTTGACGTCGAGCAAGATGTCCTACTTCCTCAAAGCTTTCGAATGTCCGTGGAGTTCAGCTGGTCGCTGGATCAGATCTCGTCGACCGTGGCGGCCGAGTTGGGGCGGCGCGACAGATCGATGCCCAGCTCCTCCGCGGCGCGGTACACCTCGTCGTCGGACTCCTTCATCTCGATGGAGGTCCCGTCGCTCGAGAGCACCTCGACGTTCAGGCACAGCGACTGCATCTCCTTGAGGAGCACCTTGAAGGACTCCGGGATGCCCGAGTCGGGGATGTTCTCGCCCTTGACGATCGCCTCGTAGACCTTCACGCGGCCCGGGACGTCGTCGGACTTGATGGTGAGCAGCTCCTGGAGCGTGTAGGCCGCGCCGTACGCCTCGAGGGCCCACACCTCCATCTCGCCGAAGCGCTGGCCGCCGAACTGCGCCTTACCACCCAGCGGCTGCTGCGTGATCATCGAGTACGGGCCGGTCGAGCGCGCGTGGATCTTGTCGTCGACCAGGTGGTGGAGCTTGAGGATGTACATGTAGCCCACCGACACCGGGTCCGGGAACGGCTCGCCGGAGCGGCCGTCGAACAGCCGGGCCTTGCCGTCGGTCGCGACCATGCGGTCGCCGTCGCGGTTCGGCAGCGTCGTGGAGAGCAGGCCGCGCAGGCCCGACTCCTCGAGGCCGTCGAACACCGGCGTCGCCACCGGGGTCCCCGGCTCCGACTTCGACGCGACCTCGGGCAGGGTCTCCTTCCAGGAGAGGTCCTTGCCCTCGGCCAGCTCGATGTCCCAGCCGCGGCTCGCGACCCACCCGAGGTGCGTCTCGAGGACCTGGCCGACGTTCATGCGGCCGGGCACGCCCAGCGGGTTGAGGATGACGTCGACCGGCGTGCCGTCGGGGAGGAACGGCATGTCCTCCTGCGGCAGGATCTTCGAGATGACGCCCTTGTTGCCGTGACGGCCGGCGAGCTTGTCGCCGACGGTGATCTTGCGGCGCTGGGCGATGTAGACGCGGACCAGCTGGTTCACGCCGGCGGGCAGCTCGTCGCCGTCCTCGCGGTTGAACTCGCGGACGCCGATGACCGTGCCCTGCTCGCCGTGGGGCACCTTGAGGGACGTGTCGCGCACCTCGCGGGCCTTCTCGCCGAAGATGGCGCGCAGCAGGCGCTCCTCCGGGGTCAGCTCGGTCTCGCCCTTCGGGGTGACCTTGCC
Source organism: Isoptericola sp. NPDC056573 (assembly GCF_042793335.1). Lineage (NCBI taxonomy): Bacteria > Bacillati > Actinomycetota > Actinomycetes > Micrococcales > Promicromonosporaceae > Isoptericola > Isoptericola sp. NPDC056573. The sequence continues at coordinate 136,164 of NZ_JBHTUY010000005.1, forward strand.
GACCAGGACGTCGCCCGCGCCGACCTCGGCACCGATGCGGATGATGCCGCGCTCGTCGAGGTCCGCCAGGACGTCCTCGGAGACGTTCGGGATGTCCCGCGTGATCTCCTCGGGCCCGAGCTTGGTGTCGCGGGCGTCGACCTCGTGCTCCTCGATGTGGATCGAGGACAGGACGTCGTCCTCCACGAGGCGCTGCGACAGGATGATCGCGTCCTCGTAGTTGTGGCCCTCCCACGACATGAACGCGACGAGCAGGTTGCGGCCGAGCGCGAGGTCGCCCTCGTCGGTCGCCGGGCCGTCGGCCAGCACGGAGCCGACCTCGACCCGCTGGCCCTCGTCCACGAGCACGCGCTGGTTGTAGCTGGTGCCCTGGTTCGAGCGGCGGAACTTCGCCGCACGGTACGAGCCCGTGGTGCCGTCGTCGTTCGCGACGAGGACCAGGTCCGCGGACACCTCGGTGACCACGCCGGGCTTGGTCGCCACGATGACGTCGCCGGCGTCGACCGCCGCACGACGCTCCATGCCGGTGCCGACCAGCGGCGCCTCGGAGCGCACCAGCGGCACGGCCTGGCGCTGCATGTTCGCGCCCATGAGCGCGCGGTTCGCGTCGTCGTGCTCGAGGAACGGGATGAGCGCCGTCGCGACGGACACCATCTGGCGCGGCGAGACGTCCATGTAGTCGACCTCGGCCGGCGGCAGGTCGTCGGTCTCGCCGCCCTTGGTGCGCACCAGGACGCGGTCGTTGAGGAACGTGCCGTCCACGGCGAGCTCGGTGTTCGCCTGGGCGATGATGTGCCGGTCCTCGTCGTCGGCGGTCAGGTAGACGATCTCGTCCGTGACCTTGCCGTCGGTGACCTTGCGGTACGGCGTCTCAATGAAGCCGAACGGGTTGATGCGACCGAACGACGCGAGCGAGCCGATGAGGCCGATGTTCGGGCCCTCAGGGGTCTCGATCGGGCACATGCGGCCGTAGTGCGACGGGTGGACGTCACGGACCTCCATGCCGGCGCGGTCGCGGGACAGACCACCCGGTCCGAGGGCGTTCAGACGACGCTTGTGCGTCAGGCCCGCGAGCGGGTTGTTCTGGTCCATGAACTGCGACAGCTGCGAGGTGCCGAAGAACTCGCGGATCGACGCCACCACGGGGCGGATGTTGATCAGCGTCTGCGGCGTGATCGCCTCGACGTCCTGCGTCGTCATGCGCTCACGGACCACGCGCTCCATGCGGGACAGGCCCGTGCGCACCTGGTTCTGGATGAGCTCGCCGACGGCGCGGATGCGACGGTTGCCGAAGTGGTCGATGTCGTCGGTCTCGACGCGGACCTCGGTCGGCTGGCCGTCGCGGGTGCCGGGGATGGTCACCAGGTCGGCGTGCAGCGCGGCCAGGTACTTGATCGTCGCGACGACGTCGGTCACGGACAGCGTCGAGTCCGCCAGCGGCGCGTCGACACCCAGCTTCTTGCTGATCTTGTAGCGACCGACCTTCGCGAGGTCGTAGCGCTTCGGGTTGAAGTAGAAGTTCTCGAGCAGCGCGCGCCCGGCCTCGACCGTGGGCGGCTCGCCCGGACGGATCTTGCGGTACAGGTCGACGAGGGCCTCGTCCTGCGTGTGGACGTGGTCCTTCTCGAGGGTGTCGAGCACGGACGGGAAGTCCGCGAACTCCTCGCGGATCTCCGCCTCGGTGAGGCCGAGGGCCTTCAGCAGGACCGTCACGGGCTGCTTGCGCTTGCGGTCGACGCGCACGCCGACGGCGTCGCGCTTGTCGATCTCGAACTCGAGCCAGGCGCCGCGCGACGGGATGACCTTCGCCGAGAAGACGTCCTTGTCGCTCGTCTTGTCGGGGGTGCGCTCGAAGTAGACGCCCGGGGAACGGACCAGCTGCGAGACGACGACGCGCTCGGTGCCGTTGATGATGAACGTGCCGCGCGCGGTCATGAGCGGGAAGTCACCCATGAAGACCGTCTGGCTCTTGATCTCACCGGTCGTGTAGTTCACGAACTCGGCCGTCACGAACAGCGGGGCGGCGAAGGTGAAGTCCTTCTCCTTGCACTCGTCCGCGGTGTACTTCGGCGGCTCGAAGCGGTGGTTCGAGAAGGAGAGGGACATCGACTGGCCGAAGTCCTCGATCGGCGAGATCTCCTCGAAGATCTCCTCGAGGCCCGACGTCGCGGGGACGTCGGAGCGGCCGGCGGCGGTGGCCGCCTCGACCCGGGCCTGCCAGGCAGGGCTGCCGAGGAGCCAGTCGAAGCTCTCGGTCTGCAGCCCGAGGAGGTCGGGGACCTCGAGCGGCTCGTAGATCTTGGCGAAGGAGACGCGGCGGGAAGCGGTGCGGTTCGCGATAGCGTCGGCGGACGGAACAGAAGGGGTGCGCGAGGCAGCCAAGAGGGGTCCTTCCCTGCAGTTCGATGGCACGCTGTACGCTCAGCGAGGCTGCAGGCGCCGGACCGCGGCGGGAGGAACCGGCCCAGGGGTCACGAAGACGTGATCACGGGGGCGGTGGCTTCGTCAGCGGGGAGGCGTCGGGGCACAAGCGAGCGCAAAGCGCTAGCGTAGCCAGAACTTCATCGTTTGTCCAACTCGCGCGGGCACACGAGCGGACGCCCTCGGTTCTGGGTCTTTGAGGACGTTGTCTCGGTGGCCGCCATATGCCGCCCAAGAAACGGTTGTCGGACCAGCCTAACCCGTGATAAGCGACCCCGGCCAGGCATCGGCGCGCGACGTCGGTCACGACACCACACCTCCACAACCGGTCCGCGCCCCCGCGACCCCCCGCGACCACCCGCGACGTCGTGCGGACGCAACGAGGCCCGCACCCCGAAGGGATGCGGGCCTCGCGGAAGCGATGCGCGGCTAGGCCGCAGCGATCACTTGACGGTGACGGTGGCGCCGGCGCCCTCGAGGGCAGCCTTGGCCTTGTCGGCCGTCTCCTTGTTCGCGGCCTCCAGGACCGGCTTCGGGGCGCCGTCGACCAGGTCCTTGGCCTCCTTCAGGCCGAGGGACGTGAGCGCGCGCACCTCCTTGATGACCTGGATCTTCTTGTCGCCGGCGGCCTCGAGGATGACGTCGAACTCGGTCTTCTCCTCGGCGGCCTCGGCGCCACCGGCACCGCCGGCGGCGGGGGCGGCAACCGCGACGGCGGCGGGAGCAGCGGCGGTGACCTCGAACTTGTCCTCGAAGGCCTTCACGAACTCGTTGAGCTCGATGAGCGTGAGCTCCTCGAAGGCGGCCAGGAGCTCGTCGGTGCTGAGCTTCGCCATGATGGCGTTCCTTTCGGTTGGTGCGTCCTGGGGCCGGGGGCCCCGCAGAAGCAAGGGAGGGGGTAGTGCTTGCCGCACCGCCGTCAGGCGGCAGCGGCCTCCGATTCCTGCTTCTGACGCAGGGCATCGATGACGCGAGCGGCCTGGGCCGGCTTCGCGCTGAAGGCGTAGGCAGCCTGGAAGAGCTTGGCCTTCATCGCGCCGGCCGTCTTGGCCAGCAGGACCTCGCGGGACTCGAGGTCCGCGAGCTTGGTGACCTCTGCAGCGGTCAGCGGCTTCCCGTCAAGGACACCGCCCTTGATGACCAGTGCAGGGTTCGCCTTGGCGAAGTCACGCAGACCCTTGGCGGCCTCGACCGGGTCGCCGGTCACGAACGCGATCGCGGACGGACCCTTGAGGTCGGCCTCGAACGCGTCGATCCCGGCCTCCTTGGCCGCGATGGACGTCAGCGTGTTCTTCACCACGGCGTAGGTTGCGTTGCCGCTGAGCGACCGACGCAGCTCCTTGAGCTGCGCGACGGTGAGCCCGCGGTACTCGGTCAGCACGGCCGCGTTCGCGTCGCGGAACTTGTCCGCGACCTCCGCGACAGCGGCTGCCTTGTCCGGCCTCGCCATGGCAATCCTTCCGGTGGTGGTGCCACCGGTACCTGCGAAAGAAAAGAGCCCCGGCGCAGGTGCGCACGGGGCTCGGAGCTCACAGCCAGGCTGTGTGGTCGTCGTCGTGTCACCTACGCAGGCCCCCGCACTCTCACGGGACTTCGGTCTTCGGCTTCCCGGGCGGAACGATTCTCGTCAGTTCCAGGCAGCGTCGGACGACCGGCGGTCTTGGGTTACCCGAGAACTGTACACGACGGCAGGCCGTGCGCGGCACGCATCCCGTGTGGTACCCACCACTCGCCATGTCATCCTCGCTGACACGTCACAGCACCAGCGGACCGAAGCACACCAGCGGCACCGGCTCGGGCTCGTCCGCCACGGCGCGGGCGAGCGCCGCGCCCGGCCGCAGGCCGTCGCGCAGCCCCTGGTGCAGCACGGGCATCACGCGCACCGCGACGTCGTCCCGCAACGGGGCGACGGCGGCGATCACGGCGCGCGCGCCCATGCGCAGCAGCACGCTCGTCAGCCCGAGCGGTTCGCCGCCGTGCCGGATGCTCGCCGAACCGACGTCGCACGCCGACAGGACGAGCACCGACCTGGACAGATCCCGCCCGTCCAGCTCGTGGGCGAACAGCGGGCCGTCCGCCAGCTGCAGGCTCGAGAACATGGGGTTCTCGGGTTCATGCGTCCCGTGTGCGGCGACGTGGACGACCGGCGCACCCTCGACCGCCTCGGCTACGGCGGCGCACACGGCGTCCGCGCCGGTGAGCAGCCGCGCGCCGCTCCCCCAGACCGCCGCCACCTGCTCCGCCTCAGCAACCCCGTGCACGAGCCCGGACCCGGCGACCGAGAGACCCGGTCCGGGGGACCAGTCCGCCTCGCCCCGTGCGATCCACGAGTTCACCACCGTCGACAGCCCTCGCCGCGAGGGCAGCGCTGCCCACGGCAGCGAGACCAGCCGGTCGCGCGCCGCGACGTAGACGTCCCGCCCTGCGACGTCGAGCGTGCCGAGGAGGAGGGCGTCGAGCCGCCGCAGAGCCGCCTGCACCGACGCGCGGACCACCTCTCGCAACGGCGTGGGCAGCAACGGGTTCGCCAGCGCCTGCTGATCGGCCCGCACTCGTCTCGCCAGCTCGAGGACAGGGGGCACCGGGCCGAGATCGACCAGGCGCGCTCCACTCCCGTCGAGCCGGATGGCGCGCAGGCGGCCGCCGCTCATCGTCAGGTTTAGGACCACCCGGTCCGACCCGGCCGCGCGCAGCTCCGCCCGCAGCCCGCGCGCGGTGGTCGGGGAGGGCACGCCCCGGTCGCCGCCCGAGTGCCAGGTCCGTTCCCGCGCCCGGTCCTGGAGCCGTCGCGCGTCGCGATGCATCTCGACGCCGCGCATCAGCTCGGCATCCGTCGTGGCCTCGTCCGAACGGAGCAGGCGCGCACGCTCCATCAGCCGACGTGCCGACACGATCAGCTCGGCGGCCTGCTGGTCGTCCGGTGGGCGGACCCGTCCCGACCCCGCGAAGGTCGCACGCCCGCGCTCCAAGGCGTCGAAGAACGCGTCCGGCGACACGGACATCAGCGCCGCGTCGATGTCGACCCCCTGCAGCCGGATGCCGTGCACCGCGGCGGCCGTCACCGCCTCGACCGCCCCGAGCTGTTGACGCTGCACCGCGAGGAGCCGATAGCCCCGTCTGACGGCCGCCAGACCTGCACGCCGAGACCCCGTGCCGAAGCCGCACAGCGCGGCGACGACCTCACCGCGCACGCGCGCGCCGAGGGCCAGGCTGGATCGCGGTGGCAGGGCGCGGAGGCGTTTCTGCGACTCGGTGAACCTGCCCCCGCGAGCCCATGCCTCCGCGGCGAGCAGCCGGGCGTCGATGAGCACCCGGTCCGCGCCGGGCTGGTCCTCGACACGCGCGCAGAGCTCGTCGGCCGCCTGCGCGAGGGGCCGCAGCAGCTCTCGCCGCTCGTCCGCGACGACGAGCCCGAACCGTGAGTCCAAGGCGACGACCTCCGCCCGGAGCGCCATGACCCCGTGGCCCGCCCGCCGGGCACGGTTACGGACCCGCTCGGCGAGCTCCTCAGCCTCCGAGAACCTCGCGAGGCCCGCCAGGCACCGAGCCTGCTCGAGCTCGGCGTCCAACAGGTCGCGTGCGCCACCCGTGGCGGCGAGGATCCCGGCCGCCGTCCGGAGCGCGACCTCCGCATCCGTCAGCAATCCGGCCTCATAGAGCACCGCCGCCTTGTCCATCAGGCCGACGCCGGCATGCTCGGGCGGTGCCGCCTCCGCGGCGGCGTCCATCGCTCGCAGGGCCGCCGGGAGGTCGCCGGCGAGGAACTGCGCGTACCCGAGGTTGTGCTCCGCCATCGGGACCACCTGCTCGTCCCGCAGCGCGCGAGCGATCTCCAAGCACCGTCGAAGGTCGACGACGGCATCGTCGATCGCACCGACCTCGAGCAGGAGGGAGCTCCTGTTGAGGAGGACCGGGAGCATCTCTGCCTCGTCGACAAGGCCGTCCAGCGCGGCGTCGAGCTCGATCCGCGCGCCGTCGTGGTCCCCCGACCGCAGCAGCTGCAGGCCGAGGTTGGCGTGGACGAGGGCCACCATCTCCGCGCTGCCGGCCCGGAGCGCCATCGCCGCCGCCGCGGCCAGCTTCGCCAGGACCACCTCGCGGTCTGCACCGAGCTCGCCCTCGCAGGCTGCGATACCCACGAGGACCCGGGCGCGGACCGCGGCGACCTCCGCCGCCGTCGACTCCCCCTCGAGCCGGTCGAGCCGGACGAGGGCGGCCTCGTAGCGGCCGAGTGTGCTCGAGAACTGGCGATGAGCGCGCGCGTGCGACCGGATCTCGTCGACCTCGGCGCGGACCGTCGCCAGCGCGTCGCTCATGCCTCACCCCCTGTGGATCACCCCGGGGTGGACGTGCCGTCGAGCGACAGGCCTCCCGTCGCCCCGGAGATGGCTCGCCAGATCGCCGCCACCCGCGCCTCATCGCCGTGATCGGCCCGGTCGACCGACTCCGTGAGCGTAGCGTCAGCCGCGCGGGCACGCCGACTCCGGTCCGCGAGCAGCTCACGGGCGATCTCACCCGCGAGGACCGGCGCGGCGAACGACGTCCCGCTCCAGGTCGCGAATCCTCCCTGGAATCCCTCCGGGTCGATCGTCGACCGCACTGCGTCGGCGTACCGCTCCCGCGTGCGCAGAGAAGGCGTGCTCGGACCGTCGAGAGTTCGCGGCACGGTGCTCACCACCGCGGCGCCGGGGCGGACGCACGTCACCCAGGGCCCGTCGTTGGAGAACAACGCCGTCGAGCCGTCGGGGTTGGCGGCCCCCACCGCCAGGATGGGGGGCCGCTCCGTGCTCGTGTCCCGCGGGCTGGTGATGCGTGGAGGAGTGGCGCGTCGGTCCACCTCGGGCGCGAAGGCAGCCGGGAACTCAGGACGTGTCTCGCCGTCGTTGCCCGCCGCCACGACGACCGCGACGCCGGAGTCGCGCAGCCGCGCGAGCACGTCGGACAGAGGGTGGTCCCACTGCAGGTCCTCGGGCTGCTCGTGGTAGTAGCCCATCGGGAGCACCACCACGTCCACCGCGACGTAGCCCTCCTCCCCCGCGAGCCCTCGGCGGTGGAACCGCAGGAGTCGCCGGAGCGACTCGATCACCTCGGACTCGATGGCGGCGCCGGCACCCCCGACCACCCGCACCGGCAGGAGCCGCGCGTCCGGGCAGGTCTGGTGCACGATCCCTGCGATGAACGTCCCGTGTCCCGCGACGGGGTCGAGGGGGCCCGTCAGCGGAGCGGTGCTCGCGCCACCGATCTCGGCGTCCTCCTCCGGCAGCTGCGGCACCGGGTACGTCCCGATGGGCCCGTCGGGCAGGCTCGCTCCGCGGATCACCACGCCGTTGCCGTCGTCCGGGTCCTTCCCCAGCCCGTAGGAGCCGAACCACGGATGCGTCCCGATCCCGGTGTCGACGATCGCGACCACCGGGCGGACCGCCCCGTCCGGGGTCCGCGACTCGTCGCCGTCGTCCCGGGCTCGGCGCGCCGGCGGCGCCCCGAGCCAGGCCACCGGCGACCTCCCCCCGCTGCCGGGCACGCCGTACTCCGCCATCCCGTGGGTGGTGAACGGATGAGTCGTGAACGGCTGCGCCGCCATGGGGTGGGTCGTGAACGGATGGGTCGTGAACGGATGGGTCGTGAAGGGATGCGTCGTGAAGGGGTGCGTCGTGAAGGGATGGGTCGTGAAGGGGTGCGTCGTGAACGGGAGCGCGGTCAGGACGTGATCGAGACTGAGAGACCACGGGGTCGACTCGTCGCGGGCGTCGGCCTCGAGCACCTCCCAGGCGTCGGGCTGCACGTCGGGTCGGTCCGCGATCAGACGAAGCACGAAACCCAGGTCCTCGTCCACCAGATCGAGCGGTGCGGCGTCCGCGGAGGGCTCGGTCCCATGCCGGTACCTGACCTCGACCCCGACGTGACAGCCCTGACGCCGCGCCGCGCGCTCGAAGCCTGCAGCCGCGTCCTCGTCCTCGCTCGGCTCCAGGGAGAGCACCGACGGCAGCGCCTCGGCGCCACCTGGTGCCCGCAGGCGGCCACGGATCGAGTCAGGAAGGCCTCCACGGACCAGGAGACGATCGGCCACGTACCAGGTCGACCCGACCTGGCGCTGCCCGGGACTCCGTCGCGCGGTGCTGGGGTCCAGGAACCGGATCGTCGGCTCGGGCCGGCTCGGCGTCGGTCCTACGGGGCTCTCGGTCACGTGTCCTCCTCGTCACGGGCGCGCCGGATCGGCGCACGATCAGGGTGGGCGCGAGTCGCGCCCGGCGTCTCAGAGCTCGATGACCGGCGTGGCGACGGTGACGTCGCCGCCGTCGGGCAGGCGCACGAGCAGGCTGGTGGGGCCGCGGTCGACGGCGGTGAAGGCGAAGCGGCCGTCGTCGTCCGCCGTGGTGGTGCGCTCTCCGCCGGGCTGGCGCAGCTCGACGACCAGCGTCGCGGCGGGTGCGACCCAGCCGTCGAGGCGCACGTGGGTGCCGTCGTCGTCGATGGACAGCGCGATCATCACGGTGAGTCGCTCGTGCGTGAACGTGATGGTGCGCGCCTCGAGCGGCGGGGCGTCGCCGCGCACGGACCCGACGGGGGCCTCGATCTGCTGCAGCTCCATGACCTCGGCCTCGAGCCGGGCGAGCGTCATCGCGAACAGCGACCGCTCGACCAGGCCCTCGGGCACCGGGTCGACCGCCTCGACCGCGCGGCCGAGCCGCCCCAGGACCGCGACGTCGTGCGCGTCCAGGGTCTCGTCCTCGCCGGGCACGGGCTCGCCCCACGCGTTCTCGTGCTTCTGGCTCATGTCCACGAGGCCTCCCCTTGCTCGGTGAGGACGGCGCGCAGCTTCGCCAGGCACCGTCCCCGTGTGGCGCCGATGCTTCCCACCGGCATGCCGATCGACGCCGAGATCGCCTTGTAGTCCGGGCGGTCGGCGAGCGAGACGAGTCGCAGCAGCTCCTGGCAGCGCTCCGGGAGCCGGCGCAGCGACGACCAGAGGATCCGGTCGCGCTCGTCGGTCAGCACCTCGGCCTCCGGGCCCGGGCGGGCGTCCGGCAGCGCCGCGGCGCCCTCGGTCACGTCGTCCGGCAGCTCGGTGCGGCGGCGCAGGTCCGCACGCCCCTTGCGCACCGTCTCCCAGGCGGCCCGGCGGGCCGTCACGAGGAGCCACTTCAGCACGGCCTTCGGCTCGGCGATCGTGTCCGCGTGCCGCACGAGCGCCGCCCACGTGGACTGCACCACGTCGTCGGCGACGTCCCGGTCGACGCCCTGGGCACGCACCGTGTGCCACAGCAACGGCGTCGCCTCCCGGACCAGGTCGGTCAGGGCGTCCGTGCGCCCCTCCCGGAACTCCAGGATCGCCCGCGCGGCCCGGTCGCCCAGGCTCTCGTCGGCGTCGGGCGCCCCACCGAGCGGTTCCTCAGTGGCTCGTGTCATGGCTGTTCGCACCTCGGGAGGGCTCGTGGAGAAGCCGGGGCGGCCCCGCCCCGGAACCTCCGAGCCTACGGCGCGCCCCGACGACGCGGCAGGAGGAAGTTGCATCGACATGCAAGGACCTCCTCCGGCAGCGCTCGTGCGGTGCTGCGTACTCGTCATCGCCCGGAAAGAGGACGACCCGCGCCGCGTGATACACGCGGCCCCATCCATCCTGCGGACCGCTCCGAACCACCTCCGAGCGCGGGACCACCCCGCGCCCGAGAGAAGAAGGAGCAGCCACCATGGGCTCGTCCGCGAACCGCCTCCTCGCCGCAGTCTTCGGCGCCGTCTACCTGCTGGTCGGCCTCGCCGGGTTCGTCGTCACGTCAGGCGTCGGCTTCGCCGCCACGGAGGGCGAGAAGCTGCTGTTCTTCGAGGTGAACCCGCTGCACAACATCATCCACGTCGCGATCGGCGCCGCCCTGCTCCTGGCGTCCCGCTCCGTCGCTGCGGCCAAGGGCGTCAACGTGACCGTCGGCGCCGTCTACCTGCTGGTCGGGGTCCTCGGCCTCTTCCTCGTCGGGACGGGCGCGAACATCATCGCGCTGAACGGCGCCGACAACGTGCTGCACCTGGCCAGCGCGCTCCTGCTGCTCGGCGTCGGGCTGGGGGCGGACCGCCGCGCCGAGGCGGGCGTCGCCACGGCATGACCGCGATCGCCGCGCCGGGCCGCATCCTCGTCGCGTTCACCCTGCTCGGCGCGGGCCTCGTGAACCTGGGCGCGGCGCGGAGCACGCTCCCCCGTCCGCAGGGGCTGCTCGCGCTGGTGGCCGGGGTGGCGGAGCTGGTGGTCGCCCTGCTGGTCCTGCGCGGCGTCGTACCCCGCGGGGCGCGGCAGGCCGCCGCGGGGTGGGGGGTCGGGGTCCTCGCGGTCGTCAGCGTCGTCGGCCTCGCCCTCGCCGTCGCGCCGGGCGGCCACTTCGGCGCGGCGGCGGTGGCGGCCGCGACCCTGCAGCTCGCCGGCGCCGCGACGATCGGCGCGACGACCCGGCCGCGCGACGCCGCCCCCGAGCCGGCGGCGGACGGCACTCGCCGGCCGCACCGCGGTGGTCCGGCCATGACCCTGGCCGGCCTGTTCGCCGGCGCGCTGCTGGTCGCGACGGCCACGACGGCCGGCCTCACCGACACCGACGCGGGTGCGGTCGCCGTCCCGCACGGCGATCACCACCTGCCGGACCTCCCCGGCCTCCCGGAGCACCACCACGGGTCGTGACGGCGGTCCGGGGACGCCGACGGCCCGGCACCCTCGCGGGTGCCGGGCCGTCGGCGGTGGTTCAGCGGGTCCCTGCCGGGATCACGCCTCCTCGAGGAGCTTCGAGGTGCGCGACTGGTCGAGCGGGATGCCCGGGCCCATCGTCGTCGTCATCGTGGCCTTGGTGATGTACCGGCCCTTCGACGACGTCGGCTTGAGACGCAGGACCTCGTCGAGCGCGGCGGCGTAGTTCTCCACCAGCGCCTTCTCGTCGAAGGACGCCTTGCCGATGATGAAGTGCAGGTTCGCGTGCTTGTCGACGCGGAACTCGATCTTGCCGCCCTTGATGTCGGACACGGCCTTGGTCACGTCCATCGTCACGGTGCCGGTCTTCGGGTTCGGCATGAGACCACGGGGGCCCAGCACCTTGCCCAGGCGACCGACCTTGCCCATGAGGTCCGGCGTCGCCACGGCGGCGTCGAAGTCGGTGTAGCCGGCGGCGACCTTGGCGATCAGGTCGTCACCGCCGACCTCGTCGGCCCCGGCGGCCACGGCCTCCTCGGCCTTGGCGGCGTTCGCGAAGACGATCACGCGGGCCGTCTTGCCGGTGCCGTGCGGGAGGTTGACCGTGCCGCGGACCATCTGGTCGGCCTTGCGGGGGTCGACGCCCAGGCGGAACACGACCTCGACGGTCGCGTCGTACTTGACCGTCGCGGTCTCCTTGGCGAGGCGGACCGCCTCGAGGGGGCTGTACAGGTTCTCGCGGTCGATCTTCTCGGCCGCGGCGCGGTACGCCTTGCTGCGCGTTGCCATCTGCTTCTCCTTCTGCAGTCGTGGTGAGCGGGTCCGCGCGGACCCTGCCACGTGCCCGACGTCGATCGCCGGGACTTGGTCCGAGCCGCCCGGACCGCGCCGGAAGGATCCGGTCACGGTCCGGGCGGCCCGGTCACGGATCACTCCGCGACGGTGATGCCCATCGAACGAGCGGTGCCGGCGACGATCTTCATCGCGGCGTCGATGTCGTTCGCGTTGAGGTCCTGGAGCTTGGTCTGCGCGATCTCGCGGACCTGGTCCTGGGTGAGCTGCGCGACCTTGACGGTGTGCGGGGTCGCGGAGCCCTTGGCCACACCGGCGGCCTTCTTGATGAGCTCGGCGGCCGGCGGCGTCTTCGTGATGAACGTGAACGAGCGGTCCTCGTACACGGTGATCTCGACGGGGACGACGTTGCCGCGCTGCGACTCCGTGGCCGCGTTGTAGGCCTTGCAGAACTCCATGATGTTCACGCCGTGCTGACCGAGCGCGGGGCCGATCGGCGGGGCGGGCGTGGCCGCACCGGCGTTGATCTGGAGCTTGATGAGGCCGGAGACCTTCTTCTTGGGAGGCATGACTCTTCCCTGACTTTCTTGTTCGTGGGCCGACGCCGTGGGCGATGACCCGGTTGCAGTACCGCGTCCGTCAGATCTTGGCGACCTGGTTGAACGACAGCTCGACCGGGGTCTCCCGGCCGAAGATGGAGACGAGGACCTGGAGCTTCTGGGCCTCGGCGTTGATCTCGGAGATCGTGGCGGGCAGCGTGTCGAACGGGCCGTCGGTGACGGTGACCGACTCGCCGACCTCGAAGTCGACCTCGACCGGGGCCTTCGCCGTCGCGCCCGACGCCGCCGCGGCCTTGCCGGCCTCGGGGGCCGCCTCGACGAACACCGGCGCCAGCATCGAGTAGACCTCGTCCAGCGTCAGCGGCACGGGCTGGTGCGTGTGGCCGACGAAGCCGGTCACGCCCGGCGTGTGGCGCACGGCGCCCCACGACTCGTCCGTGAGGTCCATGCGCACGAGGACGTAACCGGGGATGCGGACGCGGCGGACGGTCTTCTTCTGCGCGTTCTTGATCTCGGTCACCTCCTCCATGGGGACCTCGATCTGGAAGATGTAGTCCTCCATGTTCAGGCTCTGGATGCGGTTCTCCAGGTTGGCCTTCACACGGTTCTCGTACCCGGCGTACGAGTGGATGACGTACCAGTCGCCGAGCTGCGAGCGCAGGGTGCGGCGGAACTCCTCGGCCGGGTCCTCGACGACGTCGCCGTCGGCGTCCGCCGGGCGCTCGTCCTCGTCCGCCTCGTCGGCAGCGTCCTCGTCCTCGGCGGCCTCGTCCTCGACGGTCTCGTCGGCAGCGTCCTCGACGTCCGCCTCGGCCGCCGCGTCCGTGGCGGGGTCCGCGGGCACGTCGAGGTCAGCCGCGGCGCCGTCGGCGTCGGGCTGGGTGGGGTCGACGTTCTCCGTCTGGTCCAGCGGATCCTGGGACACGAACGAACCTGCTTTCTGGAATCTGCTTGCTTCGGGGGCGGGCGTCCGGCGGCCTGCCGAGGTCAGTCGCCGAAGAGGGCGAGGACGCCCAGTCCGATGACCCAGTCGAGGGCCACCACGAACAGCATGACCACGGTGACGAACACCAGCACCACGATCGTGTAGTTGACCAGCTCCGAGCGGGTCGGGGTCACGACCTTGCGGAGCTCCGCCACGACCTGGCGCACGAAGAGCGCGATGCGCGCGAACAGGTTCGGGCGCTTGCCGGTGGCCGACCTGCCCCCGCCGGGCGTCCCCACGGCCTCAGCCGGTGACTCGCTCACTCGCTCTACCCCGTTTCGCGTTCCCGCCGCGGCCACGCCACCTGCCGGCGACGCGCCCACGGCACTGACTCCTGGCGTTCCGGGGTCATGCGGATGGCCCCGCTGCGCGCGGCCCCGCGGGGGATCACGCTGGCAGGGTAGACAGGACTCGAACCTGCAACCTGCGGTTTTGGAGACCGCTGCGCTACCAATTGCGCCACTACCCTTCGTGCTCGACACCCGTGTCGCCACGCTCGAAGCACCCCGGAAGGGCGCGCTCGATCTTGGCGGGCATCAACCACCGAGGGACAACTGTACGCGACGCAGGGGCCTGGGTCGAACCACGCCGGAACCACGCTCGAACCGGGCTCGAACCGGGCTCGAACCGGGCTCGAACCGGGCTCGACACTCCCGCCCGGCCGTCCGCCCGACGCCCGCCGTCCACCGATCGGTGGACCCGTGGTCCCGCCGTCCGAGGCTCCCGCGGGGCCCCCCGCGGGCGGGAGGCTCGACGCATGACCTCGACGACGACACCCTCCCCGGCTCCCCCGCCGGCCGCCCCTCGCGGGCGTCCCGGCGTCCGTCCCCCCGGCGCACCGGGGTCCCCCGGCGGCGCCGTCCGCGTCCGCGGGCTCGCCAAGCGCTACGGGCCCAAGCAGGCGGTCGACGGGCTGGACCTCGACCTCGCGACGGGCGAGATCGTCGCCGTGCTCGGCCCCAACGGTGCAGGCAAGACGACGACGATCGAGATCCTCGAGGGGTTCCGTGACCGCGACGCCGGCGAGGTGCGCGTGCTCGGCGAGGACCCCGCCCGGGCCGGGCGGGCCTGGCGGGCGCGGCTCGGCGTCGTCGCGCAGGACTCGCGCGACCAGGCGGAGCTCACCGTCGCGGAGTCCGTGCGCTCCACCGCCCGGTACTACCCGGCGCCCCGCGACCCCGACGAGGTCGTCGAGGCCGTGGGCCTCGCGCCCAAGGCGGGCGCGCGGGTGCGCTCCCTGTCGGGCGGGCAGCGGCGCCGGCTCGACGTCGCGCTCGGCGTCGTCGGCCACCCGGAGCTCCTCTTCCTCGACGAGCCGACCACCGGCTTCGACCCGCAGGCGCGGCGGACGTTCTGGGACCTCGTGCTGGGCCTGCGGGACACCGGCACCACCATCCTGCTCACCACGCACGACCTGGCCGAGGCCGCGCACCTGGCCGACCGCGTCGCCGTCGTGCGCGACGGGCGCGTCGTCGCGGAAGGGACGCCCGAGACGCTCGGCGGCCCGGGCGCGCGCACCCCCCTGGTCACCTGGACCGCCGACGGCGTCCGGCACTCCGAGCGCACCGACGCGCCGACGGCGCTCGCCGCGCACCTCATGGCGACCGTCGCCGGCGCCGACGGCGAGGTCGCCGACCTGTGCATCACCCGCCCCAGCCTCGAGGACGTCTACCTGGGGCTCCTGACGACGGAGGACGACCGATGAGCACCACGGACCAGGCGGACCAGGCGGACCAGGCGTCGACGGGCGCGACCGCCGCGACGTCGGGCCGGGCGGACACGGGCGGGCGGCTGCCCGGGCTCGGACGGCTCACGCTGGTGCGGGCCGCCGTGGAGCTGCGCCAGTTCTGGCGCGAGCGCGACGCCGTGATCTTCGTGTTCGCCTACCCCATCGTCATGCTCGCGATCTTCGCGTCCGTGTTCGGGAGCGAGGACCAGGGCACCGAGGTCGCCCAGATCGGCTTCGCCCAGTACTTCCTGCCCGGCATGGTCGCGACCGGCATCATGCTCACCAGCTTCCAGTCGCTGGCCGTCTCCATCGCCGTGGAGCGCGACGACGGCACGCTCCGCCGCCTGCGCGCCACTCCCCTGCCGGTGACCGCGTACGTGGGCGGCAAGGTGGCGCTGACGCTCGCGACGTCGGTCGTGCAGACGGCCCTGCTGCTGGCCGT
Source organism: Isoptericola sp. NPDC056573 (assembly GCF_042793335.1). Lineage (NCBI taxonomy): Bacteria > Bacillati > Actinomycetota > Actinomycetes > Micrococcales > Promicromonosporaceae > Isoptericola > Isoptericola sp. NPDC056573. The sequence continues at coordinate 151,755 of NZ_JBHTUY010000005.1, forward strand.
CGCGGCCCTCGCCTTCGACGTCCCGCTGCCCACCGACGCCGGCCGCTGGACCACGTTCGCCTGGGTGTTCGCGCTCGGGGCCGCCGCCGGCACGGTCTGCGGCGTCGGGTTCTCGTCACTGCCGCGGTCCGGGCGGTCCGCGAGCGCCGTCGTGACGCCGGTCGTGCTGGTGCTGCAGTTCATCTCGGGCGTGTTCTTCGCGTTCTTCGCCCTGCCGGGCTGGATGCAGACCCTGGCCTCGGTGTTCCCCCTCAAGTGGATCGCTCAGGGCATGCGGTCCGTCTTCCTGCCGGAGGAGATGGCGGCGCTCGAGACGAGCGGGTCCTGGCAGCACCCCGCGACCGCTGCTGTACTGGTCGCATGGCTGATCGTGGGGCTGGTCGTCGGGGTGCGCACCTTCCGGTGGCGGCGCCGTGACGACGGCTGACGGCGCCCCCGGCACAGAGCCCGCCGCGTCGTCCGCCGCATCGTCCGGCGCGGCGGCCGACGACGAGGTCGCCCGGGTGACGTCCGACCCCTGGGACCGGCAGGTCGTGTGGTGGGACGTCGGGTTCGTCCTCATCGTGCTGCTGACCGCGTCGGCGATGGCGCTCGGCGGGGACTCGAACGCCCGCGAGCTGTGGACGGCGTACGCCGCGATGGCCGTCATGCTCGTCGGGTACGCCGTGTGGGGCGCTCCCGCGGCCCGCAGCCGCGACCAGCGGCGGGCGCTGGCCTACACGGTCGTGCTGATCGTCGGGACCGCGGTCGCCGTCGCCCAGGGCGGCCTGGCCACGTTCCTGCTGTTCGCGTCGTTCACGCAGCTCTGGATGCTGCTGGAGCCGCCGCGCCGCGCCGTGGTGGCGAGCGTCGCCCTCGGCGTCGCGACCACGTTCGCCATCGCCGCCCAGCAGGGGTTCGACGTCCCGACGCTGATCGAGGCCGCACCGCAGATGGGCATCGCGATCGCGTTCTCCGTGCTGCTCGGGCTCTGGTTCGCCGCGACGATGCGCCGCTCGGAGGAGCGGGCGCGGCTGCTGCACGAGCTGCGCCAGGCGCAGGCGGAGCTCGCCGAGTCGCACCACGCGGCGGGCGTGACGGCGGAGCGGGAGCGCATCGCCCGGGAGATCCACGACACGCTGGCGCAGGGTTTCACGAGTGTCGTGACGCAGGCGCAGGCGGCGTCGGCGGCCCTCGACCGGGGCGAGCAGGACCGCGCCCGGGAGCGGCTGCTGGTCGTGGAGCAGACCGCGCGGGACAACCTCGCGGAGGCCCGTGCGCTCGTCGCCGCCTTCGCACCCGTGCCCCTGCAGGGCTCGACGCTGGCCGAGGCGCTGCGCCGCCTGGCCGAGCGGTTCACCGCCGAGACGGGCACGCCCGTGACGCTGGACGTGGCCGGGGCGGCCGGCCCGGCGCGCACCGGCGGCGCCACGGGCCAGGCGGCCGCCGACGTGGTGCTGCTGCGCTCGGCGCAGGAGGCGCTGGCGAACGTGCGCAGGCATGCGGGAGCTCGTGCGGTGACGATCCTGCTCGCCCGAGGCGGCTCAGTCCCCGGGGCGCCGCCCGACGTGCGGCTCGAGGTGACCGACGACGGGCGGGGCCTGCCGCCCGGCCAGGTCGACGGTCTCGGGCTGGCCGGGATGCGGGAGCGCGTCTGCGCGGTGGGCGGCACGCTCGTCGTCGAGCCCGGCGAGGGCGGTGGCACGCGCGTCGAGGTGCACGTGCCGGCCTCGGGCGGCGCCGCGTGAGCGGGGCGGGGACGACGGGCACGGTGCGCGTGCTCGTCGTCGACGACCACCCGGTCGTGCGCTCGGGGATCATCGGGATGCTCGACGGCGAGCCCGACGTCGAGGTCGTGGGCGAGGCCCCGGACGGCGAGGTCGCGGTGGCGCTGGCCGTCGAGCTGGCGCCCGACGTCGTGCTCATGGACCTGCGCATGCCCCGCCTGGACGGCGTGGGCGCGACGGCGCGCATCGTGGGGGCGTCCCGCGGCGGCGGGCCGAGCGTCGTCGTCCTCACGACGTACGACACGGACGCCGACATCCTGCGCGCCGTCGAGGCGGGCGCGACGGGCTACCTGCTCAAGGACACCCCGCGCGACGAGCTCGTGGCGGCGGTGCGCGCGGCCGCGCGGGGCGAGACCGTGCTGGCGCCGGGCGTCGCGACCCGGCTCGTGACGAGCGTGCGGACCGCGGCGGAGCGGCCCACGGCGCGCGAGGCCGAGGTGCTCGGCCTCGTGGCGCGGGGCCTGTCCAACGCCGCCGTCGGGCGGGAGCTGTACATCGCGGAGGCCACGGTGAAGACGCACCTGCTGCGGGCGTTCGCGAAGCTGGGCGTGGACGACCGCACCGCCGCCGTGACCGTGGCGCGCGAGCGCGGCTGGCTGCCCTGACCGGGCCCGCACCCACCGGGTCGGGGCAGACTGGCGCCGTGCGCGATCTGGCGAAGCTCCCCAAGGCCCACCTGCACCTGCACTTCACGGGGTCGATGCGGGTGCCCACCCTGCGCGACATGGCGGCCGGGCACGGTGTCCGGCTGCCGAGCGCCCTCACGGACGGCGACCCGCTGCGGGTGCCGGCCGACGAGCGGGGCTGGTTCCGGTTCCAGCGCCTCTACGACGCGGCCCGCGCGTGCGTGCGGTCGGAGGCGGACATGCGCCGCCTGGTCGACGAGGCCGCCGAGGACGACGCCGCCGAGGGGTCGCGGCGGCTCGAGATCCAGGTGGACCCGACGTCGTACGCGCCGTTCGTCGGGGGCATCACGCCGGCGGTCGAGATCGTGCTGGACGCGGCGCGGGCCGCGAGCGCCGCGCACGGCGTCGAGGTGGCGGTGGTCGTGGCCGCGTCGCGGATGCGCCACCCGCTCGACGCCCGCACCCTCGCCCGCCTCGCGGCCCGGTACGCGGGCGACGGCCCGGGCGAGGTCGTGGGCTTCGGTCTGTCCAACGACGAGCGGCGCGGCGACACCGCCGAGTTCGCGGCCGCGTTCCGGATCGCACGCCGGGCGGGGCTGGCGTCGGTGCCGCACGGCGGCGAGCTGCTCGGCCCGGCGCACGTGCGCGACGTCGTCGACGCCCTGCACCCCGACCGGCTGGGCCACGGGGTCCGGGCCGGGGAGGACCCCGCGCTGCTCGCCGAGCTCGTGGAGCGCGAGGTGGCCCTCGAGGTGTGCCCCGCCTCGAACGTCGGCCTCGGCGTGTACGCCGACACGTCCCAGGTGCCGCTGCGGCCGCTGGTCGAGGCGGGCGCCCGCGTCGCCCTCGGCGCGGACGACCCGCTGCTGTTCTCCTCCCGGCTGCTCGACCAGTACGTCGCCGCCCGCGAGGTGCACGGGTTCACCGACGCCGAGCTCGCGGACCTGGCACGGTCGTCGGTGCGGGCGAGCCGGGCGTCGGACAGCACGCGGCGCCGCCTGCTGGCCGACGTCGACGCCTGGCTCGCGGCACCCGACCCGGGGCCGGGGCACGGGGCCGACGCGCTCTCATCTGCGTCTCATCCGTCCGCGGGATGATCCGGCCATGGCTCAACGGGCGGCGGAACGGTCGGGACGTCGGTGGCGCGCCGCGGTGCCCTGGGTGCTCGGCGTGGCGCTCGTCGCGCTGATCGGCGGGGTCCTTGCCGCCGCGATGTCGTCGGTGCCCGAGGACCGCGACGTGGGCGGCGTCGTGGTCGTCTCCCCCACGCCCGACCCGGCGTCGCCGACGCCGTCGCCGTCCGGGGAGGCGACGCCGTCGCCGTCCGGGAGCCCCACGCCCACGCCGACGCGGACGTCCGACGACGGCGGCGTCGCGCCCGTCCCGCCCACGGACGACGACGATGACGACGACGGGCCCGACGACGATGACGACGGTCCGGACGACGATGACGACACCCCCGACACGGACGAGGACGACTGATGGCGCGAACCCCGCGGCCCCAGGGCGGGCCGACCGTCCGCACGCGCATCCTGGCCGTCCTCCTCGCCCTCACCGCCCTCGCGGTCGCGCTGGCCGGGGCGACCGCGTACCTCCTGACGTACGAGCAGGTCGACGACCGCATCGACGCCGACCTCACCGAGAGCGCCGACGAGCTGCGCACCCTCGCCGCGTCCGGCGTCGACCCCGTGACGGGCGACCCGTTCTCGTCGGCCGAGGAGGTGGTGGTGACCGCCATCCAGCTCGACGTCCCCGCCCGGCACGAGGGCGTCATCGGGCTCCGCACCGGACAGCGCCCCCTGGTGTCCCAGCAGGCCGTCGAGGTGCACCTCCAGGACGACGCCGAGTTCGTCGCCGCGGTCACGCCGCTGCTCGACTCCGACCAGGTCGTGCTGCGGACGATCAGCACCGCGACCACCGACTACCGCGCGCTCGTCGCGCCCGTCGCCGCGCTGCCCGGGGCGAACGACGCCGTGCCGACGTCGAGCGAGCCCGCGGCGCTCGTGCTCGCCTACGACCGGGTCGCGGAGCACGCGGAGACCCAGGCCGTCTTCCGCAGCTACGCGCTCGTGGCGCTCGCCGCGCTGGTCGTGACGGGCGTCGTGGGGTGGCTGCTCGCCGGGCGCCTGCTGCGCCCGATCCGGATGCTCGCGCGCACCGCGCAGCAGATCGGCGAGTCGGACCTGTCCGCCCGGATCCCCGAGTCGGGCAACGACGACCTCACCCACCTCACGCGAGCCTTCAACGGGATGCTCGACCGGCTCGAGGGCTCGTTCGAGTCCCAGCGCCGCCTGCTCGACGACGTCGGACACGAGCTCCGCACGCCCCTGACGATCGTGCGCGGCCACCTGGAGCTCATGGACACCGCCGACCCGGCGGACGCGGCGGAGACGCGCGACCTCGCGCTCGACGAGCTCGACCGGATGCACCGCCTGGTCGACGACCTGGTCACCCTCGCGACCGTCGGGCAGCCCGACTTCGTGCGGCCCGCGCCGGTCGAGCTGGGCCGGCTCACCGACGACGTGCTCGACAAGGCGCGGACGCTGGGCAAGCGCACCTGGCTGGTCGACTCCCGCACCGACGCCCGCACGATGGCGGACGCGCAGCGCCTCACCCAGGCGTGGCTGCAGCTCGCCGCCAACGCCGTGAAGTTCTCCGCGCCGGGCAGCGTGGTCGCGATCGGGTCGCGCACGACGCCGGACGGGGCGCGTGTGCGCCTGTGGGTGCGCGACGAGGGTGTCGGCATCGCGCCGGACGACCTGGAGCGCGTCTTCGACCGTTTCGCGCGCGGCGACCACGACGGCGAGCGGCGGGACGGCTCCGGGCTCGGCCTGGCGATCGTCGCGGCCATCGCCGAGGGGCACGGCGGCGAGGTGACGGTCGAGTCCGTCCCCGGCCGGGGCTCCACGTTCGCGGTCGTCGTGCCCGTGCTGCCCGTGCCCGACGCGGGCCCCGACCCGACCCCCGGGCGCGCCGTGCCCCCCGTCGGCCGCACGGCGCCGACCGCGCGCTCCGCGCCCACCCCCGAGCTGCCCCCGCGCACCGCCCCCGACCGGGAAGGACCCGCCACGTGAGCCAGATCCTCATCGCGGAGGACGAGACCCGCATCGCGTCGTTCGTCGCGAAGGGGCTGCGCGCCTCCGGCTACGCGAGCACGACGGTCGCGACCGCGCGGGAGGCGTTCGACCTCGCGTCGTCGGGCGACTTCGACCTCATGGTGCTCGACCTCGGGCTGCCCGACCAGGACGGCTTCACGGTGCTGCGCCGGCTGCGCGAGGCGAGGGTGACGCTGCCGGTCATCATCCTCACCGCCCGCACGTCCGTGGCGGACACGGTGGCCGGGCTCGAGGGCGGCGCCGACGACTACATGCCCAAGCCGTTCCGCTTCGAGGAGCTGCTGGCCCGCATCCGGCTGCGGCTGCGGGCCGAGCCGGCGGGAGAGGTCACGGTGCTCAGCCACGGCGACCTCAGCCTCGACCTGCGCACCCGCCGGGCCACCGCCGCCGGCGTCGAGGTGGACCTGTCGGCCCGGGAGTTCGCGCTCGCCGAGGCGTTCCTGCGCAACGCCGGGCAGGTGCTCAGCCGCGAGCAGCTGCTCTCGCGGGTGTGGGGGTACGACTTCGACCCGGGCTCCAACGTGGTGGACGTGTACGTGCGCTACCTGCGCAACAAGCTCGGCGCCGAGCGGTTCGTCACCGTGCGAGGCATGGGCTACCGCCTGGCCTGACCCGACATGCCGAACAGGCGGTCGTGCACGTTCTGAACGCTCAGAACGTGCACAACCGCCTGTTCGCCGTCGGGGGCGGGTCGGGGTGGTCAGTCCGCGGACGCCGCCGTCGGGGCGGTCTGCGCCGACTGCGGGGTGACCGGGCTGACCGGAGAGGCCGCGGTCGCCGGGCTGGCGGCGGTCGGCGCCGTCTGGGCGGACGGGGCGGTGTTCGCGGTCTGCGTCGTCGGCGCGGTGGTCGCCGTGGCGACCGAGCCCGCCGTCACGGTGGTGATGGACGTGCCGTTCGCCGTCGCCGCGGGCGACGGGCTCGCGGCCGTGCCCACCGCCGCCGAGCCCGCCGGGGCCCCGTCGTCGCCCACCTGGACGGCGGACGCGACGACCGCGTCGGACGGCGTGCGGTCGAACGTGCCCTGGGCCGCGGCGACGCCGGCACCCAGGCCGACCGCGCCCAGCGCGCCCGTGACGATCCATGCGCTGCGTGCCTTCATCGTGCTGCTCCTTCGTCGGGTGGTTCCTGGCGGGTGTCTCCCGCCGACTGGTCCCCAGCCTCGTGGGCCACCGTGAGAGGGCCGGGAGGCGTGGATGAGAGGGTTCTCAGACTGCGGCCGCGTCCGCGGCGAGGCGCTCGGCGACGTCGAGGAACTCCCCGACGGCCGCGGCGTCCTCGGCCCCCGCCGCCAGGGAGACGACGACGGCCGCGGCCCGGGCGCGCAGCAGGGCCGGCTCCACCGCGCTGCCGAAGGCCTCGAGGCAACGGTCCACCAGCCCGCCCACCCCCGCGTACGCGCCCGGGTCGAGCGACGGCAGCACCGCCAGGTGCGCGACGGCGCACGCCAGGTCGTCCACCAGGTACCCGGGGCCCAGGGTGTCGACGTCGAGCACGGCGCCGACCCGCGGTCGCGCCCGTCCGCCGGCGTCCGCCCGGCCGGTCCCGGGCTCGAGCAGCAGGTTCGCGGCGTGCAGGTCGCCGTGCGTCACGACGAGCGGCCCGGGGTCGCCCGCGGCGACGACGACGTCGATCGCCTCGCGCAGCGCGGCGAGCCGGGCGGCGTCGACCCCGTGCACGGTCGCGAGCGCACCGAGGTAGTGGGCCGAGCGGTCGGCCCACGCGGGGCGGCGCGGCAGGGCGATGCCCGCGCGCGGCAGCGCCGTCGCGACCCGAAGCAGCTCCGCCGGGTCGATGCCGGCGGGCTGGTCGGCGGCGGGGGTGCGCGCGACGAGCTCCGCGACGGACTCGCCGCGGACCTCCTCGAGCAGGACGACGCCGTCGGCGGCCCAGGACCGGACCCGCGGCGCGGCCACGCCGCCGGGGCGCGCCGTGAAGAGCGCGTGCCGCCGCACGAGGTCGTCGACGCGCGTCGGGCGCACCACCTTGACGTACGCGGCGCCGTCCGCGGTGCGCGCCCGCAGCACGGCACGGCGCAGGGGGCGGTAGGTGACGGTCTCGAGGGAGAGCAGCGGGGCGTCGGACCCGGCGGCGCGCAGGCGCCCGGCCACCCGGTCGGGCGTGCTGCCCGCCGCGAGCCCGGGCAGGGCCGGGTCGTGCGGGTGGCGCCACACGTGCACCGTGCGCCCGCCGTCGTCGAGTCGCACGACGCCAGGGCCGAGGCCGCCGTCCGCGTCGGCACCGGCCCGGTCGCCGCGGGCACGGCGGAACGCCGACGCGCGGGCGCTCGTCGCGAACAGGTGCTCCGGCCCGCGGACCGTGCGCCCGCCGGCCTCGCGACGCGCGACGACGTCGTACGCCACGGTGACCTCGGCGCCGGGGCGTGCGTGCACCTGCCGCACCGACCACGACTCGAGCGCGGCGCCGTCGGCCGCGAGCGCCGCGCCCAGGACGTCCGCGGTCGCGTCGCCGGTGAGCAGGTCGAGCCAGGCGCGGTGGTCCGCGGGAGACGTCGGGGCGGGGCGCGTCAGGGCGGGGCTGGTGGGCGGCACGGCACCATCCGACGCGGCGCGCGCGTGACCGGGGTGAGACGTCGATGAGAGGACTCTCATCCGGCCGGGCCGGAGGGCGGGAGCGTCAGAGGGACACGTCGTCGAGCCCGAGCCACCCGGCGAGGTCCGCGAGCTCGCCGCGCACCGCCTGCGACACGTCGGGGTCGAACGGCAGGTCCTCGTGGATCGCGTCCACCCGGAGCACGCCCGCCCTGCGGTCGGCGGTGGCGTCGACCTTGCCGACGAACCGGTCCCCGTGCAGCACGGGCAGCGCGAAGTAGCCCCAGCGACGCTCGGCGCGCGGCTTGTACATCTCGAGCACGTAGTCGAAGTCGAAGACCTCCAGCAGCCGGGCACGGTCCTGCACGAGCGCGTCGAACGGCGAGAGCACCGCGGTGCGGCCCTCGAACGGCTCGTCGACGCCGTCCAGGGCTGCCGGGTCCACGAGCCACGTCCGCTCGGTGCCCTCCACGGTGACCGGCGTGCCCACCAGGTCCACGTGGTCCTCGTCCCCCGGCAGGCCGGGCAGGCGAGACCGGGTGATGCCGCGCGCCCGCACGCGGCGCGCGACCCGCTCGCGCGCCGCCTCCGCGCGCGGCAGCGGGTCGACGTCCGGGTACACGCGCTCGGCCAGGTCCCACAGCCGGTCGCGGCCCCGCCGCCCGCAGACGGCGACGTCGCCGTGCAGGCTCGCGAACTCCAGCATCTGCGTGACGTTGCGGTGCCCGGTCCAGCCGGTCGAGCGCCAGGGCCGCACGCTCGTGTCGGGGATGTCGCGGGCGACGAGCGGCCCCTCGGCCTCGAGCAGGCGCATGACGTCGTCGAGGAACGGCGCGTTGTCGTGGAACCAGCCGGCGCGCCAGTCCCCGAACGGCCACCGGCGCATCTGCTCGAGGTACAGCGGCAGGTCCTCGATCGACCGCACCGTGCCGCCGAGGCGGAAGAGCATCCGGTCGGCGAGCGCGTCCTCCACCGCCCCGGCCCACGTCGCGCGGCCGAGCCTCGACCACGGGACCAGGTCGACGGCGGGCGCGACGGCGGCGGTCGGGTCGACCGGCAGCACCATCAGGTGCTCGACCGTCGCCAGGAGGTCGTCCGGGCGGTGGGCGTCGAGCAGCTGGGCCCGCACCGCGATGCGGCGGGCCTGGTCCCGCGTCAGCCTCACGGGCGTGCCCGTGCCCCGGTCGGTGACCACCCGACGACGGTAGCGCCGGGCCCCGACACCCGACCGGCTACCCGCGGACGTCCGCCGCCACGCCCGCCGCGACCGACCTGCCCGCGGCGACCACCTGGTCGAGCACGGCGAGGGTCGCCGGACCGGGCGCCCCTCCGGTCGTGCGGTGCCGGGCGACGATCTGCCGCGTCCCCAGCCCGGGCAGCGCGACGACCTGCACGGCCTCGGGCAGGGGGTCCCGCGCCGCGAGCGCCGGGACGACGGCGACGCCGAGGTCGGCGGCGACCAGCGCGAGGGCGACCGCGTAGTCGTCGTACCGGTGCGTCAGCGGCGTCGTCGCCCCCGAGGCGGCGTGCGCGCGCTGCACCACGCGGTCGGCGGCGTGGCCCGCCTCGGCCCCGAGCCAGGTGGCGTGGGCCAGGTCGGTCAGCCGCTCGGGCGCGGGCCGGTCGGCGGGCAGCACGACCAGCCACGGCTCGTCCAGGACCGGCACGTCGCGCATCCCGGCAGGGGTGGTCCGCCCGATGGCGCTCTCGGTCTCGGTGAGGATCAGGTCGAGGTCTCCGCGGCGCAGGTCCCGCTGCGCGGCCTCGCCCTCGGTCTGGCACAGGTGGACGTCGAGGCCGGGGGCGGTGCGCGCCAGCCCCCGGGCCAGCGGCGCGAGCAGGCCGCCGACCAGGGTGGGCGACGCGCCCACCGCGACGGTCCCGCTCGGCTCGCCGGCCAGCTCGGCGAGGGCCCGGCGCGTGTCGGTGAGCTCGGCCTCGATGCGCTCCGCCGCGGCGACGACCAGCCGGCCGGCGGGCGTGAGGACGGCCCCGGCGGGCTGCCGGTCCACGAGCCGTTGGCCCGACTCCGCCTCCAGGCGCGCGACCTGCTGCGAGACGGCCGACGGGGAGACGCCGAGCGCCGCGCCGGCGGCCACGATGCCGCCGTACCTGTGGACCGCGAGGAGGGTGGCGATCCGGCGCGGGTCCAGGTGGGTCGGACGAGCCTGCTGCATCACAAAATCTTAAGGCAGACCCCGCAGAACTTCTATTGATCTACAGCAATGCGTCGCCCACGATGGGGCGATGTCGACGTCGAACCTCCCGCCCCGTTCCGCGGACGGACCGGCCCCGGCGCGCGGCGGTGCCGTCCTGGTCGCCGCGGGCGCGCTGCTGTGGGGCACGGGCGGCGTCGCGGCCGCGACGATCGCCGCCCACAGCGCGATGTCGCCCACCGCGGTCTCCGCGCTGCGCCTGCTCGGGGGCGGCCTGGCCGTGCTCGCGGTCACCGCGGCCACCGGGCAGCTCCGCCGGGTCCCCCGGACCCGCGCCTCCGCGCGGCACGTCGCGCTCACCGCCGCGCTGACCGCCGTCTTCGGGGCCGCCTACTTCCAGTCCGTCGCGCACGTGGGCGTCGCGGTCGCCACCGTGGTCGCCCTGGGGGCGGCGCCGCTGGTCGTGACGGCCCGCGCCGCCGTCCGCGCGCGCCGGCTCCCGCGCGTCCCGGTGCTCGCGGCGCTCGTGACCTCCGTCGTCGGGCTCGCGCTCGTCAGCGGCGTGCGGCCGGTCGCCGGCTCGTCCCGGGACCTGGCAGCGGGGCTGGCCCTCGCGCTCGTCGCCGCCGTCGCGTTCGCGGCGACCACCGTCGTCAACCGGCGCGCGTTGCCCGGGCTGGGGCCCGCCCCGCTGCTCGGGACGTCGTTCACGCTGGCGGGTCTCGTGTCGCTGCTCCCCGCCGCCGGGACGGGCCTCGCGCTCGGCTCCCTCGACGCCACGGCGTGGTGGACCCTCGCCTTCCTCGCCCTCGTGCAGACCGCCGTCGGCTACCTGGCGTTCTACGCCGGGCTCCAGCGCGGCGTCGGCGCCACGTCGGCGGCGCTGCTCTCGCTGCTGGAACCGGTCGGCGCCGCCGTCCTGGCCGTCGCCGTGCTGGGCGAGGCGCTCACGCCGACGGCGGTCCTCGGCATCGCCCTCGTCCTCGGGGCCGTGCTGCTCGCCCGGGACCGGGCCGTCACGCCCCGCCCGCGGGCAGGCGCCCGTCGGCGGGCGGATGGTCCCCCGGGACGACCCGGCACGGCACCCCGGGCGGACGCGCGGGAGGGCGCCGCGGCGTAGCGTGCCGGGCATGGACCGCGGCCCGCTCGACCGGTGGCGCCCCCGGCTGTTCCTCGCGGTGGCGCTGGCCGTCGTCGTGACGGTCGGGACGTTCGGGGCGTCGCACTGGCAGCCGGGCGCGCGCGACGTCGACGCGCTGGGGCTGCTGCTCGCGCTCGTGGGGCCGGTCGTGCTGCTCACGCTCCCCCGCCGCCCCGTCCTCGCGGTGCTGCTCGCGGTCGGCGCCGTCGGCACCTACCTCGCGCTCGGCTACGCCTGGGGGCCGGCGCTGGGCGGCACTGTCGGAGTCCTGGTCATGGTGCTGCTCACGGGGCCCGCCGCCCGGGCGCGGGTCGTCGCCTGGTCGGGCGCCGTGCTGATGTGGGGCGTCGTGGTGGGCGCGGCCGCCCTGCGCGACGACGGGACCCGCGTCGGCGGCCTGCTCGGCGGCGCCGCCTGGACCGCCGTCGCGCTGCTGGTCGCGACCGGCGTCCGGGAGCGGCTCGCCCGGGCCGCCGCGTGGCGGGCCGCCCGCGCGGACCGGGAGCGGACCGCCGTCGCCACCGAGCGCCTCCGCATCGCGCGCGAGCTGCACGACGTCCTCGCGCACTCCCTGTCCGCGATCAACGTGCAGGCGGGCGTCGGGCTGCACCTGCTGGACCGCGACGTCGACCAGGCGCGCTCCGCGCTCGCGTCCATCAAGGCCACGAGCCGCGACGCGCTCGACGAGGTGCGCGCCGTGCTCGGCGTCGTCCGCGGCGAGGACGACGGCGGCGACGGCACCTCCGAGCCGCGCACGCCCACCTGGGACCTCGCCGCCCTCCCCCGCCTGGCGGAGCCGCTGCGCGCCCGCGGTGTCGCCGTGCGCTTCGACGTCGACCCCGACCTCCTGCCCCCGGGCGCCGTCCCCGCGCACCTCGCCGGCGTGGCGTACCGCGTGGTGCAGGAGGCGCTGACCAACGTGGGCCGGCACGCGTCGCGGGCGCGGACCGTCGTCGTGCGCGTCGCCGGGGACGACGACCTGCTGCGCGTCGCGGTGGTCGACGACGGGGGGCCGTCCGGCGCGCGCGGGGACGCGGTCGGCTACGGGCTGCGCGGCATGCGCGAACGCGTCGAGGGCGCGGGCGGCGCCCTCGCCGCCGGGCCCGGCGCGCGCGGGTTCTCCGTCGCCGCGACCATCCCGCTGCCCGCCGACGTGTCCGCCCCGGGGCCGTCGGACGCACGGCCTCCTCGGGCGCCGCGGGGGTCCGACAGCTCGCGGGAGGACGCATGATCCGGGTGCTGCTGGCCGACGACCAGGCACTGGTGCGCGGCGGCTTCCGCGCGCTGCTGGACGCCGAGGACGACATGACCGTGGTGGGCGAGGCCGCGACCGGCGACGAGGCCGTGCGCCTGGCCCTGCGGCTGCGGCCCGACGTCGTGCTCATGGACGTGCGGATGCCCGGCGCGGACGGGCTGGAGGCGACCCGGCGCATCGTCGCCGACCCGGGCGCGGGCGGCGTGCACCTGGTGGTCGTGACGACGTTCGAGCTGGACGAGTACGTGGCCGAGGCCATCCGCGGCGGCGCGAGCGGCTTCCTCGTCAAGGACACCGAGCCCGCCGACCTCGTGCGCGCGGTGCGCGTGGCGGCGGCCGGCGACGCGCTGCTCTCCCCCGGCGTCACCCGCCGGCTGCTCGCCCGGGTCGCCGACGCGACCCGCGACGTGCCGCCCCCTCCCGGCCTCGACGACCTCACCGCCCGCGAGCGCGAGGTGCTCGTCGAGGTCGCCGGCGGCCTGTCCAACGACGAGATCGCGCGCGCCCTCTACCTGTCCGAGTCGACCGTCAAGACGCACGTCTCGCGCGTCATGGCCAAGCTGGGCGCCCGCGACCGCGCGCAGCTCGTCGTCGCGGCGTACGAGGGCGGCGTCGTGCGGCCGGGCTGGACCGGCTGACCTCCGCCGGCCCGGCGCACCACGGCGGCACGAGGGGACGACGCAGGTCGGTACGAGGGGCTGACGACGGCGCCCGCCCCGCCGGGCGACGGTGGTGGTGAAGGGCCCGCACCGGGCGGACCCACCGTCACGAGGAGTCCCCGATGCTCACCACTGCCACCGCGACCGCCGTCCCCGCGGCCCTCGCCGCGCACCCGTACGCCGCCGGCGGCGGGCCGGGCTGGTGGATCGTCTTCCCGATCCTGTGGTTCCTGCTCTTCGCCACCGTCGTGTTCCTCATCGCCCGCCGCGCGCGCCGGTACGGCCCGCCGTGGGCCCGCGGCGGTGCGGGCGGCGTCGACGTCCTGGGCGAGCGGTACGCCCGCGGCGAGATCGACGAGGCCGAGTACCGGCAGCGGCTCGCCGTCCTCAAGGAGGACCGGCGCTGAGGACCGGCGCTGACGACCGGCGCTGACGACCGGCGCCGCTCCGGTCGAGAACGCGATCGGTCCCGCCGCCCTCGGGGGCGGCGGGACCGACCGCGTTCTCGACGGGTTCGCTCGCCCCGCGGACCGGGCCCAACCTTTTCCCTCCGTCGTGCGTCTGAGCAGGTGAACGGCAGACGACAGGTCACGACACGGTGACGATCACGACACGAACGGAGCGCTGCGTTCGCGCCCCGGGCACCCGCAGGGCACGGTAGTACCCCGCGGCGCGCCTGGTGCGCCGACGGCGCGGAAGGGGCTCCATGCGTACGGTTCCCAGCCTGAGGCGACGCCTGCGGGCGTCGCTCGTCGGCGTCCCGGTGGTGCTCGCCCTGACCCTTGCCGGGTGCGCTCCCCTGTCCGGCGAGACCGAGCCCGAGCCGGGCGCGGCCCCGACGACCTCCGCTCCCCCGTCCGAGGACGGCGCCGGGTCGGCGTCCGACGACGCGCAGGGTCGTGCCGACCAGGACGCGCAGGAGCAGGCCGAGCAGGAGGCCGCCGAGAAGAAGGCGGCGGAGAAGAAGGCCGCCGAGGAGCAGGCCGAGCAGGACGCTGCGGAGGAACGGGCCGCGGAGAAGGCGAAGAAGGCCGCGGAGAAGAAGGAGGCCGAGAAGAAGGCCGCCGAGAAGGCCGCGAAGGAGCAGGCGGAGCAGGAGGCGGCGGAGAAGAAGGCCGCCGAGGAGCGGGACAAGATGCTCGAGTACGGCGACTCCGGCGAGCGGGTCGTCGCGCTCCAGGAGCGGCTGCAGGAGCTCGGGTACTTCATCCAGGACGCCGACGGAAGCTTCGGCCCGGCCACCCAGCAGGCGGTGTGGGCGCTGCAGAAGGCCGCCGGGCAGTACCGTGACGGCGTCGTGGGTCCCAAGACGCAGGCCGCGCTGGACGACGGCGTCCGCCCGAAGGCGCACACGTCGTCGGGCAAGGCGATCGAGATCGACCTCGACCGGCAGCTGCTCATGACCGTCGAGGGCGGCAAGGTCACCCGGATCATCAACGCGTCGTCGGGCAACGGCGAGACGTACGAGGCCAAGGGCCGCAGCTACCACGCGACGACGCCGCGCGGCTCCTACGCCGTGTACATGGAGCGCAACGGCATGCACGAGTCCACGCTGGAGCTGGGGTCGATGTACCGGCCGAAGTACTTCTCCGGCGGGTACGCGGTGCACGGCTCGGGATCCATCCCGCCGTACCCCGCGTCGCACGGCTGCGTGCGCGTGTCCAACGCCGCGATGAACTGGCTCTGGGACTCGTGGGGCACGCCGAAGGGCACCCCGGTCGTCCTCTACTGACCCGGCCGGCGGTGCCGGCTACAGGGCGGTGCCGACCAGGACCGGCTCGGGCTCGAGCTCGATGCCGAACGCGTCGCGGACGCCGTCGCGCACGGCGCGGGCGAGGGCCACGAGGTCGGCCGCCGTCGCTCCGCCGCGGTTGGTCAGCGCGAGCGTGTGCCGTGTCGACAGGCGCGCCGGGCTGTGCTCGCCCGCGACGCCGAAGCCCTTGGTGAACCCCGCGTGCTCGATGAGCCAGGCGGCGCTCGTCTTCACGAGCGTCGGGTCGACGACGCCGAGGCTCGGGCTCACCGTCGACTCCGGCGTCGCGGAGCGCACGGCGAAGCGCGGCGCGTCCTTGGGCAGCTCGTCCGCCGCGTCGGCCGGCAGCACCGGGTTGGTGAAGAACGACCCCGCCGACCAGCGGTCGTGATCGCCGAGCGGCACCCCGCCCACGCCGTCCAGCAGCATGCCCTTGCCGCCGCGCAGCTCCAGCACGGCCTCGCGCACCTCGGCCGACGGCGCGCGCTGCCCCACCTCGACGCCGAGGCGCCGGGCGAGCTCGCCGTAGCCGACGGGCGCGGACAGGCTGCCGAGCCGCATCTGCAGGTTGACCTCGAGCACGACGTACCGCGGCGTGGGGTACCAGGGCGCGCCCTCCCCGCCGTCGGCCCGCATCGTGCGCTTGAGCAGCGACGTGCGGTACCCGAAGCCCAGCTCGCTGAGCGTGAAGGTCCTGCGGCTGCCGGTGGCGCGGTCCCAGGTGACCACCGACGCGACGACGCCGGACACGTCCTGGCCGTACGCGCCGATGTTCTGCACCGGCGCGGCGCCGAGGGTGCCCGGGATGCCGGACAGCGCCTCGACCCCCACCCACTCGTTCGCGACGGCCTCGGCCACGAAGGCGTCCCAGTCCTGCCCGGCGGGCAGACGCAGGCTCGCGCCCCCGCAGGCGCCGTCGGTGCCGCAGGAGTCCTCGAGGTCGGCACTGAGGCCCTGGCGCGCGTCGCGCACGACGACGCCGGCGAACCCCTCGTCCGCGACCAGCAGGTTGGAGCCGCCGCCGATCACGAGCAGCGGCCGCCCGGCGTCGTCCGCGGCGCGCACCGCGTCGATCAGCTCGGCCTCGGACTCCGCCTCGACGTACTCGTCGACCGGGCCTCCGACGCGCAGCGTGGTGAGCTCGGAGAGGGCCGGAGCGGCCGTCTCGCGCCCGTCGTGCTCACGGGCGGGCTCGTCGGCGGACGGCGTGTTCAGGGTCGACAGGCTCACTCGCCCAGCGTACGCGCCGGGTCGGGAGCGGCCGGCAGCGGCTTCGCCGCCCCGGCGACCAGCAGCCCCAGCGCCACGGGCACGGCCAGCACCAGCAGGGCGTCGCGGTAGCCGACGTGCTCGGCGAGGAAGCCGATGAGCGCGGGGCCGACGAAGAACGCCGAGTACCCGATCGTCGAGACGACGGAAACGCGCAGGGCGGCCCGCTTCGGGTCGTCCGAGGCGGCGGACATGCCCAGCGGGAACCCGAGCGACGCGCCGGCGCCCCAGATCGCGACCCCGACCAGCGCGACCCACAGGGACGGCACGAGCGCGAAGACGAGGACGCCCACGAGCGCGGCCGCGCCGCACACCCGCAGCATGGGCACGCGGCCGTAGCGGTCGATGAGCGACGTGCCCGCCAGCCGGGCGAGCGTCATCGCGCACAGGAAGACGGCGAGGCCGATGGCGCCGACGGAGTCGTCGGTGCCGAAGCCGTCGACGACGGCGAGGCTCACCCAGTCGTTCGCCGCCCCCTCGGTGAGGGCGGCGGCGAGCACGACCAGACCCACGAGCAGCGTGCGCGACTCGCGCCAGGTCGCCAGGGTGTCGCGCAGGGTGTGGCCGGTGCCCGTGTCGACGGCCGTGGCCGGGTCGGCCCGCGTGTCCGGCGCGGGCGCCCCCACCGCCGCGGCGTCCGCCGTCGGCTCGAAGAACCGCACGCAGGCCACCACCACCAGCAGGTCGATCACCATCACGGTGATGACGTGCCCGGGCAGCGAGGCGCCGGCGTGCGCCGCCAGGGCACCGATGCCCGCGCCCGCGACCGTCCCGAGCGAGAAGCCGGCGTGGAAGCGCGGCATGACGGACTTCCCCAGGCGCTGCTCGACGACGGCGCCCTCGAGGTTCATCGCCGCGTCCCAGATGCCCACGCCCATGCCGCCGAGGAAGAGGCCGACGCGCACCAGCATCGGGTGGTCGCCGTCGACGGCGAGGGTGGCGACGGCGAAGCCGGCGGCGGCCAGCGCGGCGAACGACACGCAGGTGCGGCCGGCGCCGATGCGGGAGGCGATCATGCCCGACAGCGGCAGCGCGACGAGCGACCCGATGGCTCCCGTGAGCAGCAGCACGCCCATCTCCGCCTCGGAGAAGCCGAGGCCGTCACGCACCGCGGGGATGCGGGAGGCCCACGTGGCCATCCCGATCCCGGCGACCACGAAGACGACGAAGACGGCCCAGGCCGCACGGACGGCGTGCGCGGGCGGCGCGGCCGGGCGCTCGGGCGGCAGATCGGTGCTCACGGTCCGACGCTTCCGGATTCCGCCACGCCGGTCAAATCGATTCGAGCACGCGCTGGTCAGCGCGGGTAGGCTTCGCCCCGGACCTCGCCGGAAGGAGCCCCATGGGCCGCAGCAACGCCCGACCGACCCTCGCGCGGGTGGCCGAGCTCGCGGGTGTCTCGGTCTCCACCGCCTCGCTGGCGTTCTCGGGCGCGGGACCGATCACCGCCGAGACGCGCGACAAGGTGCTCGCCGCCGCCGCCGAGCTGGGCTACTCCGGCCCCAACCCGCTGGGCCGGCAGCTGCGCTCCGGACGCTCCGGCATCGTGGGCGTCGTCCTCGGCGACCAGCCCGGCCGCGCCTTCCGCGACCCGGTCGCGGTCAAGGTGCTCGACGGCCTCGTGGACGTGCTCGGCGCCGAGGGCCTGGGCGTGCTGCTCATCCCCGGCGTGCGCGCGGTCCCCGGGCCGCGCGTCGACGGCGAGGAGACGGCGCCCGTGCCCGCCGTCGACCCCCTGCTGGAGTCCGCCGCCATGGACGTGGCCGTGCTCGTGTGGGGCGTGCTCACCGACGACGCGACGCTCGCGGCCCTGCGCCGCCGCGACGTCCCCGTCGTGGTCGGCGAGGGCGGCCGGGTCGAGGGCGCGCCGCTCGTCGCGCTGGACGACCGGGCCGGCACGGCCCTGGCCGTGCGCCACCTCCAGGAGCTGGGGCACACCCGCATCGCGGAGATCACGCTGCCCCTCGACGCCGCGGAGCGGTCCGGCCCGATCGACGCGGCGCGCCTCGCCCAGGCGGACCGCACGTCGACGCGGCACCGTCTCGCGGGCGTCCGCGACGCGGTGGAGCCCGTGATCTCGTGGGAGACGCCCGCGTCCCTCGTGGAGCACGGTCGCGACGCCGCGACGGAGATCCTCGGGGCGTGGGTGCCCGAGACGGAGCGCCCGACGGCGATCGTCGCGCACTCGGACCTGCTCGCCGCGGGTGCCGTCATCGCGGCCCGCGAGCTCGGGCTGCGCGTGCCCGAGGACGTCTCGGTCGCGGGCTTCGACGGCATCGACCTGCCGTGGCTCTCCCCCGACGTGCTCACCAGCGTGCACCAGCCGCTGCAGGCCAAGGGCGCCGCGCTCGGCCGCGCCGTCCTGGGCGTGCTCGCGGACGAGGCGCCCACCTGCACCACGCTCCCCGTGGAGCTCGTGCCCGGCACCACGACCGGCCCCGTGCCCGACGTCGTCCGCCCCGCCGACCCGCAGGCCTGACGCCGGCCCGGCGCCGGCCCGGCGCCGGCTCAGCCGGCGGCGCCGAACGCTGCCGCGACGAGCTCCTCGGCGCGCTCGCGGGGGCAGAACGCCAGCACGGCCTCCTTCGGCCCCTGGGGGGACTCGAAGCGCACGGTGCCCGCGGCCTCGAAGCCGAACGCCGCCATACGCGCGACCGCGGACCGGTTGCGGGCGTCCGGCTCGCCGACCAGCCGCCGCGTGCCCGGGCGGGCGAATGCGAAGGCGAGCACCGCCGGCCCGACCACGGCCCACGGCACGACGTCGTGGCGCGCGGCCGGGCCGTCGCCGCCCTTGAAGAAGTGCATGCCGAGGTCGCCGGGGAGCACGTCGTAGGCCGTCGAGACCGGGTCGTCCTCCGGGTGGTACAGCTGCACCAGGACCACCGGCTCGCCGTCCCAGCGCACCAGGTAGGCGTGGTGCGTGGGCAGGGAGTCGACGAACGCGTACGTGGCGCTCAGGTCCTCGCGGCTCAGGCCCGCCAGGCCCCAGAACCCGGCGTGCGGGCGGTTGACCCACTCGTGCAGCACGTCGAGGTCGGCGACCGGATCCAGCACGTGCGCCGTGACCGTGCCCGCGCCCGGGACGTCGGCGCGCCACACCTCCGCGCCGCGCGCCCCGGACAGGAGGCGGTTGGACGTCGCGGGCTCGGGCAGGGAATCGGGCAGGGGCTCGGTCGGGTGGTCGGCGGTGGGCTCGCGGGTCATCGGTCCTCCGAGGGTCGTCGGGTCGGCAGGGGTTCCGGGCGCAGCCGCGCCCAGTCGGTCTCGATCGGGGTGGTGCGCGCCTCGGCCCACGCGGGGTGCTGGTCGGCGAAGTGCGGCGAGCGGGGGTCGCCGGAGGTGCCGAACGGCACTCCCCAGCGGCTGCGGCGGCGGTCGCCCAGGTCCCACACCCAGCGGGCGACCGACCCGTGCAGGACGGCGTGGGTCACGCCGGGCACGCCCGCCGTGCAGCGGACCGCGTCGACCGACCCGCCCAGCGGACGCGCGTGCTCCGCCGGCACCGCGGGCGCCGCCGCGCCCGGCACCAGGCCCAGCGCGTGCAGCGGGGCCAGGCGGTGCAGGTCGCCCCACATCTCGACCGGGCGGCCGGGGTGGTCGCCCGGGTGATCGCCGCTCGGCTCGTCGTGGACGTCGACCTCGTCGAGGTCCGCGAGCGCCTCCGCGGCCAGGCGCCCGTCGTCGACGACGCCCGAGCCCAGGATCACCGCGAGCGCGTCTCCGACGCGTGCGACGACGTCGAGCCACGGCGCGAAGACCTCGGGCAGGCCGTGGGGCTCGTGCAGCGCGGTGAGGGCCGGGTCGGCCGCGACGCGGCGCACCAGCGCGTGCCGCCAGCGCGCGAACAGCGCGGCGTCCGCGGAGCCGGCGTCCATCCGCGCGCCCGCCGCCGCCCACGCGCGCAGCCGCGCAGCGCGGCCCGCGGTCCCGACAGCGCCGACCGCCTCGGCCGCCCCGAGCGCGCCGACGGACGGGCCCGGCCCGAGCCGGGCGACGAGCCCCGCCGCGCCGCCGTCGTGGGTGTCCGCGAGCACGCGGTCCTGGGCCTCGGCCGTCTCCCCGCCGGGCGGCAGGTCGGCGAGCAGCGCGCGCACGCGCGCGGCCCGGTGCGGGGCGTAGGCGTGGCCGAGGTCGTGCTCCGTCCGCGCGGGGCGGTGGTTGGCGTCCACCGCGACGTCGGTCACGACGGCGGGCGCGGGCAGCCGGCGCCACCCCGGCGAGGTGCCGCCGGTCGCCGGGACGACGCGGCCCGACGGCGCCACCTCGGGCACCAGGCCGGCGGTCAGGCGCAGCACCTCGCCGGTCGAGTCGGCGGCGAGCACCCGGTCCACGGGGTCGACCCAGCCGGCGAACGCGGCGGCGACGTCGCGCGCCGTGGCCGCGTGCTGGAGCGCGCGCCAGGCGGCCACACCGGCGTCCGCGGTGACGCGCACGGGCCAGCGGAGGCTGTGCCGGTCTGTGACGAGCGGGCCGCGGGGCGCCTCGGCCCAGCGCACGACCACGGGTTCGCCGCCGCGCACGGGCACGGTGTCCGAACCCTGCGCGACCACCCGCGCCCCCGCGGCGGCGGCGTCGCACCCCTCCGCGTACAGCTCGACGTGGTGCGCCATCGCGTTGGTGACGCCCCAGGCCACGACGGTCTCGGCGGATCCGGCCGACGACACCGCCTGCCCGAAGTGCAGCACCCCGGGGACGCCGGGGAACGCCAGCCCGACGACGTCGTGCCCCGGGCGGGCGAGCCGGACCTGCTGGTAGACGCCGGGCAGCTCGAGCAGCCGGTGCGGGTCGCCGGCGAGCAGCGGAGCGCCGGACGCCGTGCGGGAGCCGTGCAGCGCCCACGCGTTGGACCCCGACGACGGGCCGCCCGCGCCGTCCCGTGCGCCCCACCAGCCGACGGCCGCGTCGCCCAGGGTCGGGCCGAGGGTGCGCGCCACGTGCTCGCGCCACAGCAGGTGCGGGAAGCCGCTGAACAGCACGTGGTGCACCAGGAACGTGCCGACCGGCGTCCAGGGCCGCCAGGGCTCGTCGTCGGGCAGGTCCGCGCCGCCGAGGGCGCGGGCGAGCTCGGCCCGCTCGGGCGTGTCCCGACCGCCGGCGTCGAGCCCGGCGCGCACGCCGTCGGCGTACGCGCCGAGCCACGCCCGCTCCGGCTCCGCGAGCGCGTCCCAGACCCGGCGCGTCGTGTCGGCCAGGCGCACGCGGGCGGCGAACCGGTCCCACTCCAGCCCGGCCGGGCCGACCCGCGCGGCGAGCCGCCCCTCGCCGTACCAGCGGTCGACCTCGAGCTGCCAGCCCCGGTCCAGCGCGGTGACGTAGCCCTGCCCGTACGCCAGGTCCGCCTCCGAGCCCGCCCGCACGTGCGGCACCCCGAGGTCGTCGCGGAAGAGCTCGAAGGGGTGGGTCACGGGGCGTCCGGGCGGGCGACGGGGTTGGCCATCGTCCCTGCGTACAGCAGCGAGGCGGACTGGTCGGTGAGGTCCACCATCTGCAGCGTGTTGCGCAGCTGCAGCCGGTTGAGGCACGAGTGCGCGAACCGCCGGCCCCGCAGCTCGATCCGCCCCGCCAGGTCGGGGTGCTCCGCCCCGTGCCGGTCGATCACGTCGGCCACCACGGCCCAGAACCGGTCCTCGCCCAGCAGGCCGTCCACCGCGAGGATGCCCGCGAGGTGGCGAAGCACGCCGTCGAACACGTCGGTGAAGATCGACAGCGCCTTCTGGTCGGCGTCGACGACGGCGCGCGCCCGCTCCACGCCGGCCGGCAGCTCGCGGTGCCCGAGGACGGCGATCTCCTCCCCGATGTCCTTCATGAACACCCGCCGCACCACGCCGTCGCGCAGCACGAGCACCAGGTTCTCGCCGTGCGGCATGAACGCCAGGTCGTGCGCGCGCAGGCAGTGCACCAGCGGGTACAGGTAGGCGTCGAGGTAGGCGCGCAGCCACGCCTCGGGCGCGATCCCCGACTCCCGCACGAGGGCGGTGGCGAGCGCCCGCCCCGCCGCGTCGCGGTGCAGCAGGCTCGCCATGGTCGCCAGCCGCTCCCCCGGCGCGGTACGGGGCACGGGCGACTCGCGCCAGAGCGCGGCGAGCATCTTGCGGTGCGCGCTCGGGCGGGCGGTGCGGTGGTAGACGTCGCCGGTGTAGCCGACCGACGCGCGCTCGCGCAGGACGCCGAACCCGGCGTCGCGCAGCGTGGGGTCGCCCGCGACGACGCCCGCCACCCAGTCGTTGATCTCCGGGGTGCCGCGCATGTAGGCCGGGGAGAGCCCGCGCAGGAAGCCCATGTTCTGGATCGCGAGCGCCACCTTGACGTAGTGCCGCTCGGGCCGCGTGCGGTTGAACATCGTGCGGATCGACTGCTGCGGCTGGTACTCGTCGGCGCCCGGGCCGAGGGGTACCAGGTCGCCCCGCGCGACGTCCGCGGCGAACGTGATCGGCACGCGGTGCTGCCACTGCCAGGGGTGCACCGGCAGGTACAGGTAGTCGGCCGGGTCCTGGCCGCGCGCGGCCAGCCGCTCGGCGAACGCGGCGCGCTCGGCGCCGGAGAGTTCGGCGCCGTACAGCTCCCGCTCGGTGAGGCCGTCGCCGACGGCGAGGTGGGTGTGCTCGCGCCGCGCCGCCAGCCACATCAGGCGCATCCGCTCGCCACGCTCGGGGGCGAACGACCGGTAGTCGTCGAGGGAGAACCCGATGCGGCCGTTGTTCGCGAGGAAACCGGGGTGCCCCTCGGTCATCGCCGCCTCGGTGGCCTGGAACGCGTCGGCCCGCCGCCGGTCGTCGTCGCCCTCGTCGCCGGCGCCGGAGCCGTGCGGGACCAGGTCCGTGAGCAGCGCCGGCACCTGCGGGGACGCACCGGCCAGCTCGCGGTCGCGCTTGGCGCACGCGGCGGCGAGGGTCGAGGACAGCTCCTCGAGGTAGGTCGCCACGAGGTCGTCCGGGATCTGCAGCAGGGGCTGCAGCTCCGCCACCAGCTCCAGCGCGTCCACGGGCAGGTCGGCGCCGTCGCCCGACGACGCCGTGCGCGTGATGGACGCCGGGTCCACCACCCAGTGCTCCAGCGCGAACGTCCGCGCCGCGAACCGGTACGTGACGCCGTCGAGCGCGAGCACGAACCGGCCCGGCTCCGGGTCGGGCTCGGGGCGGAAGAGCCGCTCGTGCGCGAGCTCCGCGAGCGCCTTGGCGGCCAGGTGCCGGTGGGCGTGCTCGGCGACGTCGGGGCGCAGGTGCGGCGCGAGGTCCGCGCCGTCGCCCTCGCCGAGGCCGGCGAGGGCGCCGAGCGGCGAGGCCGCGAAGTCCGCCCGCGTGCACACGCTCAGCGCCGCGCGCTTGGTGTGCCCGCCGGGCCCGTCGCCGTCGTCGAGCTCCACCTCGCGCAGCACGCGGAACCCGGCGGCCGCGTTCTTCGCGGCGATCGCGCGGTTGCGCACGTCCGGCTCGACGACGACGCGCGCCCCGCCGCGGCCCTCCGCGGCCAGGCAGAAGCGCACGACGGCGGCCATCACCGCGTCGGTGAAGCCCGGCGCGCGGGCGGCCGGGTCGTCGGGCGGAGGCGCCACGAGCAGGTGCATGCCGACGTCGCCGGGTGCGGCGTCGTGCACGCCGACGAGCAGCACGCGGGCCGGGTCGTAGGTCTCGGCGTAGAAGGCGGGGACGCCGTCGACGCGGCCGAGCCAGCCGTCCTGCCGGTCGTCGTCCGCGACGTCGGCGAGGTAGTCGCGGACCTCCGCGACGTCCAGGTGCCCCATCTGCCAGAACACCGACGCCGGGTGGGTCAGCCACCCGTGCACGGTCGCGGCGTCCCGCGCCGGGTCGACCGGCTCGAGGACGACGGCGTCCGGGGACGTGCGGGGCGTGCCGGCGCCGCGGGCGGTCCGGGTCTCGGCGACGGCGGTCATCGGGCCACCTCCCGCACGGCCGCGGCGGGTTCGGGCGGCGACCAGGGCGTCGAGGGCTCGCCGTCGGGCCGGCCGCCCGGCAGGCCGAACGTCTGGAACGCGATCCGTCGCTCGATGGCGTACGGCTCGCGGCCGGTGACCTGCGCGAGGATCACGGAGTTCCGCCAGGCGGCGAAGCCCAGGTCGGGCGCGGTGACACCGTGGGTGTGCGCCTCCGTGCCGCCCACGTGCAGGCGGCCGCCCGCGCCGGCCGTGTAGTCGCGGGCCACGTCCACGCGGCCCAGCTCGTCGAGGTCCACCAGGCCGGGCGCCACGAAGCCGGGCACCCCCGCCCCGTACCCGGTGGCGGCGACGACGGCGCGCGTGCGGTGCTCCGCCGTCGTGCCGAGCTGGCCGTGCCGCAGGGTGAGGACGTACTCCCCCGCACGGTCGGTGCTGCCGTCGGCTCCGTCGTCGGGCTCGTAGCGCGCCGCGACCACCTCCGTGTCCGACAGCAGGGTGGTCGGCACCTCTCGCCCGAGGGCCGACTTGCGGTACAGCGTGTCGTAGATGTCGTCCACGAGGTCGCCGCTGATCCCCTTGTACAGCGCGCGCTGCTCGCGGCCGAGGATCTCGCGCAGCTCGGTGGGCAGCGCGCGGTAGTGGTCGGTGTACTCCGGCGACGTCATCTCGAGCGTGAGCTTCGTGTACTCCATCGGGAAGAAGCGCGGCGAGCGGGTCACCCAGTCCACGCGGTGGGCGTCGGGCGCTGCGTCCTCGAGCAGGTCGCGGTACACCTCGGCAGCCGACTGCCCCGACCCGACGACGGTCACCGCGCCCGACGCGGCGAGCGCGTCGCGGTGCGGCAGGTAGTCGGCGCTGTGCACGACCGGCCCGGCGCCTGGGTGCCGGGCCGCCTCCGCCGCCAGGACGGCGAGCGGTCCGGGGAGCTGCGGCGTCGTCCCGACGCCGAGGACGACGTGGCGGGCCCGGTACGTCTCCGTGCGGGCCGTGCCGTCCGGGCCGGCGGAGAGGCGGGCGGTCACCACCAGGTCACCGGTCTCCTCGTCCCGGTCCACCGCCGTGACGTCACGGCCCCAGCGCAGGGTGGTGAGCCGGTCGGCCGCCCAGCGGCAGTACTCGTCGTACTCGGCGCGCAGCGGGTAGAAGGACTCACGGATGTAGAACGGGTACAGCCGGCCCGTGTCCTTGAGGAACGCGAGGAACGAGTACGGCGACGTGGGGTCGGCCATCGTCACCAGGTCGGCCAGGAACGGCACCTGGATCGTGGCGCCCTCGAGCATCATCCCGGGGTGCCAGCTGAAGCCCTCGCGCCGGTCGAGGAAGACGGCGTCGACGTCGTCGAGCGGGTCGGCGAGCGCGGCGAGGCCCAGGTTGAACGGCCCGACGCCGATGCCGACGAGGTCGTAGGTGCGGTCGTGGGCACGGTCGTGGGCACGGTCGGTCGGGCGGGTCATCGGGCGACCTCCTCGAGGGCGGGGTCGGTGGGCACGGCGGACGCCCGGGTCAGGCGCGGGTGGACGCCCCGGCACGGCGGCGCGTCCAGGTCGAGCAGCTCCTCGCCGGCGAGCAGCCCCTGCGCCGTGGCGCGCACCAGGTCGAGCACGCCGCGGACGTCGTCGAGCGTCGCGTCCGGGTTGAGGAGCGTGAGCTTGAGGCACGGACGCCCGTCGATCACCGTCTTCGCGACGAGCGCGCGGCCGGAGTCGAACAGCACGCGCCGCACACGCGGCACGAGGGCGTCGGCCTGCGCGTCGTCGAGGCCGCCGGGCTGGTAGCGGAACAGCACGGTGGACAGGTCGGTGGGGGCGAGGAGCTGCAGGTCGGGGTCCTCGGCGAGGTCGGCGTGCACGGCCGCGGCGAGGTCGCAGACGGCGTCGACCATGTCGCCGATCCCGTCCGCGCCCACGGCGCGCAGGGTGGCCCACAGCTTGAGCGCGTCGAACCGGCGCGTGGTCTGCAGCGACCGGTCGACGAGGTTGAGGTCGGGGTTCGGCTCCCCCGCCTCCTCGGCGGGGTTGAGGTAG
The DNA here is from genome assembly GCF_042793335.1 of Isoptericola sp. NPDC056573. Lineage (NCBI taxonomy): Bacteria > Bacillati > Actinomycetota > Actinomycetes > Micrococcales > Promicromonosporaceae > Isoptericola > Isoptericola sp. NPDC056573. The sequence goes on from NZ_JBHTUY010000005.1 coordinate 177,966, forward strand.
TCCGCGTGCCACGCGGCCCGCGCCAGGTCGGTGGCGTCGCGCACCAGGAGCGCGCTGGAGGAGACCGGCTGGAAGAACGTCTTGTGGAAGTCGACCGTGACGCTGCGTGCCCGCTCGACGCCTTCCAGCAGGTGGCGACGGCGCGGCGAGACCAGCAGCCCGCCGCCGTACGCGGCGTCGACGTGCAGCCAGGCCCCGACGGCGTCGCACAGGTCGGCGACCGGGGCGATCGGGTCGACGCACCCGCGGTCGGTGGTCCCCGCGGTGACGACGACGGCCATGACGACGTCGCCCGCCCGCTCGACGTCGACCAGGGCCCGGGCCAGCGCGCCCGGGTCGAGGCGGCCCTCGGCGTCGGTGCCGACGCCGATCACGGCGTCGTCGTCGAGGCCGAGCAGCAGCGCGGAGCGCGCCACGCTGAAGTGCCCGGCGGTCGTGGCGAGCACCCGCAGCCGGCCGAGCCGCTCGCGCCGCGCCGCGCCGCCGAGCCGGGCGCCGTCGGGCCCGGTGAGCGCGGCCTCGCGCGCCAGGTGCAGCGCCTGCAGGTTGGACTGCGTGCCGCCCGAGGTGAAGACGCCGTCGCTCCCGGCCGGGAAGCCGATGCGGCCGGCCGTCCACTCGACGAGGCGCTGCTCCATGAGCGTCGCGACCGTGGACTGGTCGTACGTGTCGACGGACGTGTTGATCGCGGCGAGCATCGCCTCCGCCCCGACCGCGGGGAGCGCCACCGGGCAGTTGAGGTGCGCGGCGTACGCGGGGTGGTGGAACCAGACGGCGTGCGAGGCGTAGAGGTCGGCGCTCTCGCGCAGCGCGTCGGGCGTCCCGACCGGCGGCCCGTCGAGGTCGACGGCGTCGACGAGCGCCTGCAGCTCGCGGCGGCTCGCACCGCAGAACGGCTGGCGGGCGGTCTCGACGCGGGCGGCCACGTCGTCCACGACGGCGTGCAGCGCGCCGGCGTAGTCGGCCGCGGTCGCGGCTCCGAGCAGGGCGGAGGGCATCGTCACGGGGCTCCTTACGAGGATCGGGTTAGGTCAGCCTCGCCTAACTTAGGTGCCGAGACTTCCGCTGCCAACCGCAGCGACGCAGATCACACCGCGGCGCCACGGCGCCCGCGTTGCCCGCAAACCCGTGACACGGACCGCACGATCTGGGAAAGTCTTCGCCATCAGGGCAGTGGGGACCGTCCACCGCCCCCGCCTGCGGGGAGGACCCATGAGAGGCACGGCGCGAGGTACGGCACGAAGGAGCTGGATGCGAGCGACGACGGCGGCACTGGCGGCGGGGGCGGTGATCGCACCCACCGCGGGCGCGGCCGGCGCGGCCCCCACGGACGACCCGGGGCCGACCGGCCACAAGATCACCACCACCCACTGGCAGGGCATCGATGACCTGCGGCAGGGCGAGTGGGAGAACCTGCGGCCAGGGGCGCGCGGCACCCTCGGCCTGCGTGGTCCCGGCGGCCCGAAGACGGAGTACACCGACCCGTTCGGCGACGGCGCCGCGGTCGAGTACGAGACGGGCACCTGGACGTCGCCGGTCGTCGAGACCGGGTACGCCGTCGACGAGTCCCTCACGTCCTGGAACGCCACCACCCCCACCGGCACGTGGGTCGAGGTCGAGTTCCGCGGACGCAAGGCCGACGGCGCGTGGACCAAGTGGTTCGTCATGGGGCGCTGGGCGTCCGGCGACGACGTCGAGCCCGCCGACGGCGGCGTGGGCGACATCCACCGCACCTCCGTGGACGGTCAGAACGACGACGACGCGTACCTGTTCACCGACACGTACGTCGCCAAGTCCGGGCGCGAGCCCGAGGCGTTCCAGACCCGGGTCACGCTCTACCGGCCGGCCGGGTCGACCGCGACCCCGCGGCTGGCGGGCGTGACGACCATGACCAACGAGTACCTGCCCGACTCCGCCTACACCGGCACCAGCGACTTCACGCTGGGGCGCGCGGTCGAGCTCGACGTGCCCGGCTACTCGCAGCTGACCCACATCGGCGAGTACCCGGAGTTCGGCGGCGGCGGCCAGGTGTGGTGCTCCCCGACGTCGACGACGATGATCCAGTACTCCTACGGCAGGAAGCACCAGGTGCCGGCGTCGGAGCTCGAGGACATCGTGGCCCCGAACGGTGACCCCCAGGTCGCCTACGCCGCCATCAACACGTGGGACTACACGTACGAGGGCTCGGGCAACTGGCCGTTCAACACCGCCTACGCGCACCGGTTCGGGCTGGAGTCGTTCGTGACCCGCCTGCGGTCGCTGGCCGAGGCGGAGCGGTTCGTCGCGGCGGGCATCCCGCTGGTCGTGTCGATCCACTTCGCCGAGGAGGAGATGCCCGAGGCCGGCTACGGCACCGACGGCCACCTCGTGACCATCGTCGGCTTCACCGCCGAGGGCGACCCGGTCATCAACGACCCCAACAAGGCGACCGACGCCGACGTGCGCAGCGTCTACACCCGCGAGAACTTCGAGCGCGTGTGGCAGACGTCCACCGACGGCATCGCCTACGTCATCCACCCGCACCAGGTGAAGCTGCCCCGCAACGTCCCCGGGGCCACCCCCAACTGGTGAGGTAGCACGAACCTCGCCGAGGTAGTTCGCACAGATGTGCGAACTACCTCGGCGAGGGCCGGGCTACCTCGGCGAGGGCCGGGCTACCTCGGCGTCAGTGCGGACGGACCGGGCCGACGGCGTCGGACGTGAACGTCGCCGACGTGTAGCCGGGCGCCGACACGGTCACCTCGACCGAGATGTCCGCGCCGCGGTCACGACCGGTGAGGTGGTACCGCGTGCCGTCCGCGCCGCGCACGGGCTCGCCGTCGCGCAGCCACTGCACGTCGACGTCGGTGCCGTCCCCGGGCAGGTACTCCCCCGGGTCGACGGTGAGGACCTTGCCGATCTTCGCCCTGCCCTCGATGCTCGGCCCCTCGACGTCGGTGACGACGGGGTCGTGCAGGGTCACGTCGGCGGCCCGGGTGAACACCTGCCGGTGCGCGTACCAGAGCTGGTAGTAGGCGTCCTCGCCGCGCACGTCCGTGCGGTCGTCGGGCACGGAGCCGTCGAACGAGGTGGCGTAGTAGTAGTCGGTCGAGACCGAGTCGTCGGACACCACGTAGCTCTGCTCGGCCCCGATGGTGTACTCGATCGGCGTGACCGCCTGCTCGGCGATGCCCGGGTAGGGCTGGTACGCCTCGCCCTCCGGGTACGCCCGGCCGTAGATGGCCGCGGTCTCGTCCCCGCTCACGGTCACCGTCTGCCCGGTGCTCGGCACGACCACGGGGCGGTCCGCCGGGTTGTGGATCCAGGCCAGCGACCCGGCCCACCACACGCCCAGCCACTGGTCCCGCACCTGCGCGACGACGAGCTTGTGGCCCGAGGTGACGCGCGCGCTGATGTCGCTGGCGTAGGTCGTGCCGTCCGCGCCGCCCGGCTTCCAGCCGGGGTCACGGGCGTAGGGGGCGTCGAGCGACGGCTCCTGGTACGCCACCGCAAAGTTGGTGCCGGCGCCCGCGACGCAGTCGCCGGACCCCGGCGACGCCTGCTCGCACCCCGTGACCGGGTTGGCGTTGTCGTCGTAGCCGGCGACCACCTCGACGACGTCGCCGGGCGCGACGTCCGTCGTCGTGTCCAGCCCGCCGCCGATCGGTGCACCGAGCAGCTCGAAGTAGTGCTCCCAGTCCCAGTACGGGCCCGGGTCCCAGTGCACGCTCTTCGTGTAGCCGGGCAGGATGCCGGGGATCTGGTCGTGCCCGATGACGTGCGCGCGGTCGAGCGGGACGTCGTACTTCTCGCCCAGGTACCGCACGAGCTGCGCGGACGACTGGTAGAGCGCCTCCGTGAACCAGCCCGACGTGCCGGCCCAGCCCTCGTGCTCCAGGCCGATCGAGTGCATGTTCATGTACCAGTTGCCGGCGTGCCAGCCCACGTCGGAGGGCTCGAGGTGGTTCGCCACGTGCCCGTCGGACGAGCGCAGCGTGTAGTTCCACGCCAGGTAGTTCGGGTCCTGGACCATGTTCAGGGTCCCGTCGTACCCGCCCTCGGTGTCGTGGACGACGATGTAGTCGATCGACGGGCCGCCCTCGCCCGTGCGGTCGGCCTGGTCGTGGTTGCCGTAGTTGCCCGTGTCGTCGGGCAGGTCGGCGCTGCCCTTCGCGTACGGCGCCGGGATCCAGTCGCAGCCCAGGTCGGGCGGGCAGTCGGCGGCCGGGTCGCTCGCCGCGGCCGCGGACGCCTCGGGCAGGACGGCGTCCGGACGGGCGGCGAGGGTGACCAGACCGCCGTCGTCGGTCGTGCGGCTCTCGCCCTTCCGCAGGGTCGAGTACACCCGCGCGGCGAACGACGGCGAGCCGCCCAGCCGCGCGACGGCCGTTCCCCAGGACGCGAGGTCGCCCGCGCCCTCGCCCGCGTCCTCCTGGTAGGAGGCGAGGAGCGCGGCGGCGCCGCAGGTGTTCGCGGCGGCGTCGGACCTCAGCTCGGCGACGGGCAGCCCGGTCAGGGCGGCGGCGCGGTCGAGCTCGCTCACGGCGGTGCGGGGCGTGGCGTCCTTGCCGGCCCCGTCGGGCGCCTCGGGCGCGTGGTCGAGCAGGTTGAACAGGCCGTAGCCGCCGTCGATGCTGGGGGTGCCGGCGTGCTGGTCCCAGCGGGACTCCATGTAGGAGACGGCCTTGAGCAGGTCGGCGGGGACCCCGGTGGCGTCGCTCGCCGCGGCGAACGCGGACTCCCGGTCCGGCGCGGCGACGACGGCGTCGCAGGTCACGTCGGACGTGGGGGCGGTGGACGGCCCCGCCCCCGCGGCGACCGCGGGGATCGTGACCAGGGGCAGGAGGAGGCCGGCGGCTGCCAGCCCGGTGGTGCGTCGTCGTACGGATCTCACGGGGAGTGCTCCTCTCGAGGACGGAGTGCGCTCGGGGCGCACCTCGTCATCGAACCGTGAAATCCCGTTTCATGGGAAGTGATAGACGTAAAAAATCTCGTCGCGCGAGATCGCGACGAGATCCGGCCACGCCCGGGGGACGGACGGCGGGAATCAGGAGAGGCGGACGGTGGCCTGCGAGCGGCCGAGCACCTTGGCGCCCTCGTGGGTCACCGTGAGGTCGACCCGCACCGTCCCGGCGTCGGCGTCGATCGCGCCGACGGCGGCGGAGACCTCGACGACGGCGCCACCGTCGCGCGGCACCGGGACCGGCTTCGTGAAGCGGGTCTGGTAGGCGACGACGGCGCCCGGGTCCCCCGCCCAGTCGGCGACGACGCCGACGACGGAACCCATCGTGAGCATGCCGTGGGCGATGACGTCGGGCAGCCCGACGCCGGTGGCGAAGGACTCGTCCCAGTGGATCGGGTTGAAGTCGCCGCTGGCCCCGGCGTAGCGCACGAGGCGGGCGCGGTCGAGCTCGACCGTGCCGGTGGCGACGACGTCGCCGACGGCGAGGTCCGCGAGCACGGGGCGGGGCTGCTCGTGTGCCATCAGGAGTCCTCCCCGCGGATCACCAGGCTCGAGCTGACGGTCGCGACGGGCTCGCGGGCGCGGTCGTCGGCCGCGCCGTCCGCGGCCGCGAAGATCTCGCAGCGCGTGGTCACCATCGCGATGCCCGCCCGCTCGGTCACCGAGTCCACGTGGAGCACGGTGACCAGCTCGTCGCCCGCGACGATCGGCCGGTGGTGCGTGAACCTCTCGTCCGCGTGCACGACGCGCGAGAAGTCGATCCCGGCGGCCGGGTCCTGGACGTACTGCGCCTCGGCCCGTTGCGCGACGACGACGGCGAACGTGGGGGGCGCGACCAGGTCCGGATAGCCGAGACCCCGCGCTGCCACGAGGTCGTGGTGCGCGGGGTGGGCGGCACCGACGGCGGAGGCGAACTCACGGAGCTTCTCGCGCCCTACCGAGTAGGGGGCGGTGGCCGGGTACTCGCGGCCAGCGAAGCCTCGATCGGGAAGCGTGTTCGCCACGTCGGTGCGGTGATCCGTCGAGAGCTGCGTCAGCGGGTCTCGCGGTGCGACGTGTGCTTGCCGCAGCGCGGGCAGAACTTCGCCAGCTCGAGACGGTCGGGGTCGTTACGACGGTTCTTCTTCGTGATGTAGTTCCGCTCCTTGCAGTCCACGCAGGCCAGCGTGATCTTCGGGCGGACGTCCGCGCTCTTGGCAGCCATGGTGTGTCACCTCTCGCGCCCCCGGAAGGCGCCACGTGAATCAAGGAACAGGCCGGTCCGACGCCGGCCGTCGAACCGTGATGGTGTCGGTAGCGAGGGCGGGGCTCGAACCCGCGACCTCACGATTATGAGTCGTGCGCTCTGACCAGCTGAGCTACCCCGCCGCGCGTGACGGAACGCAGGACCATTCGTCCTCGAACAAGGACGACGGTCCCGCGTCACATCACAGAGCCCCGAAAGGGAATCGAACCCTTGACCTTCTCCTTACCATGGAGACGCTCTGCCGACTGAGCTATCGGGGCAGCGGAGAAGACTCTACACGGCTCTCGGCACCTGATGAAATCCGCGGGATGCCCGCTCGATCACATCGTGCACCGGGGCCGTGCAGGCCCCTCCAGACGTCGGACGAGGCGCCTCCCGAGGGTGGCGCCCCGTCCGTCGCGGTGGCAGGTGAGGGATTCGAACCCCCGAAGGCTGAGCCGTCTGATTTACAGTCAGATCCCTTTGGCCGCTCGGGCAACCTGCCGTGCGGGCTCGCGGACGAGCTCGCGGGTAGAACCATAACGCCCCGGAGGGCCCCGGCGGAAATCGTCCCGCCGTGGCCCCCGTCACGACCGCACGCGGGGTACGCCGGGGCCCTACATTGAGGCGGTGACGTCCCCCTCCTCCCCCGACCGCTGGGGGCTGCCGCTCGGCCTCTCGGCGTTCGTCCTGTGGGGCGCGATGCCCCTCTTCTTCCCGCTGCTCGAGCCCGCCGGCCCGGTCGAGATCATCGCCCACCGCGTGGTGTGGAGCCTCGTGTTCTGCGTGGTGCTCCTGCTCGTCACGCGCACGTTCGGGTCGTTCCTCGCCGTCCTGCGCAACGGGCGCGTCATGGGCGCGCTCGCCGTCGCGTCCGTCCTGATCATCGCGAACTGGACCACGTACGTGTACGCGGTGCTCTCCGGCCACGTGCTGGACGCCGCCCTCGGGTACTTCATCAACCCGCTGCTGACCGTGCTCCTCGGCGTGCTCGTGCTGCGCGAGCGCCTGCGCGTGGCGCAGTGGGTCGCGCTCGGGTTCGGAGCCGCGGCCGTCGTGGTGATCTCCACGGGCGTGGGCGGCCTGCCGTGGATCGCCCTCGTCCTCGCGGGCGCCTTCGGGCTCTACTCCCTGGTGAAGAACCGGGTGGGGCGCGACGTCGGCGCGCTGCCCGGCCTGGCCGCGGAGACGGCCGTGGCCACCCCGTTCGCCCTGGCATACCTCGTGGTGCTCGGCGTCACCGGCGTCGGCACGTTCACGACCGAGGGCATGGGGCACGCGCTCCTGCTCGCCGCCTGCGGCGTCATCACCGGGCTGCCCCTGCTGCTCTTCTCGGCCGCCGCGCGCCGGCTGCCGCTGTCCGTCGTCGGGATGCTGCAGTACCTGACCCCGGTGCTCCAGTTCCTGCTGGGCCTGCTGGTCTTCGGGGAGCACATGCCGCCCACCCGCTGGGCCGGGTTCGTGCTCGTGTGGGTGGCGCTCGTGATCCTCACGGCCGACGGCACCCGGCAGGCCCGCGCGTCGCGCCTCGCCACCCGGGACGCCGCAGGGGCGGTGCGACCCTGAGGTCGCACCGCCCCTGCGCGCGGTCGGGAGCCGGTCAGCCGGCGGCCTTGCCCTCCCAGTCGCCGTTGAGGTTGAGCGACTGGTCGAAACCGGTGACGAAGTCCTCGGTCATGATGTCCTGGGTGCCGGACAGCTGGACGAGCGACGGGATGCCGTTGCCGTCCACGAGCCCCCACACCACCGAGGTGTACGTCTCGCCGCCGGACGAGTAGGTGTACGACGTGTTCGCGCGCTCCGGCTCGTCGCGGAGCGTCGTCACGGGCGCGTAGTTCTCGTCCGTGACGCCCTTGCCCTCGACCTGGCTGACGTACCAGTCGACCGACTCCTGCGCGGTCATCGCGGAGCCGCCCGGCATGAAGCCGACACGACCGGCGACGCCGCCGGAGTCGTTCGCCTTCTGGTGCACGTAGGACCAGCCGTCCGCGTCGCCGACCTGCTGCCAGTCGGCCGGGACCCGCGCCGCGATGTGCTCGGCGTGGATGGTCGTGAGCTCGGCGGCGGCCGTCTCCTCGGGAGCCGACTCGGTCGGCTCCGCCGACTCCTCGGCAGGCTGCGACGCCTCGGCGTCGCCCCCCACGGGCTCGAGCTCGCCGGCCGAGAACGAGCACGCGGCCAGAGCCGGCGCCACGATCAGGGCCGCGAGCGCGAGGCGCGCGCGACGTCGGGTGCGGATCTGCTTCATAGGTGTCCTTCGATGGGTGTGGCTAGTTCTCGAACATGCGCGAGCCGGCCCAGTCGGCCCGGGGGCGCCACCCGTGGTTGCGCAGCACGGTGAAGACCGGCTTCTTCGCGTCGGCGGGGCGGATGATGGTCGCGCCCTCCCAGGAGGCTCGCGCGCCGCTGGCGTCCGCGACGACGATCTGGCCGTCGGCGCCCTCGCGGAACGAGGCCGACGTCTGGAACGCCGTCTTGCCCCGCTTCCAGTTCCAGTCGCCGCGGGCGTAGACGCCGCCGGGGCCGAAGCCCGCGTTGGTCGACGCCGTCCCGGAGTACTCGGTGAACTTGTACTGCGCCTTCGCCGGGTCGAGCGTCAGCTCCATGCGCCACGCGTACGCTACCCGCCCGCGGACGAAGAGCGTCTGCCAGCGGAGCTCCTCGGACTTCCACCGGACCTCGACCTCGACGTCGTCCCCCGACCGCGTCGCGTCGATGCGGTAGGGCAGGCCGTCGCTGTTCATCCCGACCAGGTCGGCCACGACACGGTCGACGGGCGACGCCGAGCCCGGCGCCACGACCGGGGCGTCCGGCACCTGGGCCTTCTCCCTGCCGGCCGCCACGGCGCGCGTGCCGCGCACCGCGGTCCAGACCCCTCGGGCGATGACGAGCAGCGCCGCCACCACGATCAGCACGATGCCCAGCACCGTGCTGCCGGACGCGAGCGCGAGGGCGCCGAAGGCCAGGAGGGCGATGCCGACGACGAGCACGACGACGCGGCTGACCACCGCGAAGCGCTGGGCCCCCCGGTCCTCGGCCGTCATCGGGCGACCAGCTCGACGCTGTCCTGGATGGCCCGGACGGTCTGCCAGACCTCGGTGGCCTGCGATCCCGCGCACGTCCCCGTGACCTCGACGACGTCCCGGACGCCGTCGTGCTCGATGACGGCGATGCGCAGGGCCTGGGCGACCGTGCCGGTCTCCTCCGTGGACCACGCGCCCTCGATCCGGGCCGCGGGGGCCCCGGCGAGCGTCGTGCGGATGCGGCCGACCTCCTCGTACCCGGGGGTCGCCTCCAGCCGCTCGACGGCCTGCTGGATGACCTCCTCGATCGTCTGGTCACCGCTGAGCCGCTGCATCACGACGACGACGTTGGGGCGGAACTCCCCGTCGGGCCGCTGCTGCACGATGGCGAGCTGTGCGGCCGGCACCGGGTGCGGCGCCCAGCCCTCCGGGCAGTCCATGGAGATCTCGGGGAAGCCCGGGAACGTCTCGCTCGGGTAGGTGACTGTGCTCATGTCCTCATCCAATCAGTCGCTGCCATGACGGGTCACCACCATCCACCGGTGATCCCGTCGACGAAGTCACCGCCGAGGTCACCGATCGCGTCGACCGTCTCCGACGGCGACCAGTCGAACGAGACGTCGAAGCCGGCGCCGACGCCGAGCGCGGCACCCAGCTCCAGGTCGACACCCACGCTGTCCCAGCCGACGTTGACGTCCGCGTTGGCGGTCACGCCGACACCCGCGTAGACCTCCGCGCCGGCCCCCACCTGCGCACCCGCGATGTTCACCGATCCGTCCACGCCCGCCTCGGCACCAGCGAAGGCGTCGACGCCGACGCTCGCACCGAGGCCGTGCGGACCCACGGAGACGCCACCGGTCGCCTCGGCCCGGGCGCCGACGAGCGCGTCGGCCGACCCCTCGGCCGTCAGGTGCTCCCCGACGCCGACCTGGCCGCTCGCGTTCGCGCTCACGCCGGCGCTGCCGCCGACGGAGCCCTCCGCGACGAGGCCGTTCTCCGAGATGCTCACCTCGCCGGACGCGTCGTACCCGGCACCGGCGGCCACGCCCGCCTCGCCCGAGCCGTGCACGCCGTCCTCGGAGCCGAACTCGCCCTCGGCGCCCGCCTCGTACCCGACGAAGCCGCCCGTCTCCCCCTCGAGGAGCGTCTCGCCGACGTTCCCCTTCTCCGAGCTGGTCAGGTTGCTGTTGTTGCCGGTGCCGTCACCCGTGCCGTCGCCGGTGCCGTCGCCCTCACCGGTACCGGTGCCGTTCTCGCCCGTCCGGATCTGGTTCTCGGCCTGGTACGAGGGACCGCGGTGCTCGCCGCCCTCGTAGCCGTCGGTCCAGTGGTGGTCCGGGTCGGTGGTGTCGGTCGGCGTCCGCGTCGGGTCGGCCCCGGGCGACGACAGCGGGTTCTCCCCGCCCTCCGCCTCCTCGTCGCCGACCCCGCCGCCACCGCCACCGCCGCCGCCACCGCCGGCGTTCCCGGTGCCGCTGCCCGTGGCCCCGCCGAAGCCCGAGTAGTCGTTCGACGTCGTGTCCTGCTCGTCCGCGTTCTCGCGCACCTTCGTCGCGACGTCGCGCAGCAGGTTCGCCGTGTCACGCAGGCGCACGACGTGCGTGTCGCCCCACTCCGAGCGGAACCCCTCCGCGTCGGGGCCGTCCCACCCCTCCGGACCGGGCATGGCCGTCTCGACCGCGGTGATGACGGCCTCCAGCGTGGTGCCACCCTCAGCGATCTTGTCCGCGAGCAGACGCAGCGCCTCGATATCGGCGCCGTACATCCCTTCGCCCACAGCTCCTCCTCAACACCCCGCCGGACGTCCGTCCGGGATCCGCACCACTCGACCGACCCAGCGTTCGAGGGGTGCGGCACCTCTCTGCCGTGTGCCGCACCCCTCGTTCGTCCCCGCAGCGGGGACCCCCACCCGAACTCAGTACGAGTTCGAGGTGTCCTCCTGCTGCGACGCGTTGTTGTCCGCCGTCGAGGCGTACCCGTCAAGCGCCGACGCGATCTCGTTCAGCTTCGCCGAGTGCGTCCCGTCCCACTCCTCCTGGAACTGCACCGCGTCCGGACCGTTCCACTCCGTCTGACCCATCTGCGACGTGATCGTGGAGACCGTCGTCCGCACCTGCTCCGCCTGCTCCCGCAGGACGTTCGCCAGGCTCCGGACCGCCTCGACGTCAAGACCGAAGACGTTGCCACCCTCTGCGACCATGTGCTGCTCCTTCATTCATGGCTGCCCCCGACGGACAACCTCTTCACGTTTCGACGCCGCTCACTCAACCAGAGCCCGGGGCATCCGGGAATGGGGAGCGCTACCCATCCGGTTCGATACCACCGCCCAGGGAGCGGTCAGGGAACGGCGCCGTTCCCCGGCGGACCCGAGCACGACGAGTGCGCCACCGGGGCTCCGTCCCGGCCCTGCCGCCGCCCCCACCGACCGCGAGGGGTGCGGCGCCACGCCCGTGGTCCGCACCCCTCGTTCGTCCCCGCAGCGGGGACCCCCACCCGAACTCAGTACGAGTTCGAGGTGTCCTCCTGCTGCGACGCGTTGTTGTCCGCCGTCGAGGCGTACCCGTCAAGCGCCGACGCGATCTCGTTCAGCTTCGCCGAGTGCGTCCCGTCCCACTCCTCCTGGAACTGCACCGCGTCCGGACCGTTCCACTCCGTCTGACCCATCTGCGACGTGATCGTGGAGACCGTCGTCCGCACCTGCTCCGCCTGCTCCCGCAGGACGTTCGCCAGGCTCCGGACCGCCTCGACGTCAAGACCGAAGACGTTGCCACCCTCTGCGACCATGTGCTGCTCCTTCATTCATGGCTGCCCCCGACGGACAACCTCTTCACGTTTCGACGCCGCTCACTCAACCAGAGCCCGCGACGTCGGGGAATGGGGAGACCTCCCCATCTCCCTGCTCCCGTCAGCCCGGCAGGGCCACGTGGATCTTGACGGCGCGCCCCGCGGTGACGAGGAACCCTCGGCCGGGCGGGAAGTCCTTGCGCCGCATGCGCCCGAGCGGCGTGTTCATCAGGGTGTCGCCGTCCGTGTCGCCGGGCGTCAGCAGGATGCCGTTGCGCCCCGACTTGAACGGGCCGGCCAGCGTGAACGCCTTCGACCAGGTGGACGACTCCGACTCGCCGACGACGAAGTGCTCCTTGCGCACCGCGAGCTTCACGAACGCCTCGAGCGGCTTCTCCGCGGGGGTGCCCGTGAGCTCGGTGTAGTTCTCGATCATCACGGCGAGCCCGCCCGGCGCGACGCTCTCGGCGTTGAGCACCTCCGTGAGCTCCTTGACGAGCTCGACGACGTCCTCCGGGTTGGCCGCCTGCTGGTCCCACAGGTCCAGGGCGCCCAGGCTCGTGCGCCGTGACGACAGGTACACCAGGCGGGTGCCGCCCCGGCGCCGCAGCGCCGTCGCGAGCGTGACGAACGCCGTCGTGCGCCCCGACCCCGGCGGGCCCGCCAGCATGAACGGTGAGCGCAGCGGCAGCCCGACCGGCAAGAGGTCGAGGTCGCGCAGGCCGATCGTCGCCAGCTCGCCGGTGCGCACCGGCAGGCTGTCGAGCGTGAAGTTGTCGGGCAGCCGCGCCACGCCGGGCGCCTGTACCGCACCCATGCGACGCATGGTCTGCTCGAGCTTGGCCAGCTCGCGCGACTGCACGGCGCCGTTCGGGTCGCCGCCGAGCACCGCGATCTGCGCCTCCTGGCCGTGCATGATCGCGCGGCCCGGCGCCGACGCGGGGGTCAGCACGTCCTTCGGGACGTTGAGCATCATGTAGTCGTCCTCGCGCGCCATCCGGTGCACGATCCGCTTCTGCACCGTGGAGGCGAGCGCCGGCGGCACCGCCACGGCCCGGTCGCCCGACATCACCAGGTGGATGCCCACGGGGCGGCCGTCGGTGGCCAGCTGGGAGAACGCGCCATAGACGGAGAACCCCCGGCCCGCGAAGATCTCGTAGCTGTCCCGGAACGACTGGATGCCGTCGACCAGCACGATGATGCGGGGCTCGTCCGGGCGGTTCGCGATGCGCCGGTACTCGTCGATCGTGCTCGCCCGCACCTCCGCGTACCGCGCGGAGCGCTCGTCGAGCATCTCGGTGAGCCGCCGCATGAGGCGCGACACCCGCTCCTCGTCGTCGCCGGAGATCACCGCGCCGACGTGCGGCAGGCTCTCCAGCATCGACAGGCCGCCGGAGCCGCAGTCGATGCCGTACACCTGGACCGGGCCGCCGCGGGCCGTGAGGCCTGCGGTCACCGCGATCGTGCGCAGCGTGGTGCTCTTGCCGGTACCGCCCGTGCCGTACACGGCGAGGTTGCCGTCGACGTCCGGCTCGTAGTGCACCGTCGGCTGGGCCTGCCCGTGCGGGTCGTCGCGCACGCCGAGCAGCAGGCGCGAGTCCGTGCGCGGGTTGGGCAGCAGGGCCAGGTCGTAGGTGGCGGCCAGCTCCTCCAGCCACGGCTTGCGGGGTGCGGGCACCCCCGCGCTGGTCGCCGCGTGGCGGATCGTCGCCACCATGCGCGCGATGTCGTTCGGCCCCGGGTCGCCGTCGTCGTCGGACCGGGCGACCGTCGGCATCTCCCAGCGCCGGCCCGTGCCGAAGTCCATCTCCTCGACGTCGATCTGGGACGGCTCCGGCTCGTCCTTCGTCCACCCGCCGGCGTAGCCGGTCTGGAAGGTCGTGAGACGGCCGGGACCGGTCTTCGCCGCGCCGCGGCCGGGGATCGTCGGCGGGAAGTGCGCCGCCATCGTGTCGCCGAGCACGTCCTTGGAGTCCGACTCGTCGGCCATCCGCAGGGCGATGCGCAGGTTCGTGTTGGCGCGCAGGTTGTCCTTGATGACGCCCGCGGGCCGCTGCGTCGCGAGGATGAGGTGCAGGCCGAGGGACCGGCCACGCTGGGCGACGTCGACGACGCCGTCCACGAACTCCGGGACCTCGCCGACCAGCGCCGCGAACTCGTCCACCACGATGATGAGGCTCGGCGGCGCCTCCGGGTCGCCCGTGCGCTCCAGGGACGCGAGGTCCTTGGCCTTCTTCCGGTTCAGCAGGTGCTCGCGGTAGTGCAGCTCCGCGCGCAGCGACGACAGCGCGCGCCGCACCAGGTGCGGCGACAGGTCGGTGACCAGGCCCACCGTGTGCGGCAGGTGCACGCAGTCCGCGAACGCGGCGCCGCCCTTGTAGTCCACGAACAGGAACGTGACGCGGTCCGGGCTGTGCGCCGCGGCCATGCCCAGCACCCACGACTGGAGGAACTCGGACTTGCCCGCACCGGTGGTGCCGCCCACCAGCGCGTGCGGGCCCTGGGTGCGCAGGTCCAGGTAGAACTGCTCGACGCCGTTGTGCCCGATGAGGGCGCGCAGGTTGGTCGGCGTCTTGCGGCGCACCGGCGGCGAGCCGTCGCGCGGCGTGAGCGAGAGGTTCTCCCGCCACCGCTCGACCACGCCGGCCGCGTCGGAGCCGAGGTCCGTGCCCGCGAGCGCCAGGTACGACACGGAGCGGGGCAGGTCGGACTCGTCGTCCACGGGCGCGCCGACGTCGACCACCGGGGACAGGATGCGGGCCACCTCGGCCGCCGTGGCCAGGTCCGCCGCCTCGCAGCGCACCGGGAACGCGAGGCGGCCGTAGTGCACCTCGCCCGTCATGCCGGAGCCGGCGCCCTCCTGGGCGTCGAGGAGCACGAACGTCCGGCACGCGGCGGGGAGCTGCTCCACAGTGGGGGCCACCCACACGACGTGCACGTTCGCCTTGGGGCCGCGCTCCGCGAGCCGCACGAGCCGCGACCGCTCGAGCGGCGTGTCGTCCTCGACGAGCACCACCACGGCCGGGAGCACCGGCTTGGGCGCGGCCTCGCCGCGGTCCTTCTCGGGATCCCGCTCCGTCTCCAGCGGCGGCGGCCCGTCCAGGCTGATCCCGCGGGCCTCGATGAGCTCCTCCAGGCGGGTCAGCAGGGCGAGGCCGCGGCCCGGGTCTGCGGCCAGGTGGTCCGAGGTCCCCAGCGGGCTGTGCGGCGAGCCGGTGTGCGGCACCCACTGGAGCCACTCCCAGTCCTCGCGCGAGCGGTGCGACGTCAGGGCCGTGAGCACGACCTCCGACGGCGAGTGCAGCGCCACCATCTGCAGCAGCGCGGCGCGCGCCACGGACTCGACCATGCCGGCGGGCCCCGCCAGGCCGACGTTGCCGCCGTAGCGCAGCGCGGCGACGGCGGGCACGTCGTCGATCACCGAGCAGCGCGACTGCAGCTCGAGCACCTTCTCCCAGTGCTCCGGGATCGCCTCGTTCTCCCGCGGCTCGGCGAACTCGGTGCGCGACGGCGCCGCCCCGATGCCGAGGCGCAGGGTGAGGAAGCCGCGGTGCTCGGGCCGGTGGGTCCACATGAGCCCGCCGAGGCGGCGCACCGCGTCGAGCGACTCCGCGAGGGACGGGACCTCGGCCAGGCGCACCGCCCGCTCGACGGCGTGCGTCCGGGCGATCCGCTCCTGCGTGGCGGTGACGGCCTCCTCGAACAGCTCCGACGCCCGCTCGAAGTCCTTCTTCCGCGCGATCCGCCGGTCGTAGTAGACGCCCAGCATGATCAGCGGGCTCATGAACATGAACACGAGCATCCGCGGGTTGTTGAAGAACGCGAACATCACCAGGCCCATGAGGGCGGGCGCCATCATGGGGATCCACGGCAGCCGGCCCGGAGGCACGGGCTTCGGGGGCTTGGGCGCCGTGATCTTGCGCTCGCCGAACCGCGCGACGACGCGGGGCGAGCGGTTGAACTCCACCACGGGGCTGGTGGGCGGGAGGCTCGTGGAACGGTGCAGGGACACCACCGACACGACGCTCTGGCCCACGGTCACGGTGTCGGACGACGTGAGGACGGAGCGGGTCATCCGCTTGCCGCCCATCTCCAGCCCGTTCGCGGAGTCGAGGTCGTGGATCTCGAGCTGCTCCCCCACGATGATCCGCGCGTGCCGCTTGGAGACCTGGGCGTCCTGCAGCCGGATGTCCATCCCCCGGTCGCGGCCGAGGTAGGAGGTGCCGACGGGCAGGTGGAACTCGCGCCCGGCGTCCGGGCCCTCGAGCACGCGCAGGACGGCGACGGCCGCCCCACGGTCCTGCCCGCTGTGCACGAACTGGTCGGAGAGCCGCACGATCGACACCCCGGACCCCGACCGGAGCCCGGCCTGCACCAGGTCGCTCGTCGGGGTGAGCACCCTGCCGGCGGTCACGGTGTGCTGCGCCGTGCCGTCGCCGACGACCTGGAGCGTCAGGTTCTCCGGGGCGGCCGCGCCGCGGCGGCCGGGGTCGCCGGAGAACAGCGCCTCCGCGACGTCACGGACGGTGGCGGTGGCGTCCGCCGTGACCGCCACGTCGACGGCCGAGTCGTCCGACCGGTGCAGGGTGAGCTTGATGCGCACGTCAGGCGTCGTCCTTCTGGTCGAGGAGGTGGAGGTCGTCGGCGGTGACGAGGCGGGAGGTGACGGCGTGCTCGACGAGGCGCGCCCGGCGGTTGGTCGCCGCGCCGCCCGGGCCGCCCCGCAGCCCCTTCACCCCGATCCGGTCGAGCTTGTCGCAGACGTTGTCGAGCTTGCGGTTGAAGCGCGTGGTGGCCCAGCCGAGCCGCCGCGCGGCGTCGACGCTGGACGGGATCTCGCTGAGGCCCGTGCCCTCGCGCCGGAGCATGGGCTCCGCGAGCGCGACGATGAGCTGGCGCTGGCTCACGGTGAACTGCACCGCCCCGATCGTCGTGTCGCCGCTGCCCGGGTCCTCCGGGTGCACCTCGTAGTACGGCGCGTCGCTGAGCGTCACGGTGAGCTCGTAGGTGGTGGGGCCGGCGGTGAAGACGATCGCCGTGTGCGGCAGCACGATCGGCAGGCGGTGCCCGGGCGGCAGCCACGACTGCACGCCGCCCCGGACGTCGCTCACGGTGGCGGCGATGTTCGAGCCCGCGTTGGTGAGCCACCAGATGTCGTCGTCGCAGGTGACGCGGAGGAAGCGGCGGTGCAGGTACAGGTTGTCGTCGATCGCCAGGTCGCCCTCGCGACCGATGTCGAACGGCACCTCGGGCGAGGGCCGGAACCACTCGCCGCAGAACTCGATCGCCAGCTCGCCCATCAGCCCGTCGCCCCCTCGCTCGCGTCCGCACCGGCCGCGACGCAGGTCTGCTCCGTCTGCGACAGGCTGCTGCCGTCCCGGATCACCACGACCTGCACGCACACGTCCTTGCCGGGATCCGCCGGGACGCTGGCCGACGTCTCGTCCGTCGTCGTGTACTGCGACTCCGAGGTGAGCGAGAGCTGCTTCCACCCGAAGGAGTCGCCCTCCTCCGCCTCGCGCGGGGGCTCCCAGGTCACGAGGACCTCGTCGCCCTCGACCACGGCCTGCAGGTCCTGCACCGGCGGCACGTAGCCGCCGAGCGGGTCGGCGGGCGCCGCGGCCTGCGTCTGGCCGGGGTCGGCCACGGTGGGCTCGGTCCCGGCGTCGCGGTTCAGCCACCAGATCAGACCGCCGACACCGAGGACGAGGACCGACCCGACGGCGACCAGCAGCCACGCCCACCGCGACGCGGCGGGCGCCTCGGCCCCGGAATCGTCGTCCGTTTCGGGCGCGGCCGGGCGCTCCGTGCGGAACACCGTCTCGTCCACCGACGCGTCGGACGGCTCGCCCGCCGCGTCGACGGTCGGCACCCGCCCCGGGGCGGGGGTCGCCGTGGCCGGGGCCGCCCACCCGGACTCCGTGCCCGACGAGAAGCCCGACGAGAAGCCCGACGAGAAGCCCGACGAGGTGCCCGGGGAGGCCGTCGGGTACGGCGGCGCCTGGACCGGCGCATAGGGCACGGCGGCCACCGCCGGGCCCGGCGGCGCGCTGCGCTGCTCCGGGTCGATCGCCCGGACCCGGTTCATCCGGGTGCCCTCGGCCTCGTCCTCGTCCTCGAGCACCGACCCGGCCTCGTCGAGGAGGTCGATCGGGGTCATGTCGCGCGCCAGCTCGACCTGCACCTGCTGCACGGCGCGCGCGAACGCGAGCGCCGTCGGGTACCGCGACCCCGGCCGCTTCGCCATCGCGATGCGCAGCACCCGTTCGAGCGACTCGGGGACGTCGCCGCGCCCGATCTCGGCCAGGGAGGTGGTCGCGATGCGGCCCATGAGGTCGGCCGACGAGTTGGACCCGCCCGGCACCTCGAACGGCGTCCGCCCCGCGAGCAGGGTGTAGCAGGTGGCGCCCAGGGCCCACACGTCCGTCGCGATGCCGCTGACGGGCGGGTCGCCGAACGACTCGGGCGGCGACCAGGGGATGGACATGCCCTCCGCGACCGACGCCGAGTCCACGGTGGACGAGATGCCGAAGTCGGTGAGCGCCGGGTGCCCGAACTGGGTGACCAGGATGTTCGCCGGCTTGATGTCACGGTGCAGGATGCCGAGGCGGTGCGCCGTCTCGACCGCTCCCGCGATCTGGATCGTCGTGCGCATCGCCTCCGGCACCGACATGCGCTCCGAGCGGTAGCGCGCGCCGAGGTTCGGGCGCGAGCAGTACTCGAGCGCGAGGTAGGGGCGCCCGTCGGGGGCGACCCCCGCCTCGTACATCGTGACGATCGACGGGTGGTTCCCCAGCGTCGCCATGAGGTCGGCCTCGGCGTCGAACGCCGCGCGCTGGGTGTCGTTCGACCACTCCTTGAGCAGCACCTTCACCGCCACCTGGCGGCGCGGCCGGTGCTGCTCGTAGAGGAAGACGTCGGAGAAGCCGCCGGTGCCGATGACCTTGCGATACGTGTAGCCCGGGATCTCCGGCGGCGCGGAGGGTGCCCGCTTGCTGCTCATCCGCCAGTCACCAGATCCCTTCGAACGCGAGGGTGATGCCGTCCCCGAGCTCCAGCACGTCGCCGTCCACCACGATCTCCTTCTGGTTCGGGTGCAGGCGCCGGGGCTTCTGTCCCGGGCGGAGCAGCACGGTGCCGTTCGTGGTGGCAAGGTCCTCCACCAGCACGTGCCACTCCTCGAGCGTCACCTGGACGTGCGAGCGGGAGATGTCCTTCTGCGGGCTCGGGACCGTGACCATCCGCGGCATCCGGTCCGCCGACGTCGTGCTGGACCGGGGGCGGCGTCCGACGACGACGTCGCGGTCGAGCTCCACCACCTGGTCCTCCCCCGCGGGGGCCCCGTCGACCGCCCCGATCCGGACGCGGCCCAGCGGCGGGCGCGGCGAGAGCGCCGGGTCGCCGTCCAGCGGGACGCCGCAGGTGCGGCACTGCTGACGGGTCGGCGGGTTGGGGTGCCCCTGCGGGCACTCCAGCGCCAGGACGTCCCGGGCCCCGGGGGCCGCGGGCGCCCCGAACTGCGGCAGCGCGGCGCCCGCGGCCTCGCGCAGCGCGGCCAGGTCCGAGGTCATGATCGTGTTGCCGTCGTGGTCGTCGACGGGCCCGGACGGTGCGGGTGGTCCGCTCGGGGGCTCCGCGGAGACGGAGGCGGCACGGGAGGCGGCCGCCGGGGTCCCCGGGGCGCCGGGGCCGAACGGGATCGACGCGATCAGCCCGCCGTCCGACGCCGCCGGGGGCGCGGGAGGGGCGGGGGGCGCGGACGCCTCCGGTGCGGGGCCCGGTGCGGGGTCCGGTGCGGGAGCCTCGGGGCCCGCCGCGGGCCCGGACGACGCGTCCGGCGCGGCGTCGTCCTCGCCCTCCTCGTCGCCGGCGAGACGCACCGCCGCGTCCTCGACGCTGCGGAACACGGTGTCGCCGAACAGGTGGTCGTAGTCGTCCCCGTCGCCGCCGAGCACGGTGTCCGAGCTCGGCTCGCCCTGCTCCTGCCGCTCGGGCGCGGGGGTCTCGTCGTCGTCCGGCGTGCCGTCGGCGATCGCGGGCCCGTCCGGGGCGGCGGCGTCCGGCACGTCGCCGGTGGCCGCCACACCCTCGCCGGGCGCCGAGATCGTCGCGATCGGCAGGGGGTCACCGTCGGCGCCCCCGATCAGCGTCTCCTGCGAGGGGACCGCGACGACCGCGGGCAGCACCGGAGCGCGCAGCTTCGACTGGCCCGGCAGCGGCCAGGCGTCCGGGTCGGAACCCCCGAGGCCGCCGAGCGGCTCGGCCGGGGCGGGTACGGCGTGCCCCGCCGCAGGCGCGGCCGGGGCGGACCCGGCGGGTTCCGCCGCGGGTGCCGCCGCGGGTGCCGCGGTCGCGACGTCGCCGCCGTCCAGCGCCCGGCGCAGGAGCGCCGCGCGGACCACTCCGCCCTGCAACGGCCAGACCGGGCCGTCCCCGGCAGGGCCGGGGTCCAGGGCCAGCTCGACCGAGGCCACCTCCGCCACCACGCGCTCGGCCCACATCAGCACGCCGGCGCCGGACACCTCCACGTCGCCGCCCGCCGCCCGCACCCGCACCGCGGCGGACGTCCCGCGCACGGCGACGCGCGCCTCGCGCGCCCGGGCGTCGAGCGTCACCACCGCGAAGGGCGGCACCGCCGTCAGGCTCCCCGCGACGTCCGTCAGCGCCCCGACCACGGACACGACACCGCCCTGCTCCGGCGCCTCGAGCGCCTCCCAGAGCCGCGAGACGACCTCCGGCTCCACGGGCTCCGGCAGCAGCAGCACGGTGTCCCCCCGTACCAGCGCCTGCGCCCTGCCCTCGACGTATCCCACCGTCATCATGCGTCGACCTCCTGCCCCCCGGTCATCGAGGCCCGGCCCCACGCGCCCTCGGGCGTCGGGATCGTGTCCTCGTCGTCCAGCACCTGCCCGCCCCGCGGGCTGGTCGCGGTCTCGTCGTCGTCCACCGCATGGGTGACGTCGACCACCACGACCGTGATGTTGTCGCGGCCTCCGGCCGCGACCGCCTCCTCCACGAGCCGGCTCGCCGCCCGCTGCGGGTCCGGGTGCTCGAGCAGCACCCGGGCGATCCGCTCATCGGTGAGCTCGACGGTCAGCCCGTCGGAGCACACCAGCACCCGGTCGCCCGCGGCGACCGGGACGTACCGGAAGTCGGGCATCGGCGTGGAGTCCGCGCCGAGCGCCCGCGTCACGACGTTCCGGCGCGGGTGCAACCGCGCCTCCTGCGCCGTGAGCATCCCCGCGTCCACCAGCTCCTGGACCTCGGAGTGGTCCACGCTGACCTGGTCCAGCACGCCGCTCGACATCAGGTACGTGCGCGAGTCGCCCACGTTCACGAACAGCCAGTAGGGGACGTCGTCCTGCTCGGAGACCAGCGCGCCGGTGAGCGTCGTGCCGGCGCCCCGCCCCGAGGGGCCGGTGTCGATCGCCCGCACCCGCGACTGCGCCAGGGCGACCAGCTCGGCCACCCGGTCGGCGTCCACCCTCGGCTCGTCCTGCAGCGGGCTCAGGGTGTCGAGCGCGACGGCGCTGGCGACCTCGCCCGCGTCGTGACCGCCCATCCCGTCCGCCACCAGGAAGACGCCGGCCCCGGCCAGGTACCCGTCCTCGTTGACCTTGCGCCGGCGCCCCACGTGCGACGAGCTGCCCCAGGACAGGACGAGCGCGTCGTCGTCGGTCATGCGTGCGCCCCCGGGTGGACGACGATGCGACGGTCGCCCACGTGGATCGTGGCCCCCATGGGCACGCGGACGCGTGCGCCGGGCTCGGCCACCCGCGGCGGCAGACCGGCGACGGAGATGACGGTCCCGTTCGTGGACCCGCGGTCGTTGATCCACAGGCCCGCGGAGTCCACGTCCAGGTCGGCGTGGTTCTTCGACACCGACCGCGTCGGGTCGTCGATCCGCACGAGCGTGACGGTCTCGCCCGCCGACGCCTCCGGGTTGCGGCCGACCCGGGCCGGCCCGTCGACGGTGTGCCGGTCGCCCGACTCGAGCTCGAGCACCACGCCCACGACGGGCGCCGGGCGCAGCTCCTGGCGCTGCGCCCGCGACTGCATGCGCGTGTCGAAGCTCGTGTGCTCCGACACCTCGGGCGTGACGTCCGGGGCGGGCTGCTGGGTCTGGGGCTGCTGGGTCTGGGGCTGCTGGGTCTGGGGCTGCTGGGTCTGGGGCTGCTGGGTCTGGGGCTGCTGGGTCTGGGGCTGCTGCTGGAGCTGCTGCGGGTCCGGCATCGCCGGCTGCGCGGCCGACGCCGCCGGCTGCCGGGCCGCGGACCCCGGCACCCCGGTGATGAGCCCGCCCGCACCGGCGGCGGGGCCGGCGAGCGCCTGGAAGGCCGGCGTCGCGTACGGGTCCGGCACGCCCGCCGGCGGGCCGGCAGGAGCCTGGTGCGTCGGCTGGTGCGTCGGCTGGTGCGCCGGCTGCGGCGCGGGCTGCTGCGTCGGAACCGGCGGCGCGGCCACCGCCCCCAGCAGGACGGCGGACGGCGCCGACGGCGGGGCCGCGAGGCCCGCCACCGGGCCGCCGGAGGCCGGGGCGAAGCTGGCGGTGCGCGGCGCCGCGGCACGCTGCATGGCGCGAGCGTCCACGACGACGGCCTTCCCGGCCTTGTCGTGCCAGCCCTGGCGGCGGCCGCCGCCGTCCCACAGCGGGCTGAGCTGCACGAGGATCGTGCCGAAGAACGGCACCAGCCCGCAGGCGGCGACGACCAGGTAGCGCAGGAACGCGCGGCCCACCCCGATCGGCATGCCGCCGTCGACGCCCTGCGTGCGGATACCCATGACCAGGTTGCCGAGCGTCTTGCCGGTCAGGCCCTCCCAGATCAGCATGGCGAGCCAGTACAGGCCCGCCGCCGCGGAGGCGAGGCCCGCCACGGTGAGGATCTGGGTGACGAGCCCCGCGAACCGCGGGTCGGTGGACGTGATGACGCCCGACGGCAGGTCGATCGTCGAGAACCCGATGCCGTAGACGATCCCGAAGAGCACCCCCGCCACGACGCCGTCGAGCAGGAACGCCACGATGCGCCGGCCCACGTGCGCGTACACGGGTACGGCCTCGGGCTCGGGCGTCGAGGACCCGAGGTACGCGGGCACCTGCGTGGCCGTCATCATCTCGGGCTCGGTGGTGCCCGTGTGCACGAGGGACGCGGGGCCACCCGGGCCGGCGACGCCGGCCGCGGCGTCGAACGCGCCCCGCGGAGGACCCGCGGGCGGCCCGACCGGCCTGCCCGTGCGTGGGAACTCGCGCCCGCACACGGCGCAGAACGGCGCCCCCGCCCGCTGGGTGGACCCGCAGCCGGGGCACTGCACGTCACTCATCGCTTCTCCTTGCTCCTGGAGCCGTCCCTGGAGACGATCCTCGAACCGACCCCGGAGACCTTGGCGCCGACGTCCCGCGCGAACCGGCCGAGCGCCCGCCCCGGCCGCCACGTCGCGCGAGCACGCAGCGACCGCAGGGACAGGGCCCCGAAGAGCCGGCGGCGCCGATCGACACCGGACCGCACCCCCGCGACGAGCTCGTCCACCTCGCGCCAGAAGTCGTCCGCCTCCGTGGCACTGGGCTCGCCCTCCCCGAAGACGCCTGCGTCCGCACGGTGGGCGAGAGCGAGCGTACCGGGCGCCCGGTACTGCTCGGCGATCAGGTACGCGCCCTCCCGGCGGGTGGCCGACGGGGGGACGGTGCTGCCCAGGTCCGTGGCGACGTCCACGACCTCGTGCCAGCCGCCGCTGATCCGGGCGGCAGCGTCGTCGGCCGTGCGCCGTCGGGCCCGACGACGCGCCTTGTACGCGAGGATCGCGACGATCGGGCCGCCGATCAGCAGCAGCGGGATCCCGACGATCAGCACGACCAGGCCCACGAGGCGCCAGTCGAAGGCCTCGTTCTCGGCCTCCTCCTCGTCGTCCTCGACCGTGCCCGCCTCGACGCGCTCGGGCTCCTCCGGCGGCTCCGGCTCCTGGAGCACCGGCGGCTTGGGCACCTGCTCCGACTTGGGCTCCGGCTGGATCTGCGGCTTCTGCTCCGGCACGGCCTCGATCGCCGCCCACCCGTACTCCGAGGTCGGCACCTCGACCCAGGCGTGCACGTCGCTGCCCAGCACGGTCCACGGCTCGCCGGCCGTGTAGTTGCTGTCCTTGCCGGGGTAGAAGCCCATGACGACGCGCGCCGGGATGCCGGCCTGCCGTGCCATGAGGGCGAGCGCGACGGCGAACTGCTCGTCGTCGCCCACCATCTTCTCCTGCTGCACCAGCGTGTCGACCCGCTCCGCGGAGTGGCCGGGGCGCGACGGGTACTGGCCCTCGAGCCCGCTCGACAGGACGCCCGACGCCGCGAGGGCGTCACGGATGAGGAACAGCTTCGTGGCCGGGTCCGTCTCCTCCCCCGCGAACTGCACCGCCTTCGCGGGCAGGCCCGGCGGCAGGGCCGACTGGTCGGTCTCGGGCAGGTCGGCGCCCACGATCGTCGCCTTCTTGAGCGCGTCCTCCGACGGCTCCTCGGTGACGATCGTGTCCAGGCTGTACGTGTCGCCGGGGCGCACGCCCGCGGTCGTGAGCACCGTGCCCGTGGTCGAGTTGTAGTACGAGCCCGCGTCCTGGGCGCGCGCGTTCGCGTCCGTCCACGTGAGGCCCGTGAGCGCACCGAACTGCGGCACCCACACGCCGTCGTACCCCGTCACGGTCACGTCGACGCGCTGCGGGGTGCCCTCCTGGGCGGTGGCGATGGTCGTGCCGACGCGGCTGTACACGCCGGTGTCGCCGCCGGTCCCGGAGGCGTCGAAGACCACCCCGTCGTAGCGGTCGAGCGCGGCCAGGCGCACGCGGCCGTCCTCGGGCAGGTCGCTCACCGTGAACAGCTCGTCCTCCCGCTGCTCCTTCACGATGTGGCGGAAGCCGACGAGCGGGCTCGCGTACTGGTGCAGGTCGAGCGGCGGCACGATCGTCTCGCGCAGCACCGACCGCGGCTGGGACGGCATGATCGCCGGCGCCACGAAGGCGGCCGTCACGGCCGCGACGCCGAGGATGGCGGCGCCCGTGCGCACCCGGTACCAGCGCAGGCGGCGGGTGGCCTCCTCGCTCTGCTCCGTGCTGATCGAGTGGGTCCCGACCCGCGCCTCCATCGCGCGGACCCCGCCCCACAGCAGGCCGACGAGGGCGATCGTGATGCCCTGGGCCACCGGCAGCGCCGCGTCGAGCGTGCCGAGCAGGATGACGCCCACGAACCCGACGAGCACCGGGACCATCGCCCACACCGCGTGCCGGGCGCGCCAGGCGATCGTCCCCGCGACGAGCGCCACGAGCAGCATCAGCAGGTAGGGCACGACCGCGAGCTCTGGGAACGAGCTCATGGGCGGCACCGTGGTGATGAACTGCTTCCAGCCCTCGACCGCGCCGATCAGGAGGTCCTGGAGGGTCTGCAGGCTCGGCAGCACGCCGCCGATCGCGTCCTGCGGCAGCGCGAGGGCCGCGCCGAACAGCAGGTACGCGACCACCGCGACCGCCAGCACGAGCACCGCCGGGAACCGGCGCCAGGCACCGAGCCAGGCGACCGCCAGACCGAGGACGGCACCCCCGGCGGCGGGCAGCACGTAGCCCGCCGAGCCCCAGACCGGCCCGAAGCCGACGGCGACGGCCGCGAGCAGCACCACGAGCGCCGCCAGGTCGACCAGGGCGAGCGGCGACGTCGCGCGCGGACGCGACGCCTCCTTGCGGCGCGTCGTGCCGCGGCCGAGCCCGGTGCCGGTGCGCAGCGAGTCGTCGCCCGCGCCCTGCCCCGACCAGGCCCGGCGCCCGCCGCGTGTGGTCTCGTCGTTCATGTCTCGCTCATCTTCTTCAGCGCGATCGGCAGGTCGCCCAGCCGCCCGAGGGTCAGGACGCCGACCTCCGCGATGTTGTGCCGCGACAGGTTCGCCCCCGGCACGCACTGGATCGCCATGACGTTCACGCCCACGGGCAGGCGCGCGGACGCGGACCGCAGCTCGGTCGGGGTCACCCGGCTGCCGAGCACGAACGCGATCACGGACGCGTCGGCGGCGGTGCTCCCCGCGGCGCGGGCCAGGTCGACGAGCGCACGACGCGACGGCTCGAGCTCCACGCGCGACAGGTCGTCGAGCAGCCGGGTGTGGTGGTCGCCGCGCAGGCTGCCGGACTGCACGAGCACGGTGACCCCGCGGTCCTCCTTGATGGCCTGCAGGCCGAGGGAGGCGCACACCGACACCGCGAGCTCGAACTCGTCGTCGTTCGCGTAGTCCTCGACGCGGGTGGAGAGCAGCACCGCGAGGTGCGAGCGCCGCGTCTCCTCGAACTGGCGCACCATGAGCGTGCCGGTGCGGGCCGTCGTCTTCCAGTGGATGTGCCGCAGGTCGTCGCCCGCCACGTACTCGCGCAGGGCGTGGAACGACACGTCGGAGTCGGTGATGTCGGTCGTGACGCGCCCCTCGAGGTCGCGCAGGTAGCCCGTCGACGACCCCGCCAGGTTCTTCACCTGCGGGTGCACGAACAGCTCCTGCTCGTCCGTCCACGTCACCTCGCGGCGCAGCAGCCCGATCGGGTCGGCGCGCACCGACTTCACCGGGCCGACGGTGATGACGCCGCGGCGCCGGGTCGGGATGCGGAAGATCTCCTCGTGCGAGCCGCCGCCGCGCAGCCGCGGCACCGGGAACGCGGCGGTGCCGCGGCCGACGGGCAGCTCCATCACGGACGGCAGGATCGGCCGCACCGCGGAGTTGCGGACGTCGAGGCGCCCCACCGCCGGGTCCCCCACCGTCACGCGCGACTGCGTGAGCGTGAGCGAGACCTCGTACCGCAGGCGCCCCAGGACGAAGCCGATGGCCGCCACGAGGGTCACCGTGAGCAGGACGGCGCCCACGAGCACCTCGAGCCAGCCCAGGGCGAGCCCGGCCACCCATGCGCCCACGCACACGACCAGCACGGCCACGCCGAACGTCGAGAACGCCTGCGTCACGGGGGCGCACGCCCGCACGAGCGCCGCCCAGCGTGCGCCGACGGCCCCGGACGCGCGCACCCACCAGCGCCCGAGCCGGTTCCCGGTGGTGTCCCGTGCGGCCGCGGGGGCCGGGGACACCGGGGTCGATGTCGAGGTCATACCGCGGCGCGCTCCTGCGGCGCGGCGACGTCGGCGAGGATGCGCGCGAGGACGACCTCCGCCCGGGCGCCGGTGAACTCGGCCTCCGGATCCAGGACGAAGCGGTGGGCCCAGACGGGCTGCGCGAGCTGCTTGACGTCGTCCGGCAGCACGTAGTTGCGGCCGTGCGCGGCCGCCCACACCTTGCAGCACCGCACCAGGGCGAGCGCGCCACGGACGGACACGCCGATCCGGGCCTCGGGCGCGTTGCGGGTCTCCTCCGCCAGGCGGCTCACGTACTCGAGCACCGCGGAATCGGTGTGCACCGTCGCGCCGAGCGTCGCCATCTCCGTGACCGCCTGCGTGGTGATGATCGGCTGGAGCGCCTGGCTGCGGTCGCGCACCGACGCGCCGGACAGGATCTCCACCGTGGACGCGTGGTCCGGGTAGCCCACCGACGTCTTCATGAGGAAGCGGTCGAGCTGCGCCTCGGGCAGGCGGTACGTGCCGGCCTGCTCGATCGGGTTCTGCGTGGCGATGACCATGAACGGGCGGCCCACGTCGTGGGTGGTGCCGTCCACGGTGACGCGCCCCTCCTCCATGACCTCCAGCAGCGCCGACTGCGTCTTCGGCGAGGCACGGTTGATCTCGTCGGCCAGCACGATGGACGCGAAGATCGGACCCGGGCGGAAGTCGAACTCGTGCGTGCGCTGGTCGTAGATCGTCACGCCGGTGACGTCGGACGGCAGCAGGTCCGGGGTGAACTGGATGCGGTTGTGGGAGCCCTGCACGGACGCCGCGATCGCGCGCGCCATCGCCGTCTTGCCGGTGCCGGGGGCGTCCTCCAGCAGGAGGTGCCCCTCGGCCAGCATGCAGGTCAGCGCGAGGCGCACCACGGGCGCCTTGCCCAGGACCGCCTGCCCCACGTTGCCGACGAGGCGCTCGAACGTCTGGGCGAACCAGGCGGCCTGCTCGGGGGTCATCGTCATCTCGGTGTTCCTTCGTGCTCGTTGTCTCGGGGAGTCGTGGTCCGGCTGGACGGGGTCACCAGGTGGTCGCGGCATATCGCTTGCCGTCGATCACCACGGCGACCTGGGTGCCGTCGTAGCCGTAGTAGCAGTCGAGCTGGACGGTGGTCGAGGCGCCGAGCTTCACGTCGTAGCCGGGGCCGCCCGGGGTCGTCCAGACCTTGCTGCCCGTCATGCGGATGTTGTGCCAGCCCGCGGTCGAGTCCGGGTTGTTGTACGACCAGCACTCGACGCGGTGGGACTTGCCGTCGAAGTCCTTGGCCGTGACCTTGAAGTAGTTGCAGTTGCCGGACGAGCAGCCGTCCTGCACGCCGGTCCGGTTGCCCTTCGACACCGTCGCCTTCGGCTGCGGCGGCGCGTCCGTCTTGCCCGTGACGGAGGTCCACGCTCCCCAGCCCGCCTCGTTGTGGGCGCGGGCCTGCAGCGTGTAGGTCTTGCTGTAGCCCGTCGGGACACCGACGGAGGCCGGCCACGAGGTCTTGGTCCCGCCGTCCGAGGCGCTGCCCGACAGCTTCCACTCGATCTTGTCGACCGCCCGCCCGCCGTTGCTGCTCGGGGCGTTGATCGAGAACGACCCGTCGTCGACCCGGCCGGTGCCGTTCTTGGTCCCGCTCCAGCTGAGGCGCGGGTTTCCCGGGGTGGTGAACGGGGTCACGGAGCCCGAGCTGTCCGACCAGTCGGAGCAGGTGTACTCGTTGCACGCCTGGACCTGGAACGTGTACTTGGTGCCGTTGGACAGGCCCTTGTAGGTGTACGACGTCACGTTGCCGACGTTCTTCCCGCCGGAGCCGTTGGCCCGCACCTGGTAGTACGGGGCCGGCCCCCGGAACTCCGCCGCCGCGCTCCAGCTCACGTCCGCCTGGCCGTTCGTGGTCGAACCGAGGGCGGCCTGCACGTTGCCCGGCACCGTCGGCGTGCCGTACGGGACCACCGCGTTGGACGCGGGGCTCGCGGCGGAGACGTCGGCCTTGTTCTCGGCCCGCACCTTGAAGGTGTACGTGGCGTTCGTCTTGAGGTCCTGCACCGTCTGGGACCGCGCCTTGCCGACCTTGACGGTCTTGACCTGGGAACCGCCCTCGTACACGTCGAGGTAGTACATGTCGATCGGGGCGCCGTTGGTGTCCGGCTCCTGCCACGACACGGTCGTCTGGCCGCCCACGGCCGTGTCCACCCGGCTCGCCTTCGGGGCCGCCGGGGCCGCCGGGGGGCCGGCGGGCGTCTCCGGGGAGGATGCATCGCCCCAGTCGGACGGGTCCGGGGCGTCGTTCAGCGCCTGCGCCCGCACCGTGTACGCGGTGCCGTTGGTCAGGCCCTCCCACACGGTCGAGGTCCCCTCGACGCACGGCTTCTGGATCTTGCCGTCGGCCGGGGCCGGGCTGATCTCCAGGTTGACGCACGTGATCGCGGACCGGTCGGTGTAGTCCTTGTTCGTCCACGTGACGGTGAGCTGCTCGTCGCCGAACTCGAGCTTCGGCGCCGCCGGCGCGTCGGGCTTCTGGTCCGGCCGGGCGCTCTTCGACGCCGCCGACTCGTCCGAGTCGCCCACCTCGTTCGTGGCCGTCACCGTGAACGTGTACTCCACGTCGTTGGTCAGCCCGTCGAAGGTGCACGTCGTGGTGGCGCACTCCTGGGTCTTGCCGTCCGAGGCGTGCAGCGTGTACCCGGTGATGTCGGCGCCGTTGTTGTTCGGCTGCTCCCAGCTCAGCACCACCGTGCCGGAGCGCACCTCCTCCACCGTGGGCGCGCGCGGCGGCTCCGGACGGCCCAGGACGGTGACCGTCACGGTGCCCTCGACCTGGCGGTCCGGGTCCTGCGTGGCGTCGTGCACCGCGTAGCGCGCGGTGAGCACACCGTGGAAGTCCTCGTCCGGGGTGATGATCACGTCCCGGTCGTCGTACGACACGGTGCCCGACCCGGTCTCGCCGTACGCGCCGACCACGGTCAGGTCCTCGCCCGGGAACGGGTTGGTGTCGTTCTCCAGCACCGGGATCGTCACCGGCTGCCCCTGGTGGGCGTCGGGCACCTTGTCGGGCGTCGTCTGCACGAGCGGGCGCGTGGAGCCGACGACCGTGAGCTCGAGGTTGCCGCTGACGGGCGGGTTCTTGCCGTCGGACACGGTGAACGCGACGTCCGCGGCGGTGCCCTTGGGCACCGACGGCTCGACCTGCGCGGTCACGGTGCCGCCCGACACGGACGTCGTGATGCCCTTCGGGCTCTCGACGTCGAAGGTCAGCTTGTCCTTGTCCGGGTCCTTGACGTAGCGCGACAGGTCGACCGTGCTGTCCTCGCCCGCCGCGACCTGGAGCGTCGGCGAGCCGACCACCTTCGGCGGCTGGTTCGTCGAGGGCACGACGTCGATCGGCAGCGTGAGCACCGCCTTGTTGCCGTCCTCGTCGTCGGGCCCGTCGCCGTCGGTCACCTCGAAGCTCACCGACGCCGACCCGGCGAAGTCCTCGCTCGACGTGAACTCGATCGTGTCGGCGTCCTGCACGACCGCGGTCCCCTCGGTGACCCCGACCGACTTCTCCTCGGTGATCCGGGGCTCACGACCGTCCCGGACCACCACGAGCTCGCCCAGCTCGACGGGCAGCGGCTCGCCGCTGACCGCCTGGAGCGGCGTCGAGCCCGGCTTCACGTAGGGACGCGACTGGTCGCCCGGCACGCGCACGAAGGCCTTGGCCTGCAGCCCGTCCACGTCCGTGACGGTGTAGGTGATCACCTGCGCCTGCGGCGTCAGCGCCACCTGCACCTGGCCGTCCTCGCGCACGGTGACGCCCTCGGACGCCTGGTCCACCGACACCTCGAGGTCGGCACCCACGCCGTCGGGGTCGACGTCGTTGGCGAGGACGTCCACCGTGACCGTCGAGGCGTCGCGGACCTGCTCCGCCGTCACCACGTCGTCCTTCGCGACCGGCCGGAGCAGCGGCGCGTCGGCGTCCACGTTCACCGTGACCGACCCGGTAGAACGTGCCTTGAAGGCGTCCTGGACCGTGTAGTAGAAGGATGTCGCGCCCTCGTCGGCGGGGGCCTCGAGGACGATGTCGTCCTCGACCGCCTTCGGCGTCAGCCCGTCCGGCAGCCCGTCGAAGCCGTCCTTGACGAGGCCGATCTCGTCGCCGTCGGGGTCGTTGTCGTTCTCCAGCGCGCGGACGGCCACCGTGCGGCCGGGCCGCACCGTGGTCTCGTCGTCCACGGCCTGCGGGGGCTGGTTCGTCTCCGGCGGCGCGGCGATGCCCACGCGCACGGTGCCCTGGCCGACCGCTCCGCGGGTGTCGGTCACCTGGTAGGTGAAGGAGTCGAAGCCCGCGGCGCCCTCCGCCGCCGTGTAGTCGACGAACCCGTCCACGATCGTCGCCGTACCCTGCTCCGGGGCCGCGGCGATCGAGCTCAGCGTGACCTGGTCGCCGTCGGGGTCGGTGCCGTCGAGCGCGAGCGGGATGCGCACCGTCTTGCCGCTGAGCACCCGCGTCTCGGTGTCGGGCACCTGCGGGGCGGTGTTCTCCTCGTCGTCCTTGATCGTGATGGTGACCTGCGCGGAGTCCTTCTGACCGTTGCTGTCCCGCACCTCGTAGACGAGGTGGGCGGTGCCCGCCTCGGGACCCGCCTTGAACCGCACGGTGTCCTCGGAGACGAACGCCTCGCCGAGCTCCGCCTCGGGCTCCTCCTGCAGCTCGTCGTTCAGCTCGACGTCCAGCCCGTCCGGGTGCGTGTCGTTGTCGAGCACGGGGACGGTGACGACGTCGCCCGTGTGGACGATCGCCTCGTCGGCACCCGCGTCCGGCGGCCGCAGGGTGTTCGGGGCCGGGATGGGCACCACGCGCACCTGGCCGGTGGCGGAGCCGGTGCCGTTCGCGACGGTGTACTCGAAGGTCACCGGCTCGTCGAGCCGCTGCTTCTCCATGACCTTGAGGACGTCGTGGTTGAGCACCGCCACGTCGACCGGGGAGTCGTCCGGCACGGTGACCGACTGCACGACGAGCACGCCGCCCGCCGGGTCGGTGTCGTTCGCCAGCACGTCGAGCAGCGCGGAGCCGTCCGACGGCAGCAGCACCTGGTCGGAGACCACGACCGGCGGGGCCGCGTCCTCCGGCGGCGCGACGACGTCCACCCGGACGAGCCCCGTCGTCGAGTTGGGGCCGTCGCTCACCTGGTAGGTCACGTCGAAGGACCCGGGCTCGTCGCCCTGCACCGTGAACATCCCCGCGTTGAGGTTGTTCGAGAACGACAGGCCCTTCTTCTCGGTCACGTGCACGAGCCGGAGCGGGTCGCCGTTGGGGTCGGTGTCGTTCTCGAGCGGCCGCACGGTGACCGGCTGGCCGGCGAGCACCGTGACGTGGTCCTGCACCGCGACCGGTGGCTCGTTGGTCGCCACGACCTCGACGATCAGCGTCCCCTCCACCGGCTTGCCCCGGGAGTCGGAGACCGTGACGTCGACGATCTTGCGGCCGGTGGCCGCCCCGCCGTCGCGGAACTCGATCGTCCCGTCGGGCCGCGAGCGCACCTCGTCCTTCGGGTCGCCCGTGCTGGCGTGGGACAGGAACAGGTCGTCGCCGTCCGGGTCGCGGAAGTACGGCAGCACCTTGATGCTGGCGGTGCCGTCCTGGCCGACCCGCAGCACGGGCTCGCCCGTCTGGGTCGGGGCGTCGTTCTCGGACTCCGGCACCACGGTGAGCGTGACCTTCGCAGTGTCGGACCCGTCGCGGCCGTCGTCGACCACGTAGGTGAGCGTCGTGCTCCCCGTCGCGTCCGTGGGCACGTCGGCCTGCAGCGCGGCGCCGTCGAGCACCCGGTCCACGGCGATGTCACCGGTCGGCTCGCCGTCGACCTCGACGGTCATGACGTCGCCGTCGGGGTCGACGTCGTTGCCGAGCACGTTGAGCACGGTGGTGCGGCCGGGCCGGACGCCGAACGAGTCGTCCTTCGCCTGCGGCGGCCGGTTCTTCTTGTCGCGGTCGGCGACGAACTGGTCGACCTGCTCCGGCGTCGTCTCCTCGGACTCGGTCTTCTCGCCCTCGTCGTTCTCCGGGATGGTCAGGTCCCAGTCGTCGACCTTCTGGAACTCGTCCGCCGCCATCCACAGGGTGCCGCGGGCCACGTCGTTGAGCACGATGACGTCGCGGTTCACGCGGTAGACGAGGCTGCTGTCGGCGGAGAGGCCCTCCAGGACGACGTCCTGGTCGTCGTCGGTCCCGGGGCAGTCGCGCACGACCTGCCCGGACACCGACCAGGCGCCGTAGACGCACTCGCCGAGCTGGACGGGCCGCGCGGGCGTGCCGTTCGCGGTGCGCTTCGTCGGCGTCCCGCCGTCCAGCGGCTGGGAGACCAGCCCGCGCGAGGTCGCGAGGAGCACGATGTCCGAGTCGGGCGACGGCTGCTGCAGCTGCGCCTCGGCGCCGCCGTCGATCTCCACCGCGTCGCCCCCGGGCAGCACGACCTTGCCCGTCGAGCGGTCGAGCACCACGGGCTCCTCGCCCACGGTGGTCACCTGCACGTCGGTCCCCGGCTGCACCGAGAGCCGTTCCTCCTCGGGGTCCTCGGCCGTGCCGCGCGCGCTGGTCGGGATGGTCCACAGCTTCTGGTCGGCCGGGGACGCCACGACGGCGGTGCCGCCGGTGCTCACCTCGAGCCGGGCGCCCTTGCCCACCTTCTCGAGCACGGGCTCCGTCTCCTCGGGGTCGAAGGACGCCGCCCCGTCGAACGGGAGCACCCACACGCTGCCCGACTCGCCGTCGTAGATCGCGGTGGTGGCGCTGCCCGAGGCGACCTGCGCCCCTCCGGGCAGCTTCATCGTGCTGGTCAGGGCGAGCTGCGCCGGGTCGACGGGGCTGGCCGAGGAGTCCCCCGTGCTCGACAGGAGCACGCGCTGCGCGTCCTGCTGGACGTCGAAGCCCGTCGTGTTGGCGTACAGCGTGCCGTCGAGCGCCTTGGCCTCGTAGTTGAACCGGCCGATCTCGCCGTCGGCGGCGTTCGTCACCCACACGCCGGAGTCGTTGAGGTCGACGTCCACCGTCGCCTCGCCGTCGTACCAGAGCGCGAAGCCGGTCAGCCCCGCGCCGAAGAGCGCGACGACCCCGACCGATGCGATGGACCGACGGTTCTCCACGGCACGAGAGACGAGGCTCATGCGGTTCGGTTCCTCTCCTACTTCTGGGCAGGTGCGGACAGCGGCTGGTGCGACAGCCCGCGCGCTACCGTCGCGCCGCGGGCGGAGGACCGGTCTGACCCATCTGGGGAAGTTGCCTGGGAACCGGTGTGATGCAAACCTCGGCGAACCCTACCGAAGACGCCCGACATGACGCCGTCCGTCTCGATGGGTAGGCCTCCCCATGCACCGCCGCACTACGGTAGTGGGCGAACCCCACCCACCTGATACGTCCGGGCCCGGATCGCACGCCGATCTGAGCAAGACCAGAGCAGCAAGGAGCAGTCGTGGCCGACTCGTCGTTCGACATCGTCAGCAAGGTGGACCGCCAGGAGGTGGACAACGCCCTCAACCAGGCCGCCAAGGAGATCGCGCAGCGGTACGACTTCAAGGGGGTGGGCGCGTCCATCGCGTGGAGCGGTCAGGACACCATCGTCTTCGAGGCGAACTCCGCGGAGCGCGTGCTCGCCGCCCTCGACGTGTTCCAGACCAAGCTCGTCAAGCGCGGGGTCTCGCTCAAGGCCCTCGACACGGGCGAGAACGAGCCCCAGTCGTCCGGCAAGGTCTACCGGCTCGCCGGCTCCCTCAAGGAGGGCCTCGCGGGTGAGAACGCCAAGAAGGTCACCAAGCTCATCCGCGAGGAGGGCCCCAAGGGCGTCAAGACGCAGATCACCGGCGACGAGGTCCGCGCGACGAGCAAGTCCCGCGACGACCTGCAGGCCGTGATCGCGCTCCTCAAGGGCGCGGACCTCGACTTCGCGGTCCAGTTCGTCAACTACCGGTGACCGCACGGGCGGGCGGCGCACGCCGCGGGTTGCCGCGCGTGGTCGCGACAGACCTCGACGGCACGCTGCTGCGCTCGGACGGCACCGTCTCCGCGCGCACGCGCCGCGCGCTGCGGGACGTGGAGGACGCCGGAGTCGAGGTCGTCTTCGTCACCGCCCGCCCGCCCCGCTGGCTGGCCGACCTGGGCGACCTGGTCGGCGGCCACGGCCGGGTCATCGCGCTGGGCGGCGCCGCGGTCTGGGACCTGGGCTCCGGCCGGGCGCTGGACGCCTGCGGCTTCGGCGAGGGCGTCGTGCAGGAGCTCGTCGCCGGGCTGCGGGCGGCCGTGCCCGGGGTCGGCCTCGCCGTCGAGACCGTCCGCGGCCCGGCCTTCGACCCCTGGTTCCCCGACGGCGAGCCCGGGCTCGACCGCGGCCTGCGGGCCGTGCCCGTCGAGGACGCGCTGCGCGGCGGGGACGACGCCGTGGCCAAGCTGCTCGCCGTCCGGCCCGGCACACCCACGCAGGGCTTCGGCGTCGTGCAGCGCGGCGACGTCCGGGACGACGACCAGGAGGTGTTCTTCGACCGGGTGCGCGAGGTCGTGGGCGGCCGGGCCGAGCTGCACTACTCCGGCGCCGCCGGGCTGGCCGAGCTGCTGCCGCCCGGCGTGACGAAGGACGTCGCGCTCGCCCGGTGGTGCCGCCGGCTCGGCGTCGACGCCCGCGACGTGTGGGCCTTCGGCGACATGCCGAACGACCTGCCGATGCTGCGCTGGGCCGGCCGCGGGCACGCCGTCGCCAACGCGCACCCGGACGTGCTCGCCTGCGCGGACGCCGTCGTGCCCGGCAACGACGACGACGGCGTCGCCGCCGCGCTGGAGGCCGCGCTCGACGTCTCCCCGCGCGTGGACGGCTACTCCGCGGAGCCGCTCTCCCCCTGAGCCTGCGTGCGCTGCCGGTCGGCGACGAGCTGCGCGCGCAGCTCCTGCACCTCCGCGACGAGCAGCGCCACCTGCGCCTGGCTGACCATGCCGACGGGCGCCTCCCCCGCCGCACCCAGGCGGTCGTCGGGCGACGACGTGTCGGTGACCCGCTCCACCAGCCAGGACGAGAGCGTCGCCGTCACGACGCCCAGCAGCGCGATGCCCCCGAGCATCAGGCAGACCGCGATGACCCGGCCCGTCGGGGTCACCGGCGTGAGGTCGCCGTAGCCGACGGTCGTGATGGTCACCATCGCCCACCAGAAACCGTCGCCGAGGTTGACGATGGTGGCGCCCGGCGCACCCCGCTCGGCCTGCGTCACCGTCAGCGCTCCGACGACGACCAGGAGCGCGGTGCCGGCCACGGCGAACCGCACCACGCGTCCCCGCAGGCGCACGGCGTTGACGCGGTTGAGGCGCACCACCACGGAGACCAGCAGCAGGGGGCGCAGCACCGGCAGCACGACCACGGCGAGCTCGAGCGGGTGCCGGCGCACGTACCGCCACGGGTGCGGGGCCAGCCGGGTGCGCACCACGTAGTCCAGGACGAAGAGCAGCCACGTCACCCCGAGCACGACGGAGCAGACGGCCC
Source organism: Isoptericola sp. NPDC056573 (assembly GCF_042793335.1). Classification (NCBI taxonomy): domain Bacteria; kingdom Bacillati; phylum Actinomycetota; class Actinomycetes; order Micrococcales; family Promicromonosporaceae; genus Isoptericola; species Isoptericola sp. NPDC056573. The sequence continues at coordinate 214,525 of NZ_JBHTUY010000005.1, forward strand.
GCACGTCCGGCGAGACGTCCGGGCGCGCGATCGGGATCGCGTACGCGACCAGGAACAGCAGGGAGATCGCCGTCAGCGGCCACTCGGTGGCCGCCTGCCAGCGCCGCAGGCGCGCGTGACCGGCGTCCGGGTGCGACGACGTCGGGCGCTCGCGCTGCCCGGGCTCGGCCGTGTCACGGGTGTCGTCCCGGCCGCCCGGCGGGGCTGAGGTCATCGCAGGTCAGCCTGGCAGACCGACGTCGGCCACGCTCCCCGAGCGCGGCCGCGCGGGGCGTCAGTAGCGGGTGATTCCCCCCGGGCCGAAGCCCGTGCCGCCGGCCATCTTCTCCAGGCGGGCGATGCGGTCCGCCATCGGCGGGTGCGTGGAGAACATCTTCGCCATGCCGGCGCCGCGGAACGGGTTGGCCAGCATGAGGTGGGAGACGTTCTGCAGCTCGCGGGTCTGCGGCAGCGGTGCCTTCGCCGTGCCGGACTCCAGCTTGCGCAGCGCGGACGCGAGGGCCATCGGGTCGCCCGTGAGCTTGGCGCCGTCCTCGTCCGCGTCGTACTCGCGCGTGCGGGAGATCGCCATCTGGATCATCATCGCGGCGAACGGCGCGAGGATCGCCATGGCCAGCGCGGCGAGCGGGTTGCCGCCCTCGCGCCGGTCGCCGCCGCCGAAGATCAGCAGGAACTGCGCCAGCGAGGTGATGACGCCCGCCATCGCGGACGCCACCGAGGACGTGAGGATGTCGCGGTTGTACACGTGCATCAGCTCGTGCCCGAGCACGCCGCGCAGCTCCCGCTCGTCGAGCAGGCGCAGGATGCCCTCGGTGCAGCACACCGCCGCGTTCTTGGGGTTGCGCCCGGTCGCGAACGCGTTCGGCGCCTGCGTGGGCGAGATGAACAGGCGCGGCATGGGCTGGCGGGCCTCGGTGGAGAGCTCCCGCACGATGCGGTACATCTCCGGCGCCTCGAGCTCCGTCACCGGGTAGGCGTGCATCGCCCGGATCGCGATCTTGTCGGAGTTCCAGTAGCCGACGAACGTCGTGACCAGACCGATCCCCACGAAGACGACGAGCATGCCCGCGCTGCCGCGGAAGAACAGCGCCCACAGACCGAGGACCACGGCCCACATGACGCCGAAGAGCGCCGCCGTCTTGAGACCGTTGAAGTGCTGGTGGCCCATGTGTCCTGCCGTCTCCTTCCGTGCGCCCTGCCCGCGCCGGCGCGCCGGCAGGATGTCACGGGGTGAACGCGCCGAGAGCCCGGGCGGTTCCCGCCCGGGCCCTCGTGCCGATCCGTCGGTCCCGCCGTCAGGCTCGCACCGTCACGCGCGGCCCTTCGCGATGTCGAGCATCTCGTCGCGCGGCACGACCTTGATCCGCTCGCGGCCGTGCGGCTCGCCCAGCGCCTTCTCGTGCTCGTCGAGGAGCACGAAGTGGTCCCACTCGACGACGTCCACGCCGCGGTCGGCGAGGAAGTCGAGGACGGCCTGCGGGTCCGCCTGCGTGGCGGTACGGCCGGACGCGAGGTCGCCGATCGCGACGTCGCCGCCGTCGCCCACACCCGTGACGTCCTCCACGAGGTGGCGGATCGTCTCGGACGCGTCGGACTTGGTGTGGCCGATGAGGCCGACCGGCCCGCGCTTGATCCAGCCGGTGGCGTACACGCCGGGCAGGTGCTCGCCGTCGAGGTCGACGACGCGGCCCTCGCGGTTGGAGATGACGCCCTTCAGCTCGTCGAAGGGGATCTCCGGCAGCGGCGAGCCGAAGTAGCCGACCGCGCGGTAGACGGCCTGGACCGGCCAGTCGTGGAACTCGCCCGTGCCCTTGACCGTGCCGTCGCCCTGGAGCGCCGTGCGCTCGGTGCGCAGCCCCACGACCTTGCCGTCCTCGCCGAGGATCTCGGCCGGCGCGTGCAGGAAGTGCAGGTGCAGGCGGCGCGAGGCCTTCTGCGTCGACGGGTCGACGAGCGTCCAGTCCGTGAGCGTCTTGACGACCTGCTTGGTCTGGTTGGACGACTCGACGGCGGCCATCGAGCCGTCGTCGAACTCGTAGTCCTCGGGGTAGACGACGATGTCGACGTCCGGCACGTGGCCGAGCTCGCGCAGCTCCAGCGGCGAGAACTTCACCTGCGCCGGGCCGCGGCGGGCGAACACGTGCACGTCGGTGACCGGCGAGGACTTGAGGATGTCGTAGACGTTGGCCGGGATCTCGGTGGGCAGCAGGTCGTCCGCGTGCTTGGCGAGGATCCGCGCGACGTCGAGGGCGACGTTGCCGGCGCCGAGCACGGCGACCTCCTTGGCCTCGAGCGGCCAGGTGCGCGGCACGTCGGGGTGGCCGTCGTACCAGGACACGAAGTCCGCGGCGCCGTACGAGCCCTCGAGGTCGATGCCGGGCACCGGCAGCTCGTGGTCCTTGATCGCGCCCGTGGAGAAGATCACGGCGTCGTAGAACTGACGCAGGTCGTCGAGCTTGAGGTCGACGCCGTAGTCCACGTTGCCCAGCAGGCGCACGTCGCCGCGGCCGAGCACGCGGTGCAGCGCGGTGATGATCTGCTTGATGCGCGGGTGGTCCGGGGCGACGCCGTAGCGCACGAGGCCGAACGGGGCGGGCAGGCGTTCGAAGAGGTCGATGCTCACGTCGAGGTCGGTCTTCGACAGGATGTCCGCGGCGTAGATGCCGGCGGGGCCTGCGCCGACGATCGCGACGCGCAGAGGTCGGATGCTGCTCACTGCGGGATACGCCTTCCGGATCGGGGATGCGTGGCGTTCGATTCTAGGAGGATTCTCCTGCGATCGGGTGAGGCTTACCTCACCTGTCAGGGTCCAGCCTTACCCAGGGTGCCACAACCGTCCCGCCATGTGAACGGCTTGTCTTGCAGATCGGTCACAGTTGCCTCGGGCTTTCATCAGCGCGCCAGTCGTTCGACCACGGCGCCGTACAGCGCCGGCGCCCGGGCCGCCGCCGGCACGACCCGGCCGCGCAGCGGCGACGTCGCCGCCGCCACGAGCCCGGACGTGAGCCAACGCACGTCCCGGGTGGCCCGGGACCACGCCCGCTCGTACCCGGCCGGGTCGTCGAGGTCCGCGACGGCGGCGCGCGCCTGCGCGAACCCGACCCGCAGCCCCTCCCCCGTCAGCGCGTCCACGTAGCCGGACGCGTCCCCGACCAGCCGCACCCGCCCGGCCGTCCGCGCCCGGCTGCGCACCCGCATGGGCCCGGCACCCCGCACCGGCCCGGCCGCCGGCGCGCCCGCCAGCCGGTCGGCCAGCTCCGGCAGGGTCGCGAGCGCCGCGTCGAGGTCCGCGCCCGCCGGGCCGAGCACGGCCACGCCCACGAGGTCCAGGGCCACGGGCGTGACGTACGCCTCGACCCCGGGAGCCCAGTGCACCTCCACCAGGTCCGTCCACGGCGCCACCCGGAAGTGCCGGCGGAGCCCGAACCGCCGCCTCCGGTCCCGGCCGACGCGCCGGCGCGCGCCGCCGGGGGGCCCGTCGTCGCGCAGGTCGAGGCCCACCTCCCTCCGCACCCGCGAGTGCAGCCCGTCGCAGGCGAGCAGCCAGCGGCCACGCACCCCCGCCGCCACGGCGCCCTCGGCGTCCTGCACCACCGCCCCGGCGCGCCGGGGAAGCACGGACGCGCCGGCGTCGAGCGCGGCCGCGTGCAGCGCGGCGTGCAGGGCGGTGCGGCGCACGCCACGACCGGGCCCGACCGCGAACCGGTGATCGGCGACCACCCCGTCCTGGCGGTAGGAGATCCCGAGCAGCGGCCAGCCCGGCGGGTCGACCCCCAGCCGCCGCACCGCGGCGAGCGTGCCCGGCATCAGCCCCTCGCCGCACGCCTTGTCGACCGGTGCCGACCGGGGCTCCAGCACCACGACGCCCAGCCCGGCCCGCCGAGCCTCGATCGCCGCCGCGAGGCCGACGGGGCCGCCGCCGACCACCAGCACGTCCGTCTCGACGTCGACGCCCTGCTCGGGCGGGCGGCCGGACATCAGCCGGCCTCGACGGCCCGCAGCGCGCGTTCCTCCGCGGGGATGCGGAAGCCCAGCAGCAACCAGGCGTTCAGGACGGTGAACACCAGCGCCGTCACCCACGCCGTGTGCACCAGCGGCAGCGCGACGCCCTCGACGACCACGGCCACGTAGTTGGGGTGCGCCAGCCAGCGGTAGGGGCCGCGGCGCACCAGCGGCAGCCCGGGCACCACGATCACGCGCGTGTTCCACCGCTCCCCCAGCGTCGCGATGCACCACCAGCGCAGCCCCTGGCTCGCGAGGACGAGCGCGAGCGTGGGCCACCCCAGCCACGGCAGGAAGGGCCGGTCGGCGACGACGACCTCCACGACGCACGCCACCAGCAGGCCGGTGTGCAGGGCGACCATCGCCGGGAAGTGCCCGCGGCCGGACTCGACGCCCCCGCGCGCGAACGACCAGCGGGCGTGGCGCGCCGAGACCACGAGCTCGGCCAGCCGCTCCACGCCGGTCGCGAGCACCAGGGCGGCGTAGAACGCCGCGCTCATGCCGCCCCCGCGCCGGCCGCGCGCAGCAGCACCAGCTCGACCGCCACGCCGGGCCCGAACGCCATGAGCACCGCCCACCCGCCCGGCGGCGGCGCGCCGTCGTCGAGGGTCGCCGCGAGCACGTGCAGCACGGACGACGACGACAGGTTGCCCTCGGCCGCCAGCGTCGCGCGGGTGCGGGCCAGCGCCTCCTCGGGCAGGTCGAGGGCGTCGCGCACGGCGTCGACGATCTTCGGCCCGCCGGCGTGCACCACCCAGGTGCCGACGTCGGCCGGCTCCAGGCCGTGCGCCGCCAGCAGGTCCTTGACGTCCCCCGCGAGGTGCGCCCGCAGCAGCTGCGGCAGCTCCGCCGACAGCACGATGCCGAACCCGGTGTCCCGGACCTCCCACCCCAGGAGCCGCTCGGTGCCGGCGTAGAGCCGGCCGCGGGCGTCCACGACCCAGGGCGCGGGGCGCGGGCCGCGGGGCACGACGTCGTCGCCGGCGACGACCACCGCGCTCGCCCCGTCCCCGAAGAGGCCGGACGAGAGCAGGTTCGCGGTCGAGCCGTCGTCCCGCTGCAGCGTGAGCGAGCACAGCTCGACGGAGACCAGCAGCGCCACCTGGTCCGGGTGCCCCGCGAGGTACTCGTGCAGGTGCGCCAGCCCGGCGGCGCCACCCGCGCACCCGAGCCCGAAGGACGGCACGCGGCGCACGTCGGGCCGCAGCCCCAGACGGGCCACCAGCCCGGCGTCGACCGACGGCGCGCCCACGCCCGTCACCGACGTGAAGAACAGCAGGTCGACGTCGCCCGGCTCCACGCCCGCGGCCGCCAGCGCCTCCCGGCACGCCCGCTCGGCCAGCGCCGTCCCCTCGCGGGCGAACACGGCGTTGGCGTCCGCGAACCCGAACGGCCGCTCGTAGTCGGCGAGCGGGAGCGCGAGGTGCCGGGTGCGCACCCCGGCCGCGGCGTGCAGCCGGCGGGCCAGCTCGCGGCGCGGCCCCGCGTCTGCCAGCAGCGGGGCGACCATCTCGGCGATCCGCCCCTGGGGGTGCGCCGGACCGGGCAGGACGGGGGCGACGGCGAGGACGCGCGACATGCTTCGCATCGTGGCACCGGCGCCGCTCTCCCGCGCGCGGGCACCCCGCCGGACGCGGCAGACGCGCGCCGCGAGCCTTCCTTCCGCGCGAGAACCCCGCGTCCTGCCCCGGGTCACGGGGCGACAGGCGTAGTTTCCCGTCATGGGCAGCGACGTGGCGGCACGGGTGCGCGGGTTGCTGCTCGCCACGCACCCTGCACCCGCGGCGGTGGTCACGGGGCTGGCCCTGGTCTTCGCGGTCGGCGTCGGCCTCCCCGGGGGCCGCGCCCTGCTCGTCACGGCGGCCGTCGCCGCCGGCCAGCTGTCGGTCGGGTGGAGCAACGACTGGCTGGACGCCGCGCGCGACCGCCGCGTCGGACGCGCGGACAAGCCGACCGTGACGGGCGCCGTCGCGCCCCGCACGCTCCGGACGGCCGCCATCGCCGCCCTGACCGGGTGCGTCGTCCTGTCCTTCGCGACGGGGCTCGTGCCGGGGCTGCTGCACGTCGCCGCGGTCGGCAGCGCCTGGGCCTACAACGCGCGGCTCAAGTCGACGCCGCTGTCGTGGCTGCCCTACGCCGTGAGCTTCGGCCTGCTGCCCGCGTTCGTGGTGGCCGCGGCGGGCGACGGTCGCGTCGTCGCGGGCTGGACGGTCGGCGCGGCCGCGCTGCTCGGCGTCGGCGCCCACCTCGCCAACGTGCTGCCGGACCTGGAGGACGACGACGCCACCGGGGTACGGGGGCTGCCGCACCGACTGGGGCGCCGGGGCGCGAGCGTGCTGGCGCCCGTGGTCCTGGCGGCGGGCAGCGTCGTGATCCTCCTCGGCCCGCCGGGCCCGCCCTCCGTCGCGTCGGCAGCGCTCACCGGCGGCGCGGTCGTGCTGGCCGCCCTCGCCGGGACCGTGGGGCTCGTGCGGCCGCACAGCCGCGCGCCGTTCCTGCTGAGCCTGGCCGTGGCGGTGGTGTGCGTCGTGCAGCTCGTCCTCGCGGCCGACGCCGTGGCGCTCCCGGGCTGACCCGGCCCGGGGCGGCCGGACGGGCTGTGGACGGCGCCCCCGGCGCCCCGACGCCGGCGCATAGCATCCCGACGTGCCCCCGATCCTCCAGCGTGCCCGTGCCGAGGTCGCGCCCCACCGCCGCGCGGTGACGTGGGGAGCCGCCCTCGCCGCGGCCTGGGCGGTCTGGGCGAGCGGACCCGGCTGGTCGACGCCGGCGCTCGTCGTCGCGGCCGTGGCGGGGGCCGCGCTGTGGGTGATCGACGCCCGCACGCACCGGCTGCCGGACGCCCTCACCTACCCGACGACGGCGGTCGTCGCCGCGCTCCTCGCCCTCGCGGCGCTCGGCGGCGGGACGTGGGACACGGCGCTGCGGGCGCTCCTCGGCGGCCTCCTGCTCGGCGGCGCGTACCTGCTGCTGCACCTCGTGCACCGCTCGGGGATGGGGCGCGGCGACGCCAAGCTCGCCGCGCTGCTCGGCCTCGTCTCCGCCTGGTACGGGTGGTCGACGCTCGTCGCCGCGGCGGTGCTCCCGATCCTGCTCGGCGGGGCCGTGGCGATCGTGCTCATGGCCTCCCGGCGGGCGTCGCGCGGGACGGCGCTGGCCTTCGGCCCGTACCTGCTCGCCGGCGCGGCGATCGCGGTGACGCTCGCCCGGCTGGCCTCCGCCTAGCCCGTCGACGCCCGGTCACGAGGCAGGCCGGAGTCAGGTCGGAGGCAGGTCGCGGCGGCCGGTCACACCGTCCGGTCGGCCAGCGCCTGGGCGAGGTCGGCGAGCGCCTGCTTCACCGGGCCGTCGGGCAGCGGCGCCAGCTCCGCGGCGGCCTCGCGCGCCCACCGGCCGGCGAGGGCGCGGGTCTCGGCGAGCACGTCGTGCGCCCGCAGCTCCGCGACGACGTCGGCGAGCGCGTCGTCGCCGGCGAGGTCGCCGTCGAGCCGGGCGACGAGCGCCGCGTCCGCCGCGGAGCCCTCGCCCTGCGCGACCCGCTGGCGCAACAGCAGCACGGGCATCGTCGGCACGTGCTCGCGGAGGTCGGTGCCGGGCGTCTTGCCGGACTCGTCGCCGGAGGACGCGATGTCGAGCACGTCGTCGGCGAGCTGGAACGCGACGCCCACCTTCTCGCCGTATGCCGCCACGGCGTCGACGACGGCCGGCTCGCACCCACCGAACATCGCACCGAGGCGCGCCGACGTCGCGAGCAGCGACGCCGTCTTGTCGCTGAGCACCTGCAGGTAGTGCTCCACCGGGTCGTCGTCGGCACGCGGCCCCATCGTCTCGTGCAGCTGGCCGAGGCACATGCGCTCGAAGGTGCGCGACTGCAGCACCACCGCCTCCGGGCCGAGGCCGGCGACGAGCGCGGACGCCCGGGCGAACAGGAGGTCGCCCACCAGGATCGCGACCGAGTTGCCCCACACGGTGTGCGCCGCGGGGGCCCCGCGGCGCAGCGGCGCGGAGTCCATGACGTCGTCGTGGTACAGCGACGCGACCTGCGTGAGCTCCACGACGACCGCCGCGTCCACGAGCTCCGGGCGCGACCCGTCGCCCAGCTCGCCCGCGAGCAGCGTGAGCAGCGGGCGGAACCGCTTGCCACCGGCCGCGACGAGGTGCCGCGACGCGTCGTCGGCCAGGGCGTCCGCCGAGGCCACGGCCTCGTCGAGCGCCGCGTCCACCCGCGTCATGCGCTCGGCGAGCCGGTCGGCGAGCGCCGGGTCGGACAGCGGGATCGCCGGAGGCGCCGGGGGCGGCGTGGGCCCGGGCCGGGGGGCCGAGGCGGAAGGAGCGCGAGTCACTGTCCGAACCTATCCGGCCGGGGCGCCGAACACCGCACCGAGACGGCCCTCGGCCGCGTCAGGTCGGACACCCCGGCGGGTGCGCCGGGCCGGCCACCCGTCCTGGGGTCGGCGCGAACGTGGGCCGACCCGAGGACGGACCGCCGACCGGAGGTCGTCAGGGGCGGAACTGCGCCGCCTGGCCGACCAGGTCCAGCGCGCCCGACGGGAGGATGCCGAGGAGCAGCACGCCCACCGCGCACACCGCGATCGCGAACGCCGCGGGACCGCGCGAGCCGACCACCGTCACGACCGTCCGCGAGACGAGCGTGCGGGTCGCGGCGCCCGTCACCGTGGCGGTGCCACCGCTGCCGCCGCCCTGCTCACCGCCGTCCGTCGTCCCCGACGAGGCCGCGCCCGTCGATGTCGTGCCCTGCTCACCGCCGGGCGGCGGGGTGAGGACCATGAGCACGATGACCCGGACGTAGAAGAAGACGGAGACGGCGGACGCGAGCACGCCGAGCAGCGCGAGCGGCCACGCCCCCGCCTCGACGGCGGCCGAGAAGACGCCGAACTTCGCCACGAACCCGGCCGTGAGCGGGATCCCCGCCATCGACAGGAGGAACAGCGAGAACGCCGCCGTGAGCCACGGGGCCTGCCGCCCCAGGCCCGTCCACTGCGCCAGGCGGGTGGCCTCGCCCAGCACCACGCCGTCGTCGGGGACCGGCCCACCGGCCCCCCTCTCGGCGGTGTCGTCGTCGCCCGACACGGTGCGCTCGCGCACGAGCGTGACGACGGCGAACGCGCCGACGGACGCGAGCCCGTACGCGAGCAGGTAGAAGAGGACGGCCCGCGAGCCGGCCTCGTCCATCCCGACCACGCCGACCAGGAGGAACCCGGCGTGCGCGATCGCGGAGTACGCGAGCAGGCGCTTGACGTCGGTCTGCACCGCGCCGACGACGGTGCCGATCAGCATCGTGAGGATCGCGACCGCCCAGAGCGCGACCTCCACGTCGTGCCGGACGGCGGGGCTCAGCCCGTTCGCCAGCGTGAACAGCACGCGCACCAGCGCGCCCATCGCGGCGGCCTTGGTGCACGCCGCCATGAAGCCCGTGATCGGCGTGGGCGCGCCCTGGTACACGTCCGGGGTCCAGGCGTGCAGCGGCGCGGCGCCGATCTTGAACAGCAGCCCGCTGAGCACCAGCAGCAGGCCGACCACCACCAGGGCCGTCATCGACCCCAGCGGCGAGACGGCCGGGTCCGCGAGCACCTGCACCACGCCCTGCAGCCGCACCGTGCCGGCGAAGCCGTAGACGAGCGCGATGCCGAAGACGAACAGCGCGGAGGCGAACGCGCCGAGCACGAAGTACTTGAACGCGGCCTCCTGGCTGAGGAGCCGGCGGCGGCGCGCCGTCGCGCACAGCACGTACAGCGGCAGCGACAGCACCTCGAGCGCGACGAACATGACGATGAGGTCGTCCGTGGCCGGGAAGAGCAGCATGCCGCCGGTCGAGAACAGCAGGAGCGGGTAGATCTCGGTCTGCTGGAGGCCCGCACGGCGCGTCTCGTCCTCGTACGCCGTGCCCGGCACCGCCGCCGCGGACGGCGCGAACGCGTCCTGGCCGGTGGTGGTGCGCTCCGCGACGACGAGCACGCCCAGCAGCGCGCACACGCCGATCACGGCCTGCACGCCCAGGCCGAACGGCGTCAGCAGGTACGACCCGCCCACCACCGACACCGCGTTCTCCTGCACCCGCTCCCAGAGCAGCCCGACCGCGACGAGCGAGCCCGCGAGCGCCGCCAGGGTGAGCGTGAGCTGCGTCGCGCGCCGGGCCTTCGCCGGCACGAACGCCTCCAGCAGGACGCCGAGCACGCCCGCCGCCAGCACGATCAGCACCGGCGACACGGCGGCCCAGTCGATGGTCGGGGCGACGAAGTCGTTCACAGCTGGCTCCCCTCGGTGAAGCTCCCGTCAGCCGAGCCCGTCGCGACCATCGCCTGGGTCTCGACCGGTTCGACCACCGGTGGTGGATCCGTCTCGCCGACCTGCTCGACGGCGACCTCCCCCGGCGCACGCACGTAGTCGAGCACCGGCCCGGGCACGAGGCCGAGCACGAGCAGGGCCCCCACGAGCACGCCGGCCACGGTCTTCTCCCGGCCGTCGAGGTCGCGCGCGGACGCCAGCTCCGGCGTCGTCTCCCCCGTGAACATGCGCTGGTAGGTGAGCAGCACGTAGACCGCGGCGAGGACGACGGCGGGCACGGCCACGAGCACGGCGGCGGGCCAGCGGGCGTACGACCCGAGGAACACCATGATCTCGGAGACGAACGTCGCCAGGCCGGGCAGGGCCGCCGCGGACAGGCCGGCGACGAGGAACGTGCCGCCCAGGATCGGCGCCACCCGGCGCAGGCCGCCGTAGTCGCCGATGAGCTGGCTCTGGCGCGGGTGCCGCGCGATCGCGAACCCGGCGACGAGGAACAGGGCCCCGGTGGAGATGCCGTGGTTGAGCATCATCAGCCCGGAGCCCGCGGTGCCCAGCGACGTGAAGGTGAAGATGCCCAGGACGATGAACCCGAAGTGCGACACCGACGTGTAGCCGATGAGGCGCAGCAGGTCGCTCTGGCCGATCGCGAGGACCGCGCCGTACAGGATCGAGATCACCGCGAGCACGATCACGAACGGTGCCGCCCAGCGGCTCGCCTCGGGGAACAGCGGCAGGCACAGGGTGAGCATCCCGAAGGTGCCCACCTTGTCGAGCACGCAGATGAGGAGCGTCGAGGTGCCGGGCGTCGAGTGCTGCGTGACGTCGGGCAGCCACGAGTGCACGGGGAACATCGGCGCCTTGATCGCGAACGCGAGGAAGAAGGCGCAGAACATGAGCTTCTCGGCCGTCGGGTCGAGCGTCAGCCCCGTGAGGTTGTCGGTGAGGAACGTCTGCGGGCCGCGGTCCGCGGCCGGCACCTGCAGGTAGAGCGCGATGACGCCCACCAGCATCACGAGGCCGCCGGCCAGCGAGAACAGCAGGAACTTCACCGCCGCGTACCGGCGCTGCGGCCCCTGCCCGAACCCGCCGATGAGGAAGTACGCCGGGATGAGCATGGCCTCGAACACCACGTAGAAGAGGAACACGTCGCGGGCGACGAAGACCGTCACCATGAACGCCTCGAGCAGCAGCACGGTGGCGAGGTAGCGGCGCAGCCGCACGTGGTCGCCGCCCTGCTCGCGCCAGGCCGCGAGGATCACCAGGGGCACCAGGCCCACCGACAGCGCAACCAGCAGCAGCCCCACGCCGTCGACGCCGACGGCATAGCTGGCGCCGATCGGCGGGATCCAGGAGTACGTCTCGGTGAGCTGGTGGGTCCCCGAGTCGCCGGTGTCGAAGGCCGCGAAGGCCCCGACCAGCAGGAGGACCTCCACCAGCGCGCCGACCAGGGCGACCGTGCGAGCGGCGCCCGCACCGAACCTGCCCCCGGTGACCGGGCCGGCGGCCGGGCGGCCCCGGCCCACGCCCGTGAGGGCCGTCGCGGCCGCGGCCACCAGCGGCCACACGATGAGGACCGTGAGCCAGGGGAACCCTGCGGACATCGTCATGCTTCCCCGTCCTTCGTCGTCGACACCGGGTTCGGCGTCGTGTTCGGCGTCGTGTTCGGCGTCATCGCCATCGCTCCCGCCACCCCGCTCAGCTCGCCAGGACCCAGACGACCAGCCCGACGACGCCGACGCCGCCGAGCATCGTCGCCGCGTACGACCGCACGTAGCCGTTCTGCATCCGCCTCAGCCGGGAGCCGAGGCGCCCGATGCCGCCGGCCAGGCCCAGCCAGCCGCCGTCGACGGCCGTGCGGTCCGAGTACACGAGCGCCCGGGTGAGGTACTGCCCCGGCCGCATGACCAGCGACTCGTTGACGGCGTCCTGGTACAGGTCGACCCGCGCCGCCCGCACGACGGCGGGCGCCGGAGGCGGCTCGACCGGCACCGCGGCGACCACGTACTGGCGCCAGGCCAGCACGATGCCGAGCGCCACGAGCAGCAGCGTGAGCCCGATGAGCAGCCCCACCGGGAGCACCGGCTCGTGGTGCTCGGCGTGCCCGGTGACCGGCTCGAGCCACGTGACGAAGCGGTCGCCCATCGTCAGGATCCCGCCGAGCGCCACCGACCCCACGGCCAGCACGATCATCGGCCAGGTCATGAGGCGCGGGGACTCGTGCGGGTGCCGCACGGGCGCGCCGTCGTCGCCGGGCCCGCCGTCGCTCCAGCGGCGCCGCCCCAGGAACGTCATGAAGAACAGCCGGGACATGTAGTACGCCGTGATCCCGGCGCCCAGCAGCGCCGCCATGCCGAAGACCCACGGGCGCCAGCCCTCGCCGACGAACGCCGCCTCGATGATCTTGTCCTTCGACCAGAACCCCGAGAACGGCGGCACCCCGAGGATGGCGAGCCAGCCCAGGCCCATCGTGATGGCCGTGACGGGCAGCAGACGGGACAGCCCGCCGAAGCGCCGCATGTTCACGTCGTCGTCCATCGCGTGCATCACGGACCCGGCGCCGAGGAACAGCCCCGCCTTGAAGAAGCCGTGCGTGAGCAGGTGGAAGATCGCGAACGCGTACCCGACCGGCCCCAGGCCGGCGGCGAGCATCATGTAGCCGATCTGCGACATCGTCGACGCCGCGAGCGCCTTCTTGATGTCGTCCTTCGCGGTACCGACGATCGCCCCGAACAGCAGGGTCAGCGCGCCGACGATCGCGACGACGAGCTGCGCGTCCGGCGCCGCCTCGAGGATCGGGCCCGAGCGCACCAGCAGGTACACCCCGGCGGTCACCATCGTCGCCGCGTGGATCAGCGCGGACACCGGCGTCGGGCCGGCCATCGCGTCCCCGAGCCACGCCTGCAGCGGCAGCTGCGCCGACTTGCCGCACGCCGCCAGCAGGAGCATGAGGCCGATCGCCGTCATGACGCCCTGACCGGCCGCCGTCGCCCCCTCGCCGGCCGCCGGCAGCACCGTGCCGAAGCTCAGCGAACCGAAGGTCGCGAGCAGCAGCATCATCGCGACGATGAGCCCCATGTCGCCGACGCGGTTCATGACGAACGCCTTCTTGCCCGCGACCGCGTTCTCCCGCTTGCCGTCCCAGAACCCGATGAGCAGGAACGACGCCAGGCCCACGCCCTCCCAGCCGACGAAGAGCAGCAGGTAGGAGTCGGCGAGCACCAGCAGCAGCATCGCCGCGACGAAGAGGTTGAGGTACCCGAAGAAGCGGCGCCGGTCGACGTCGTGGCCCATGTACGCCACCGAGTACACGTGGATCAGCGTGCCGACGAACGTCACGAGCATCACGAACGTCATCGACAGCGGGTCCACCTGGAACCCGAGGTCCACGTGCAGGGGCCCCGAGTCGATCCAGGTGCCCACGGTGTGGGTGCCCACCCGCTGGTCGGCGGGGGTGCCGAGCATGTCGAGCAGGATCACCAGCCCGACGACGAACGTCGCCGCGCTGGCCAGCACGCCCAGCCAGTGCCCCCACCGGTCGGTGCGTCGACCGGCGACCAGCAGCACGAGGGCGCCGATCATCGGGGTCGCGACCAGCCAGGGGGCGAGGGAGAGAGTCTGCATCGTCGTCTGCGTGTCCACAGGTCGCCTCTCAGCTGTGCAGCAGGTTGACGTCGTCGACCGAGGCCGACCTACGGGAACGGAAGATCGTGATGATGATCGCGAGGCCCACCACGACCTCGGCCGCGGCGACCACCATGACGAAGAACGCGAGCACCTGGCCCGTCACGTCGCCGTGGATGCGCGCGAACGTCACGAACGCGAGGTTGGTGGCGTTGAGCATGAGCTCCACGCCCATGAACACCACGATGGCGTTGCGCCGCAGCAGCACCGTCGTCGCACCGATCGCGAACAGGATCGCGGCCAGCCCCAGGTAGTTCGTGATCTCCATCAGCGCACCTCCCCGTCGTCGTCGCCGGAGCCCTCGTCGGTCGCGCCCGTCGCGACCGGGTCGCCGGTCTGCTCGACCGTCGTGTCCGCCGCGGGGCCGACGCCGAGGAGGCGCAGGTCGTCGCGCGCCACGAGCGTCTCCTCCTCGGCGAGGACCGCCGTCGCCGACCGCTCCTGCCCGCGGATGCGCAGCACGCGCGGCACGGAGTGCGGCAGCGGCTCGCCGTCGGGTCCGAGCGCCGGCGTGTCCATGGCGTTGTTCTGCGCGTAGACGCCGGGCGCGGGCAGCGGCGTGAGCGTGCTGCCGTGCGGCAGGGCGGCGACGCGTGCTTGCGCGAGGACGCGCTGCGTGGGCCGCACGCTGAGCCGGCGGCGGTGCGTGAGCACCAGGCCGGCCAGCGCGGCGGTGACCAGCAGGACGCCGACCACCTCCATCGCGAGGACGTAGTCGCCCAGCAGCACCCGGGCCAGTGCCACCGGGTTGGTGAGCTCCTCGCTCGCAGCCAGCCCGACGGCGGGCGGGAACGTCGCCTGCGCGACCACGCCGAGCAGCACGACGACCAGCCCGAGGCCGAGCAGCACGCCCAGCCCGCGCTGGCCCTTGATGGTCTCGGTCAGCGAGTCCGCGGAGTCGACGCCCACCAGCATGAGCACGAACAGGAAGAGCATCATCACGGCGCCGGTGTAGACGACCACCTGCACGACGCCGAGGAACGGCGCCTCCTGCGCCACGTAGAAGATGGCCAGCCCGACCATCACGAACATCACGCACACCGCGGCGTGCACGGCCTTGCGGGCGAACAGCAGCCCGAGCGCGGCGAGCACCATGAGCGGGGCGAGCACCCAGAACAGCGCGGCCTCCGCGCCCGACGCGGTCACGGCCGGCCGTCCGTGAGGTCGGGGGTGGGCAGCGTCGCCACATGACCGCCCTCGGCGGCCTGCCGGGTCGCGACGGCGGCCTTGGTGGCGCTGCCGCGCAGCCGGTGCCGACGTGGGGTCGGGGGCGGCGCGTCCCCGTGCACCACGCGGGCGGCGGCGTCCAGGGTCGGGTCGTCGGGCCGGTGCTCGCGCACCCAGTCGACCTGCTGCGCCGTCGGCGCGGTGACCTCGCCGCGGTAGTACTCGGTGTCCGTCGTCCCCTCGACCATCGGGTGCGGCGCGGCGAGCATCCCCTCGGCGAGCGGGGCGAGGAGATCCTGCTTCTCGTAGATCATCCCGGCGCGGTCGGGGCCCGCGAGCTCGTAGTCGTTGGTCATCGTGAGCGCCCGCGTGGGGCACGCCTCGATGCACAGCCCGCAGAAGATGCAGCGCAGGTAGTTGATCTGGTAGACGCGGCCGTAGCGCTCACCGGGCGACAGGTGCGCGCCGTCGGGCAGCTCGGCGTTGTCCGCCCCCTCCACGTAGATCGCGTCCGCCGGGCACGCCCACGCGCACAGCTCGCAGCCGATGCACTTCTCCAGGCCGTCGGCGTAGCGGTTGAGCTGGTGACGGCCGTGGTACCGGCGCTGCGGCGCCGTCTTCTTGCGGGGGTACTGCTCCGTCACCGTGGGCCGGAACATCGACGAGAACGTCACGCCGAACCCGGCCACCGGGGCGAACAGCTCCCCGAGCGGCCCCTTGGACGGGCGCAGCGGCTCGTACGGCTTGTCGGTCATCGCGTCTCCTCGGATCGGTCGACGGCGGGGTCGGGGGCGGCGGACGCGCCCGGGACGTCGGCGGCCTGCATCACGTGCCGGCGCGCGCGGGGCGACGGCGGCAGGGCCTGGCCCGGGAGCGGCGGCACGGGGAAGCCGTCGGCGAAGGCGTCGAAGTCCCCGGCCGGACGGCGAGAGCCGCCCGGTGGACCGGCGCCGTCGGCGGCCTTCGCCTTCCGGTCGGGCCAGAGCCACAGGAGGCCGATGACGACCACCGCCGCGACCGCGACGCCGGTGATGAGCTGGGTGCGGGTGACGCCCGCGAGGCCGAGGTACTGGAACACGCTCAGCACCACGACCCACACCAGCGCGACCGGGATGAGCACCTTCCAGCCGAACGACATGAACTGGTCGTAGCGGAGGCGGAGCAGCGTGCCGCGCACCCAGACGAACACGAACATGACCAGCCAGAGCTTGACCAGGAACCACAGCACCGGCCACCAGCCGGTGTTGAACATCCCGTCGTTGATCGCCGACAGCGGCCACGGCGCCCGCCAGCCGCCGAGGAACAGGGTGGTGGCGACGGCGGAGACGTTGAGCATGTTGATGTACTCCGCCAGGAAGAACCAGGCGAACTTCATCGAGCTGTACTCGGTCATGTAGCCGGAGACGAGCTCGCCCTCGGCCTCCGGCAGGTCGAACGGGAGCCGGTTGGTCTCGCCGATCATCGAGATGACGTAGACGACGAACGCGGGCAGCAGCGGCAGGAACCACCAGATGCTGGTCTGCGACGCCACGATCTGCGAGGTCGACATCGAGCCGGCCATGATGAACACGCTGACCAGCGAGAGCCCCATGGCGAGCTCGTACGAGATCACCTGGGCCGTGGACCGCACGGACCCGAGGAGCGGGTAGGTGGAGCCCGACGACCAGCCGCCCAGCACGATGCCGTAGACGCCCATCGACGCGCAGGCCAGCACGTACAGGACCGCCACCGGGAAGTCGGTCAGCTGGGCCGGCGTCGTGTAGTCGGTGAACGGGATCGTCACCTCGGGCCCGAACGGGATGACCGCGAACACCAGCAGCGCGCAGAACACCGAGATCATCGGTGCCAGCAGGTACACGATCCGGTCCGCCCGGGTGACGTTCACGTCCTCCTTGAGCAGCAGCTTCATCGCGTCCGCGAGCGACTGCAGCAGGCCGAACGGGCCGTGCCAGTTGGGGCCGGGGCGCACCTGCATGCGCGCCACGACCTTGCGCTCGAACCAGATGGCGAAGAGCACGCTGGTCAGGAGGAAGACGACGATGAGCACCGCCTTGATCAGCGACACCCACAGCCAGTCGTTGCTGAAGTCGGACGCGACCCCGGGGATCATGCGGCCCCTCCCTGTGCCTTCTCGTCGGTCGAGCCTGGGACCCCGCCGGCGGCGACCGCCTCCGGCGGTCCGATGCGCACCAGGTCGCCCGGCGCGGCGCCGAGCGTGTCGTGCACCCGGCACCCGCGCGACGCGAGCGGCAGCCACACGACGTGGTCGACCATCTCCGTGATCGCGACCGGCACCGTCACCGTCCCGCGGTCGGTGGCCACGGTCACCCGGTCGCCGTCGTACACGTCGACGGCGGCCGCCGTGGCCGCCGACATCCGCGCGACGGGCCGCTTGGCCGTGCCGGCGAGGAACTGCTCGCCGTCCTGCAGGGCCCCGTCGTCGAGCAGCAGGTGCCAGCTCGCCAGCAGGGCGGACCCGGCCGGCACCACGGGCGGCTCGACCGGCTCGGCCTGCGGGGCCGGCACGCGGGTGCCGCCCCACGCAGGCAGGGCCGCGATCGCCCGGTGCGCGTCGAGCGGCGTCGCCGCGCCGAGCGCGACGCCCGCCTGCGCGGCCAACGCGTCGAGCACCCGGTGGTCGGGCAGCGCGGCGGACTCCAGCGCCTGGCCGAACGCGCGGACGCGGCCCTCCCAGTTCCAGTACGACCCCGCCCTCTCGACGGGAGGAGCAACAGGAAGCACGACGTCAGCGAGCTCGACGGCTTCGGTCCTCCGGACCTCGAGCGAGACCACGAAGCCCGCCGCGCCGAGCGCCCGCCGGGCGTGCGCCGGGTCGGGCAGGTCGGCGAGCTCGACGCCACCGACGAGGGCGCCGCCGAGCTGGCCGACCGAGAGGGCGTCGAGGATCTCCGCGACGTCGCGCCCCGGGGCGGACGGCAGCGCGTCGGCGTCGACGCCCCAGGCCGCGGCCACCTCGGCACGGGCCGCGGCGTCGGTCAGCGGGCGTCCGCCGGGCAGCAGCCCCGGCAGGAGGCCCGCCTCGAGGCCGCCGCGCTCCCCCGCGCGGCGCGGGACCCAGGCGACACGGGCGCCGGTGGCCTCCGCGAGCCGCAGGACCGCCCCGTAGGCGCCGGGCGCCGACGCGAGCCGCTCGCCCACGAGGATCAGCGCGCCGGGCGTCGCGAGGCCGTCGGCGACGGCGCCCAGCGTGCCCGCGTCCGAGTCCGCGGGCACCAGACCGCCGCCCGCCCGGGTGGCGAGGATGCCCAGCCACTCCGCCTCGGTGCCGGGGGCGGCGGGCAGCAGCTCGCCCTCCAGCCGGGCGAGGCCGCGGCTCGCGAACGGGGCGATCGACCACACCGTCGTGCCGTGCTTGCGCACCCCCTTGCGCAGCCGCAGGAAGGTGACGCCCGCCTCCTCCTCGGCCTCCAGGCCGGCCAGCAGCACGGCCGGTGCGGCCTCGACGTCGCCGAACGTCACGCCGATGCCGGTGCCCGCCACCGCGTGGCCCAGGAACGCCGTCTCCTCCGCCGAGCCCACGCGGGCCCGCTGGTCGACGTCGTCGGTGCCGAGCACGGTGCGCGCGAAGCGCGACCAGGCGAACGCGTCCTCGACGGTCAGCCGGCCGCCGGGCAGCACCCCGACCCCGCCGGCCGCGCGGGCCGCGGCCAGGCCCTCGGCCGCCAGCTCGAGCGCCTCGACCCACGACGCGGGGCGCAGCTCGCCGCGGGACACGACGGCGCCGTCCTGGCCGAGCACCCGGTCCCGCACCAGCGGGACCGTGAGCCGGTCGGGCGCCGCCTGCCACGTGAACGCGAAGCGGTCCTTGTCGGTGATCCACTCCTCGTTGACCGCAGGGTCCTCCCCCGACAGCCGGCGCAGCACCACGCCGCGCCGGTGGTCGACGCGGATCGCCGAGCCGCACGAGTCGTGCTCGGAGATCCCCGGCGTCGACACCAGGTCGAAGGGCCGGGACCGGAACCGGTAGGCCGCGCCCGTGAGCGCGCCCACCGGGCAGATCTGCACGGTGTTGCCGGAGAAGTACGACGCGAAGGGCTGCCCGCCGGCCGTGGCCGCGGCGGACCCGAACGTCGCCTCGGCGGGCTCGCCGGGCGGGGGCGTGAAGTCCAGCACCGTCTCGTCGAACCGGCCGATCTGCTGGTGCGCGCCGCGCTCCTGCAGCGCGATGAACGCGTCGCCCGCGATCTCGTCGCTGAACCGGGTGCAGCGCTGGCACAGCACGCAGCGCTCCCGGTCCAGCAGGATCTCGGTGGACACCGCGATGGGCTTGGGGAAGGTCCGCTTGACGTCCTCGAACCGCGTCTCCGCGCGCCCGTTGGTCATCGCCTGGTTCTGCAGGGGGCACTCGCCGCCCTTGTCGCACACCGGGCAGTCCAGCGGGTGGTTCATGAGCAGCAGCTCCATGACACCGTGCTGCGCCTTGTCCGCGACCGGCGACGTGCGCTGGGTCTTGACGACCATGCCGGGCGTGACCGTCATCGTGCACGAGGCCTGCGGCTTCGGCATGGGCCGCACGTTGCCCTCGCGGTCGGGCATCGCGACCTCGACCAGGCACTGCCGGCACGCGCCGGCGGGCTCGAGGAGCGGGTGGTCGCAGAACCGCGGGATCTGGATGCCCACCTGCTCGGCCGCGCGGATGATCAGCGTGCCCTTCGGCACGGTCACCTCGACCTCGTCGATGGTGAGCGTGACCGTCTCCACCGGAGGCGCGGCCGCCGTCGACTTGTCCGTGGTCGCCGTCATCAGTGACCTCCCGCCCCGGCGAGCGCCGGCGTCTGCTTGGGGGTGTACGGGAACAGCGCGCTGGCGCTCGGGTCGAAGGGGCACCCGCGGCCGGTGAGGTGCGCCTCGTACTCGTCGCGGAAGAGCTGGATGCTCGACGTCACCGGCGACGTCGCGCCGTCGCCGAGCGCGCAGAACGCGCGGCCGAGGATGTTGTCGCACAGGTCGAGCAGCAGGTCGACGTCGCGCTCCTCGCCCTGCCCCGCCTCGATGCGGTGCAGCACCTGCTTGAGCCAGTAGGTGCCCTCGCGGCACGGCGTGCACTTGCCGCACGACTCGTGCGCGTAGAAGTCGGTCCACCGGCTGACCGCGCGGACCACGCACGTCGTGTCGTCGAAGAGCTGGAGCGCGCGGGTGCCGAGCATCGAGCCCGCCGCGCCCACCGACTCGTAGTCGAGCGGGGTGTCGAGGTGGTCGGCGGTGAACAGCGGCGTCGACGACCCGCCCGGAGTCCAGAACTTCAGCTCGTGCCCCGCCCGCATCCCGCCGGCGAGGTCGAGCAGCTCGCGCAGCGTGATGCCGAGCGGCGCCTCGTACTGGCCCGGCCGGGTCACGTGCCCGGACAGGGAGAACAGGCCGTGCCCCTGCGACTTCTCGGTGCCCATGCCGGCGAACCAGTCCGCGCCGCGCGCCACGATGCCGGGCACCGACGCGATGGACTCGACGTTGTTCACCACCGTGGGCCGCGCGTACAGGCCCGCGACCGCGGGGAACGGCGGCTTGAGCCGCGGCTGGCCGCGCTTGCCCTCGAGCGAGTCGAGCAGCGCCGTCTCCTCGCCGCAGATGTAGGCGCCGGCGCCCGCGTGCACGGTGACGTCCAGGTCGAAGCCGGAGCCGAGCACGTCCTTGCCGAGGTACCCGGCGTCGTACGCCTCCTGCACCGCGGCCAGCAGCCGCCGGTACACGTGCAGCACCTCCCCGCGCACGTACACGAACGCGTGGTGGCAGCCGATCGCGTAGCTCGTGATCGCGATGCCCTCCACCAGGTGCTGGGGGCTCGCCAGCATCAGGGGGATGTCCTTGCACGTGCCCGGCTCGGACTCGTCCGCGTTGACCACGAGGTAGCGCGGGCCGCCGTCCGGCGGAGGCAGGAAGCCCCACTTCATGCCGGTCGGGAAGCCGGCGCCGCCGCGGCCGCGCAGGCCCGAGTCCTTGACCGTCTGCACGAGGTCGGCGGGCTCCGTCGCCAGGGCCTTGCGCAGCCCCGCGTACCCGCCGGCGGCCTCGTACGACGCGAGCTTCCACGACCGGTCGGCGTCCCACGTGTCCGTGAGCACCGGCATGAGATCAGTCATCGCTGCCACCCTTCGGCTCGACATCGTCCTCGGTCGTGGGCTTGCGCTCCGCGCCGGACTGCGCCGTCCCGGTCTCCGGCGGCACCTCGGCGGACGACGCCGCGGACTCACCGTCGGGCGACGCGGCGGGCCCGCCGGACGGCTCCCCGCCGTCGACGGCGGCCGCGGCGCGCGCCAGCCGCAGCCCGGCGAGCGTCGGCTCCCCCGCGCCCACGCCCTCGTCCGCGCGGCCGTCGGTGAACCCCGCGAGCACGCGGCTCATCTGCTTGAAGCCGCACACCGAGGACGCGCCGCGCGTGGGCGCCACCTGCTCGCCCGCCCGCAGGCGGTCGGCGAGGTCCGTGGCGGACTCCGGCGTCTGGTTGTCGAAGAACTCCCAGTTGACCATCACGACCGGCGCGTAGTCGCAGGCGGCGTTGCACTCGACGCGCTCGAGCGTGATCGCGCCGTCGTCGGTGGTCTCGTCGTGCCCGACGCCGAGGTGCTCGCTCAGCTCGTCGAAGATCGCGTCACCCCCCATCACCGCGCACAGCGTGTTCGTGCACACGCCCACCGTGTAGGTGCCGTTGGGGTGCCGCTTGTACTGGGTGTAGAAGGTCGCGACGGCGCTCACCTCGGCGGGCGTCATCCCGAGCTGCTCGGCGCAGAACAGGATGCCGTCGCGGCTCACGTACCCGTCCACCGACTGCACCAGGTGCAGCATCGGCAGCAGGCCGGAGCGCGGGTCGGGGTAGCGCGCCTTGATCGCGGCGGCGTCGGCCGCCAGCGACGCGAGCGTGTCGGCGTCGTACCGCGTGGCCGAACGGGCGCTCGTGGGTTCTGCCGTCATCGGTCGACCCCTCCCAGCACGGGGTCCAGGGACGCGACGGCCACGACGACGTCGGCCACCTGGCCGCCCTCGCACATCACCGACACGGCCTGGAGGTTGTTGAACGACGGGTCGCGGAAGTGCGCCCGGTACGGCTTGGTGCCGCCGTCGGACACCGCGTGCACGCCCAGCTCGCCGCGCGGGTGCTCGACGGTCTGCCACACCTGCCCGGCCGGCACCCGGAAGCCCTCCGTGACGAGCTTGAAGTGGTGGATCAGGGCCTCCATCGAGGTACCCATGATCTGGCGGATGTGGTCGAGCGAGTTGCCCTGACCGTCGCCGCCGACCGCGAGCTGCGCCGGCCACGCGATCTTCTTGTCCGCCACCATGACCGGTGCCCCCGAGGTCGCCTCGAGCCGGGTGAGCGCCTGCTCCACGATGCGCAGCGACTGGTAGCACTCCTCGATCCGCAGCACCACGCGGGAGTAGCAGTCCGCGTCGGTCGAGGTCGGCACGTCGAAGTCGTACGTCTCGTACCCGCAGTACGGGAAGGCCTTGCGCACGTCGTACGGCAGCCCCGTGGAGCGCAGCACCGGGCCGGTGACGCCCAGCGCCATGCAGCCGGCGAGGTTGAGGACGCCGACGTCGGTGAGGCGCGCCTTGAAGATCGGGTTGGCGAGCATGAGGTCGCCGAGCTGGCCGAGGTAGTGGCGGATCTTCGGCAGCGCCGCCCGCACCTGGTCCTCGAAGCCGTCCGGCACGTCCTGCGCGACGCCGCCCGGCCGCACGTACGCGTGGTTCATCCGCAGCCCGGTGACCGCCTCGAACAGCCGCAGGATCTCCTCACGGGCGGTGAAGCCGATCGTCATGACCGTCGTCGCGCCCATCTCGTTGCCGCCCGTGCCCAGGCAGACGAGGTGGGACGCCACCCGGTTGAGCTCCATCATCAGCACGCGGATGATCGACGCCCGCTCCGGCACGTCGTCGGTGATGCCGAGCAGCTTCTCGGTGGCGAGGCAGTACGCCGTCTCCTGGAAGAGCGGCGCCAGGTAGTCCATCCGGGTGCAGAACGTGGTGCCCTGCGTCCAGGTGCGGAACTCCATGTTCTTCTCGATGCCGGTGTGCAGGTAGCCGATGCCGCAGCGGGCCTCGGTGACCGTCTCCCCGTCGATCTCCAGCATGAGGCGCAGCACCCCGTGCGTCGACGGGTGCTGGGGGCCCATGTTGACGACGATGCGCTCCTCGCCCACGGCCTCGCGGGCGATCTCGTCCCAGTCGCCCCCCGACGCCTCGAACCCGGGGATCCCCGGGTCGAACTCGTCGGCGGTGGGCGGGCGGGTGGCGCTGAAGGTTCCAGTGCTCACGAGTAAGACCTCCTCGTGTCCGGCGGCGGCACCGTGGCGCCCTTGTACTCCACGGGGATGCCGCCGAGCGGGTAGTCCTTGCGCTGCGGGTGGCCCGGCCAGTCGTCGGGCATCTCGATGCGCGCCAGTCCGGGGTGGTCGTCGAAGACGATCCCGAAGAAGTCCCAGGTCTCGCGCTCGTGCCAGTCGTTGGTGGGGTACAGCGACGTGGTGGACGGGACGTGCGGGTCGGCGTCGGGCACCGACACCTCGAGCCGCACGCGGCGGCCGTGCGTCACCGAGGTGAGGTGGTAGACGGCGTGCAGCTCGCGCCCGGCGTCGTCGGGGTAGTGCACGCCCGAGACCCCGAGGCTGAGCTCGAACCGCAGGTCCTGGTCGTCGCGCAGCGCCCGGCAGACGGCCAGCAGGTGCTCGCGCGCCACGTGCAGCGTGAGCTCGGCGTGGGGGCTCGGCGGGTCGGTGTGCGGGTCGACGGCCACGCGCTCCACCGCGTCGTCGAACGCGACCCCCGCCTCGCCGAGCACCTCGGCCAGCACGTCCACGGCCTCGTCGAACCAGCCGCCGTACGGCCTCGTGGCGGCGGCGGGCATCGCGACCGGCTGCACCAGGCCGCCGTACCCGGAGGTGTCGCCGGAGCCGCGGACGCCGAACATGCCGTGCCGCACCTCGACGACCTCCGGCCGGCGGGCGTCCGGGGCGCCCTCGGGGACGAGCTCGCCGGTCATCGCAGCAGCCCCTTGAGCTCGAACGTCGGGGTGGCCTCGAGCGCCGCCGCCTCGGCGGCCGCGGCCGCCTCCCTGCGGTTCACGCCCAGCGGCGAGTCCTGGATGTGCTGGTGCAGCGCGAGGATCGCGTTGATGAGCATCTCCGGGCGCGGCGGGCAGCCGGGCAGGTAGACGTCGACCGGCACGATGTGGTCGACGCCCTGCACGATCGCGTAGTTGTTGAACATGCCGCCGCTGGACGCGCACACGCCCATCGACAGCACCCACTTGGGCTCGCTCATCTGGTCGTAGACCTGCCGCACGACGGGCGCCATCTTCTGGCTCACCCGGCCCGCCACGATCATGAGGTCCGCCTGACGCGGCGAGGCCCGGAAGACCTCCATGCCGAACCGCGACAGGTCGAACCGCGACGCGCCGGCCGCCATCATCTCGATGGCGCAGCACGCCAGCCCGAACGTCACCGGCCAGACGGACGCCTTGCGCAGGTAGCCCGCCAGGTCCTCGATCGTCGTCAGCAGGAAGCCCGACGGAGCCTCTTCCAGGCCCATGACCCCTCCCCTTCGTGAACATCGGCGTGAGGATCCTCGGCGCCGATGCCGTCCGTTGTGCCGTGTCGTGCTGGGTGGTGCTGGTCGTGCTGGGTGGTGCTGGTCGTGCGTGCGGGCCTAGACCCAGGTGAGGCCCCCGCGCCGCCACTCGTAGACGAAGGGGACGGTGATGAGGGCGAGGAACGTGAGCATCGCGACGAGGCCGAAGCCGGCCAGCACGGCGAAGTCCACCGCCCACGGGTAGAGGAAGACGACCTCGATGTCGAAGACGATGAACGTCATCGCCACCAGGTAGTACTTGACCGGCAGCCGCCCACCGCCGACCGCGTGCGGCGTCGGCTCGATGCCGCACTCGTACGCGTCGAGCTTGGCCCGGTTGTAGCGCTTGGGCCCGATGACGGCGCTCGCCGCCACGCCGCCCACGGCGAGCACCAGGGCTACGCCCATGAGCATGAGGACCGGCACGTACGGGTTCGTCATCGCAGGACCCCCGTCCGCACGGCCGCGCGCTCGTCGACCTCGTGCATCTCGACCACTCCCTTGTGCTCGTGTGCGCTCATGCCGCCGGGACCACCCTCGTGAGCCCCGCGATGACCCGGTCCACCCAGTCACCGCCGCGCGGCTCGTAGCAGTCGGACAGCAGCTTGAGCACGAACCGCATGACCACCGGCCGCGGCAGCCCGTACCGCACGCAGATCCGCATGATCTGCGGGTGCTCGATGAGCCGCACGAACCAGCGGCCCAGCGTGTAGTAGCCGCCCAGGTCGGCCCGCATGCGGTCCCCGTAGGAGGCGAGCGTCCGCTCGCGCGCGTCGTCCGTGGCGCGGGTGCGCGCCTGGGCGATCGCGTCGGCCGCGACGCGGCCCGCCTGCAGGGCGTAGGCGATGCCCTCGCCGTTGAACGGGCTGACCATGCCGGCCGCGTCGCCCACGAGCACCGCGCCGTCGCGGTACAGGGGCGTGCGGTTGAAGCCCATCGGCAGCGCGGCCCCGCGGATCGGCCCCACCTGGTTCTCGGGGGTGAACCCCCACTCCGCGGGGGCGTTGCGCATCCAGGCCTGCATCAGGCCCTTGTAGTCGTGCCCGTGGGCGGACTGACGGGCGGGCGTGGAGCTCACCGAGCCGAGACCGACGTTCGCGGTGCCGTCGCCCAGCGCGAAGATCCAGCCGTAGCCCGGCAGCAGGTTCGACGCCCCCGGGGCGCCGTCCCACAGCTCGAGGTGCGACTCCATCCACGCGTCCTCGTGCCGCGACGTGCCCTCGGTGCGGAAGTACGTGCGCACCGCCGTGCCGAGCGGTCGGTCGTCGCGGCGGGCGATGCCGAGGCCGGTGGCGAAGCGGGAGGAGACGCCGTCGGCGGCGACCACGACGGGCGCCCGGTAGGTCGTCTCGGCGCCGTCGGCGCGACCGCGGCCGTCGAGGGCCTGCGCCCGCACGCCCACGACGCGACCGTCGCGCTCGTCGAGGACGGGCCCGGTCACCTTGGTGCGCTCGAGCAGCTTGGCGCCGCTCGCCTGCGCGTGCTGCGCGAGCCGGTGGTCGAGCGACGTCCGCGCGCGGGCCATGCCGTAGCCGGGGTACGAGTCGAGGTCGGGCCAGGGCAGCTCCCACGACCGGGCGCCCGCGACCACGCGCAGGCCCTCGTTGCGGATCCAGCCGTCGTCCTCGCGGGTGCCGAGCCCCATGCGGGCCAGCTCGCCGACGGCACGGGGAGTCAGCCCGTCGCCGCACACCTTGTCGCGGGGGAAGGAGGCCTTGTCGAGCAGGAGCACGTCGAGGCCCGCGGCGGCGCACCAGTGGGCCGTGGACGAACCGGCCGGGCCGGCGCCCACGACGATGACGTCGGCGTCGTCGACGCGACCTGACCGCACGTGCTCACCTCGATCCCTCGAAGCGCCCCGGCGACGGTGCCGGGGCGGACTTGTGAACCTGATCACAACTCTTGCGAGCACTCTAGTCACGATCGGGCGGCGCTGTGTAGGAAGGTAAACCTTCCTTGCGCCCGGGAGGCGCGCCGCAGGCGCACCGGCCCGCGTCCCCGCAGGTCCGGCAGGGTGCCGCGGTCGGCATGTCGCGGGGTGCGTACGACGGCAGGCGTGCCTACGGTCGTGCGCACGACCCACGACCACGACCGGCAGCAACACCATCGGCACGACCTACGAGGAGGCGCGACACATGAAGGCAGGACCGGCATTCGTCGTCGGCGCGACGCTCGGCTACCTGCTCGGCACCGAGAGGGGCCGGCAGCAGCTGGACAAGGCCAAGGACTGGGCGACGGAGACCTGGAACGACCCGCGCGTGCAGGCCAAGGTCTCGGACGTCACGAGCAGCGTGACCGAGTTCGCCAAGGAGCAGGGCAGCACGCTCAAGGACCGCACGGCAGGCAGCTGACCACGATCTGTTCGGCAGCGGGTGGATCAGCTCGGCACCGCCACGTGCCGAGCTGACCCACCCATTGCCGAACGGATCCCTACGATGGCGTCAACGGACGCCCGAGACCTCCGCGTCGTCGAGGTCGGCGCCGTAGCGCTCCTGCTCGATCTCCTTGAGGCTCTTGCCGGCGGTGTCGGGGGTCCACACGACGCCGATGACGAGCGAGGCGACCAGGAGCGCGACCATGATGCCGCCGACGAACGGCACACCCTGCTCGGCGAGCATCGTCGGGAACAGGTAGCTGAGCAGGCCCACCGCGATGCGGGCGACGAAGAACAGCACGCCCTGCGCCGACGCGCGGTACGCCGTGGCGAACAGCTCGGCGGTCCACAGCGCGTAGAACGCCTGCGCGCCGATGCCGGCGGACACGCCCCACAGGACGGCGTACGCGATGAGCAGGGGCATCGAGACGTGCGGGACGAAGGCGAGGATCATCCACGCGGCGACGGCCATGACCGCGCCGATGCCGTAGAGCAGCCGGCGGCTCACCCGGTCGCCGTACCTCATGAAGCCCCAGAAGGTGGCGGCCGACGTCAGGCCCCACACCAGCACCTGCAGCAGGTTCTGCGCGACGGCGCTCTCGACGCCCGCGGTCTGGTAGACGCGGGGCATGAAGATGCCGGCCTGCCCGGCGACCGTGTTCCACAGGGCGTAGACGCCGACGAGGAACAGCAGCGCCTTGACGTTCTGCGGGTGCGAGATCAGCTCGCGGAAGCCGCGCCGCTTGCGGCCGAGGGCGACCTGCTTGGCGTTCGACTGCTTCCAGACGTCGGACTCGGCGAGCCCGCGCCGCACCCACCAGGTGACGAAGGCGATGACGAACAGGTGCGCGAAGATGATGCGGCTGCCCAGCAGGCCGAGCGGGACCAGCGCCGTCGCGAGCACGAAGCCGACGAACGGCCCGAGCGACCACGCGAGCTGGGCGGTGCCGACGTGCCGGGCACGCTGGTCGTCGGGGGCCTCCTCCGCGATGTACGTCCACGCCACGGGGACGCCCGCGCCCACGGCGATGCCGGTGAGGACGATGCCGACGAACAGCATCCACGGCGCCCCGGCGAACACGATGAAGGCCGTGCCGAGCATGTAGAGCAGCAGGTCGTAGGTGTAGATGAACTTGCGCCCGTACCGGTCGCCGAGCGGCCCGCCGATCATGGCGCCCACCGCCGCGCCGAACGCGTTGGCGCTCAGGGCCGCGGCGAGCCCGACGGCGAGGTTGCTCAGCCCGAAGTGCTCCTGCCAGAGCGTGAGGCTGGTGGCGAGCGCGATGATCGAGCCCGCCTCGATGTAGTTGGACATCGCGACCGCGACGGTCGCCCGGTAGCCGTGCAGGCGGGTCCCGCCGCCCTGCGTCGGGCGCGTCGCGCTGTGTGGTGTCGTCATCGACCGTGCCTTCCCTGCGTACGTCGTCGTGCCGAACGTCGTCTTTGAATCGTTTCAGGATCGAAGCGACGATACGCCGGGGCCCTCGGGGACGTCAAAGCCCGAGGTCGGGACCGCGCGACGCGGTCAGGCCGGGCGCACGGCCCGGTGCAGGGCGACGATGCCGCCGGTGAGGTTGCGGTAGGACACGCGGTCCCAGCCGGCCCCGATCATCCGGCGGCCGAGGGCCGCCTGGTCGGGCCAGCTCCGGATGGACTCGGCGAGATAGTCGTACGACCCGCGGTCGCGCGTCACGGCGCCCGCCACCACCGGCAGCGCGCGCATGAGGTACTCCATGTACACCGTGCGGAACGGCGCCCAGGTGGGCGTGGAGAACTCGCAGATCACCACCCGCCCGCCGGGACGCACGACGCGCAGCATCTCGCGCAGCGCGGCGTCGGTGTCCACCACGTTGCGCAGCCCGAAGCTGATCGTCACCGCGTCGAACGCGCCGTCCGCGAACGGCAGCCGGGTGGCGTCGCCCGCGACGAACGACAGGTCCGGACGGCGCTCCTTGCCCACCGCGAGCATGCCTAGGCTGAAGTCGGACGGCACCACCAGCGCGCCGTCGGCGGCGAACGGCTCGCTCGACGTGCCGGTGCCGGCCGCGAGGTCGAGCACCCGCTCGCCGGGGACGGCCGCGACGGCGTCCACCACCGCGCGGCGCCACCGCCGGTCCTGGCCCAGGGAGACGAGGTCGTTGACGAGGTCGTAGCGCTCGGCGATCCCGTCGAACATCGACGCGACCTCGGCGGGCTTCTTCTCCAGGCTGGCGCGGGACATGGACGTCATGGTCGCACGCACCGTTGACGCGCCGAGCGCCGCTCACCTACCGTCGCGGCAGAGGACGGCGCGGTGCTGTCGCTCCCTGGATCGGCAGACAGGACCACTGAGCCGGCGCGACGCGGCGCCGCTCCCCCGGTGCCGCCGCCATGGAGGCACCGATGAGCATCTGGATCAAGAACCCGCTGGCCGTCTTCACCGCCGACGACGGGCCCGACGCCCCCGACGCCCGCGGCGGCGTCGTCGTCGCGGACGGCGTGATCACCGAGCTGGTCGCGGCGGGTGCGAGCCCGTCGGCACCGGTCGGCGAGACGTTCGACGCGTCCGAGCACGTGGTCACGCCCGGCCTGATCAACACGCACCATCACTTCTACCAGACCCTCACGCGCGCCTGGGGGCCGGTCGCCGACGCCGAGCTGTTCCCCTGGCTCACCACGCTCTACCCGGTCTGGGCGCGCCTCACGCCCCGCGCTCACGAGCTCGCGACGAAGGTCGCGCTGACCGAGCTGCTGCTGTCCGGCTGCACCACGGCGGCCGACCACCACTACGTGTTCCCGGCGGGGCTGGACGACGCGATCGACATCCAGGTCGCGGCGGTCCGCGAGCTCGGGATGCGCGCCACGCTGACGCGCGGCTCGATGTCGCTCGGCACGGACGACGGCGGGCTGCCGCCGCAGTCCGTGGTGCAGGACCCGGACACGATCCTGGCCGACTCCGAGCGACTGATCTCCACGTACCACGAGCGGGGCGAGGGGGCGCGGGTGCAGATCGCGCTGGCGCCGTGCTCGCCGTTCTCGGTGACGCCCTCGACCATGCGCGACACCGCCGAGCTGGCCGAGCGGCACGACGTGCGCCTGCACACCCACCTGGCGGAGACGATCGACGAGGAGGACTTCCTGCGCGAGCGGTTCGGCATGCGCACGGTGGACTACCTCGAGTCGGTCGGCTGGCTCACCGACCGGGCCTGGCTGGGCCACGGCATCCACTTCGACGACGCCGAGATCGCCCGGCTCGGCGCGGCGGGCACCGGGGTGGCGCACTGCCCGACGTCGAACATGCGGCTCGCGTCCGGGATCGCACGGGTGCTGGAGCTGGAGGACGCCGGCGCGCCGGTGGGCCTCGGCGTGGACGGCTCCGCGTCGAACGACGCGTCGACGATGATGCCCGAGGCCCGCCAGGCGCTGTACCTGCAGCGGCTCAAGTACGGCGCCTCCGTGCCGGTCGCACGCGCCCTGGGCTGGGCCACGCGCGGCTCCGCGCGCGTCCTGGGGCGCGACGACCTCGGCGTGCTCGCCGTCGGCAAGCAGGCCGACCTCGCGCTGTGGCGGCTCGACGAGCCCCGCTTCTCGGGCTCGCACGACCCGGTCGCCGCGCTCCTGCTGTGCGGCGCGGACCGCGCCGACCGGGTGATGGTCGGCGGCGGGTGGCGCGTCGTCGACGGCGCGGTGGTCGGCCTCGACCTGCCGGCCCTCCTGGCCGAGCACCGTGAGGCGGCGCGCCGACTCGTCGCGGGCTGAGGCCGCAGAAGGTCCCAGATCCACCCCCCGGAAGGGGTTGACACAGATCACACTTGCCGGTCGAATAGTGGAAGGCTTCTTCCGCACACCGGAAGAGTGAAGACCATCGATAGCGAACGAGGAGGTCCGCTATGTCACGGTCCGCTACCACCCGCGCGGCGACCGGTCCCGCCCGCCCCGAGGACGAGCGCCTGCCGATCGGCGCGACGTTCGGGTACGGCTTCCAGCACGTCCTGACGATGTACGGCGGCATCATCGCCCCGCCGCTCATCGTGGGCGGCGCCGCCGGGCTCACCTCGGCGGAGATCGGCACGCTCATCGCCGCCTCGCTCTTCATGGGCGGCCTGGCGACGATCCTGCAGACGGTCGGGATCAAGTTCTTCGGCTCCCAGCTCCCGCTGGTGCAGGGCGTGTCGTTCGCCGGCGTCTCGACCATGGTCGCGATCGTCGGGGGCGGCGGCGGGATCCCCGCCGTCCTCGGCGCGGTGCTCGTCGCGTCGGCGATCGGGTTCCTCATCACGCCGTTCTTCGCCCAGATCATCCGGTTCTTCCCGCCCGTGGTCACCGGCGTCGTCATCACGACGATCGGCCTGACCCTCATGCCGGTGGCGGCGAACTGGGCGATGGGCGGGAACGCCGAGGCGCCCGACTACGGCTCCACGAGCAACATCGGGCTCGCGTTCCTCACCTTCGCGATCGTCATCCTGCTGTCCAAGGTGGGCTCCGGCGTCGTCTCGCGGCTGTCGATCCTCATCGCGATCGTCGCCGGCACGCTGATCGCGCTCGCCCTCGGGATGGCGGACTTCGCCGGCGTCGGCGAGGGCCCGGTGTTCGCGTTCCCGACGCCGTTCAGCTTCGGCGCGCCGACGTTCGAGGTCGCCGCCATCGTCTCGATGCTCATCGTCATCCTGGTGACGCTCACGGAGACGACCGCGGACATCATCGCCGTCGGCGAGATCGTCGGCACCAAGGTGGACCGCAAGCGGATCGCGAACGGCCTGCGCGCCGACATGGCGTCGTCCGTCGTGTCGCCGGTCTTCGGCTCGTTCACGCAGTCCGCGTTCGCCCAGAACGTGGGCCTGGTCGCGATCACCGGCGTGAAGTCACGCTTCGTGGTGTCGGCCGGCGGCGTGATCCTCGTGGTCCTCGGCCTGCTGCCGGTGCTGGGCCGCGTCGTGGCCGCCGTCCCGACCCCCGTGCTCGGCGGCGCCGGCGTGGTGCTGTTCGGGTCGGTGGCGGCGTCGGGCATCCGCACCCTGGCCAAGGTCGACTACAAGAACTCGATGAACCTCATCATCGTGGCGGCGTCGATCTCGTTCGGCATGATCCCGATCGCGAAGCCCGACTTCTACGACCAGTTCCCCACGTGGTTCGGCACCATCTTCCACTCGGGGATCAGCTCGGCCGCGCTGATGGCGATCCTGCTGAACATCCTGTTCAACCACATCAAGGCCGGCACGCCCGAGAACCCCTCGGTCTTCGTCAAGGGCACCGCGAGCAAGGCCGTCGACGACGAGCAGCTCGAGGACCTCGCCGACGACGGCGTGCTCAACCGGTCCAACCGCCGGGAGGGCGAGGCGACCTCGAGGTGAGTGGTCGGTGCAGCACACGGGGCTGAGCCGCGCACCGTGAGCGGGGCGTGGCGGACCGTCGGGCGTACCCTGGAGCCGATGTCCGCCACGCCCCTGCCGGCGCCGCGCCCCCACCCGGGCACGACCACCGGCACCAGCCCCGATCCCGCGACAGCGCCGGCCACGGAGCCCCTCGCGCTCCTGGTCCGCACCTCCCGGATCGACGACCTTCCCGGCGGTCTCACCGCCCTCGTCGACCTCCTGCCGGACACCCGCCCGCTGAGCTGGGTGCGGCGCGGCGACGGCATCGTCGGCTGGGGCGAGGCGCTCCGCTTCGACACCTTCGGGCCCGGCCGGTTCGCCGACGCCGAGGCCGCCTGGCAGGCCACCCTCCAGCGGGCCGTGGTGCGCGACGACGTGCGCCTGCCCGGCACGGGGCCCGTCGCGTTCGGCACCTTCGCCTTCGACGACGCCGGCCAGCTCGACGACCAGGACGGCGACGACGCCGGCCACCCGCGGCCGGACGGGTCGCTCGTGGTGCCGCGCGTCGTCGTCGGGCGCCGTGCCGGCGTCACCTGGATGACCACCATCACCCCCGGCGCGAGCCTCGACGCCGTGCCGGGCACCGCCGCCCTGCGCCGCGAGCCGCGCACGGACGTCGCCGCCCCCGGCCGGGTCCGCTTCGCCGACGGTGCCGTCGCCGCCGCGGACTGGCCCGCCGTCGTGCGCGAGGGCGTGGCCCGCATCCAGTCGGGAGACCTCGAGAAGGTGGTGCTGGCGCGCGACGTCCTCGCCACCACCGAGCACCCCCTGGACCCGCGGTGGCTGCTGCGCCGCCTCGCCGACCGCTACGAGGCCTGCTGGACGTTCTCCGTCTCCGGCATGGTCGGCGCCACCCCCGAGCTCCTGGTGCGCAGCGAGAAGGGGCTCGTCACCTCCCGCGTGCTCGCGG
Organism: Isoptericola sp. NPDC056573; assembly: GCF_042793335.1. Taxonomy (NCBI): domain Bacteria; kingdom Bacillati; phylum Actinomycetota; class Actinomycetes; order Micrococcales; family Promicromonosporaceae; genus Isoptericola; species Isoptericola sp. NPDC056573. Next base: position 247,898 of record NZ_JBHTUY010000005.1, read on the forward strand.
GCACCATCCGCCGCGAGGCCGGGATGTCGGACGACGACGCCCTGCTGCACGCGGCGCAGCTCGCCCGCTCCTCCAAGGACCTCGAGGAGCACGAGTACGCCGTGCGCTCCGTGGCGGCCGCGCTCGAGCCGTTCTGCTCGTCGATGAACGTGCCGGACGCCCCGTTCGTGCTGCACCTGCCGAACGTCATGCACCTCGCGTCCGACGTCACGGGAGTCCTCGACCGCGTCCTCGACCACGGCCGCGACGCGGCCGGGCGGGCGCCGTCCTCGCTCACCCTGGCGGCCGCGCTGCACCCGTCGGCCGCCGTGTGCGGGACGCCGACGAACGTCGCCCGCGACCTCATCCGCGAGATCGAGGGGATGGACCGGTCCCGCTACGCCGGTCCGGTCGGGTGGGTCGGCGCCGACGGCGACGGCGAGTGGGGCATCGCGCTGCGGTCCGCCGAGCTCTCGGCCGCCGACCCGCGGCACGTGCGGCTGTTCGCCGGCTGCGGCATCGTCGCCGCCTCCGACCCGGAGGCCGAGCTCGCCGAGTCCGAGGCGAAGCTCGTGCCCATGCGGTGGGCGCTCGGCGCGGACTGACGCCCGACGCCGAGGCGCCTACTCCTCCCAGACCTGCTCGCGGAAACCGGACCAGACCTGCTTGTCCGAGGTGGCCCCCATGAGGCCGATCCGCGCGTCGGTCAGACCGAGCAGCATCTCGACCGGCGACGCGCCCGCCGCGATCTTCTCGCCCAGCTCGGCCCAGTCGTCCCCGTCGGGCAGGTCCGCGTGGATGGACGAGATGTACATCTGCGCGTCGCCCTCCATCGACACGTAGTCCGCGTCGGTGACCGTGCCGCCGACCTTGCCGTTGTTGTCGGCGTAGGTCTTGAGCCAGAACCCCGGCACCTTGACGTAGTCGACGTTGATCCGCAGCGCGTCGCGGCGGGGACCGCCGTTCGTCACCGGTACGTTGACCACGTCGATGCCGTTGATGCCGGTGAGCGGCAGCTGCAGGTCCCGCGTCTCGAGCTCGCCGTCGACGGAGAACACGTTGGCGTCCTCGCGCTTGCCGCAGTCACCCGGCAACGAGACGTTGATGTCGTACTCGCCGCCGAACGTGATCCGCGCGCAGGGGCCGAGCTCGAGCTTGAACTCCTTCTCGACGTCGTCCTGCGCCTGCTCCTCGGCCGGGGTGTCCTCCTCGGCCTTGCCGTCCTTGTCGGCGTCCTTGCCGTCGGCGTCCTTCGCGTCGGCGCCCTTCGGGGCGTCGTCATCCGCGCCGGACGCGTCGGCGGCCGTCCCGTCGCCGGCGGACGCACCGTCGTCCGTCGCCCCGGTGCTGCTGTCGTCCGTGGCCTCGCCGGAACCGCCGGCGTCCTGAGACGCGGACGGCGAGGGGCTGGGCGTCGACTCTTCGTCGTCGTCGCTGCCGCAGGCCCACTCGAGCCACCCCAGCGGGTCCCAGCAGTCCGACGCCGCGCGCACCTGCGACGCGGGCGCCGCGGCCGCCTCGACCGCCGTCGTCCCCGTGCCCCCGAGGGCGAGCACGGCGACCGCCGCGACGACGGCCACGTGCCGGCCGCCGCGGGCCGGCTCCTCGTCGAACGGCAGCAGCTCGGCGAGGCCGACCTCCTGCACCTCTCGCGGGTCGGCGGGCGCCGGGGCGGCGTCGCGGTCCGGCGCCGTCGCGGGCACGTCGTCCGCCGCAGGCTCTGCCTCGGCGGCCTCGGCCGCGGGCCGCGGCATCCACGAGACCGCGAGGATGCCGCCGACGACGCCGAGGACCATGCCGACGCCGAAGCCGCCCAGGTTCACGCCCAGCAGCGAGTAGACCGAGATCGCCAGCGTGATCACGCCGTAGAACACGCGGAACTGCGGCTGCGTCATCACGAGGGCGCCGAGGAGCACCAGCGCCACGGGCAGCAGCGTCGACTGCATGCCCTCGATGCCGAGCTGGATCTCGAAGTTGTCGATCTGCAGCCGGCCGGAGAACCACAGCACCAGGCCCGACAGGATCGCGAGCGTGCCGCCCCAGAAGGGCCGGTCCCGCCGCCAGGCGGCGAACCGCTGGCGGCGGGTGGCCGGCACCTCCGGGGTCGACGCCGCGGACGGCTCGGGGGACGCCTCGGGGATCGAGGTGTTCTCGTCGCTCACGCCTGGTCTCCCTGGTCGCCGGGGCCGCTCAGAAGCACTCGGTGCCGTCGGAGATCTTCAGGTGCAGGTCGGTGAGCTTGAAGACCGCGGCCGACGTGCTCGTCGAGACCTGCTTGAGGTCGTCGATGGTGATCGCGTCGGAGTCCATCGCGAAGTCGCCCTTGCTGCCGTGCGCCTTGGTGTTCACGGTGGAGGCGTCGACGCCGATCCGGATCTGGTTGAACTGCGCGGTGCCGCGCAGGTCGCTCATGCCGATCTGCAGGTCGGTCGCCGTGACCGGGTTCTTGGGGTTGGTCCCCGCGGAGATGAGCAGGCCCAGCGGCATGCCGGGGACCTTCACCGACTGGCACAGGTTGTGCAGCGTCGCGTCCTTGATGTTGGCGATCGCCACGGGGCGCGACTTGCCGTCGGCGTCCTTGGACTCGCCGGCGTACTGCGAGAAGCCGGTCCCGTCGAGCTTGTCGGCCGCGATCTTGAACTGCTGGCCCGAGATCGCCATCGACACCGGAACGGCGCCCTGGGCGACGCCGCCCATGAGGACGCCGATCACCGCCACCGTCGGGACCGCCGCGAGCATCGCACGGCCTCGACGCGTGCGCGTCAGTGCGCTGAGCTTCATTTCCCCTCCAACAGACGACATGGCGACCCCTGTGTCGCCGACGAGTGGCGACGGTACGCCCCTTACTGAGGCGCCGTCAATAGCAACGGTTGCCCGCGGCGCTTCACCCTGCGGGCGACGCCGTCACCTCGTGAAACGGCCATATGCTCGGGTCATGGCAGTCGCGCGACGCACCCGGATGAGCCCCGACGAACGCCGGCAGCAGCTCGTCGCGCTCGGGGTAGCCGCGCTGGCCGACCGGCCCCTGGAGGCCGTCACCGTCGAGGACCTCGCGGCGCAGGCCGGCGTCTCCCCCGGGCTCGTCCATTACTACTTCGGCAACCGCCAGGGCCTGCACTCCGCCATCGTCCGCACCGCGCGCGACGCGATGCTGCACGCCACGCAGCCGCGGCCCGAGCTGCCGCCGCGCGAACGCCTGCGCGACACCCTCGACCGGTTCGTGGAGTTCGTGCACGACCACGACGCGACCTTCTACTCGCTCGTGCGCGGCGCGGCCTCCGGCGACGAGCACGTGCGCGCCACCATCCAGCACGCGCGCGACGTGCTGGCCGGGCACCTGCGCGACGCCTTCCAGGAGATCGGCGTCGCCCCCACCCCCCTGCTCGAGGTCGCGCTGCACTCCTGGATCTCGTTCGCCGAGCAGGCGCTCGTCGAGGCCGCGACCGACCCCGACATCGCCCCGTCCGACCTCGCCGACTTCCTCGAGCGCAGCGCGCTCGGCGTCCTCGCCGCACTGCACCCCGCGGCCGACTGAGCCAACCCGCCGCGCTCCCCCTCGGACCCGCCGGTCCGCGCACGGCAAAGCCCCGCGGGCCGCGACGGGGAGGGGGAGTCGTCGCAGGCCCGCGGGGCTGCTGGTGCGGCCGGCCGGTGCGCGGACCGGCCGGCCGCGGCTCAGTTGTTGCCGCTGCCGCCCTGGAGCAGGTCCTCGAGCCAGCCGGGCAGGTTGCCCGGGTCGGTCGAGTCGGAACCGCCCTGGCCCTGGTCCTGACCGTTCTGGTCACCCTGACCCTGGCCGTCCTGGCCCTGACCGTCCTGGCCGTTCTGGCCGTTCGGGTCCTGGCCGTTCTGGTCGTTCTGCCCCGAGCCGCCCTGATCCGTGGCCGACTCGTCGCGGACCGCGAGGGTCACGTCGACCGTCTGCGTCTTGCCGTCACGGACGTAGGTCAGCGTGACCTTCTGGTCGGCCGCCTTCTCCCGGACGTACGCGGTGAGCGACTCGGCGCCGTTGACGGCGTCGTCGTCGATCGCGACGATCACGTCGCCGGCCTGGAGACCGGCGTCCGCGGCGGGAGACCCGGACGACACCTCGGCCACCTGGGCGCCGCGGCGGGTGACGCCGTCGGCCGTGGCCGTCGCGTCCTGCATGGTCACGCCGAGGAAGGCGTGCTCCGCCGAGCCGTCCTTGATGAGCTGGTCGGCGATGTTGGTCGCGAGGTTCACCGGGATGGCGAACCCGAGCCCGATCGAGCCGGACTGCTCGCCGCTCATGCCGCTCGACATCGTCGCGATCGACGACGTGATGCCGATGACCTGGCCCTGCGCGTTGAACAGGGGGCCGCCGGAGTTGCCGGGGTTGATCGCCGCGTCGATCTGGATCGCGTTGGTGACGACCTGCGTGCTGCCGTCCTCCCCCGACGCCGAGACCGGGCGGTCCACCGCCGACACGATGCCCGTGGTGGCGGTGTTCGCCAGGCCCAGCGGGTTGCCGACGGCCAGCACGGCGTCGCCCACCGTGACGTCGTCGGACGAGCCGAACGACGCGGGCTTCAGGTCGTCCGGCGGGTTCTTCAGCTTGACGACGGCCAGGTCGGTGGTCGGGTCGGTGCCCACGATGGTCGCCTCGTACAGGCGGCCGTCGGACAGGGTGACCTGCACGGTGTCGTCCTGCGCGCCCGAGACGACGTGGTTGTTGGTGACGATGTGGCCCTGGTCGTCGAAGATCACGCCGGAGCCCTCGGCGCCGCCGGACTGGCTCTGCACCTGGATGGCGACCACGGACGGGGCCACGGCCGTCGTGACGGCCTCCCAGTCCGGGTTGCTCGAGGTCGAGTTCTTGACCGGGGCCTCGTCGGTGGACTGCGCGGACGAGCCGACGCTCGCCAGCGACGACGGGTTGCCCGCGTCGAACGCGCCGGTCGCCGCGGCGGTACCCAGGCTCGCGAGGACGGCCGCGATGACGGCCGCGCTGGCCACGGGGACCCAGACGGACCGCTCGCGCTTGGTGGCGGTCCCTCCCCCGGGCCCCTGCTGCGAGGACGTCTGGCCCAGGGCGTACGGGTTGCCCGGGCCCTGGCCGTACGGCTGGCCCTGCGGGTGCTGACCCTGCTGCGGGTGCTGCGCCTGCGGGTACTGCTGCGGCGCACCCTGCGGGTGCTGCTGCGTGGAGTACGGCGACCCGGGAGCCATCTGCCCGTAGCGCGGCTGCTGCGCGCCGTGCTGCTGCGCGCCATGCTGCTGCGACGCCTGCTGCGGAGCGGGCGGCTGCGGGGGCCCCTGGGTGGGGAGCTGCTGGGTCGGCTGGACGATGAGGTGCTGGGTGTCCTGCGTGGCCGGCTGCGGCGCGGTGCGGTCCGCGGCGCCCGGCTGCTCGCCCGGCTGGACGGCCGGCCGCTCGGTCGGCTGCTCAGCGGGGTTCGCGCTCCGGTTCGGCTCGTCGGCGCCCGACGGCTGCGGTGCGCCCGGGGTGTCGGTGCTCATGGTGCCCTCCTCGATGTGTGCCTCCAGGAGACCACCCCATCCTGGCGGGGCGCTTGGTTCAACCTGAGAACTTCCTGCGAATCGTGTCGTCGCAGGTCAGAGCGCCTCCCGTACCGCGGCGGCGACGCGGGCCGCGAGATCTCGCGTCTCGGCGAGCCGGTCGGCGCGCGGCACGTGCACCTCGATCACCTGCACGCCGCGCGTCGGCGCCTGGAGGGCGTGCCGCAGCGAGCCGACGTCGAGCACCAGCTGGTGGTCCACGCCGTAGCCGGCGCACAGCTGGGCGAGGTGGGCGCCGTGCGGCGTGCCGAAGACGCGCTCGAAGGTGGCGGCGCCCTGCGGGGACAACGTCGCGAGCTCGCCGTGCTCGAGCGTGGCGAAGATGGACCCGCCGTCGTCGTTCACCACGACGATCTCCAGGTCGACGGGCGGCTCGTGCGGGCCGCGCAGCAGGCCTCCGGCGTCGTGCAGGAACGTGAGGTCGCCGACCAGCGCGCGCGTGCGGCGGCCCTGTCGGGCGGCGGCGTGCGCGACTCCCGTCGCGGTCGACACGGTGCCGTCGATGCCGGCCAGCCCGCGGTTGGCGAGCACGTCGGGCAGGTCGCCGGCCTGGGGGTGGTCCAGCCCGAGCACGAGGTCGAGGTCGCGCACGGGGTTGGACGAGCCGACCACGAGCAGGTCGTCGGGTCCGAGCACCGACGCGACGGCGCGCGCGACGGCGAGCGCGGCATGAGGGGCCGTCAGCAGCCCTTCGGCGACGGCGGCGTCCGAGGTCGCGGCGTCCACGACGGCGGCGGCCGCGCGTCCGGCGGCCAGCCACCGGTCGAGGAATCCGCCGCCGTCGCCGGCGCGGGCCCCGACGGGCGCCGTCGGCGACGACCACCGGTCGGCGAGCGCGGGGACGACGACCTCGGCGTTGCGGGCGGCGTCCGGCCACGGCCCGCCGCCCGGCGCGACGACCGTGACGACGACGTCGGGCCGCCCCAGCAGCCGCTGCACGGGGCGGGACAGCGTCGGGCGGCCGAAGACGACGACGTGCTCGACGTCGCGGGTGAGCTCGTCGACGCCCAGCACCGAGCGGTACGCCGCGACCGCGTTCGGCCCGCCGCACGCCCCCGACGACGGCTCGGCGAGCAACGGCCAGCCCTGCGCCTCCGCGACGGCGCGGGCGACCGTTCCGGCGCCGTCGCCCGCGACGACGAGCGTGCGTGCGGGGTCGCCGTGCAGCGCCGGGTCGTCGCCCGGGGCCGGGGCGGGGGGGACGACGGCCGTGCGGCGGAAGCCGGCGGGCCAGGTCTCCTCGGGCGGGACCGGCGCGAGCGGCTCCGGCGGGTGCAGCGGGTCGCGGAACGCGACGTTCACGTGCACGGGGCCGGGGTGCCCGTCGCGCAGTCCCTGCGCCGCCGCGAGCGCCCGGCCGAGCGTGCCGAGCAGGTCGCGCACCTCGCCCGCGCGCCCGTCCGGGGCGGGGAGGTCCACGTCGTACCGCACGGCGATACCGAAGATCCCCACCTGGTCGGTGGTCTGGGAGGCGCCCGTGCCACGCAGCTCGTGCGGCCGGTCGGCCGCGAGCACCACGAGGGGCACGCCGGTGTGGTGCGCCTCGAGGACCGCGGGATGGAGGTTGGCGACGGCGGTGCCGGACGTCGTGACGACGGCCACCGGCCGCGGCAGCGCGACCTGCTCGCCGTCCCCGACGCCGCGGAGGACGGGCTCGGCCCCCCGCGAGAGGCCCAGCGCGAGGAAGCCGGCGGACCGCTCGTCGACGCGCACGTGCAGCGTGAGCAGTCCCGTGTCCGCGGCCTCGGCGAGCGCGTACGCGAGCGGGGCGGACCGGGACCCGGGCGCCAGCACGACGTCCCGCACCCCCTGCAGCGCGAGGTCGGTCACGAGCGCCCGCGCCGCGACGAGCGACGGCGGCAGGACGGCGCTCATGCAGCCTCCTCGAGCAGGGCGGACAGTCGCGCGTACCGGGCGAGCCAGCGCTCACGCGTCGCGGTGTCGGGCTCGGCCGCGGCGAGGGCGTCCGCGTCGGGTCCGGGACGGCGCACCGGCAGCGCGCCGTCCACCGGCAGCAGCGGGTCGGCGACGACGTCGTGGGCGAGGAGCTGCGACGTCGCGAGGCCGCAGGCGTAGGGCAGGTCGGGCAGCGCCGCCGCGAGCGCGACCCCGGCGGCGAGGCCGACGGACGACTCCAGCGCCGACGACACCACGACCGGCAGCCCCACCTGCTCGGCGAGGTCGAGGCAGGCGCGCACGCCGCCGAGCGGCTGCACCTTGAGCACGACGACGTCCGCGGCGTCCTCGCGCACCACCCGCAGCGGGTCGGCGGCGCGACGGATCGACTCATCGGCGGCGACCGGGACGGGCGAGCGCAGCCCACGGCGCACGGCGGCCAGCTCCGGCACGGTGGCGCAGGGCTGCTCGACGTACTCCAGGCCACCGGCGGCGGCGTCGAGCACCGGGATGCGGGCGAGCGCCTCGTCGACGGACCAGCCGCCGTTGGCGTCCACCCGGATCGCCCCGACGCCGGGACCGTGCAGCTCGTCGAGGGCGGCGCGGACCGCGTCGACGCGGGCCTCCTCCGCCGTCAGCGGCTCGAGCGGGCCAGGTCGCCCGTCGACCGCGGGGCCGCGCTGCGCGACCTTCACCTTGGCGGTGCGGCAGCCGCCCGACGCGAGCACGATCTCGCGCGCCCGCTCGGGCCCGACGGCGGGCACGGTGACGTTGACCGGCACACGGTCGCGCACGGGGGCGGGGAAGCCGACGTCGGCCGCCTCGCGCGCGGCGCGCAGCCACGTCGCGGACTCCGCGTCGTCGTAGTCCCAGAACGGGGACAGCTCGCCCCAGCCGGCGGCGCCCCGCAGCAGCAGGCCGTCGCGCACGTCGAGGCCGCGGAACCTGGTGGTCAGCGGGGTGCGGTACACGATCTCACGCAGCAGCTGCACCCGTTCAGGTTACTGGCCGCCACGCGGGCCGGTGGCGGGACGCGGGCGCGCCGGGGCCCCGCCGACGCCCCCGCCCGGAGGCCGCCCTGCGGTCAGTCGGTGAAGTCCACCAGCTCCGGCACGTACGTCAACGGGCTCGGAGCGGGCCGGCCACCGATGCGCTCGGCGTCGCGGCGGACCGTCTCGGCGTCGTACACGAAGATCTCGTGCGCGACGTCCTCCGGGTCCACCACGTCGTCGTCCGGTTCCCGCACGCTCATGCCCTCAGCGTGCGCCCGCCCGGTGCCGGCGCCGGGGAGGAGCCCGGGCGTGCCGCGACAGGAGCGAGCCCACGGTCCGCAGCGGTTGCAGGAGGCGACCAGGTACGAGACGGTCGGACGCCGTCCCACCTGGGTCGCACGGAGCCGACGTCGAAGTCACGGACGGGGTCATGCAGTGAACGAGCAACCGGACAAGGTCGAACATCGCGGCGCGAAGCGGCACGCGCACGACGCGGCGGACAGGGTCGGCCGCGCCCTCAGGTCGCCCACCGCCGAGGTGGTGCCGCACCCGGCCCTGGACTACCCGATCGGGATCGACGAGCAGCGGCGCAGTCCGATGGACTGGACCGTCTTCGGGGTCACCGCAGCCGTGGCCGTCGCCTTCCTCGTCTGGGGTTTCGTCGACACGGACAGCCTGGCGAGCGCCTCCAGCTCGGCCCTGGGCTGGGTGACCACGAACATGGGCTGGCTCTTCGTGCTCACCGCCAGCCTGTTCGTCGTGTACAGCCTGTGGCTGGCGATCAGCAAGTTCGGCGCCATCCCGCTCGGCGCCGACGGGGAGGCGCCCGAGTTCCGCACGGTGTCCTGGGTGGCGATGATGTTCTCCGCGGGGATGGGTATCGGGCTGATCTTCTGGGGCGTCGCCGAGCCGCTCGCCCACTACGTGGACCCGCCGCCGGGCACCGTCGACGCCGGCGACCCCGAGGCCGTCCAGCACGCGATGTCCACCACGATGTTCCACTGGACCCTGCACCCCTGGGCGATCTACGCCGTGGTCGGGCTGGCGATCGCCTACAGCGCCTACCGCAAGGGCCGCAAGCAGCTGATCTCCTCGGTGTTCGAGCCGCTGCTGGGCCGGCACGCACGCGGCCCGGTCGGCAAGGTCATCGACATGCTCGCGATCTTCGCGACGCTGTTCGGGTCGGCCGCCTCGCTCGGGCTGGGTGCGCTGCAGATCAAGAGCGGCCTGCAGGTCGTCGGCTGGGCCGGCGACGTGGGCAACGGCATCCTGGTCGCGATCATCGCGGTGCTCACGGTCTGCTTCGTGCTCTCGGCAGTCTCGGGCGTCGCCCGCGGCATCCAGTGGCTGTCGAACATCAACATGGTGCTGGCCCTGGCGCTGGCGGTGTTCGTCTTCGTGGTCGGGCCGACGGTGTTCATCCTGAACCTCATCCCGAACTCGATCGGCACCTACTTCCAGGACCTGGCGATGATGGCGGCCCGGACCGGCGCCGACAGCGCCTCGACCCCCGGCGGTGTCTCCACCAGCGACTGGCTGGCGCAGTGGACCGTCTTCTACTGGGCCTGGTGGATCTCGTGGACGCCCTTCGTCGGCATGTTCATCGCCCGGATCTCCCGCGGCCGGACGATCCGCCAGTTCGTCGGCGGTGTCCTCCTGGTGCCGAGCCTGGTCACCATCGTGTGGTTCTGCGTCTTCGGTGGCGCGAGCCTCTTCCTCCAGAAGGGCGGCACCGACATCGCCGGCGCCGGGGAGACGGAGGCGCAGCTGTTCGGGATGCTCGGCGAGTACCCGTGGCAGTCGCTCACCACCGTGGTCGTGATGATCCTGGTCGCGATCTTCTTCGTCTCCGGTGCGGACGCCGCCTCCATCGTCATGGGCACGCTGTCGCAGCGCGGCAGCGCCGAACCGAGTCGCCCCAACGTCGTCTTCTGGGGCGTCGCGACGGGTGCGGTCGCCGCGGTGATGCTGCTCGTGGGCGGGAACGACGCGCTCACCGGCCTCCAGAACCTCACCATCCTGGTCGCTCTGCCGTTCGTGGTCGTGATGGTGCTGCTGATGGTCTCGCTGACCCGGGACCTCAACCAGGACCCCATGATCGTGCGGCAGAAGTACGCCCGGGAGGCCGTCAAGCAGGCCGTCATCGCCGGCGTCACCGAGCACGGGGACGAGTTCGCGATCGCGGTCGAACCCTCCGACCGGCCGATCACGCCCGACGGCATCGAGGTGCCCGCCGAGGTCGATCTCCCTGGCGACGTGGTGGCCCGCGCGGAGCCCACCGACAGGGCCGACCGCGACGCCGAGGAGCCGCAGCCCTGACGCGGACGGCGCCGGACCCTCCCGGCGCCGGGCACCCTGGGCGGCTACCCGCGAGCCCCGGCGCCTCCGGCGGCCGACCGGAGCACCTCGACGACCCGCGGCACGGCCGAGCCCTGCACCCGCGCGGCGCCCACGACGACGCCCCAGGACCCGGCGTGCGCCGACGTGCCGGACAACGGCTCGGCGGGGACGTCCACGGCTCGCAGAGCCGACACCGCCGTCGCCTCGGCGGCGGCGTCCGGCAGCCGCACGACGAGGTGCAGTCCGGCGGCGACTCCCTCGACGGGGAGGTGCGGCGCGTCCCGCGCGAGCGCGTCGAGCAGGAGCCCGCGCCGCTGCTTGTAGATCAGGCGGGCCCGGCGCAGGTGCCGCGCGTACGCGCCGTCGGCGATCAGCCGGGCGAACGCGGCCTGCTCCGGCACCGAGCAGCCGAGGTCGGCGCGGCGCTTGGCGTCGACGAGCGCGTCACGCACCCCGGGCGGCGCGACCACCCAGCCCAGCCGCAGCGCCGGGGACAGCAGCTTCGACACCGAGCCGAGCAGGGCGACGTGCTCGGGGGCCAGCCCCCGCAGGGCGCCGACGGGCTGCCGGTCGTACCGGAGCTCGGCGTCGTAGTCGTCCTCCAGCACCAGGCGGTCGCCGTCCTGCGCCCAGGCGACCAGCTCACGACGCCGGTCGGGCGCCAGCACGACCCCGAGCGGGAACTGGTGGGCCGGCGTCACGACCGCCGCCGCGGCGTCGGGCAGGGCGCCGGTCCGCAGCCCGCGGTCGTCCACGGGCACCGGGACGACCTCCAGGCCGGCGTCGCGCAGCTGCGCGACGACCCCGGGCGACGCCGGGTCCTCGACGACCACCCGCCGACCGCCGCCCCCGCCCGCGAGCACGTCGCCGAGCAGCGCCAGCCCCTGCGCGACGCCGCTCACGATCACCACGTCCTCGGCCTCGACCGGGGCGGCGCGCGCGGTCCGCAGGTGCGCGGCGAGCGCGTGGCGCAGCTCGAGCAGGCCCTGCGGGTCCGGATAGCCCAGCTCCGCGTCGGGCAGCCCGCGCATCGCGTCGCGCACGGCGCGGGCCCAGGCCGCGCGGGGGAAGAGCGCCGGGTCGGGCGCCCCGACGCTGGCCGGGCGATCGGTCCCGCCGCCGGGGCGCGCGGGCCGGGCCGTCGTGCCGCGCGGCGGCCGGTCGAGGTCGGCGACGACGACGCTCGAGCGCGGGCGGCTCTCCAGCACCCCCTCCCCCACGAGCTCGTCCACGGCCGCCGCCACCGTGCCCCGCGAGACGCCCAGCCCGGCCGCCGCGGAGCGCGACGACGGCAGGGTCGCCCCGGCCTCCAGCCGCCCCGTCGCGACGGCGTCCCGCAGGCCGTCGCGCAGCCAGCCGCCGACCTCGGTCCGCGGGCGCGCGCCGAGCACGAGGAGCAGGTCCTCCGGCTGCAGCCGCCGCATCGAGCCACGCTCCTCCTCCGGCCACGACCCGCATCGGGCCACACCTCGTCTGGCCCAGTGAACCAGGACCGAACTGGCCCTGCCCACCGGTCCAGGTCTCTTCGTAGCGTCGACCGCATGACCACCTCGACCGACCCCGCCGGCGTCACCGGCGCGTCACCCCGCACGGACGGCCTCACCGGCGCGTACGCCCGCAGCGCCGCCGCGATGGCGCTCGTGGGCGCGTCGTTCACCGCCTCCGCCGCGCTCGCCGACTACCCGGTGCCGGGCGGGCAGGCGGTGCGCTACGCCGTCGCCGCCCTGTGCCTGCTCGCCGTGATGCGGTGGCGACGGGTCGCGTTCGTGCTGCCCAGCCCGCGCCAGGCCGCCCGCCTGCTGGCGCTCGCGGCCACGGGCCTCACCGGGTTCAGCGCGTTCGTCGTCCTCGCCACCCGGCACGCCGAGCCCTCGCTGGTGGGGGCGGTCGTGGGCGCCACGCCCGTCGTGCTGGCCGGGGCGCAGGCCGTCCGGGAACGGCGCCTCGCCCCCCGGACGCTCGCGGCGGCGGTCGTCGTGACGGCGGGGGTGGCGCTCGTCGAGGGCCTCGGGTCGGCCGACCCGCTCGGCCTGCTGCTCGCCGTCGGCGCGCTCGCGTGCGAGGCGGCGTTCTCGCTGCTCGCCGTGCCGCTGCTGCCCACGCTGGGACCGCTGCGCGTCTCGGCGTACGCCTGCGTCGCGGCGGTCCCGCAGCTCCTGGTGCTGGGCCTGCTCGCGCCCGGGCCTCTGCTCGCCGTGCCCGACGGCGGCGAGCTCGTGGCCCTGGCCTACCTGTCCGTCGTCGTCACCGCGGTCGCCTTCCTGCTCTGGTACACCGGGCTCGCCCGGGTCGGCCCCGCCCGCGCCGGGCTCTTCGCCGGCCTGATGCCGGTCGCCGCCCTGGTGACGTCGCTCTCGCTGGGCGTCGAGACGCCGACGGCGCACGGCGTCGCGGGAGCGCTCGTCGTGGCGGCGGGGCTCGTGCTGGGGCTGTCGTCCCGGCGACGAACTAGGGTGACGGCGTGAGCAGCGCACCCCTCCCCCGGACCGTCTCCCACACGTTCGACCCCGCGCGGTGGCGCGAGGTGTCCGGGTTCGAGGGCCTCACCGACCTCACCTACCACCGCGGCGTGGAGCGCGACGCCGACGGCGCCGTCGTCCGCGACCTGCCCGTGGTGCGCGTCGCGTTCGACCGCCCCGAGGTGCGCAACGCCTTCCGGCCGCACACCGTCGACGAGCTCTACCGCGTGCTCGACCACGCCCGCATGACCTCCGACGTCGGCACGGTGCTGCTCACCGGCAACGGGCCGTCCCCGAAGGACGGCGGCTGGGCGTTCTGCTCCGGCGGCGACCAGCGCATCCGCGGCCGCTCCGGGTACCAGTACACGACCGCCGACGACGGCGGCGGCGAGGAGCACGGCGCGGACGCCGTCGACCCGGCCCGCGCCGGGCGGCTGCACATCCTCGAGGTGCAGCGACTCATCCGCACGATGCCCAAGGTCGTCATCGCCGTCGTGGACGGCTGGGCCGCGGGCGGCGGGCACTCGCTGCACGTCGTGGCGGACCTGTCGATCGCCTGCCGCCAGCACGGACGGTTCAAGCAGACCGACGCCGACGTCGGCTCGTTCGACGGCGGCTACGGGTCGGCGTACCTGGCCCGGCAGGTGGGGCAGAAGCGCGCGCGGGAGATCTTCTTCCTCGCGCGCGAGTACTCGGCGGACGACGCCGAGCGCTGGGGCGGCGTCAACGAGGTGGCCGAGCACGACGACCTCGAGGGCCTCGCCGTCGAGTACGCGCGCACCATCGCCGGCAAGTCGCCGCAGGCGGTCCGGATGCTGAAGTTCGCGTTCAACCTCGCCGACGACGGCCTCATGGGTCAGCAGGTCTTCGCCGGCGAGGCCACGCGCCTCGCCTACCTCACCGACGAGGCCGTCGAGGGCCGCGACGCCTTCCTCGAGAAGCGCGACCCCGACTGGTCGCGCTTCCCGTACGCGTTCTGACCTGGCGCGATCCCTTCCGCGCCCGCAGGGACGCCCTGGCGTCGGGGGCCGGCGCCACCGGGACCTGTGACCCGCCGCCGGGCACGTCCCCGGATCTCACCCGCGCGCTCGGACGACGCGGACGGCCGGGCCTCCGCACCGCCGGTAGCCTCCCGTCATGCCTCCGAGGTTCCGTCGCGCCGAGCCGATGACCACCTTCGAGCTCGTGCCGGACGACGAGCTCGAGGACTGGCCCGCTCCGGCCCCCGACGACCCGGAGCCCGGCCGGGCGCGACGGCTGCTGGCCGCCCTGCGCGTCCGCGCCGCCGCCCGCTGGCGCGCTCTGTCCCGCCGCGGCCGCGTCGCCGTCGCGGCCGGGACCGCCGTCGTCGTGGTCGCCGCGGCCGGCGCCGCCGTCACCCCGGGGATCCTGGAGGCCCGGGGCGAGAGGCTGCGCGCCGAGGCCGTCCAGGGCCTCCCGGGCGCGGTCGACGACCTGTCCGAGCCGTTGGCCGGGACGTGGCGGCTCACGAACGGCAGCGGCGCCCTGGCGGCGCTGCGCGGCGGCCTCGTGCTCACGACCGAAGGGACGGCTGTGGCGGCGCTCGACGCCGGCACCGGCCGCGAGACGTGGCGGCACGACGTCGGGCCCTTCCCGACGTGCGGCCCGCAGCGGGGCTACCGGAGCGACTCGGTCCCGCCCGCCGACGTCGTGGTCTGCCTCAGCGGCGACCCGGACGACCGCACCGTCACGGTGCTCGACGCGGCCGGCGGGGTCGTCGGCGAGCGGTCGATCGGCCCGGCACGGATCGACACGTTCAGCGACGGGACCCCGGACGGCGCCCCGGTGGTGGTGCCCGCAGCCGCCGGCGCGGTCGCGGTGGTCGACGACATCACCGACGCCACCGCGCCCTGGCCCGCGGACGACCTGCCCGACGCGGACACCCTGCGGAAGCTCCGCGCCGACGGCTGGCGCGACCCGACGCTGCGTCTGGAGGACGCTCTCACCGGCGAGGTGCGGGGCGAGGCGACCGTGCACCTCCGGCCGGAGGACCTCGGCGAGTGCGGGATGACGCAGGACGAGGACAGCGACCCCGAGCTGATGACGGAACCCATGGTCGACGCGTCCCCGTCGAGCACGACGCTCTCCGTGTGCGGCGCCTCGGTCGTCGTCACCCCCGACGGCGTCGTCCTCGACACCGGCGCGGACGACCGGTGGGCGATACCGCTGCCGGGCGGGGGTCTCGTCTCCGTGGGCGAGGAGAGCACCGTGCTCGACGAGGACGGGACGGTCGTCGCGACGGTGCCGGGCTACCTGCTCCCGCCGGTCCTGGACGACGACCCCGACGGCCCCTTCCTCGTGCTCGCGGGCCAGGACGACGTCGACGACGAGCTGCGGCTCAGCGCGGTCGACGCGGACGGAGCCGAGGCGTGGGATGCCACGGCCGACGGCCTCGAGGGCGTCCTCGCCCGCGTGGCGGGCGTGGTCGTCGTGCAGACCCAGGGGGGCCTCGTCGGCCTCGACGCGGGAACCGGCGCCCAGGTCTGGGCCCGCGACAACCTGCTCCGGCGTTCGGCCGACGGCTCGGGCGACTGGTTCGCCGGGGCGGTCACGGACGGCACCCGCCTGCTGTTCGGCGTCAGCGGCAACGGCGAGCACCACCGGCTGGTCACCCTCGACCTCCGGGACGGCTCCACGGTGTGGGAGCGGGAGGAGACGGGCTTCCTCGAGTGGCTGACGGCGATCGAGGGGCACGCGGTCGCGTTCGACGGCGTCGTGCACGGCCTGGGCTGACGGTCGCCGGTAGCCTCCGGGCATGCCTCCGAGGTTCCGGCGCCCCGAGCCGATGACCACCTTCGAGCTCGTGCCGGACGACGAGCGCGAGGACGCGCTCGACGACGCCCCGGACGACCGGCCCCACGAGAGCCGCCGGCGCCCGGCGGACCTGATCGTCCGGGCCCGCGCCCGGTGGCGCACGCTCTCCCGCCGGGGCCGCGTCGCCGTCGCGGGCGGCACCGCCGTCGTCGTGGTCGCCGCCGCCACCGCTGCCGTCGCCCCGGGCCTGCTGGATGCCCGCGCCGAGCGCCAGCGCGCCGAGGCGATCCGCGGCATGCCCGGCGTCGTGGGCGACCTGTCCGAGCCCGTCGACGTCGTCTGGTCCCTCCCCGAGGAGTCGTCGGTCGCCGCGGTCCTGCCGGGCGGCGTGCTGGCCGTCACCGACGGCGACGGCGTCCGGGCGATGGACGCGGCGACCGGCGACGTCGTGTGGGAGCACCCGCTCGACGACGGCGCGATGTGCGGGCCCGCGCCCTGGACCCCGGTCGACTGGAGCGCCCCGGTGGACACCGTGGTCTGCGTCGAGGACGCCTCCCGCGTCACGGTGCTCGACGCCGACGGCACGGTGGTGAGCGAACGGGAGCTCGACCTCCTCGAGGCGGTCGACGCGCCCGGGGAGGGCGACCCCGGCGTGTCCTCCTGGTCCCAGGTGGTCCCGGCCGCCGGCGGGACGGTCGCGGTGCTCGACGCGATCGCCCCGGAGAGCGGCATCCCCTGGCGCGCGGGCGAGGACGCCGCGAGCCTCCAGCGCGCCCTGCGCGACGCGGGCTGGCGGGACCCGTCCGTGCGGGTCGTCGACGCCGTCACCGGGCAGGCGCGCGCCGAGGTGACGATCCCTCTCACGGAGGACGCCCTCGATTCGTGCGGGGTGATGGAGGGCCCGGGCACGCAGACGGTGACCGTCACGCCGCAGCCCTGGGTCGACGCGACGCCGTCGGCGACGACGCTCGGCCTGTGCGGCCTCATGCGGGCGGTCACGCCGACCGGCGGGTCGTTCGACGTGGGCGGCGACGCGCACACGCTGGTGCCGCTGCCCGGCGGCCGGTTCCTGGTGCAGGGCGAGACCAGCGAGGTCCGCGACGCCCACGGCGAGCGGCTGGAGACGATCCACGGCTCGGCGGTCGCCCCGCTCGTCGACACGACGCCCGACGGCGCGCGGCTGGTCCTCGTCGGCGCCGGCGGCAGCGCCTCGTCGCTGGCGGCCCTCGGCGCCGACGGGGCGCCCACCTGGTCGGTCTCCGTCGACCCCCTCACGACGCCGCTCGCCCGGGTCGGGGACGCGATCGTGCTCGCCGACGAGACGTCGCTCACGGTCGTCGACGCCCGCAGCGGCGCACAGCGGTGGCGGGTGCCGGACCTGCTCGACGGCGACCCCGAGGACGGCGAGACGGTCGCGGGCGCCGTCACCGACGGCACCCGCCTGCTGCTCGCGATCTCCCCGGCCTCGTGGTCCGACGACGGCGCGGACGCGCCCCACCGCCTGGTCGCGCTCGACCTGCGGGACGGCAGCACGGCGTGGGAACGAACCGGCACGGGTGTGCTGTGGGGGCTGTTCTCCGCCGGCGGCACTCCCGTGATCCTCGGGAACCGCCTCTCGGGGCTCGGCGGGGCCTAGCCGCGGCGCGGTCGGTCGGCGGTCGTCGCCGTCAGGACGCCTTCCAGCTCCCGCCGTCCTTCGGGACGAGCTCGATCCACGTGCTGCCGGGGTCGAGCTCGACCGGCTCGCCGTCGCGGGTCAGCTCGACCGGCGACCTCTGGTCCTTCTTCGACCACTGCACGGACACCGTCCGGCCGGCGGACGCCAGCACCCCCTTGCCCTTGCCCACCAGCTCGGTCTTCGGGACGGGCGCGCCGGCCGGGTCCTTGTACTGCGTGTCCACCACGTCCACCGACAGCGCGAGCACGTTGACGGCCGCGTGCCGCTTCCCCGACGACGACACCGACTCGCGCGAGCCCTCGCTGCGCAGCCACCGCTTCTCCTCGCCGGACCAGTCCCAGACGCTGCGCTGCGCCGGGCTGAGGGTCACGTCGAGGGTGGCCGCCTTCGTGCCGTCGGCCGCCGCGGTGCCCTCGCCCGCCTCGCCCGCGTACCGGAACTGGGCGGGCGGCGGCACGGTGCGGTCGCCGTCGGCCTGGTCGAGGAAGGCCTTCGGGTCCCCGACGACGTTGTGCGGCGCGGCGCGGCCCGGGTCGCGGGAGAAGCCCGCGTCGCCGCGGTCCATGATCACCGACTGGGTGCCGGACTTCTCCACCGCCGCGATGAACGGCGCCTGACCGCCCGAGTAGGCGAGGATGCCACCGAGCGGGGCGACGACGTCGGGGTCCATGGGCCGCACCGAGCGCACGGGTTCCACCGCCTTCGGGATCCGCGAGTGGTAGACGGCGACGAACCGGGTGATGCCGCCCTCGACGACCTCCTCCCACACCAGGTCGGCGTCCTCGAGGCCGGTCTGCGGACGTGCCTCGGGCGCGTTCTCGATCTTCACCGCGAGCGCCGGCCGGGCCGCCACCTCGTCCGAGCGCACCCCGGTGAGCGGCCAGGCCGACGGCATCGTGGGCGACGGCGGGGCGCCCTTGTCGGCGGTGCTGCCCGGCGTGACGACCGGCGACGGCGACCCGCCGGACGAGCACGCCGCCAGAGCCAGGACGGCGGCGACCGTCAGCGCTGCGGCGCGCCGGGTGCGGGACGGGCGGGGCGTGGCGGTCATACGGTTCTCCCGGGGTCGCGGGCTGTGCGCGCGGTCACACGCCCTCACCGTAGGCCGGGAACGCCCCGATCCGGCGTCAACGCACCCGCCACGACCCGGTGCCGCGTGGGACGAGCTCGACCCACAGGTTGCCCGGGTCGAGGCGGACGGGGTCGCCCCCGCGGGTCTTCAGCACCAGCTTCTTGCTCGTCGACTTCTTCGACCAGATCACGCTGAGCGCCTTGCCGCGGGTGAGGAGCACGCCCTTGCCGCGGCCCACCATCTGCGTCTCGGGCACGGGGGCGCCGCTCGGGTCGCGGTACCTCGTGTTCTTCAGCTTCACGGACAGGAGCAGCACGTTGCGGGCCCGCAGCTGGCTCCCGGAGGAGATCGAGGGGGCCGAGCCGTCGTAGCGGGCGTACGTCTTCGTCTTCGCCTTCCACCGCCACACGGTGCGCTGCGCCGGGGAGAGCCGGACGTCGGCCACGCGCCCCTTCCGGTCGTTCTTCGCGGCGGACCCCTGGCCGACCTTGGCGGCGTACGAGAACTGCGCGGGCGGCGGGGTCGCCCGGCTCTTGGTCGCCTGCTTCGCGAACGCCTTCACGGACCCGTACACGTTGTGCGGCGCGGCCCGGTCGCCGCTGCGCCGGAAGCCAGGGTCGCCGCCGTCCATGGTCACGGACTGGACCTTCGCCTTCCCCACGGCGCGGACGAACGGCGGCTGCCCGCCGGAGTAGGCCAGGATGCCGTGCATCGGCGCGACGATGCCCGGGTCCATGGGGCGCACGGACCGGACGGGACCGACGGTGCCGGGCAGCTTCGAGTGGTACACGGCGACGTACCGGCTGATGCCGCCCTCGACCACCTGCTCCCACACGATGTCCGCCTGCTGCAGCCCGGACTGCGGTCGTGCCTGCGACGAGTTCTCGATCTTCACCGCGACGGCCGGCCTGGAAGGGACCTTCTTCGTCCCGGTCTGCCTGCCGTTGAGCGGCCACACCACGGGCTTCGGCTTCGGTGCCGGCTTCGGCTTCACGGGGTCGGGCGGCGCGGCCTTCGGCTGGGAGACGTCCGGTGCGGCGGTGACGGTGGGCGGCGCGGCGGGCTCGCCGGCGCCGCAGGCGGCCGTGGCCAGCAGGGCGAGCGCGACGATCGCGCCGACGGCCCCGGTCCGGGCGCCACGGGGTGCGCCTGCGGGCTTCGTGGGCATCCTCGGCGTCCTCCTCGACGTGCGTGCGGCCCAGGGGCTCCCGGGCCAGGACCGTGCCACCCTACGGCAGGCCTGCCGCGACCCGGTCGGGACCCGGACCGACCCGGACCGACCCGGACCGACCCGGACCTACGCTGGTGCGGTGCCCCGCCCCTCGCTCCCCCCGTCCGTCGGCGTGCTCCGCGACGCCGTGCGCGCCGCGCTCGACGGCGGCCCCGCCGTCGTGCCGCTCCCTCGCACGACGGCGGCCCCCGTACCGCCGGGCACGGCGCTGCTGGTGCGCACGTCCGGGTCGACGGGGACGCCCCGCGAGGTCGCGCTGCCCGCGGCCGCCCTGCGCGCCTCCGCGTCGGCCACCCACGAGCGACTGGGCGGCCCCGGACGGTGGGTGCTGACGCTGCCGCCGACGCACGTGGCGGGCCTGCAGGTGCTGGTGCGGTCGGCGCTCGCCGGCACCCCGCTGACGGCGGCCGACCCGGACGCGCGGTTCACGCCCGACGGCCTGGCCGACCTGCTCGAACCCACGCTCGACACCGCCGGCGACGACCCGGTGTACGTGTCGCTGGTGCCCACCCAGGTGCACCGCCTGCTCGCCGCCGCCCAGGACGGCGCGCCCCGCGGGCTGGCGGCGCTGGCCCGCTGCGCGGCGGTGCTGCTCGGCGGCGCGGCGACCCCGCCCCCGCTGCTCGCCCGCGCCGCGGAGGCGGGCGTGCGCGTCGTGACGACCTACGGCATGTCGGAGACCGCCGGCGGCTGCGTGTACGACGGCGCGCCCCTGCGCGGCGTCCGGGTCCGCCTCGTCCCCCCCGAGCCGTCAGGAGAGGTGGGGGTCGTCGAGCTGGGCGGGCCCACGCTCGCGGCCGGGTACCTGGGCGACGACGCCGCCACGGCCGCGGCGTTCCGCACCGACCCGGACGGCGCCCGCTGGTTCCGCACGTCCGACCTCGGCCGGCTGCGCCCGGACGGCACGCTGCAGGTGCTCGGCCGGGCGGACGACGTCGTCGTCACCGGCGGCGTGAACGTGGCGCCGGCGCCCGTCGAGGCGCTCGTCGGCGAGCTGCTCGACGGCGAGGCGTGCGTCGTCGGCGTGCCCGACGCCGAGTGGGGGCAGGCGCTCGTGGCCGTGGTCGCGTCCCCGGCCGCGTCGACCGGGCCGAGCGGGCCGAGCGGGCCGCGGCTCGTGCCCGTGGACGACGACGCGCTGGCGCGGGTCCGGTCCGCCGCGACGACTAGGCTGGGTGCGCCGTCCGCGCCCCGCCGCGTGTACCGCACGGCCGCGCTCCCGCTGCGCGGCCCCGGCAAGGTGGACCGCAGCGGCGTCGTCGCCCTCGTCCGCGAGCACGAGGCGCACGCCTGACCTGCTCGCGCACGCGACGCCCCGGCGCCGCACCGACGGACGGAGAAGCATGGCCACGACGAGCGAGTGGATCGCCGGAGCACGCCCCCGCACCCTGCCGGCCGCGGCCGCGCCGGTGCTGATCGGGTCGGGCGCCGCGGCGGACGTGGGAGCCTTCGCCTGGCTGCCCGCCGTCCTCGCCCTCGGCGTCGCGCTCGCCCTGCAGGTGGGGGTCAACTACGCCAACGACTACTCGGACGGCGTGCGCGGTACGGACGTCGACCGGGTGGGTCCGTTGCGCCTTACGGCGTCCGGCATCGCGCCGCCCCGCCGCGTCAAGGGGGCCGCGTTCGCGTCGTTCGGGGTCGCCGGGGTGCTCGGCCTCGCGCTGTGCGCCGTCAGCGGGCACTGGTGGCTGCTCGCGGTGGGCGTGCTCTGCGTGCTCGCCGCCTGGTACTACACGGGCGGCAAGCACCCGTACGGCTACGCGGGGCTGGGCGAGGTGGGCGTCTTCGTGTTCTTCGGGCTCGTCGCGACGCTCGGCACCACGTACACCCAGGCGGACACCCTCACGTGGCCGTCCGTGCTGGGAGCGGTCGGCGTCGGCCTGATCGCCTGCGGGCTGCTCATGGTGAACAACGTGCGCGACATCCCGACCGACGTCGTCGCGGGCAAGCGGACCCTCGCCGTGCGCCTGGGCGACCACCGCGCCCGGCGCTGGTACGCCGGCTGCATCCTGCTGCCCGTGGTGCTGGGCATGGTGTGCGCGGCGTGGTCGCCGTGGGCGCTGCTCGTCACGGTGCTGCTGCTGCCCGCCGCGCTGCTCGTGGCCCCGGTGATCGCCGGGGCGCGCGGGCCGCTGCTCGTGAAGGTGCTCGCCGGCACCGGGATGTTCGAGCTCGCCTACGGCGTGCTGCTGGCCGTCGGCCTGGCGCTCTGACGTCGGCACACCCGCCCGCTCAACCGGCCGTGGGGTGCTCCCGGTCCACGACGGAGTCCTCGTAGTCGGAGTCGACGTCGTGCTTGTCGGCCCCGTCCTTGCGCCGCTGCTCCTTCTCCGCGAGCCAGCGCGCCGCGGCGTCCCGGGGCTTGCTCAGCGCGAGGTACGAGACGGCGAACGCCACGACGGCGGCGACCAGGACGAGGAGCCAGCTGCGCAGGCCGAGCAGGTAGCCGGCGCCGAGGGCGGCGACGAACAGCAGGATCCGCCAGACGGTGTACATGACGAGGGGCACGCTTCCAGGGTAGGCGCGATTCCTGAGCATCCCGACGCCGAACTAGGCTGGAGGCATGTTCGCGCGTGTGATCCTGCCCCTCCTCGTGGTGGGGCTCGCCCTGTACGCCCTGCTCGACCTGTTCGGCTCCGAGGAGGACGAGCGCGGAGGCCTCCCCCGCTGGCTCTGGGCGGTGATCATCGTGCTGCTGCCGATCTTCGGCGCCGTCGCGTGGATCGTCGTCAAGCAGTCCGCCCGCCGCGCCTCCGGCGGCCGCGGCCCGACGTCCCGCCGCCGGCGTCCCGGACCGTCCGGCCCGCGCCGTCCGTCCGGTCCCGTGGCGCCCGACGACGACCCGGAGTTCCTCTGGCGCCTCGAGCAGGAGAAGCGCCGCCGCGAGCGCGAGGGCGGCGGCAACGGCGACGCTCCCTAGACGCCGTGAGCGCGAAAGAGGGGACTGTCCGGTGGCGGACAGTCCCCTCTTTCGCGCTCGCAGCGGCCGGGTGGCGTCAGGCGCCGCCGGTGCTGTCGGTGTTGAGCCCCGAGTACGAGTGCTTGCCGTTGAAGATCAGGTTCACGCCGGTGAAGTTGAACAGCACGCACAGGTAGCCGACGATCACGAACCACGCGGCGCGGCGGCCGTCCCAGCCGCGGGTGGTGCGGGCGTGCAGGTACGCCGCGTACACGACCCAGATGACGAAGCTCCAGACCTCCTTGGGGTCCCAGCCCCAGTAGCGGCCCCAGGCGTGCTCGGCCCAGATCGCGCCGCCGATGATGGTGAAGGTCCACAGCACGAAGCCGACGGCGTTGAGCCGGAACGACAGCGCCTCGAGCGAGGTGGGGGTCGGCACGCGGTCGAGCCAGCGGAAGCCGGGCCGCTGCAGGTACGGGGAGCCGGTGTCGCGGCTGTCGCGCAGGAGCTGCAGCACCGACGCGACGAACGCGACGGTGAAGATGCCGGTGGCGCTGATCGCCACGCCCACGTGGATGACGAGCCAGTAGTTCTGCAGCGCCGGCTGCACGCCCATGGCGGCGACGTAGAAGACGTTGAGGCCGAGCACGAGGAAGAGCACCGTCAGGCCGGTGACGAACGCGCCGAGGAACTTGAAGTCCTTGCGGACGTTCATGCCGAGGAACACGGCGAGGGCCATGAACGACCCCACCAGGGTGAACTCGTACATGTTGGCCCACGGCGTGCGGCCCGCGGCGAACCCGCGCAGCACGATCGCCACGAGGAGCATCGCCGTGCCCAGCCACGTGGTCGACATCGCGATGCCGGCAGCACGACGGCGCGCGGGGGCGGCGTCCCCCGCCGTCCCCGGGGTGCTCGCGGCAGGCGCGGGTCCAGGCCGGGACCCGGCCCCCACCGCCGCGGGCGTGCGCGCCTCGGCGTGGGCCTCTGCCCGCGCCTCCGTGCGGCGGCCCAGGTCGATCGCGAACGCGACGAGCGCGATCGTGAGCGCCGTGGCGGCGCCCCACACGAGCAGCACGCTCAGCTCGGCGATCTGCATGGTCAGTCCTCCGTGGCGGTTCTCTGGTGGTCGGCGGCGAGCTGGTCGTCGTCGGGCTTGTCGTCGGGCTTGTCGTCGTCACTCGTGCCGTCGGCGAGCCCCGGCACCGCTGCCAGGGCCTTGTCGACCTCGCGCTGCAGGCCGGCGTCGTCCCCGCGCGCGAGCCCGGCGAGCTCGACGTGCGTGACGGCCCGGCCGTCGTCGTCCGTGGTCTCCCATGATCGCACCCACACGCGGCGGCGCGGCGTGAACAGCGAGACCGCGAGGCCGGCGAGGGCCAGCAGGGAGAACGTCAGCACCCAGGCGAGCGAGGGGTCGTAGCGCAGGTCGAGCGCGACGTAGCGCGGCACCGCCTCGCCGAGGGTGACGGTGCCGAGGCCGTCGGGCAGCTCGACCGTCTCCCCGGGCTTCACGAGCAGCTTGATCGTCTCGCCGTCCTCGTCCGTCGACGGCGTGAGGGAGGCGGTGTCGAGGCGGTACACGTTCTGCGGCACGCCGTCGTCCAGGCCCAGGTCGCCGCGGAACACCTCGAGCACCATGAGCGGGTTCTGCGGCTGCGGGAAGACGGAGCGGGCCGAGCCGTCCGCCTCGACGACGGCGGTGGGCAGGAAGTACCCGACCAGGCCGATCTGCTCCTGCCCGTCGGAGACGTCCGGGACCTTCACGACGCCGCGCGACGTGTACATGGTGTCCTCGGGCAGGAACGGGACGCGGCCGGAGAACGCCATCTCGCCGGCGCCGTCCTTGACGGTGATCTCCGGGGCGAACCCGTTGCCCTGGAGGTAGATCTTGGCGCCGTCGACCGTCAGCGGGGAGTTCACCTTGATCTGGTCGGAGTGCTGCCCGCCGTCCGGCTCGGTGACCGTCACGTGGGCGGTGAAGTCGCGCGCCTGCGCGAAGGCCACGGTGTCGGAGGCGAACTCGGAGTCGAACGAGTCGAGCGTCATCGAGAACGGCGACAGCGACGACGGCTGGAACCACGCGCCCTTGTCGAAGGTGTCGTAGTCGACGACCGCGTTGGCGAAGCCGCGGCCCTCCGTGACGATCGCCTGGCCGCGGTAGTGGAGCAACTGACCGAGGGCGACGGAGACGAGCAGGCCGAGCAGCGCGAGGTGGAACACGAGGTTGCCGGTCTCGCGCAGATAGCCGCGCTCCGCGGCCACCGTGCGGGTGGCGGGCCGGCCGAGGCGCGGCTCCTCCGACCCGACGTCGACGCGGAACGTGGGCAGGCGGCGCAACGGGCCGCGCAGGTGGCCGGCCACGGCCTCGACGACCTCGTCGGGCGAGGCCGTCGTGCTGGCCTCGGCCGTGGCGGGGAACCGGCCGAACCTGACCGGCGTCTTCGGCGGCCGGTTCCGCAGGTTGCGGGCGTGCGCGAGCGTGCGCGGCACGATGCAGCCCACGAGCGACACGAACAGCAGGATGTAGATCGCCGAGAACCAGACCGAGCTGTAGACCTCGAAGAAGCCGAACCGGTCCAGCCACTCCCCCAGCGTGGGGTGGTCGCCGAGGTACTCGAGCACCGCGGCGGCGTCCTGGCCGCGCTGCGGCAGCACCGAGCCGGGCACCGCCGCGACGGCGAGCAGCATGAGCAGCATGAGCGCCACGCGCATGCTCGTGAGCTGGCGCCACGTCCAGCGCAGCATGCCGCGCCAGCCCAGCGTCGGCAGGTTCGGGCCGGCGGGCTTGGCCGGCCCCTCGGCGGGGGACGAGGGGCCGGCGTCGGCGCGGCCCTCGACGAACGCGTCGTTGATGCCCTCCGGTCGGTACGTCGCCTTCTCGCTCATCACACCACCGTCACGAATCCGCCGATCCAGCCCTGGAGCTGGCTGGTCCACGAGGACCACAGCCCCGTGACCAGCGCCAGGCCGACCAGCACCAGCAGGGCGCCGCCCGCGCGCTGGATGCCCAGGCGGTGCCGGCGCAGGAAGCCGAGCATGCGCTGCGAGGACTGCAGCCCGAGCGCGACCAGGAGGAAGGGCACGCCCAGCCCGACGCAGTACGCGACGCCGAGCACCAGTCCGCGGCCGGCCGACGCCTGGTCGAGCGCCAGCGTCTGCACGGCCGCGAGCGTCGGGCCGATGCAGGGGGTCCAGCCGAGGCCGAACACGACGCCCAGCAGCGGCGCGCCCCACAGGCCCGCCCGGGGGCTCACGTGCATGCGCCGCTCCCGCTGCAGGAACGGCACGGCGCCGAGGAAGGCGAGACCCATGAGGATCACGACGACCCCGAGGACACGCATGATCGTGCCCTCCCACTGCACCAGGTAGGAGCCGATCGCCCCCGCGGCTGCCATGAACGCCACGAACACCGCGGTGAAGCCGAGGACGAAGAGCGCCACGCCGGCGACGACGCGGCGCCGGGCCGGGTCCTGAGGCACCCCAGGCCGGCCCTTCGCGCCCGTCCCGGCCGACGCGGCGGCCATGCCGCTCACGTACCCGACGTAGCCGGGCACCAGGGGCAGCACGCACGGCGAGGCGAACGACACGAGGCCGGCGATCAGCGCCACGGGCAGCGCCAGCAGCATCGAGCCGCTGAACACCGTGGTCGCGAAGGTCTCGCCCATCAGGCGCCCTTCGCGCCGTCGCCCGACTCGGCGAGCACCTCGTCGACGATCGCGTCGAGCGTGGACGCCTCCGCCTGCCCGATGACGCGCGCCGCGACCCGGCCCTCGGCGTCGAGCACGACGGTGGACGGCACGGCCTGCAGCGGCACGACGCCGGAGAGCCTGGCCACGACCTGGCCGCTGCGGTCCTCGATGGACGGGTAGGGCACGTCGAACGTGCGCTGGAACGAGGTGGCGGCGCCGGCCTCGTCCTCGGTGTTGATGCCCAGCACGCGTACGCCGTCGGCCTCGCGCTCGTTCGCGAGCGCCACGAGGTCGGGGGCCTCGGCGCGGCACGGCGCGCACCCGGCGTACCAGGTGTTGACCACGACGACGTCGCCGAGCCAGTCGGCCGTGCTGACCTCGTCGCCCTCGAACGACGTGCCCTCGACGGTCACGGCGTCCTCGCGGTCCCCCGCGTCCCACTGCTTCACGGAGCCGTCGCCGGAGACGAAGCCCTGTCCGACGACGTCGCCGGCGCCCGAGTCCTGGGCGCCGCACGCGGCGAGGAGCCCGAGGGCGAGGACGGCGCCGACGGCCGCCGAGGCGCGGCGGAGCGCGCGCGGGCGAGCGGTGCGCATCACGCCCCCGGCACGGGGTCGGCGCCGGCGAGCAGGTCGGCGGCGGGCTCGGTGTAGTGCAGGCCCACGAACATCTCGCCGTCGAACCGCAGCGAGGTCATCGACGCCAGGGCGCACTGACGGTGGCGGGGGTCGTGCGCCAGGGAGCCGCCCTCGTACGACCGGCGGGTGACCCAGACCGGGAGCTGGTGGCTGACCAGCACGACCTCGTGGCCCTCGTAGGCACGACGCGCGTCGTCCACGGCGGCACGCATCCGGGTCACCTGGTCCGCGTACGGCTCGCCCCACGACGGGCGGAGCGGGTTCCACAGGTAGCGCCAGTACTTCGGGTGGGCGAGCTGCCCCGGGTTCTTCCCGATCGTCGTGCCCTCGAAGTGGTTCCCCGCCTCGACGAGCCGGTGGTCGGTGGCGAGGGTCAGGCCGAAGGCCTCGGCCGTCGGCGTCGCGGTCTCCTGCGCACGCTGCAGCGGGGAGGCGACGACGGCGACGACGTCGCGGCCCGCGCCGGACAGGTGCTGCGCCACGCGGCGCGCCATCGCCTGGCCGCGGTCGGACAGGCGGTAGCCGGGGATGCGCCCGTAGAGGACGCCGTCCGGGTTGTGGACCTCGCCGTGCCGTACGAGATGGACGGTGGTGGTGGCCATGGGTCCCAGTGTCCCAGACCGGCGGCGTACCCAGGTCCCGTCCAGCATGACGTGACGACCCTCACGCGACCGGCACGGGCCGACGGGCCGTCACCGACACTGCGGGGCTCACCGTCGGCGGTGGACCAGTTGGCCACCTCCATCGCCGTGCCGCCCTGCCGCAGAGCGACTAGGGCGCCGCGGGCCCCCTGGCCACGTCCGCCACCTTCGCCATGGCGCGGCCCAGGGTCGCGAACTCCTCGTCGGTGAGGGCGTCGACCAGCAGGCGCCGGACCGCGGTCACATGGCCCGGCGCGGCGTCGACGAGCGCCGCGTACCCGGCGTCGGTCATGACGCAGTTCACCCCGCGCCGGTCCCCGGGCACGGGCGTGCGGACCACGAGCCCGCGCCGCTCCATCCGGTCGACCGTGTGCGTCAGGCGGCTGCGCGACAGCGCGAGGAAGTCCGCGAGCGCCGACATCCGCAGCGTCCTGCCCGACGCCTCGGAGAGCTGCACCAGCAGGTGGTACTCGCCGAGCGTGACCGGCAGCCCCTCGTCGTGCGCGTCCCCCAGCGCCTCGAAGAAGCGTGACGTCCCCTCGAGGAACCGTCGCCACGCCCACTGCTGCTGCTCGTCGAGCCAGCGCACGTCCGCGCGGCCCTCGTCGTCGCGCTCCTGCGCTCTCGTCGCACCCACGGGAATAGGTTACGAGAGCGGCGCGTTCCACCCCCGTGACGATAGTTGATTCATCAACTATCTTGGTGACAGTCAGCACGACCCAACCCGAGGGAGACACCATGACCGCGCTGCCCGCAGGCCTGACCGCCGGTACCTACGCCATCGACACCGCCCACTCGACCGCCTCGTTCGCCGTGCGCCACGCCGGGATCGCCAAGGTGCGCGGCACGATCGCCATCTCGTCCGGCGCCATCACCGTGGGCGACGACCTCGAGTCGACGGCCGTCTCCGCCGAGCTCGACGCCGCGTCGGTCAACACCGGCGACGAGAACCGCGACGGCCACCTGAAGAGCGCCGACTTCTGGCACGCCGAGGAGAAGCCGGTCTGGTCCTTCGCCTCCAAGGGCATCTCCACCGACGGTGACGACTACACGATCACCGGCGACCTCACCATCAACGGCGTCACCAACACGGTCGAGCTGCCCACCGAGTTCACCGGCACCGCCACCGACCCGTTCGGCAACCCGCGCGCCGGCTTCGAGTCCCAGATCGAGATCTCGCGCAAGGACTACGGCCTCACCTGGAACGCCGCGCTCGAGACCGGCGGCGTCCTCGTGGGCGACAAGGTCAAGATCGCCCTCGACGTCTCGGCCATCAAGCAGAGCTGACCCTCTCGCCGAGGTGGTTCGAGATCTGCCCAGGTAGTTCGAAGGGGCGGCCCGCACATCTGCGGGCCGCCCCTTCGGACGACCTGGACCATGTCTGAACTACCTCGGCGACTCCGGGACTACCTCGCGGGGGCTCCGTTGGTCGCCGCACGGGCCGCGGCGTGGAACGCGAGGATCTGCAGCTCGCCGGCCACGTCCACCGAGCGCACGACGACGTCGTCGGGCAGCTGCAGCGCCACCGGTGCGAAGGACAGGATCTCCCGCACGCCGCACGCCACGATCCGTTCGGCGATGGCCTGCGCCACCGGCCCGGGGGTCGCCAGCACCACCATCGACACGCCGGTGCGCGCGAGGACGTCCTCCAGCGCGTCGACGTGCTCGATCGTCAGCCCCGCCGCGGAGTTCCCCACCACCTGCGGGTCGGCGTCCAGCAGCGCCACCACCTGGAACCCTCGGGCCGCGTACCCCGAGTAGTTCGCCAGGGCGTGCCCCAGGTTGCCGATGCCGACGATCGCCAGCCGGTGCTCGGACTCGAGCCCGAGCGCCGTCGCGATGTACTGCGCCAACGACTGCACGTCGTAGCCCACGCCGCGCGTGCCGAACGACCCGAGGTAGGACAGGTCCTTGCGCAGCTGCGCCGACCCCACCCCGGACCGCTCCGCCAGCTCCGACGACGACGTCGTCGTCACGCCGCCCTCCGCCAGGTCGCGCAGGGCGCGCAGGTAGTACGGCAGCCTCGCCACCGTCGCGGCCGGCACCGTCGCCTCACCGAGCTCGATCACTGCTGGATCACCCTGTCGTCCTCTCCCGGGGCTCAGCGAGCCAGCCGCCGCGCCAGCCGCGCGCCGTCCACCCGCCAGAAGCCCTGCTGCACGCCGTCCACCTCGACGACGGGCACGTAGTCCCCGTACTTGCCCACCAGGTCACCACCGGGACCGTCGACGTCGATGTCGACCTCCCGCCACGTCTCCCCCGCCGCGCCGCACACGTCCGCGACCACCGCCCGAGCCTCCTCGCACAGGTGGCAACTGACACGCGTGTACAGCAGCACCCGGGGTTCACCTGCGGATCCCTGCGGCCTGCTCACCTGCACAGCGTATCCGCGCCGATACAGTGGACCGCATGCCGTCGCCCGCCGAGTCGTCCCCGCCGGCGCGCGCCGCAGCCTTCTTCGACGTCGACAACACCATCATCCGGGGCGCCAGCGCCTTCCACCTCGCGCGCGCCCTGTACCAGCGCCGGTTCTTCGGCACCCGCGACCTGCTGCGGTTCGCGCTGATCCAGGCGAAGTACCTCGTGTTCGGCGAGTCCCGCTCCCAGATCGAGACGGTGCGCAGCCGCGCGCTGTCGCTCATCGCCGGCCGTTCGGTGGCGGAGATCACCGCGGTGGGCGAGGACGTGTACGACACCGTGCTCGAGCTGCGCATCTTCCCGGGCACCAAGCGGCTGCTCGACGAGCACCTGGCCGCCGGCGACCAGGTGTGGCTCGTGACCGCGACGCCGGTCGAGATCGGCGGCCTCATCGCCCGCCGCCTCGGCGCCACGGGGTGCCTCGGCACCATCGGGGAGCACTCCGGCGGTTTCTACACCGGCCGCCTCGTGGGCGACCTCATGCACGGCGAGGCGAAGGCCGCCGCCGTCCGCGAGCTCGCCGACCGCGAGGGCATCGACCTCTCCGCCTCGTACGCGTACGGCGACTCGCTCAACGACCTGCCGATGATGCGCACCGTCGGGCACCCGTGCCCCATCAACCCCGACGCGCGCCTGCGCCGGCACGCCAAGGAGGTCGGCTGGCCCATCCGCGAGTTCCGCGGCCGCGGACGGCGCGTGGCCGGCCGGGGCATGAAGACGGCGTCGTGGGCCGGCGCCGCCTGGGTCGCCGGGCTCGTGCTGCGCAGCATCCGCCGGCGGCTGCAGGGCCGCTGACCCCGACCCCGGACACCGAACGGGCCCGGCACCTCCGTGGAGGTGCCGGGCCCGTTCGTCCGTGCGGTCCGCCGTCAGGCGGACGACGTCACTTCTTGTTGCGACGCTGGTGACGCGTCTTCCGCAGCAGCTTGCGGTGCTTCTTCTTCGCCATGCGCTTGCGGCGCTTCTTGATGACGGAGCCCATGAGGTCCTCACAATGCTTGTCGGTCGGTGGAACACGGTTGGTCCCAGGAGCCCTGTCTCCAGGAGCAGCCGACCAACGCGGAAAAGTCCGTCCCCCAGGGTACCCGATGCCCGGCGTCCTCCCGACCGTCGCCCGTCCGACCGACGCCGTGACGTCAGTCGCGGTACGGGTCCAGCCCCCACGTGGGGAACACGTGCCGCCGGGTGGCGAGGATCGCGCGGTCGACGTCGTCGGCCGGGTCGTAGCCGTCCGCCCAGGGACGCCACTCGACGTCGCCGCTGCCGAGGCGCTCGGCCGGGTCCAGCCCGGACAGCTCCTCGACCTCGCGCCGCCAGGACTCCGGCAGCTCGATGCCGATCGCCAGCGGCGCGTGCGCCGCCTCCGCCACCAGGCTCGCCCACACCAGCGGCACGACGTCGACCACGGCGTACCCGCCGCCGCCGAGGGCGACCCAGCGGCCGTCGGCGAGCTCGTGCGCCAGGTGGTGCACCCAGCGCGCCGCGGTGCGCTGCG
Source organism: Isoptericola sp. NPDC056573 (assembly GCF_042793335.1). Lineage (NCBI taxonomy): Bacteria > Bacillati > Actinomycetota > Actinomycetes > Micrococcales > Promicromonosporaceae > Isoptericola > Isoptericola sp. NPDC056573. The sequence goes on from NZ_JBHTUY010000005.1 coordinate 279,641, forward strand.
CGCCGACGCCCACGTTCAGGTCGGTGAGCGGGTCGTTGCCGTGCGCGTCGCAGCCGTGCTGCGACACGATCACCTGCGGACGGAACTCGCGCACCACCGCGGGCACGACGGCGTCCACCGCGCGCAGCCAGTGCGCGCCGTCGGTGCGTGGCGGCAGCGCCACGTTCACCGCGGTGCCCTGCGCCGCCGTCCCGCCGGTGTCGCCGGCGTTGCCGCTGCCCGGGAACAGCGTGTGTCCGTCCTGGTGCACGGAGACGGTGAGCACGCGCGGGTCGTCCCAGAAGATCGCCTCGACGCCGTCGCCGTGGTGGGCGTCCAGGTCGACGTACGCGACCCGCTCGGCCCCGAGGTCGAGCAGCCGCCGCACGGCCGCCGCGGCGTCGTTGTAGATGCAGAACCCGGACGCCGCGCCGCGCTGGGCGTGGTGCATCCCGCCGGCGATGTTCACGCCGTGGGCGACCCGCCCCGACCACACGGACTCCGCCGCGTCCACCGACGCCGCGACCAGGCGGGCCGCGGCCTCGTGCATCGCCGGGAACACCGGGTCGTCCTCGGTGCCGAGTCCGCGCGCCGGGTCCGGGGTGCCGTCCGCGGCCGCCCGCCGCACCGCCGCGACGTACGCGGCGTCGTGCACCGTCTCGATGAGCGCGTCGGGTGCGGGCTCGACGTCGGCCGTCTCCAGGGTGGGCTCGTCGAGCAGCCCGAGCTCCGCCACGAGCCGCATCGTGAGGTCGAGGCGGGCGGGCGCCATGGGGTGCCCGGGGCCGAAGTCGTAACGCAGGAGCTCGGGGCTCCACAGCAGCCGGGCGACGCGCATCCCGTCACGGTAGCCGACGGCGTGGCAGGCTGTGCCCAGCGACTGAGGGGCGAGAGGGGACAGGGTGCCGGGGAGCTGGGGCGGTCGCGCGCTCGCGCTGCGCGGATGGGCGAACCGCGCGGCCCGCGAGTACCCCGCCCGCCTCGCGATGACGGTCTTCGCGGCCGTCATCACCGTGATCTGGCTGCTGCTGCTGACCCCGTGGGCGACGGCGTCCGGCCGCGGCGCCTCCGTCGTCGACGCCTTCTTCACCGCGACGTCGGCCGTCTGCGTCACGGGACTCGTCGTGCAGGACACCGCGACCTACTGGTCCGAGTTCGGTCACGTCGTCATCCTCGTCGGCATCAAGGTGGGCGGCCTGGGCGTGATGACGCTCGCCTCGCTGCTCGGCCTCGCCGTGTCGCGCCGGCTGGGCCTCACCCAGAAGCTCCTCACCGCCTCGGAGACGAAGACGGAGCGGCTCGGCGAGGTCGGCGCCCTCCTGCAGACGATCATCATCACGGCCACCAGCATCGAGCTGATCCTGTCGCTGCTGCTGTTCCCCCGCTTCCTCGTCCTCGGCGACCACGCCGGGACGGCCGCGTGGCACGCCCTCTTCTACGGCATCTCGTCGTTCAACAACGCCGGGTTCGTGCCCACCCCCGAGGGCCTGCTGCCCTTCGCGTCGGACTGGTTCGTGCTGGTGCCGATCGCCCTCGGCGTCTTCATCGGCTCCCTCGGCTTCCCCGTCATCCTCAACGTCATCACCAATCGCCGCCGCAAGCACAAGCACTGGGTGCGGGCCCTGTCGCTGCACACCAAGCTGACGGTGACCACCAGCCTCGCGCTCCTCGTGGCGGGCGCGCTGCTCATCGGCGCGCTGGAGTGGAACAACCCCGCGACGTTCGGCGACCAGAGCTTCGGCACCAAGATCCTGTCGTCGATCTTCGCCTCGGTGATGCCACGCTCGGCGGGCTTCAGCTCCGTGCCCGTGCACGAGATGACGCAGGAGACGTGGCTCCTCACCGACGCCCTGATGTTCGTGGGCGGCGGCTCGGCGTCGACCGCGGGCGGCATCAAGGTCACGACGTTCGCCGTCATGCTGCTCGCGATCGTCGCCGAGGCGCGCGGCGACGCCGACACCGAGGTGTTCGGCCGGCGCATCCCCCGCGACACCCTGCGGCTGTCCATCGCGGTGGTCTTCGTGGGCGCCACCGCCGTGCTCGTGTCGTGCCTCGCGCTGCTGCGCATGACCGACCTGCGGCTGTCCGAGGCGCTGTTCGAGGTGATCTCCGCCTACGCCACGGTGGGCCTGTCCACCGGCGTCACCGCGTCCCTGCCCGACGGCGCGAAGTACCTGCTCGCCGGCCTGATGTTCGTGGGGCGCGTGGGCGTCATCTCGCTGCTCGGCGCCCTGGCCCTGCGCGACCGGCGTCGCATCGTACGCTTCCCCGAGGAGCGCCCGATCATCGGGTGACCTCGCACCGACGACCCGTCTGACAGAGGAGAACCGTGGCGGAGAAGAAGGCTCCCGCGCGCGACGCGGGCGTGCTCGTGATCGGCCTCGGCCGCTTCGGCTCCTCGCTCGCGACGACGCTGGACCGGCTGGGGCAGGACGTGCTCGCCGTCGAGCGCGACGAGAAGCTCGTGGCGCAGTGGTCCGGGCGGCTGCCGCTGGTCGAGGCGGACGCGTCCGAGTCGGAGGCGCTGATCCAGCTCGGCGCGAAGGACTTCGGCGTCGCCGTGGTGGGCGTCGGCACCGAGCTCGAGGCGTCCGTGCTCATCACCGCGAACCTCGTGGACCTCGGCACACCGCAGATCTGGTCGAAGGCCATCTCCGCCGAGCACGGCCGCATCCTCACCCGCATCGGCGCGCACCACGTCGTCTACCCCGAGGCCGACGCCGGCTCCCGCGTGGCGCACCTCGTGAGCGGCAAGATGCTCGACTACATCGAGGTGGAGGACGGCTTCACCATCGTCAAGATGCGCCCGCCGAAGGAGATGCAGGGCTTCACGCTCGCGCAGTCGGACATCCGCAAGCGGTACGGCGTCACCGTCATCGGCGTGAAGTCGCCCGGCGTGGAGTTCCAGTACGCGACGCCCGAGACCCGCGTGAGCGCCAACGACCTGCTGGTCTGCTCCGGCCACGCCGACCTGCTGGAGCGGTTCTCCGCGCGGCCCTGACCCGGGCGGGTGTTCGGCGACCGTTCATTCCGGCGCCACCGCCCGGCCAACGACGCCCGGCACGCTCGGGGTCCATGCGATCCCCTCGACGGGCCCTGCCCGCGCTGCTGCTGCTCCCCGCCCTCGCCGTCGTGCCCGCCTCCGCGGCCTGGGGTCACGGCCACGGGCCCGGCGATGGTCACGGGCGCGGCGTCGCGACCGTGACGACCGACGTCGAGACGCCCCCGCTGTACGACGACGAGGCGGGCGGCGCCGCGTCCGGCGACGACCCCGCGATCTGGGTGCACCCGGGCGACTCCCGGGACTCGCTGGTCCTCGCGACGGCGAAGGAGGGCGGCCTGCGCGTGTACGACACGGCGGGACGCGAGCTGCAGTCGCTCGCCGCGGACCCGGCGCCGCGGGCGGACGGCGCCGCGGGCCGGTTCAACAACGTGGACCTCACCTACGGCCTGCGCGTGGGCGGCGAGCGGGTGGACGTCGCCGTCGTCTCCGACCGGTACAACGACCAGCTGCGGTTCTTCGCCGTCGACCCGGACGGCGCCGCCGCCGACGTGCCGCTCACGGAGATCACCGCGGCCGAGCAGGGCTTCCTCTTCCAGCCCGACCGCGCCGGCGTCGACTCCGAGCACACCGCGTACGGGCTGGCGGTGTGGCAGCCCCGCGACGGCGCGGCGTACGCGGTCGTCACGCAGGAGGGCACGACGGCGGTCGCGACCGCCCGCCTCGTCCCGCGCGCCGACGGCAGCGTCGGGTACGCGGACGTCGACCGCCTCGACCTGCCCGCGTCGTTCGACCTGCCCGACGGCGGCACGTGGACGCCGTGCGAGGAGCCGGGCGTGGGCCCGCAGCTCGAGGGGCTGTCGGTCGACCAGCGCACCGGCACGCTGTACGCCGCGCAGGAGGACGTCGGCCTGTGGCGCCTGCCGCTGCCGCTGGGGTCCGGCGAGCCGCGGCTCGTCGACACGGTCACCGACTTCGGCGTCGAGGACGCCTACGACCCCGGGACCGAGGAGTGCTCCCCCGCCGACGGGTCGTCGCAGGAGGAGGCCGTCGCCGCGAACCCGTTCGGCGGCGACCTGCTCACCGCCGACGCCGAGGGTGTCGACGTCTACCACGGCCCAGGCCGCACGGGGTACGTCATCGTGTCCAGCCAGGGCGACGACACCTACGCCGTCTACTCCACGACGGGCCGCAACCAGGCGCTCGGTTCCTTTCGCGTCGCGGGGACGGACGGCGTGGACGAGGTCAACGGCTCCGACGGCCTGGCCGTGACGAACCGCCCCGTCGGCCCGTACCGCCAGGGCCTGCTGGTCACGCACGACGAGCCGGAGACCGGCCCCGACGTCGATCCCGGCCGCGGCGACGCCACCGGGTTCTCGTACGTCGCCTGGGACGACGTCGCCGACGAGCTCGGGCTCGTCGTCAGCACCCGGGCCGGGAACGACCCGCGCTTCCGCTGACCACCCTGCGAGCGGCAGGTCAGGCGGTGCGACGGCGCAGCGTGGCCACGCCGAGGACGACGGCGCCGACGATGAACAGCGCGATGGCGCCGACGGCGCCCTGCACGTCCGCCCACTCGCCGCCGGCGGCGAGGGTCTGCATCGCCTCGACGGCGTAGGTGAGCGGGAAGACGCGCGAGAGCCACTCGAGGACCTCGGGCATCTGGTCGCGCGGCATGAGGAGCCCGCAGGTGATGAGCTGCGGGAAGATCACCGCGGGCATCATCTGCACGGCCTGGAACTCGGTGCGCGCGAGGGCGGAGGCGGCGAGGCCGAGGCAGCAGCCGAGGACGGCGTCGAGCATCCCCACGACCAGCACCAGCCACAGCGGCCCGAGCACGTCCATCCCGACGGCGAGCGCGAAGCCCACGACCACCAGCGACTGCAGCAGGGCCAGGGCAGCGAACGCGAGCGCGTAGCCCGCCACGAAGTCGCCCTTGCGCAGCGGCGTCGTCATGAGCCGCTCGAGCGTGCCCGACTGCCGCTCGCGCAGGGTCGCGACGCTCGTCACCAGGAACATCACGATCAGCGGGAACAGCCCCACGAGCATCGGGCCGAACTGGTCGAGCACCGGCGTGCCGTCGAACATCCACGCGATGAGGCCGAGCAGCAGGCACGGCAGCACGAGGATGAGCGCGACGGTGCGACGGTCGAACCGGAGCTGGGCCAGCACGCGGCCCGCGGTCGTGGCGGTCAGCGTCATCGGGAGCCCTCCCCCGTCGTCGAGCCGGACGTCGCCGCCTGCTGGTCGATGAGCGCGAGGAAGGCCCGCTCGGCGTCGGGCGCACCCGTGGTGGCGAGCAGCTCGGCCGGCGTGGTGTCGGCGACGAGGGCGCCGTCGCGCAGCAGCAGGAGCCGGTCGCACTGGGTGGCCTCGTCCATGACGTGGCTGGAGACGAGCAGCGTGCGCCCTTCGCCCGCGAGCCGCCGGAACATCGCCCACAGGTCGCGGCGCAGCACGGGGTCGAGGCCGACGGTGGGCTCGTCGAGCACGAGGAGCTCGGGGTCGACGACCAGCGCGGCCGCGAGCGAGACCCGGGAGCGCTCGCCGCCGGACAGCGTGCCGACGCGCTGCTTCTCGTGCCCGCCCAGGTCGACGGTGGCGACGGCCCGCCGCACGGCCGCCTCCGCGCCCGCGCGGGGCAGGCCGGCGAGCCGGGCGAAGTAGCGCAGGTTCTGCACCACCGTGAGGTCGGTGTAGACGGAGGCCGCCTGGGTCACGTAGCCCACGCGGCGGCGCAGGCCCGGCGACCCGGCCGCCTCGCCGAGCACGGTCACCTCGCCCGTCACGCGGGCCTGGACGCCGACGACGGCGCGCAGCAGCGTCGTCTTGCCCGAGCCGGACGGGCCGAGCAGGCCCACCACCTGGCCGGCGGGCACCGTCACGTCCAGGCCGTCGATGATCGGCCGGCCGCCGCGCTCCACGCGCAGCCCCCGGACCCGCACCGCGGCGTCGCTATTCCCCATGTGGGGAATTGTGCTCCTCGCTCCCACGGGGCGCAATGCCCTCGGGCAGGTCTCCCGTGAGGTAGCGCTGCACGGTCGGGCCGACGAGGGCCGCGACCCGGGCAGGCGGGAGGGTCGCCAGCGGGTCGATCGGCACGAGGAACCGCGTCAGGAGGACACCGACCATCTGCGACGCGACCAGCGCGGTGCGCAGGCGCGCGTCGTCGACGTCGAGCCGGCGCACGAGCGGCCCGAGCAGCTCGGCGCCCAGGAACTGCGGCAGCAGCGCGCGCAGCCCCGGGTCGGACATGACCGCGGGGACGACCAGCCGCACCGTCTCGCCGTAGTCCGTGTCCCACACCTCGACGACCGACCGCACCAGCCGCTCCCCCAGGCTCTCGACGGGGCCCTCGGCCGCCGCCCGCACGATCGCCGCCGGGTCGATGTCGACCAGGCCGAGGGAGGCGGTGAACAGGTGCGTCTTGTCGCCGAACCAGTGCCGCACTGTGCCCGGGTCGACGCCCGCGCGCCGCGCGACCGAGCGGACGGACGCCGCCTCGTAGCCGCGCTCGAGGAACTCCTGGCGCGCACCGGCCAGCACGACCTCGCGGGTCTCCTGACCCGCGGGACGCCTCCCCCGGCGCGCGGGGCCCCCGCCGTCGTCCCGACCGCCCGTCACGACCGCTCCCCCGTCGGACCGGCTCAGGCGTGCTCGGCGGCGAGCTCGCGGGACCGGTCGCGCGCCGCCTCGAGCGCGTCGAGGAAAGCGGCGCGCACGCCGCCGTCGTCGAGCTTCCGCAGGGCCGCGACGGTGGTGCCGCCGGGCGAGGAGACCTTCTCGCGCAGCAGCACGGGGTGCTCCCCCGTCTCGTCGAGCAGCTTCGCCGAGCCGAGCACGGTCTCGACGGCGAGCCGGCGGGCGACGTCGCGCGTGAGGCCGAGCAGCACGCCCGCCTCCGCCATCGCGTCCACCACGTAGAACACGTACGCCGGGCCGGACCCGGCCAGCGCGCCGAACGCGTCGATGTCCTTCTCGGCGACCCGGAAGACGTGTCCGGAGCCGGCGAGCACCTGCTCGACCAGCGCGACGTCGTCCTCGCGGGCGGCCGTGCCGCCGACCACGGCGGTGACCCCCGCGCCCACCAGCGCGGGCGTGTTCGGCATCGCGCGGACGACGGGCGTGCCGGCGGGCAGGCGCTGCTCGAAGAACGACAGCGGCAGGCCTGCCGCCACGCTCACGACGACGGCGCCCGGCTCGAGCGAGTCGGCCACGCGGTCGAGCATCGCGCCCACGTCCTTGGGCTTCACCCCGATGACGACGACGTGCGCGCCCTCGACCGCGGCGACGTTGTCCGTCGTCGCACGGACCCCGAACCGCTCGGTGAGGTGTGCCCCCCGCTCGGGCCGGCGCGAGGTGGCCACCACGTCCTGCGGCGCGACCCCCGCGGACAGCGCGCCCGCCAGCACCGCCTCGCCCATGTTCCCCGTGCCGAGGAACGCCATCTTCACGCCGCCCACCCGGTCCGTCGGGGCGCCGGCCTGCTCGTCAGTCTGCTCGCTCACGGGCACCACGGTACGTCGCCGCAGGCGGTCCGGGCCGCGCTCCCGGGCTACAGCGGGTAGGCGGAGTAGAAGTCCTCGACCAGGTCCACCGGGCCGGTGGCCTGCAGCACCGCGGTGCCGTTGCGCCAGGTCACGACGGAGGTGCCCTCCGTGGAGCCGGGCGTCACCACGTAGGCGCCGGTGGCCTTGCCGTCGACGGAGACCTCGCCCTCGCCGGTCGGCTCGCCCGCCGCCTTGACCAGCGCCTCGTACGCGGCGGTCGCCGCGTCGTCGTCCTCCCACTGACCGGCGTGCACCTGGACCGTCGTCGCGCCCTCGCCGTCGCCGTCCGCGTAGACGAGCTGCCAGGACTCGACCGCGTCCGCGTCGTCCTCCCAGGACTTGTCCTCCGTGACCTCGCGCAGCGCCAGCGCCAGCACCGAGTCCGGCTGCGCCTTGACGAACGCCGTCTGGTCCTTCGGGCGCCCGCTGGGCGAGATCGTCGGCGTCGGCACCGGCGCGGTCACCGTGGCCTGCGGCTCCGGCTCGCCCTTCGCGAACCCGGGCCACACGAACGCCGTCAGCAGCACGATCACCAGCACCAGCGCGCCCGCGGCCGACGCCACCACGATGCGCCGGCGCCGGAACACCTCCGGCGACGGGCGGCCGTTCCCGCCCGTGCGTGCCTGGCTCACGATGTCCTCCTGCGGGGTCGGCGGCGGTGCACGACGCAGCCTAGGGCGCGGCCTCCCGGATGCGTCGCGTCCGCCCGCCGCGTGTCGGTCGCCCGCGCGCCGGCGCCACCCGGCCCTGCGTGCTCAGCGCAGGACGAGCTCGACGTCGGGATGGTCGGCGAAGACCTCGAGGACCAGCTCGGCGTAGGTCTTGCCACGCCCGGCCTCGAGGTCGTCGAGCCGCCCCTGGAACAGCGCGGTGTCGAACCGCGGGTCGGCGACCTTTGCTCGGTAGTACCCACGCGTCGCGGCGAAGCCCAGGGCCTCGCGCGAGCGGGCGAACCCGTGCCAGACGACGGTCAGCCGATCCGCGCCGTGCGCCGCGCCGAAGCCGCCGTGCAGCAGGTCGTCCAGGGCGTCGAGGCTCGGGCCGAGCCGCCAGTCCTCCCCCGCCATGAACACGCGGTTCAGCTCGTCGTAGAACGTGGCGATGGAGTCGACCCGGTCGCCGTCGAGATGCAGCGTGCGATGGCCCGAGTCGTCGGCCGATCCGACCTCGTCGAACTCGGTGACCTCCGTGCGCCAGTACTCCGCGCCGTCGCGGGTGCGGTGCACGACGCCGAGGTCCACCAGCGCCCGCCGCACGCCGACGGGGTCGTCGGCGAGCCGCGCCAGCCGGTCGGTGAGCTCCCGCTCGCCGACGGTGTCGAGCAGCGCCGGCAGCGCCGCGTGCGCGAGCCAGCGTGCGACCGCGCGGCGGTGCTCCCGGCGCCGGGGCATCGTCTCCAGGCGGCCGTCGTGCAGGAACCGGCTCACGTCCGGGGAGGTCATGCCGCCATCATCGCGCGGTCGTCGCGCACGGCGCTGTCGGTGCCGCCCCCTAGCGTCTGACGACGTGAGCACCACGACGTCGTCCCGCACCCGCGCCAAGCAGTCGCGCCCCGGCTACCGCTGCACCGAGTGCGGGTGGACGACCCCCAAGTGGGTGGGCCGCTGCGGCGAGTGCCAGGAGTGGGGCACGGTCACGGACGAGGGGCCCGCGTCGACCGGGCCGCGCACGGTCGCGACCAGCCCGGGGCGTGCCCCTGCGCGGCCGATCGGGGACATCGACGTCGCGGCCGCGCAGGCCGCGCCCACCCAGGTGCCGGAGCTGGACCGCGTGCTCGGCGGCGGCCTCGTGCCGGGCGCCGTCGTGCTGCTGGCCGGCGAGCCGGGCGTCGGCAAGTCGACCCTGCTGCTCGACGTCGCGGCCTCCTACGCGCGCGGCGCCGACGGCCGCGACGCGCGCACCGTCCTGTACGTGACGGGCGAGGAGTCCGCGGGGCAGGTGCGGCTGCGCGCCGAACGCGTGGGCGCGCTCGCGCCCACGCTGCTGCTCGCCGCCGAGACCGACCTCGGCACCGTGCTGGGCCACGTCGAGGCCAACGAGCCCGACCTGCTGGTCGTCGACTCCGTGCAGACCATCGCGTCCGCCGAGGTGGACGGCGCCCCCGGCGGCGTGAGCCAGGTGCGCGAGGTGGCGGCGTCGCTCATCGCCGTGGCCAAGTCCCGCCAGGTGCCGGTCCTGCTGGTCGGTCACGTCACCAAGGACGGCACCGTCGCCGGGCCGCGCACCCTGGAGCACCTGGTCGACGTCGTGTGCCAGTTCGAGGGCGACCGGCACTCGCGGCTGCGCATGGTCCGGGCCGTGAAGAACCGGTACGGCCCCACCGACGAGGTGGGCTGCTTCGAGCTGTCCGAGCGGGGCATCATCGGGCTCAGCGACCCGAGCGGCCTGTTCCTGTCCCACCTCGGCGCCGGCGTGCCGGGCACGTGCGTCACCGTGACGCTGGAGGGCCGCCGCCCGCTCGCCCTGGAGCTCCAGTCCCTGGTCGCACCGTCGCCGCTCGCCAACCCGCGCCGCACGACGAGCGGCGTCGAGTCGTCGCGCCTCGCGATGATCCTCGCCGTCCTGCACCGGCACGCGGGCCTGCGCCTCGCCGACCAGGACGTCTACGTCTCCACCATCGGCGGCGCGCGCGTCACCGAGCCCGCCGCCGACCTCGCCACCGCCCTCGCGATCGTCTCGGCCCGCACCGGCGAGCCGCTGCCCACCGGCACCGTCGCGGTCGGCGAGGTGGGCCTCGCGGGCGACATCCGGCCCGTCACCGGGCTGGACCGTCGCGTCGGCGAGGCCGCCCGCCTGGGCTTCGTGCGCGCCGTCGTCCCCGCCGGGACGTCGGTCAAGGCACCCGCCGGGATGCAGCTGCTCGAGGCCCGGCACCTCGCCGAGGCGGTCGAGCTCGCCGGGGTCGGCGTCCGATCGGCGGATCGCCGGGGCGAGTGACCCCTGACGTCGTAGGATTCCCCCGTGGCTCCCTCCTCCGTGCACTCCGATGCCCTGCTCAGGGAGACCCTCGCCGCGGTCGCCCCCGGCACCGAGCTGCGCGACGGGTTGGAACGCATCCTGCGCGGGCGCACCGGCGCGCTCATCGTGCTCGGGCTCGACAAGACGGTCGAGCAGATGTGCTCCGGCGGCTTCGAGCTGGACGTCCAGTTCTCCGCCACCCGGCTGCGTGAGCTGTCGAAGATGGACGGCGCGTGCGTCCTCGACCACGACGCCACCCGCATCCGCCGCGCCGCCGTGCAGCTGCTGCCCGACCCGTCGATCGAGACCAGCGAGTCCGGCACCCGCCACCGCACCGCGGAGCGCGTGGCCAAGCAGTCCGGCCTGCCCGTGATCTCCGTCAGCCAGTCGATGCGGATCATCGCGATCTACGTCGGCTCGCACCGGCACGTGCTGGAGGACCCGGACACCATCCTCGGCCGCGCCAACCAGGCCCTCGCCACCCTCGAGCGGTACCGCTCCCGCCTCGACGAGGTGTCCGGCACCCTGTCCGCGCTGGAGATCGAGGACCTCGTCACCGTGCGCGACGTGTGCTCCGTCGTCCAGCGCCTCGAGATGGTGCGCCGCATCTCCGAGGAGATCGACGGGTACGTCGTCGAGCTCGGCGCCGACGGCCGCCTCCTCGCCCTCCAGCTCGACGAGCTCATCGGCGGTATCGGCGCCGACCGCGACTTCGTCGTCCGGGACTACGTGGAGCTCGAACGCAGCGGCCGCTCCCTCGCCGGCGTGCACGCCGACCTCGCCGCCCTCGACTCCGCGCAGCTGCTCGACCTCGGCCACATCGGCCGCGTCCTGGAGCTGCCCGGCGGCGGGGTGGCGCTCGATGCCGCCGTCGCGCCCCACGGCTACCGCCTGCTGTCCAAGGTGCCGCGCCTGCCCGCCGCCATCATCGAGCGGCTGGTCGGGCACTTCGGCGGGCTGCAGAAGCTCCTCGCGGCGAGCGTCGACGACCTCATGGCCGTCGACGGCGTCGGCGAGCAGCGCGCCCGCGCCGTGCGCGAGGGCCTGTCCCGCCTCGCCGAGTCCAGCATCCTGGAGCGCTACGTCTGACGGGGCGTCCGTCCGACGGGTTCGGAAGCCCTCTGACCGGCGCGACCGGTCTCACCCGCGCAGCGTGAGGCTCCACGCGACCTCCCGGTCGAGCTGGCCGGTCCGCCGGAACAGCCGCACCTGCTGCGCGTCGGGCAGGGCCGCGGCGAGTGCGTCCGTCGTCGAGCGGGTGAAGCCGAGCCGCTGCCAGAACGGGCCCGACCGTCGCGAGAACAGCCACGCCGTGGCCGCACCGGACTCCCGGGCCCGGTCGACGGCGAACGTCGCGGCCGCGAGCCCGGCTCCCCGCCCGCGCAGGTCGGGCCGCACGGCGGTGCTGCGGATCAGCGCGTGCCGGCTGTCCGCGCTGAGCTCGTAGCCCGCGCTCGCCGCGATCCCCTCGTCGTCGCGCCGGGTCCACAGGCGCACCGCCGGCGCGGTCAGCCCCGCCACCGTGAGGTCGGCGCCGCGCAGGAAGTCGGTCAGGTCCGGGACGTCGCCGGGGCGGACGGGTTCGAGCACGCCGGCACGCTACGCCAGACGCCCGAGCGGGGCCTGGCGGGTCCACGGGCCGCCCGGACCCGGGACCGTCAGTCCGTCGCGGCCTTCTCGTCCGAGGTGGTCGTGCGGTCCGCGGCACGGTCCGCGGCGTCCTCGGCGTCGTCGGACTTCGCGTCGTCGGACTTCGCGTCGTCGGACTTCGCGTCGTCGGACTTCGCGTCGTCGGACTTCGCATCGTCGGACTTCGCATCGTCGGCCGCGTCCTTGCCCGTGGCACCCGAGGTCGCGCCCTCGGCGCCGTCACCCGGCTCCGGGGTGGTCCTCGCCTTCGCCTTCGCCGCGACCGTGAACGTCAGCGGCTCACTGGTCGCGCCCGGGACGTCCTCCAGGGACGCGGTCGCCTCGTAGGTGCCCGCCCCGACGACCGGCGCCTTCTTGCCGCAGCCCTGGACCGACGTCCAGCGCACCTCGCCGGCGTCCACACCCTCGGGCCCGAGCAGCAGCGGTCGTGAGCCGTCGGAGCACTCCGCGGACGACCACACCTTCTCCTTGCCCGTGTCGTCGGTGATCGTCACCGCGCGGCTGGCGGCGGCGCCGTCGAACAGGCACGGCACCCGCCCCACATTCGTGACGCGCACCATGAACGACATCGGGGACCCCGCCGTCACCGTCGGCGCGCTCGACGAGAGCCGGAGCTCGACGGCGTCGGCACGGCACGTGGTGGCGGGCCCGCCCACGCTCAGGGGCTCGGGGGCCGCGACCTTGTCGGCGGGGAGGCTCTCCGGGCCGGCGAGCAGGCTCCGCGCGCCGTCGACCGCCTGCCCGAGGCCGTAGCCGCCGGCGACGCCGACCCCGCACAGCAGCACCACGACCAGCAGGGAGACGGTCAGCGAACGGCGGCCGCGGCGCGGCGCGGGCTTCCGCGACCGGGGGCTCGTCGTCCGCCGGGACGACGCCGAGCGCGAGCCTGCGCGGGAACCGCCCGGGGCCACCAGCTGCGACGCGGTGGCGACGCGGCGGTCGCCCCGGCGTGCGCCCTGCGCGCGGGACGACGGCGCCCGCGTCCCCGACTGGCGCGACGACGTCCCCCGCGTGCTCGAGGACCGCGTGCTCGAGGACCGCGTGCTCGACGACCGGTTGCTCGAGCTGCCGCCGGAGGCGCGGCCGGACACGTTCGCGCCGGTCCGTGAGGTGCCGGCCCGTGAAGTGCCGGACTTGGAGGTGCCGCTGCGCGAGCCGCCCTGCGCCGAGCTCTTCGCGCCGGCCCTGCCGGTGCTCCTGGACGCGCCCTTGCCGGTGCCCTTCGCGGTGCCCTTCGACGCGCCCTGGGCGCCACCCGACGTCGTCCTGCGCGTCCCGCCGCCGGACCGCCCCGCGCCCGAGGAGCCGGAGCGACCCGCACCGGAACGCGCGCCGGAGCCACGCGAGGTGCTGCCACCTCGACGCCCGTCCTCCGCACGTGCCACGGGCCACCCCTCCGTCTCGATCCGTGCCGCGGCGCCACCGTACGACGCGTGTCCCCACCTGCGGCGGAGCCGCGCCGCCGCCAACCGCACCCGCCGAGTTGTCAGGCTCACAGGGAGGTACACCCCGCGCTGGGCCTGTCAGGTCGTGGGCCAGAATGGGCGCCGTGCCCGTCGTCCCCGCCCCGCTCCGCTCGACGCCGTCCGCGCCGTCCGTACCGGACACCACGGACCCGCTCGTCGCGCGCACGGTCGCGTGGTTCGACGACGCCGCGCGCGACCTGCCGTGGCGGCGCCCGGACCGCACGCCGTGGGGCGTGCTCGTCAGCGAGGTGATGCTGCAGCAGACGCCGGTGGTCCGGGTCGAGCCGGTGTGGCGGGTCTGGCTGGAGCGGTGGCCGACGCCCGCCGACCTCGCCGCCGCCCCCACGGCCGACGTGCTGCGGGCCTGGGACCGGCTCGGCTACCCCCGCCGCGCGCTGCGCCTGCAGCAGTGCGCGGGCGCGATCGTCGCGCGGCACGACGGCGGGGTCCCCGACGACGAGGAGGCCCTGCGGGCGCTTCCCGGGATCGGCGAGTACACGGCGGCCGCGGTGCGCGCGTTCGCGTTCGGGCGCCGCTCCGTCGTCGTGGACACCAACGTGCGCCGCGTCCTGGCCCGCACGCTGGGGGGCACCGCGCTCGGCGCGCCCGCCCCCACGGCCGCGGAGCGCGGCCTCGCGGCGGGCGTCGTGCCCGCCGACGAGGCGACCGCCGCACGCTGGGCGGCCGCGTCGATGGAGTTGGGCGCCGTGGTGTGCACCGCCCGCGCGCCGCGCTGCGGCGCCTGCCCGGTCGCCGACCTGTGCGCCTGGCGCGCGGCCGGCCACCCGCCCGACGCCCACGCGCACCGCCGTCGCACGCAGGCCTGGCACGGCACCGACCGCCAGGTGCGCGGCCGCGTCATGGCCGCGCTGCGCGCCGCCGTCGAGCCCGTGCCGCGCGCCCTGCTCGCCGACTCCGGCCCCGACCAGAGCCAGGTCGACCGCTGTCTCGGCGGGCTGGTCGAGGACGGGCTCGTCGAGCAGGACGACGCCGGCCGGTACCACCTGCCCGCCTAGGTCCGCCGCGGACGCTCGGGCGGGCGGTTCAGAGCTCGAGCAGCATCCGGGTGTTGCCGAGCGTGTTGGGCTTCACCCGCGCCAGGTCCAGGAACTCGGCGACGCCGTCGTCGTGCGAGCGCAGCAGCTCGGCGTACACCTCGGCGTCGACGGGTGTGCCGTCGATCTCGCGGAACCCGTGGGTGCGGAAGAAGCCGACCTCGAACGTCAGGCAGAACACCCGGCGCAGCCCGAGCCGCCGCGCCCTCTCGACGAGGCCTTCGACGATCGCGTGCCCCACGCCGCGGCCGCGCCAGGCCGGGTCGGCGGCGAGGGTGCGCACCTCCGCGAGGTCGTCCCACATGACGTGCAGCGCGCCGCACCCCACGACGCCCCCGTCCACGTCCGCGGCGACGAGGAACTCCTGCACCGCCTCGTAGTAGCCGACCATCTCCTTCGCCAGGAGGATGCGCCGCTCGGCGTACGGCTCCACGAGACGGCGCACCCCACGCATGTCGGCCGGCATCGCGGAGCGGACGGCGAACGACGCGCCGTGGTCCTGGGGCCGGCGGTCCCCGGGCGGTTCCGGAAGCACGCGGTCACTCTACGGTCGGCGCCCCGCCCCGGCGCGGGCGTCCCGGTGCACGGACGTTCACGGTTCCTCCACGAGCGCGGCGGCCGTGACCTCGTCGATCACGAGGTCCGTGACGACGCCGGCCGCGAGCGCCGCCCGCAGCGGCGCCACCTTGTTGGCCCCCGCGACGGCGCACAGCCGGCGCGGGATGCGGCGCAGCTCGGCGGGCACGGGGCCGGTGGCCCGGGCGTTGAGGGAGATGTCGCGGTAGGTGCCGTCGGCGCGCACGAAGACGGTGCAGACGTCGCCCACCACGCCCTCAGCGTCCAGCACGGCCACGTCGTCGGCCTCGAGGTACCCGGCGGAGTACACGTGCGAGGGCACGCCGCCGGTGAGGGCGCCCACGGAGAAGAGGGCGATGTCGGCGCGGCCCTGGACGTCGAGCACGCGGCGCACGGAACGCTCGCGCCACATCGCGGCCTTCGTCTCGGCGAAGTCGAAGAACGCCGGCACGGGGAAGTAGTGGACGGACGCGTCGAAGGCCGTGCCGAACCCGGAGATCAGGTCGCCCGCGTAGCTCATGCCCGAGGTCCGGGTGTTGGCCGCGCCGTTGAGCTGCACGACGGCGGACCCGCGGGTGGGCTTGTGGGGCAGGTGCTCGGTGATCGCGGCGAGCGTGGTGCCCCAGGCCACCCCGAGCACCATGTCGGAGTCGAACCAGCGCGCCAGGAGCCGTGCGGTGGTGATGGACACCTGCTGCAGCCGGTCGTCGTCGGTGGCGGAGTCGGAGACGGGCACCACGTACGCGTCGATGCCGTGCCGCTCGGCGATCTCCTGACCGAGGCCGGGCGCCCGGGACGGGCCGGGCCGCAGCGTGATCTCGACGACGCCGGTGTCCCGCGCGCGCTTGATCAGACGGGAGACGGTGGAGCGGGAGGTGCGCAGGTGCCGCGCGATCGTCTCCATCTTCATGTCCTGCAGGTAGTACATCGTCGCGGCCATCACCACGTCGCGTTCCCGGTAGCTCGCCATGCCACCAGCATGCACCCTTGCACGTTTGTGCACCCAGGTTGCGCGGACGTGCTGGCGGTGCTGACCTGGGAGGGTCGTCGATCGGAAGGAACAACGATGGCCTCCACCCGGCTCACCGCCGAGTCACGCACCCAGGCCCTCGCCGCGCTCAAGGGCTCCCAGACCCCCAGCGGCGAGCTCGACGTGCTCGTCGTCGGCGGCGGGGTCACCGGCGCCGGCATCGCGCTCGACGCCGCCACCCGCGGCCTGTCGACCGCGATCGTCGAGGCGCAGGACTGGGCGTCGGGCACGTCCAGTCGCAGCAGCAAGCTGGTGCACGGCGGGCTGCGCTACCTGCAGATGCTCGACTTCCACCTCGTCAAGGAGGCGCTCACCGAACGCGACCTCCTGCTCAAGGACATCGCCCCGCACCTCGTCAAGCCCGTGCCGTTCCTGTACCCGCTGGAGCACCGGCTGTGGGAGCGCGCGTACGTCGGCGCCGGCATCGCGCTCTACGACACGCTCGCGTCCCTCGCCCCGGGACGTCGCGCCATGCCGCTGCACCGGCACCTGTCGCGACGCCGGATGTCGACCAAGTTCCCCGACCTCGCGCACGACGCCGCCATCGGCGCCGTGCAGTACTGGGACGCCTCCGTCGACGACGCCCGGCTCGTGTCCACGCTCGTGCGCACCGCCGTCAGCTACGGCGCGCACGCGGCGTCCCGCACCCAGGTCGTGGCGCTCACCAAGGGCGCCACCGGCGCGGTGAACGGCGCCGTCCTCACGGACCTCGAGAGCGGCGAGGAGATCACCGTCCGCGCCCGGCACGTCATCAACGCCACCGGCGTGTGGACCGAGGACACGGAGGCGCTCGCCGGCGACACCGGCGGCCTGCGGGTGCTCGCCTCCAAGGGCGTGCACATCGTCGTCCCGCGCGAGCGCATCAAGGGCACCGTCGGCCTGATCCTGCAGACCGAGAAGTCGGTGCTGTTCGTCATCCCGTGGTCCCGGTACTGGGTGGTCGGCACGACCGACACCCCGTGGACCCAGGACCCGACCCACCCGGTCGCCACCGCGCAGGACATCGACTACATCCTCGACCATGCGAACGCGGTGCTGGCCCACCCCCTGTCGCGCGACGACATCATCGGCACCTACGCCGGCCTGCGCCCGCTGCTGCAGCCCGGCACCAAGGAGGGCACGAGCTCCGCCAAGGTGTCGCGCGAGCACACCGTCGCCAGCCCGGTGCCCGGCCTCACCGTCATCGCCGGCGGCAAGCTCACCACCTACCGCGTGATGGCGAAGGACGCCGTGGACTTCGCCATCGGCCAGCGCGCCGCCGCGCTGCCGTCGATCACGCACCAGATCCCGCTGCTGGGCGCCGTCGGCCTGCAGGCCACGCGCCGCCTCGCCCGCACCTGGGCCGCCAAGTACGGCTGGAAGCCGCAGATGGTCGACCACCTGCTGCACCGGTACGGCTCGTCGCTGCGCCAGCTCGTGGAGCTGTGCGAGCAGGACCCGTCGCTCGCCCGCCCGCTGGAGGGCGCCCCCGCGTACCTGCGCGCCGAGATCCACTTCGGGGTCAGCCACGAGGGCGCGCTGCACCTCGAGGACCTGCTGCTGCACCGCACCCGCCTCGTGTACGAGGTCGCGGACCGCGGCTTGGCCGCACTGCCCGAGATCGCCGACATCGCGGCGCCGCTGCTCGGCTGGGACGACGCGACCAAGCAGGCCGAGATCGACGCCTACACCGCCCGCGCCCAGGCCGAGGACGCGGCGGAGGACGAGCCCGACGACGCCAGCGCGGAGGCCGTACGCCTCCGAGCCGCCGACGTCGCCGCCATGCAGCCCCTGCGGGGCTGATCCGCCCCCGGCCGGATACCCGGCCGGTCTCCCGCAGGGCTCCGCCCGTCGCGGGCTCTCTCCGACCCCGGAGAGGACAACGAGGTCCCTCAAGAGAAAGAGATCCGACGATGGACTCATTGATCATGCAGGCGTTCTGGTCCGAGATCCTCGGGACCGCGACGCTGATCCTGCTCGGTGCCGGAGTGGTCGCCAACGTCATCCTGCCCAGGACCAAGGGCTTTGACGGCGGCTGGCTGCTGATCAACTTCGGGTGGGGCCTCGCGGTCTTCGCGGGCGTCTTCACCGCCTACAAGTCCGGCGCTCACCTCAACCCGGCCGTGACGCTCGGGCTGTACACCGCGGACATGCCGTTCGCCACGCTCACCGGGCCCGAGGGGCGGATCACCGCCACCATCGAGCCGACCGTGAGCAACATGTTCATCTACTTCGCAGCTCAGATGATCGGCGCCATCATCGGTGCCGTGCTCGCGTTCATCGCGTACAAGAAGCACTTCGACCAGGAGGCCCCCGGGGCCACGAAGCTCGCCGTGTTCTCCACGGGCCCGGAGGTGCGCTCCTACACCTGGAACTTCATCACCGAGGTCATCGCGACCTTCGTGCTGGTGTTCTTCGTCGTCGTCTCGGGCAAGACCCCGTCCGGGCTCGGGCCGCTCGCCGTCGCCTTCATCGTGGTCGCGATCGGTGCCAGCCTCGGTGGCCCGACCGGGTACGCCATCAACCCCGCCCGAGACCTCGGGCCCCGCATCGCGCACGCGTTCCTGCCCATCAAGGGCAAGGGGTCCAGCGACTGGGCGTACTCCTGGGTGCCCGTCGCCGGCCCGCTCGTGGGCGGCGTGCTCGCCGGCCTCCTGGGCTCCGTCTACTCCTGAACCACCCCGCCGGGGGGGGCCCCCCCCCCCCCCCGCCCCCCCCCCCCCCCCCCCCCCCCGCCCCCCCCCCCCCCCACGGGACAACAAACACCGCCGCGCACC